>NZ_JBSFNE010000016.1:0-163322 GCF_053586935.1 Nonomuraea sp. NPDC003727
GCCCGAGCCCGAGCAGCATGGTGATCCACGAGTACAGCTCGAAGCCGTGGTAGTACGGGTAGACGGCGCTCTCGTCCGGCAGCCGGCCGGCAGCCGACTCCAGCAGGTCCGACAGGCTCTCGGGGATCTTGCGGCGCTTGATCTCCTGCCAGCACGGCGTGTCGGCGCGGGCGCCGGCCCGGTAGTGCAGGACCAGGAACTCAATGGTCCAGATCCAGCCGGCGTCCATCGCGGTCGCCGTGGTGTAGGGGTTGATCAGCTCCTGCTCCTCGCGAGGCACCCGCAGGGCGACCGCGCGGTTGTTCGGCAGCACGTCCAGGAAGGGGCGGAACGGCTCGCCCAGCGTCGGTTCGCCGGAGTCGAAACCGGTCGGCGCCTCCCACGACGCGACGGGAGTGGAGGGCTGACCCGTGACGCGGGCGACCACGCGGGTGTCGAGCGCACCGAGGCCGGCCAGGAGACCGGAGGTCCGCTACGAAGGGGCACCCGGGGTCTGGATCGGGCCCGCGATGTCGGTGAGAAGTAGCAGCACCCGGAGGCTCGGCTATTCACCTAACGCGCTACGTTATTGCTGACCGTGACGTTGTGGCGCCAGCGTGCCGGGGCACGGGCTCTGGGTGCGAGCACCTGCCGACTCCCGGACGCCCATGCCCTGCTTGCCCACAGGAGTGTCGTTTCCGCCAGCGGGGTTGCCGAGTGCGGCTGGCCTGCCTCAGGCGAGCGATGATTTCGCCGCCTGACGGAAGTCTTCACTTCGACCGTCCTTACCGACCTGATGCGAGGACTCGTGTGACTGACGAGAAAAGGCTGGCTGACATGACCAATCCGGCGCCGAAAGCACGGGGCAGTCGCGTGGCCGACATCTGGCCGCTGGTGCACGCCGAGCGAGCGGCCCTGGCGAGCGACCTGGTGGATCTGACCGACGAGCAATGGGCGACACCGTCGCTGTGTGCCGGGCTGAGCGTGCGGGAGGTGCTGGCGCACCTCACGGCAGGGGCGAGCCTTAACGGTGTGCGGTGGCTGGCGGGGGTGATCCGCTGCCGGTTCGACTTCGACAAGCAGGTCGCCATGCGGCTGGCCGAGCAGTTGGGCGCGACCGCGGCCGAGACGCATGACAGGTTCCGCCACGTCATCACGAGCACCACCAAACCGCCTCTCCCGGTCATCGCGATGCTGGGTGAGACGATCGTGCATGCCGAGGACATCCGGCGACCGCTGGGTATTCGCCATGGCTACCCGATCGAGACCCTCACTCGGGTAGCCGAGTACTACCGGAGCTCGGACGTGGTCGTCGCCGCCAAGAGACGGATCGTCGGCCTGCGACTCGCCGCCACCGACGGCCCTTTCACCACGGGTTCCGGCCCGCTGGTGTCCGGCACCACCCTGGCACTGGTGATGGCCACGACCGGACGCTCGGTGTACTGCGATGAACTTGACGGTGACGGCGTCGAAATCCTGCGCAATCGGCGCGAGATGAGATGACCCTGGGCTCGAAGCATTCGTTGTCCCACGACCGGTGACCGCTGCGGACACAACGGGCGCACCGCAGGTCATCGATCAGACCAGGAGGCCCAGGATCTCGAGCGTTTCCCAGGCCGTCAGCTTGCCGTTCGGGGTCGGTTTCCTCCTGCGCGAACTGGTTGATCAGCTCGGCGAGGGTTCGCCGCTCCTGCTCGGACAGGTCCTGCAGGAGGGCGATCACCGGCTCCAGCACCTCCATCGAGGCCTCGGGCGCGATGGCGTCGTCCTCGCCGAGATCAAGCCTGATAACGGAACAGACAGCCTCCACTCCGCGCACCACTGACGCGGGAACCCATCCAGGACGGGCGCCCGTGAATGGTAGATCCGCTGTTATGTGCCTAGTCGTGCTGGATTCCGTCGAGACCAAGCTCTCGGCTGAGATCCGCCATGTTCTCGAAAACACGGTCGGGGGGCAGCGATTGAATGGCAGAGAGCACCGTGTCGGGCGCTGCCTCGGACCGCGCCCGCTCCAGCAGTTCTTCCCTGCCAGCGGGAAACACATGCGTACCGCTGATCCACTTAGCCAGCTCGCTGCGGCTGTCGACCTGCTGTGAGCTCATCCCCTCCGGCGATCGAGGCTCATGTGGGGTGGAATGGTGTCTGCTACCGCCACCGGGTTGTTCCATGTCAGGTGTCCCCTCTCTAGTGAATAACAGGCCATACCCGCATTACCGTGGGCGAACATTGTGAGCTGCTCGGCGGAGGCGGTTGGCTACCTTCCTGCTCTCCACGCGAGCAAACCACGGCTCACGCATCGGGAGCGGAACGGACCCGATGCCATCCCGTCGTTCCCAGCGCCACCCCGCTTGGCAGAAAGGCCCAGGCACACCAAGCAATCTCACCGAGATCGCCGCCGGAACCGCCGCACAGGACACGGCAGAGGCCGACGTCGTCCGGTCGATCGGAGCTGTTCTCGTCACCGACCACACCAGACTCGACGCCCGCTCAAGCAGACCGCACGCGACTTGCAGGTGTCGTTGCCATCGCAGCCGTCGGCGCACCAGTGGACCACTCAAAAGCCTCATCCAGTGCGCCGGTCGTCCAAGGACATCTCGACCGGTTGCTGGAGGCGCAGAAGGCACTGGGCGCACCGCGGGCGGTTCCAGCCGGCGATGGCGGCCAGGCCGGCGCCGAGATGACGTTCCTTGGATTCGGGCGAGCCGCGTTGGACCAGCCACACCGTGGCCAGGATGAACAGCAGGAACTGCAGGTATTCCGACTGGCCCTGGCCAAGGCGCCTCGGGTCTCGCGACGGGTGCGGCCAGGAATGTCGCGTGTCGGTCATGAGACGTGCGGGCGACTCACGTCTCCCCTCCAACAGAAGGAGGAGGTCATCCATGACCGTCCTTACGGCCGATGTGCACTTCCATGATGGCATTTCGGTGGTGTGCTTGGCCGGCGAACTTGATGTGAACACGACCTCGACGCTGCTGGACGCTATGGAAACGGCCTTGTCGAATGGGCCCCGCTTCGTCGAGGTAGATGTTGCGGCGCTGACGTTCTGCGGCTCCGAGGGACTACGCGCGCTGTTGCATTTACAGGGTGCCGCCCTGCAAGCTGGATGCAGACTGCGCCTGGCCCACGTCCAGGGTGTGCTCCAGCGGGTGCTGGACATCACCCAGCTCTACAAGGCATTCACCATCGATCCTGTACAGGTGCCGCGCTGAACGCGTAGCCGCATGTGAGCGGGCAGGGTGCCGACTCGATGGCTCCGGTGCTCTGTTGGATGTGGCACAGCCAGCCGTCGCTTTGATGCAGGCATGACCGCCGTGGTCGGCCTGCTCATGTCCATCGCTGCTGGCACCGGTGGCGACCGGACCACCGCGGGGTTCACATCCAGCACGCGATAATTGGCTGATCGCCCGAGGGAAGTATGCGAGTGCGCCACTCTTCGAGGCGGGGTATTCGTCTGCCTAGGATGTGGCGCAATACCGCGATAAGGAGATCACTGCTCGACGGTAGGGTCCTCGTGCTCTAGACGCACTTCGACACGAAGGATTCTTCCCTGCGCAAGAGTGATGAAGTAGTCTCCGACCCGGTCGACGTGATCCATGGGTGCGGCTTCCAAACGGTCGTACTTCCAAACGAACCGCTCGACCGCTCGGATGACATCGGGCGCACTCTCAGGAGAGCTACCGTCGTCATCCTCCAGGGCCGCCGTCGGCCCGGATTCTTGCTCGAGCTGATGTCTGCGTTCTTCAAGAGCCAATCTATGGCTCTGCCAATCCATGAGCATCTTGAGAATCCGCTCCAGCGTGATGAGGGCCGCACCGCCATACATGACGACCCCTGAATGGTTGGCCGCCACGGTGAGGATGGTCTCCCACGGGCTCGCCAGGATCGTCCGACGCACCAGCAACTCATGCAGTTCGATCTCGTACTCGTCGCCGATGTAGCCATAATTCTCGGGCCGGTACGCCGCCAACATTGCGGCGAACTCGGGATGCCAGGCTACGGGAAAGGAGGGGGATCCCTGGGAGATTCTCAGCGCGAACCGCCATACCTCGTTCAGCGCCACCATGGATTGCGTAACACGCTCCAGGGGAGGGTGATCGCCGAGATCAATGGAGAGTTCGAGGACCGGACGTCGCGCCCTGGGAAGTGTCGAGTGCGAATGATCAGCCATGGCTGGACATCATCTCCCAGCGCAGGCCTCTCAGACAGACCTTCGGCGCAATCCAGCTCGGACCTCTACGGCCTGGACTACTCCACAACCTGATCAGACCACTTCGCCGTCGAGCACTGCCCCGCCGCATGACGGCCTCCACCGTCAACTCCGGACCTCCCACCACGTCACGGACCGTCACGGTGGCCCGTCCCCGGGCCGCAATGGCCGGCAAGGGAGCGCGAGCGCTCGCGCCGGGGAGTGCTCGACAGGCTGTCTCGCCACTCGGCTCTTACTGCACAGGAAGGGACAAGGAGCTCCTCATGTCACTACTCTCGGCACCCGCACCCTACAGAGGCCGAGTCCGTCACGAAGGGGCGAGCGGCGAGTCGTTGAGAGCCACGCGAACGGCAGAACCCTGAAAGCCACACTCACCCCTTCCGTGTCATTTGAACCATATGTCCCAGATGTCACAACATAGGGGATCACTGAACGTGATCAGATCTCCTGGACTCATTCCTCTGGGCGGCGATACTTGTCGGGGTCGTAGCCGCGTTCGGCGAGCACCCATCAGGTCATCGACGGCGTCGGCCCTTACCGCGTCAGGTGCGCCGAGATCGCTGCCAACGGCCACGAAGGCTTCGCAGTGACTTGACCCATTGTGTGACATCAAGGAGATCTTGCCAGCAAACGCTAAGGTGAGATCTTGTGCAGTCGCTCACGCCGGAAGATTTACGTCAGATCGGCCCCTATCGGCTCGCTGGTGTACTGGGGCGGGGCGGCCAGGGAACGGTTTACCTGGGCCAGGGGCCGTCCAACGAACAGGTCGCGGTCAAGGTGTTACACGCTGGAGCCGCGGCGGATGAGAACGCGCGCCGCCGGTTCCTGCGGGAAGCCGAGGCGGCTCGCCAGGTTGCTCCGTTCTGTACGGCGCGCGTGCTGGACACGGGCCTGGTGGGCGGCCAGCCATACATCGTCAGTGAACACATCCCAGGCCCGTCGCTCGACCTGCTGGTCAGGACCGAGGGTCCGCGTTCGGGCAGCGGGCTGGAGCGGCTCGCGGTGACCACGCTCACCGCGCTGGCGGCCATCCACCGGGCCGGGATAGTCCACCGTGACTTCAAACCGCACAACGTGATCATGGGGCCGGAGGGGCCCGTGGTGATCGATTTCGGGATCGCCAGGGTGACCGCCCAGACGGCCACGCACAGCGTGGTGGGCACCCCCGTCTACATGGCGCCGGAGCAGTTCGGCGGGGCGCCGATCACCCCGGCGGCCGACCTGTTCAGCTGGGCGACCTCCATGATCTACGCGGCCACCGGGCAGCAGGTCTTCAGTGGAGACACCCTTCCGGTGATCATGCACGCCATCCTGACCCGCGAACCCGACCTGTCGGCCGTGCCGCAGGAGCTACGCCCGGCGCTGGCGGCCTGTCTGGCCAAGGATCCCGCGGCCCGGCCGAGCGCCGCCGCCCTGCTGCGCCGCCTGACCGGCGACGAGGCTCCCGCCCCACTCGCGCAGTGGCCCACGGCGCACGCCACGATGGGCATGCCGGAGGCCGAGCAACTCGCTCTCCGGCCGCACCCGTCGGCACAGGAGAACGGGCCTGCCGGCTGGGCGCAGCAGCCTGGGCAGCCTGGATGGGGTGTCCCTCCCCAGCCTCCGCCCAGCGGCGGCGGCCGGTCGAAGAAGATCGGCCTCGCCGTCGGCGCTGGAGCAGTTGCCCTGGTGCTGGCCGTGGTGGGCGTGCGGGCCGTAGTCAAGAACGCGGTCCGGGGAGCGCTGTCGGGCGGTCAGTCCTCCACCTCCCAGCCCGTCTCCGCCTACTCCCCCGGACCGAGCCCTTCCGACACACCTTCGCAGACGCCTTCTCAGACAGCTTCGGAGGAGCCGACCGAGGAATCGTTCAACCCCGCGGACCTCAACAAGGAGAGCACCGACCCGACCCCGATCACGGCCGACGCCCTGCTTCCGCAGTCCTTCACGAGCGCCAAGGGGGTGCGTTTCAGCCGCAAGGCATTTGGGGTGGAGGACTGCCCGAGCCCGTGGCCCGATGCCAGAGTCAAGTCCGCCCTCCGCAAGGCACGCTGCGACGACATGGCGGTGGGTGCCTATATCAGCTCGGGCGCTCCGAACGGGCGCATCATGGTGACCGTCTGGGTCGTTCCGCTGAAGGACTCGGGCAGGGCCGGCACCGCGTACTCGAGGCTCAAGAACGTCTACGTGCAGGACTGGGGGATCCGGTGCCCCCAAACGGGGCCGGGATCGACCGGCATCTGCTACACCTCGAACTGGTGGAACGTGCAGTTGTACTCGTGGACCGGGCGGACCGGCCGATATGTGATCCGTACCCTGGCCGTCTACACGAACCTCACCAGAGACTCCAGCGCGACGAAGTGGCTCAAGGACGCCTCGCGTGCGGCGTTCAAGGAGTCAGGCCCCATGGTCTACCAGGACGGACAGTGATCGGACGGCGTGGGGCCGGAACCCGGTCAAAGGGAATTGCAGACAGGCCGTCCCCAGTCGACCGAGGACGGACCGGCAGCCCGCATCCTTCGACCTCTGCGAGCGCCCCAGCAGCACCACCCACCCCGCGAGCCTAACCACGATCAGATAAACCAGCCGCAACGGCATGAACAGCGACAAACCCCAGATCAGCCCGCCGGCCGAGTTTCGGGCACCCGCACGACCCGATGCGCTCTGCGCCAGCGGCCGCCTCGACCGGCTCGCCCGGCTGTCGTACGCAGATCGTCGTCGCCAAGCGGCGCCGGAGCGAGGACGCCATGCTCCCGGGCAAGAAGAAGATAGGCCGCCCCCACGTCCTGGGCCCCGCCGAACTCGCCACTGTGCGCCGCTTGGTCGGCGACGGCGTCTCTGTCACCAAAGCCGCCCGCACCCTCAAGATCGGCCGCTCCACCGCCTACGCGGCCCTCGCTGGGCACTGGCCGGCAATTGTCTAAGCTCGCGGCCCGTTTCTGCCGTATCCCGGTGGCTACTCCTAGCTGGGGTGCTCGCCGTCGTCGGTCATCGCCGCGCCTGCTGCGTAGCCGTACCGCCTTGATATCGGACAGGTTGGGTGTCGCAAGGGGTACCGAGCGCGGTCGCCGCGACACTGTCGTGCTGTCGGATCGCTGACGACCGGCGTCCCGGAAAATTCTTCAAAGAAGTCCGGGAGGAAGTGTCGGATCGGGGCGGTGGTGTTCGTAGCAGGGATGAGGCCGCCCGCAAGGGGGGCGGCGCCAAGGCAAAGGAACCGCGATCATGAAGCTGACGACCATGACGCAGGTCACCATCGATGGAGTGATGCAGGGAAACGGCGCCGCGTCGGATGACCGCAGGAACGGATTCGAGCGCGGCGGATGGGCCCGGGGGAAGGGCGACGACGAGACCAGGACGTTCATCACGCAGACCTACCAGCGCGCCGAGGCGTTCCTGTTCGGCCGGCGCACCTACGAGCTGTTCGCCGGCTCCTGGGGATCAGTCGGCCAGATGCGCGCACATCCCATCGGCGTGGCCTTGAACGAGGCCCCCAAGTACGTCGCCTCGACCACGCTCACCGCGCCGCGTTGGGAGGACACGACCGTCCTCCGCGGCGACCTCGCGGCGACCGTCAGTGAGCTGAAGGCCAAGCCCGGGGGTGAGCTGCAGGTGCACGGCAGTGGCATCCTGACCCGGTGGCTGCTGGAGAACGACCTGGTCGACGAGATGACTCTGATCGTGATCCCGGTGATCCTCGGCCAGGGCGCGAGACTGTTCCCGGAGTCCGGTCCGGATCTTGCGCTCGACCTGGTCGAGTCCCGGGTCGACGCGAAGGGCGTGACGATCCAGCGCTACCGGCCGGCCGGGCGCCCGCACTATGCAACGGCGTGAAAGTCCCTACCACCGAACCACGCTGTCTTGACACCACAGGAGATGATCTTCAGATGCGGTACCTGGTTTCCGTGATCGATGACAAGAGCAATCCCGGCAGCACGGACAGGCGGCCTGCCATCAGCGCGTTCAACGAGCGACTGATCGCCGAGGGCTACTGGGTTTTCGCGGGCGGACTCGCGGACACCGACGCGGCCACGGTCATCGACAACCGGGGCGAGCAGGCGGTGTTCAGCGACGGGCCTTTCGTGGAGTCGAAAGAGTACCTCGCCGGCATCTGGGTGTGGGAGGCCCCCGATCTGGATGTGGCGCTCAAGCTCGCGGCTGAAGCGTCGAAGGTCTGCGATCGGAAGATCGAGGTGCGGCCGTTCCAGTGAGCGACGTCGAGGAGGCGATCACCCGGGCCCACCACGACGAGTGGGCGCGGGTGGTGGCCGCCCTGACCAGGCGCTTCGGTGACCTCGACATCGCCGAGGAAGCGGCCGCCGAGGCGTTCGCGACCGCCGTCGAACGGTGGCCGGCCGACGGCGTACCCCCCAACCCCGGCGCGTGGCTGACCACCACCGCCAACCGCAAGGCCATCGACCGGATCCGGCGCGAGAACAAGCGCGACGACAAGCACAAGGAGGCTCAGATGGTGTACGACGACCCGCCCGAGCCTCTCGGCGCCATCGACGACGACCGGCTCCGGCTGATCTTCACCTGCTGTCACCCGGCGCTGGCGGTGGAAGCGCGCGTGGCGTTGACGCTGCGCATGGTCGGCGGTCTGACCGTGCCCGAGATCGCCCGCGCCTTCCTGGTGCAGGGGACCACCATGGAGCAGCGCATCACCCGCGCGAAGGCCAAGATCAAGGCGGCTCGCATCCCCTATCGCGTGCCGGCCGCCGAGGATCTCCCGGCACGCGTCACCGGCGTCCTCGCCGTCCTGTACCTCGTCTTCAACGAGGGCTACCTGGCCAGCGGCCCCGACACCGACCCCGTACGGCATGACCTGACCACCGAGGCGATCCGGCTCACCCGCCTGATCCGCGCGCTCCTGCCGCAGGACGGAGAAGTGGCCGGGCTGCTGGCGCTGATGCTGCTCACCGAGGCCCGCCGCACCGCCCGGATCTCGGCGAACGGCGAACTGGTCGCGCTCGACGAGCAGGACCGTGGGGCCTGGGACTCGGAACTGATCGCCGAAGGTCACCGGCTGGTGCGCGAGCGCCTGGCCGCTGCCGCCGCCGGGGTGGCTCCGGGTCGCTACCAGATCCTCGCCGCGATCAACGCCGTGCACACCTCCGCCCGCGACATCCGCGACACCGACTGGTCGCAGATCCTCGCCCTCTACGACCAGCTCGTCCGCCTCGACCCCTCGCCGATCATCGCTCTCAACCGGGCCATCGCCGTGGCCGAGCTCGACGGGCCGGAGGTGGCCCTGGCCATCGTTGACCGCCTCGCCGAGGCGTTGGCCGGCTATCACGCCTACCACGCCACCCGCGCCGACCTGCTGCGCCGGCTGGGCCGAAGTCAGCAGTCACGCGCGGCCTACGACCGGGCCATCGAGCTGGCCGGCAACACCGGCGAGACCGCCTACCTCACCCGCCGCCGCGACCAACTGCAGTAGCGCCCGCCCTTGAAGAGCGCACTTGATGCAGCGATGAAAGGCGACGCGGAACGCTGCACTGTTGACACGTTCGGACGCCAACCCTTCTCGCCGAGCAGCGGCGCAGGATTCGGGGGCGACGGGTCGCGGCGGCCGTAGAGACGCGGCCCGTTGTCGACCGGCCGCGAGTCGGCCGGAGCCGTCGTGCCGGCTTCCTCCTCTGCTTCGAAGCCATCGTTACCGCGACCTACGGACCGCTCCATGCCGGAGATCCCGGAAAGTCGCACGCCAACGCCAATGCAGACGCCGTCCCGGCCGGCCTCTTCCGGTTCGGCGTCGTCCTGTGCACCGCACTCGGACGCCAGCCCGCGGGACGCCTCGCTCGGTCTGGTGGGGACCAGGAGCAGGCCGGAGATGACAAGCCCGGACCCGACGAGGCCGACGAAACAGACGCGCGGGAAGAGAATCGATGCACTCCTTGCCCGTCTACGGCTGCCACCACGCCGGGCGACCGCGGCCCCTCTCGCGCCATGGGGGGCCGCGGTCCGCTTCGGAGGGACGTCAGGCGTGAGCGGTGCTGACCAGGCCGTAGTCCCCGTCGTCACGGCGGTAGACGAGCCGGCCGGCGCCGGTGTCCGCGTCGGCGAAGAAGACGAACGCGAACCCGGTCAGCTCCAGCCGTTCGATGGCCTCCTCTACAGTGAGCCGAGGAGCGGGCGACGGGCTGACCGAGATCGCCGCGCACATCGGCAACGGCAGGTCCGGCCGGGGCTCGACCTGGGCGAGCCCGTAGCCGTCGCCGTTGCGGTAGACGACGCTGTCCTGGCCCGTCGCGTCCTCGATGAACAGCAGGAAGTCGTAGTCGAGCTCCTCCATGTCCACCACCGCCTCGTCGGGCACGGCACGGGCCGCCGCGAGGGACCGCACGACCCGCCGCTCCCCGCCGGCATGCCCGGCCGGACGCTGCTGGTGGCGCCCCCGCCGGTTCTCCCAGTCCCTGGTGGTCTCCAGCAGCCGGGTCCGCAGGCGGTCGCCGAGCAGGTGGATGGCCGCGCGCGTGGAGGCGGCGCTGGCCTGGGCTCTGATGAGTCGCCCCTGGACGTCCAGGACGGCCTCCGCCGTCCGTTGCTTCACCGCGAGCCCGGGGGCGGTGGCCAGCTTGACCTTCGCGCCGAGCACCGGTTCGTGGGCGAGCCGCGCCAGGTGGGCCACGGTTTCCCTCGCGCGCCGGACGTCGGCAGGTCGTATCCCGCCACGGATCTTGACCTGCACGTCGGCGGGATCAAGAGCGATGGGCCTGTGCCTCATGCGTGAGCACCTTCTTCGCATCCGTTGCTGATGCCTCCACCCTCTGGCCGGTCCGGATATCGCTGCCAGGGACTTTCGTCCTCACTGCGCAAGGACGTTGGTTGTGCGACGGAAGGGGCCTGAGAGACGACGTTTTCTAGCCTGCTGTACAACGGACTTCGGTCTCTGCCGAGGGTGACGGCAGACGACAAGTGGTCGCATGCGGATCCTGGTGACGGAGTCGGACCCCTCCGGCGGGCGCGCGGCGTTGCTCGCCCTCGAAGCCAGCCTCGTGGATGGAGCCGGACGTCTCGGCGCAACGTGGCTGGCGACGCCGCCTGGGAAGGAGAACTGGCGGAACAGACGCAACGGCGTCGTGGTGACCCGTGCGGCGCTTGACCGCTGGGCACGTACCGGATCTCGTCCCGATTGCCTCGGTGACGTCCGATCCAGGACCAAGGTCCACAGGGTTGGGACCTTCGGCCCGGGTGTGGGCGCGGCGGTGTGCTCCAAGCTGGGCGGCGGGCGTCGGGGAGAGGCATCCGGCCAGGGCTGAGCGTGGTTCAGGAATGGTGGCGACGTGTCGCGTGGCGCTCGATCTTTCGTCCAGCGAGGAAAACGAGAGCATGACCACCGAGGCACGAATCAAGTCCCGCGAGCTACGCGACGCCCGAGCTGCCGCCGAGCGGCGAAGGAAAAAACGCACCCGCCTGGTCGCCGCCGGCGGCGGGCTGATCATCGTGGGGCTCCTGGTCGCCATCGTGATCAGCTTGATCAACGCGGCGGGTAACGACAGCTCCCCGGCGGCGCAGGGAGGCAAGGCCCCGGCGATCGCGACGGCGGGCGGGGCGTTGGCCCTGGGCAACACGGCCGCGCCCGTGCGGCTCGAGGTCTACCTCGACTACATGTGCCCGTACTGCGGGCGCTTCGAGCAGGCCAACAGCCGCGAGCTGGACAAGATGGTGGCCGACGGGACGGTGCGGCTGGAGCTGTACCCGCTGTCGTTCCTGGATCAGGCTTCCAGCGGCGCGAAGTACTCCACGCGGGCGGCCAACGCCGTCGCGACCGTCGCCGATCGGGCGCCGGACAAGGTTCTGGCGTTCAACGCGGCGCTGTTCGCCAACCAGCCCGAGGAGGGCAGCCGCGGCCTGTCTGACGACGAGATCGCCACGCTGGCCCGTCGTGCCGGGGTTTCGGCGGACGTGGTGGACGCCTTCACCGGCCGCAGCTTCGAGCCGTGGATCACAACCTCGACGCAGGCCGTGTTCAACACGGGGATCTCGGGCACGCCGACCGTGAAGATCAACGGCAAGGTGTTCGAGGGCGACCTCTACACGGCGGGCGCGCTGACGGCAGCCGTGACCGCGGCCAAGGGCCAGTAGTGGCAACGGTCCTCCACCGCGTGCACGTGTTCCGGCACTCCAACGCTTGGATCTTCGGAACGATGCTGTTGTCGGCGTGCCTGAGCCTGACTGCGTCCTTCGTGCTGTCGATCGACGCGGTGCGCCTGGCGGCCGACCCGGGCGCGGATCTGTCCTGCAACATCAACAGCGTCGTCAGCTGCGGCGCGGTCGGCAGTTCCTGGCAGGCGCACCTGTTAGGCTTCCCGAACGCCTTCCTGGGGCTGGTGGCCGAGCCGGTCGTGATCACGATCGCGGTGGCGAGCCTGGGCCGGGTGCGGTTCCCGCGCTGGTTCATGTTCGCCGCGCAGGTGATCTACACGCTCGGCCTGATCTTCGCGTACTGGCTGTTCTCCCAGTCCATGTACGTGATCGGCGCGCTGTGCCCGTGGTGCCTGCTGGTGACCGTGTCCACGACGTTGGTGTGGTCGACGCTGACACACGTGAACGTCCGCGACGGCAACCTGTTCCTGCCCCGCCGCGCGCAGAAGGCGCTGACCAGGGCCATCGACGCCGACCTGGACGCCATCGCCGTCACGATCTGGATCTTGATCATGATCTTGGTCGTCGTGCTCAAGTACGGCTGGACGCTGTTCGGCTAGCGTTGCCGGTATCCCGCGCGAGCGGGCACGGAACGCATGGCCGCTCGGAGGTTCCCAAGGATAGGTGCTGACCGCGGTCGGCCGCCGCTTCGGGATCTTCACCGCGGTGTCCCTGCCCGTTCCGCTCGCCACCGGCGTGGCGCTCACCTGGCACGGGGGCGTCACCAAGCAGCCTGAACCTGTCTCCTGCGGGGCAGTGGGTTCGGCGACACGATCCCCATGCGGCTCGCACCAGGCGCCCGTCAATCGACGGCTCATCAAGGCGCCCCAAGGGACCCTGCGGGGTTCCGGTCGGGAAACGGTCCATCGGAGGTGATCCAAGGGACCTTGGTCCCTGCCGTGACCACGGCGAGGCGCGAGATGTTGATCCCATGTCCGCTGTTACCCCTGTGCCGGGGATGTCCCGATGACCGATATCGGCGCGATCCCGGTATCCCCTGACACCGGATCGCTCGCCGCCCGGGAGCTTCCGTTCGCGACGCCCGGCGGCGTGAGCAGAACGGTGAAGGCCGCCGCCGCGGCGCCGTCGGTGCACAACACCCAGCCGTGGCGCTTCCACCGTGTCGACGACGCCACCATGGAGCTGTACGCCGACCTCGACCGGCTGCTGGCCGTCACCGACCCGATGGGGCGCGGACTCGGCATCAGCTGTGGGGCCGCACTGTTCAACCTGCGGCTGGCGATCCGGATGACCGGGCACGACGCCCACGTCACGGCGCTGCCCGACCCGGCCGCCCGACCCGACCTGCTGGCCACCGTGCACGCCGTCCTGGGCGACCCACCCGACCGGAACGAGCGGCTGATGTACGACATGATCCCGCACCGGCGTACCAACCGCTTCCCGTTCGACGGCCGCCGACTGCCCGGGGAGGTCTTCGTCGACCTGGTCCACGCCGCGCACGCCGAGAGCGCCACACTGGTCCTGGTCAAGGGGCGGACGGCGCGGCGTGTGCTCGACATGATCGGCACGGCCGACGACACGCTGGCCGCCGAGGAGTCCTATCGCGCCGAGCTGGCCTGCTGGACGGATCCGTGCCGGCGCTTCGACGGCGTGCCCGAGCATGCCTTCGGCCCTCGCCCGCGAAACAGGGAGTTGCCCATGCGGGACTTCGGCCTGGAGTGCGCGCGGCCGAGCGCCGACTTCGAGGCGGATCCGCAGATCGCGGCCCTTTTCACCAGGGGTGACGGGCCGCTCGACTGGCTGCGTGCCGGGCAGGCGCTGCAGCGAGTGCTCCTCGCCGCGACCGCGCACGGCGTGTCGGCGTCGATGTTCAGCCAGCCGCTCGACCTGCGCCCGGCGCAGCACCGCGCCGACCAGGCCGGGCCGATGGGTCACGTGCAGATGCTGGCCAGGTTCGGGTATGGCGCACCAGTCCCGCGCGTGCCGCGCCGTTCCGTGTTCGAGGTGCTCGACCCGGTGGAGGTCCCGCGTGTATGAGCCGCCGAGGCCCGTGTTGATCCAGGGCGGGATGGGGGTGGGAGTGTCCGGCTGGCGGCTGGCCCGGGCGGTCGCCGAGACCGGGCAGCTCGGTGTGGTGTCGGGCACGGCGCTGGACGTCACCCTGGCCCGACGGCTGCAGCGCGGCGACCCTGGCGGTCACCTGCGTCGCGCGCTGGCCTGCTTCCCGGTGCACGAGGTGGCCGAGCGCGTGCTCGGCCGCTACTTCGTACCCGGCGGCACCGGGCCGGACGTGCCGTACCGGCCTGTGCCCCGGCTCGGGCTGCGGCACAGCCGCGCCCGCGACGAGTTGGCCGTGGTCGCCAACTTCGCCGAGGTCTTCCTGGCCAAGGAGGGCCACGACGGTCCTGTCGGGGTCAACTACCTGGAGAAGATCCAGCTCGCCACCCCGGCCGCCGCCTACGGTGCGGTCCTGGCCGGGGCCGACTACGTGCTGATGGGCGCCGGCATCCCTGCGGAGATCCCGCGCCTGCTCGATGACCTGTCCGAGCACCGCCCCGCCCAGGTCTCGGTCGCCGTGGCGGGCGGTGACGGACACACGATCGGGATCGACCCGGTGCAGTTGCTCGGCCACCGTCTCACGCCGCTCGTCCGGTCCCGGTTGCTGGCGATCGTGGCGTCACACGTGCTGTCCGCGTACCTGGCCCGCTCACCGCTCACCCGGCCGGACGGGTTCGTGATCGAGACACCGGTGGCGGGCGGGCACAGCGCACCACCCCGCGGCCGGATGACGCTCGATGCAGCCGGAGAGCCGATGTATGGGCCACGCGACGAGGCCGACCTGGGCAAGGTGGCCGCGCTCGGCCTGCCGTTCTGGCTGGCCGGCGGGTACGGCACGCCCGGCGGGCTCGAGCGGGCCTGGGCGGCGGGCGCGCAGGGCATCCAGGTGGGGTCGGCGTTCGCGCTGTGCCGGGAGACCGGGCTCGACGAGGGCCTGCGCGGACGCCTACGCGAGCAGGCCGCGAGCGGCGCACTCCAGGTGCGCAACGACCCGCGCGCCTCGCCCACCGGGTTCCCGTTCAAGGTCGCCGACGTCGCAGAGACGCTGTCAGAGCAGGAGGTGTATCAGGCGCGGCCGCGGCTGTGCGACCTGGGCTACCTGCGCACACCGTACGCGAAGCCGAACGGCGCGATCGGCTACCGCTGCCCGGCCGAGCCGGTGGACACCTACGTGCGCAAGGGCCGCCCGGCCGAGGAGGCCGAAGGGCGGCGCTGCCTGTGTAACGGCCTGCTGGCCGCCATCGGCCTCGGCCAGCACCGCGCCGACGGCTACGACGAGCCGCCTCTGCTCACACTCGGCCAGAACGCCGCCTTCCTCGACGGCCTGCCCGACGACCACTCGGCCGCCGACGTCGTGGCCCACATCCTGCTGGGAGCCCGCATATGAGTCTGCGCCCGCCGCTGCGGCAGGTCCGGCGGGATGCCGCGGACCGCCCGTTCATCGTGATCTGGGAGGCCACGCGTGCATGCCTGCTGGCGTGCCTGCACTGCCGCGCCGAGGCCGTGCCCGACCGGCATCCGGAGGAGCTGACCACCGACGAGGCCACCGAGCTGATGCGGCAGGTGGCCGCCTTCGGCCGACCCGCGCCGCTGTTCGTGATCACCGGTGGTGACCCGTTCGAGCGACCCGACCTGTTCCAGCTGGTACGGCGGGCCCGCGAGCTCGGCCTCTCACCCGCCGTGTCGCCCTCGGCCACCCCGGCCCTCACCCCCGGCAACCTCGCCCGGCTGCGCGAGGCGGGCACCGCGGCGATCTCGCTGAGCCTCGACGGCTCCACGGCCGCCGGACACGACGCCTTCCGCGGCTACGACGGCGTGTTCGCCCGCACCATGGCCGCCTGGCAGGCCGCCCGCGAGGCCGGGCTCAAGGTGCAGATCAACACGACGGTCACGCGCCGCAACCTCGTGCGGCTGCCCGACATCGCCCGCCTGGTACGCGACCAGGGCGCGCTGCTGTGGAGTGTGTTCTTCCTGGTGCCCACCGGCCGGGGCCGCGCCCTGTCCGCGCTGAGCCCTCAAGAGGCAGAGGACGTGCTGCACTTCCTGTACGACCTCGGCACCACCATCCCGGTCAAGACCACCGAGGCCCACCACTTCCGGCGCGTGGCCGTGCAACGGCTGATCCTGGCCGAGCACGGCGCCGACCACGCCCAGACGTTGGGACCGCTCTACCAGGACCTGCACCGGCGGGCGCAGCGCGCCGGGCTGATCGGCCAGAGCCGGGTGCGCCGCCCGCCCATCGACGTGAACGCCGGGCGCGGTTTCGTGTTCGTCTCCCACACCGGCACCGTGCACCCGTCGGGATTCCTGCCGCTGGGCGCGGGCAACGTACGCGATCGGCCGCTGACCGACATCTACCGGTCCGCGCCCCTGTTCGCCGCCCTACGCGACGCCGACCGGCTCGGCGGGCGATGCGGGGCATGCGAGTTCCGGACCATCTGCGGCGGCTCCCGGTCCCGCGCGTACGCCTGCACCGGCGACGTGCTCGCCGAGGAGCCCTGGTGCGGCTACCAGCCAGGCAGCTTCCCCTACCAGAGCGACCTCGCCCGGCACCTCCACGCGTCCTAGGTCCCCGAGGTGGTGACCTTGGTCCATACCCCGCCACAGGACCTCTGAGCTGTGATGAGACCGGGACATCTACGGCACGCAGCAGCGGCCACCCATGAATCCACGATCACGTGAGGAAGACATGACAAACGCACCGGCCGCCACCCGTGGCCGCAGGCCCGCGTTGATGCTCGCCCTGGCGACTCTGGGCTTCGCGGTGAACTTCTGGGCCTGGGCCCTGCTCAGCCCGCTAGGCCCCCGTTTCAAAGAGCTGCTCGGCCTGTCGTCCGGGCAGCAGGCGCTGCTGGTCGCCGTACCGGTGATCGTCGGCTCGCTGGGCCGCATCCCCGTTGGCGCGCTCACCGACCGCTTCGGCGGGCGGGTGATGTTCCCGCTGATCTCCGCCGCCACTATCGTCCCCGTGCTGTTCATCGGGCTGTTCGGGCAGACCTCACTGGCCGCGCTGCTGATCGGTGGATTCTTCCTCGGCATCGGGGGCACCGTGTTCGCTGTCGGAGTGCCGTTCGTCAACGCCTGGTTCCCGCCGCACCGGCGCGGGCTGGCGGTCGGGGTCTTCGGCGCCGGGATGGGCGGCACCGCGATCAGCGCGCTGACCACCGTCACCCTGGTGCGGACCGGCGGCGCCGCCACCCCGTTCCTGATCACCGCCGTCGTCCTGGCCGCCTACGCCATCGTCGCGTGGCTGGTCCTGCGGGACGCCCCCGGCCGCACGGTCGCCACCCAGCCGCTCGCGACGCGCATGGCCGCGACCCTGAAGCTGGCGATCACGTGGCAGGCGGGAGTGCTGTACGCGGTCGCGTTCGGCGGCTACGTCGCCTTCTCCGTCTACCTGCCCGCCTACCTGCAAACCGGCTACGGCCTCGAGCTCGCCGACGCCGCCAACCGCATGGCCGGGTTCGTCGTCCTGGCCGTCCTGGCCCGTCCCCTCGGCGGCTGGCTGTCCGACCGCGTCGGCCCCATCCCTGTGCTGACCGGCGTGTTCGTCCTCATCGCCGTCATGGCGGGGGTGCAGGCGCTCACGCCCAGCCTCATGCCGATCGGCACGATCGCGTTCCTGACCATGGCTGCGGCGCTCGGCGCGGGCAGCGGCGCCACCTTCGCCCTCGTCGCCCAAGTCGCACCCCCCGACAAGGTCGGCACGGTCACCGGCCTGGTCGGCGCCGCCGGCGGCCTCGGCGGGTTCGTGCCGCCGCTGGTGATGGGCTTCATCTACGGACAGCTCGGCTCCTACGGCCTCGGCCTGGCCCTCCTGGCGATCACCGCCGCGCTCACCCTGGCCCTGACGGTGATCGTGGTCCGCTCAGCGGCTACCCGTCGCACGGCCGAGCAGGTTGGCACCCGCTGAACTGCTCGTTCGCCAGTGGCCGCGCGGCGGCTGACGGCGCGCAGTGCACGGGGACGGACGGCTCGGCGATGGGCGGCAGGACGTGGCGGCATTCCTCGCCGGCCATCGCCGGGGTGGTCGTCGGCTGCCTGGTGACCGCCGCCGCGGTCGTCATCGCCACGTCACCAACGCCGATGCCCAGCGGCACGACCTGTGCCTGACGACCGGCGAGCGCACTCCGATGCCGGCCTCCGGCGAGAGCGCCACGCTGAGACTCGAGCCGCTGGGCGAGGCCGTGAACGGCTGGTGCGCGGTGGCCGGGCACCGAGCGGCGGGCATGACCATGCGCGTCATCCCCACGGGCACGTCTATGGCGGTGACCTCGCTGGTGGCGAACATTCAGGTGGCCGAACGCCGCAGTGCCTGCCCCGCGCTCTCCGGAGCAGGCACTGCGGCGTAGCAGCCGGTCAGGGGCGGCCGATACGGACCTTCCAGACCTCTGGCCCCGCCTCGAGGTTCTCCCAGGTGAACGCGCCGGGGTGTTCGGCGGCGAACTGGTAGTAGAGCGGTTTGGGATCGTGGTCGTTGACGAGCACGAACGCCGTGCCCCCTGCCACTTCCTCGTATATGAGCGGATCAGGCCGCGGGACACCGCTCGTCGAAGACGCGTCGGACGTGCAAGCCTGTCATGGGGGTCGCGAAACCCGGTGACCCGTGACAGCGGGGTGGACGGGCGGCGGGTCTGGAGGATGGGATTTCTCACGTGCGACTCGCCGCCCGTCAGGGTGCATGCCCGTCATGGGCTCCACCGGCCGCGTGCGAGCTGGCGGCGGATCAGGTGGCGCTCATCGGACATGACCGAAACAGTAGATCCGAAGCCAGGGCCGCCGTCACCGCCACAGGTCACCTTCGCGGCGGGACTTTGGACCCGATCTTTCAGGGCGTTCGGCACGCGCCTGCTATTCCGCGTGGGGACGGTCCACGGTCTCCGCGACCGAGGGCGATCGGCGGCTGTCACGGGACTTTCGTCCCTGACTCGCGCATAGGGACGCTGGCAGGCTGGCGGTATGGAACTCGACTCGGCCGGCCTGCAGGTGCTTTCCCACGAGGAGTGCATGCGCCTGCTGCCCTCACGCCCGATCGGGCGGATTGTCTTCACCGACCGTGCCCTGCCTGCTGTGCAGCCGGTCAACTTCTGCCTGGACGGGGAGGACATCGTCATCCGCGCGGCGGCCGGTTCCAAGCTGGCCGCCGCCACCCGCCGTGCGGTCGTGGCCTTCGAGGTCGACGACTTCGACTCCAAGGAGCGGACCGGCTGGTCGGTCACCGTTGTGGGGCCGGCGCGTGTCGCCGACGATCCGGCGCAGATCGCCCGGCTGGAAAGCCTGCCGCTGACGCCGTGGGCACGCAGCCGCGACCACTTCATCCTCGTCACCACGGTGGAGGCCACCGGCCGACGTATCCGGCAGTCCACCTGACCCCATCCTCGACGCACCGCCGCCGAATAGCGTGAACCGAACCCCCGTGACGAACCAGCGAAGAGAACGACCGTGTCCGGACAACCGACGACGGCATCCTCCCCGCACCGCCGCCCGCTCCCCCAACCGAGCGCCGCGCGGCTCCGCGCCCGTCCGGCCGCGGGTCGGCTTCCGATGCTGGCCGGTGCCGTTGTCTCTGTGCTCGCCGGCCTCTACGGTGGACTCGCGCTCCTGCTGCCCGAAGTCCCCGTAGCCGAGGCGCTGGCCCGCGAGCACGGGCCGCCGCGGTGGCGCTCCGCTCTACGACCGAATGAGCAGCAGGCACGCACTCGACCAGCTTGGTGATCAGCTTTTCCGGGCTCTTCCACAGGTCGTCGCCCGCGGTGCAGCCCCAGTTGTCGTTGATCGTGACGCAGGCTTCCCAGGGCACGGGGCTGCCGTCCTCGGCACGGATGCCGTCGACCGGTATCAGTTGCTCCGGGGAGGCGAAGTCGCCGCTGTAGTCGGTCGGCGAACCGGTCACGATGGAGCCGCGGCCGCCGCCGTCGGCCTCCAGCCGATCGTCGATCAGCACGGTCGGCTGCAGGTCACGGACCATCGCGATACCGTCCGGGGGGCCCGCGCGGGTGCGGGGGACGCGGGTCCCCCGCACCCGGAGTCCTACATCAGCGGCACCGCCCGGTCCAGGGCGGGCGGGGCCACCGGCCCCTGCCGCAGGTAGGCCCGCATGGCCTCGTAGTCGCGGTTGCCGCGCACGGCGTCGGTGTACCCGGCGAAGGCGGTGTAGCCGTCGGCGCCGAGCAGCGTGTAGGCCAGCGCGGCGAGCCGGTAGGTCCTGCCGGTGTCGAGCGGCTGCCCGTTCACGATCACGTCGGCGGGGTCGACCCGGTCCCCGACGGGCCGGTTCGCGGAGTAGGAGAAGCGGACGTTCTTGGACACGGCCAGCGGCGCGAACTTCACGGTGCCGTTGGCCTGCGTCTGCCACTGCTGCTCCAGGGCCTGCTCGATCTGCGAGCCCTTGACCGAGACCGTGAGCACCGGGTTGGCGTAACCCCACGCCGCCCACGACTCGCCCATGAGCACCTGACCGTCGCTGTCGGCGGGGTTCGTGCCCTTGGCGAACCTCAGGTCGCCGCGCAGGGAGTTGGAGCCCTTGGTCGGCGCGACGGCCACCATGGCCAGGTCGGCCTGGCCGCCCTCGGTTCGCTGCGAGTCGAAGTAGGCCACGTCGGCCACGGTGTTGCCGAGCGTGCTCTGCCCCGTCGCGTCGCGGGTCCTGGTGAGGTC
Source organism: Nonomuraea sp. NPDC003727 (assembly GCF_053586935.1). NCBI lineage: Bacteria > Bacillati > Actinomycetota > Actinomycetes > Streptosporangiales > Streptosporangiaceae > Nonomuraea > Nonomuraea sp. NPDC003727. The sequence continues at coordinate 20,987 of NZ_JBSFNE010000016.1, forward strand.
GCCGGTGATGGTCCCGTACGGCTTGGCGTAGGTCTCCTTCTGCTTGGCGTTCCAGTGGTCGACCAGCTTCACCATGGCGGGGTCGGGGGTGACGTCGCGGGTCACGGGTGGTTGACCGCGGTGGTCTCGGACCTGATGACGTCGCGGGTACGGTGGTCGAGCTTCAAGTTGATCTCGTTGATGAGGCGGCCGTGGTTGGCGGCCTCGACGACAGGGCGGGGGTTACCCGCCGGGTCGGGTAGCGAGCAGGTGAAGTACCAGTGCCAGTGGCCCGTGACGATGACGTCGATGTCGGGCGAGGCGTTGGCGGCGAAGTCCCAGATCGGCCCGCTCTTCTGGTCGGCGCAGCCGTTGTAGTCGTCTCCGGCCTTGCCTCCCTCGTGCACGTTGGCGACGATGGCCTTGACGCCGCGCCGCTTGAGGATGGCGGCGTACTTGTTGGCCGTCTCCACCAGCGGCAGGTTGTCCAGTGACGGCTGGTAGGAGGTGGAGCCGTCCACCGTGGTGGGCGTGGTCAGGTTGATGAACCCGACGGGGATGCCCTGGAAGCGCTTGATCACGTACGGCGGGAGCACCGGACGGGTGTCGCCCTTCCGCGTGATGTTGGCCGTCGAGATGGCGAAGTCGGCGCCGTGGAACTGCCGCCCGTCGGAGTCGGTGAAGCAGCTGTCGACCCCGATCTCGCCGAAGCACTCGCCTTCGCCCATGTGGTCGCGCAGGAACTCCAGGGACCGGTCCAGCTCGTGGTTCCCGACCGTGGTGAACTCCACCTTGATCTTGTTCAGGAACTCGATCGTGGGCTCGTCGGCGTGGTAGGACACCTCGGTCGGCCAGCCGCTGAAGTTGTCACCGACCGAGAACGTGACCGTGTTCTCATGGCCTTGCCGGAGCTTGTCCAGATGCGTCGCCACGTACGGCGCGCCGCCCACCACCAGGGTGTTCCCCTGCGGATCCTTGATCGTCCCGTCGGAGGCGTTGTTCTGCGGGGTGATGTAACCGTGGAAGTCGGTGAGGGACAGCAGTTGCACGTCCACGGGTTTCGGGTCGGCCAGTGCCGGTGAGGCGGAGGAGGCCAGAGTGACGCCTAAGGCGACGACGATCCACTTGAGACGGGAATGCACACATACTCCTCGATAGGGGGATACAACGGGAGGAAAGACTGGCGGATCAGCCCTTCGAGCCGGTGAACGCGATCCCGGCGATCAGCTGCCGCTGCATGACCACGAAAAGAACGATCACGGGCAGCGAGGCGACGACGGACCCGGCGAAGAGGATCGGGTAATCGGTCAGGTACTGGCCGCGCAGCGAGGCCAGCCCGGCGGAGAGCGTCATCATCTCCGGGTCGGTGTTGACCACCAGCGGCCAGAGCAGGCTGCTCCAGGACCACATGACGGTCAGCAGCCCGAGCGCCAGCAGCCCGGGCCGTACCAGCGGCAGCATGATCCACCAGTAGATCTGCAGCGGGTTGGCGCCGTCCAGGCGCGCCGCCTCGTCCAGTTCCCTGGGCAGCGTCTTGAAGAACTGCCGCAGCAGGAACGTACCGAAAGCCCCGAAGACCCCGGGGGCGATGAGCGCCTGGAGGCTGTTGAGCCAGCCGAGCCCCTGCATGATCTCGTACCGGGGCAGCAGGAACAGCTCCCCCGGCACCATCAGCACGGCCAGGAACAGCATGAAGATCGGCCCGCGCCCGGGGAACTCCAGTCGCGCGAAGGCGAAGGCCGCGAGCGAGCAGAGCAGCAGCTGCCCGGCCGTCACCGCCGCCGTGACGATCACGGTGTTGAGGAACTGCCGCCCGAGCGGCACGGTCCTGAACACGTCGGCGAAGTTGTGCCACTGCCAGGAGGGGACCGGCCTGGGCGGCACCCGCATCGACTCGGTGACCGTCTGCAGCGAGACCACGAGCTGCCAGACGAACGGCGTGATCATGATCAGCCCACCGACGAGCAGGACCGCGTACACGATCCAGCGCCTACTCATAGTGGACCCACCGCCTCTGCAGCCTGAACTGGAGGGCGGTCAGCGCGAGGATCAGGGCCAGCAGCACGACCGCGATCGCGGCTGCGTAGCCGCGGCTGTTCTGCACGAAGCCCTGCTCGTAGAAGAGGTAGACGATCGTACGGCTCCCCGCCATCGCCGGGCTCTTGGTGTCGATCATGAGGAAGACCAGGTCGAACACCTGAAGAGCGTTGATCAGCGTGATCACCATGACGAAGAACGTGGTGGGCGTGAGCAGCGGCAGCGTGATGCGGAAGAACTGCCGCACCCTGCCCGCGCCGTCGATCGCGGCGGCCTCGTAATAGTGCTTCGGGATCCCCTGCAGCCCGGCCAGGAACAGCACGGCGTTGTACCCGAGCGAGCTCCAGATCCCGACCACCGCGATGGCGTAGATCGCGAACTCGGGGTCGGAGACCCAGTAGGGCCCGTCGATCCCGATCTCGCCGAGCAGGTAGTTGATCAGGCCGAAGTCGCCGTTGTACAGGTAGCGCCAGGTCAGGCCGACGGCCGCGGGCATGGTGACCACCGGCAGGAAGTACAGCGTGCGGAAGAAGCCGAGCCCGCGCAGCCCCGGCACGTTGAGCAGCACCGCGATCACGATCGCCAGCGGCACCCCGATGAGCACGAGCACGGAGTAGAGCAGCGTGTTGCGCAGCGCACCGAGCATCTCCTCGTCGCCGAAGAGGGCGGCGAAGTTGTCGAGCCCCACCCACGTCTGCCCGCCGAACACGCCGGACTCGGTGAAGCTCAGGTAGAGCGTCTGGACGATCGGCCACAGGTAGAACACGGCCAGCCCGAGGGCCATGGGCGCGATCAGCCCGTAACCCCAGAGCCAGTCGCGGCGCGGCCGCCGCCCAGGCCGGGCCGTCTTGACGGCGACCCGTTCCTCGGTCAGCAGCATCCGCTACTCCTCGGCCAGGATCTCGTTCATCTGCGCGGCGATCTCCCTGGCCGCGTCCGCGGTCGGCCGCTTGCCCGCCCACGCCTCGGCGAGGAGCTTGTTCTGCACGTCCTGCCACTTGGCGGTGTTCAGGGAGACGGGGTACGGCACGCCGTGCGGGATCGAGGCGTCGAACGCCTCCTTCAGGTGGTAGTTCGGGAAGGCGTTGAACCAGCCGTCCTGGGTGCCCGCCCGCGAGGAGACCGAGGCGCCGCCGGTGTCGCTGAGGATCTTCTGGGCCTCCTCGGAGGAGAGGAACGTGGCGAACTGCGCGCTCTCGACCGGGTGCTCGCTCTTGGCCGAGACGGCGTTGGCCAGGCCGAGCAGGATGACGGCCTCCTGCGCCGGCCCCTTGGGCAGGGGCGCCACGTCGACCTTGTCGCCGCGCTCGGTGTCGGCCTTGAACGCGGTGGCGAGCCAGGAGCCGCCGTAGTACATGGCGTACTTGCCGGTCATGAACAGCTGTACGGGGTCGGTGTCGGTGGTCGCCTGGGCGGGCGGGGCGACCTTGTCCTTGTTGATCATGTCGGTCCAGAACTCCAGGCCCTGGATGGAGCCGGGCTCGTCGAAGCCCGACTTCTTGCCGTCGGCGGAGATGACGTGGCCGCCGGCCTGGACGATCGTGGGGTAGAAGCCGCCCTGGTCCCACATGGGGGCCAGCAGGCCGTAGTGCTTCGTGGCCGGGTCGGTCAGCTTCTTGGCGGCGGCCCTGAGGTCGTCCCAGGTCCAGTCGGCGGTCGGGTACTTGACGCCGGCCTTGTCGAAGAGCTCCTTGTTGTACCAGAGCACGGGGAGGCCGACGTCGCGCGGCATGCCGTACAGCTTGCCGTCGTAGCGGTAGCCGTCCACGATCGCCTGCGGGAAGGCGCTGACGTCGGCGTTCTCGATGGGGGCGAGCACGCCGCCCTTGGCGTACAGGCGGACGTTGAGGCTGTTCATCCAGAAGACGTCGGGGGCCGCGCCGCCGGTGGCGGCGGTCTGGAGCTTGATCCAGTACTGGTCCCAGGGGGTGATCTCCAGCTTGACCGTGACGTCGGGGTGCTGCTTCTGGAAGGCGTCGATGATTTTCTGGGTGCTGGCTTGGTCGTTCTTCTCCCAAATCGCGTAGCTGATCGTGATTTTTCCGGAGTTGGTGGTTGTATCGGTGCCGGAGCCACAACCGGCCAGGGTCACGGCCAGGGCGGCGACCAATGCCATACGCAGACGCACGGGGGGTTCCTTCTCTCTGGAAGCGCCGGGGGTGGTGGTCAGGGTCTCGATCGCGAGGGAGCGGCGCCCGGCTCAGAATTCGGTGTTGGTGAAGCCGGTCCGCGCCACGACATCGCTGTATCCGTTGACGTCGAAGTCCTCGGCGTAGAAGAGGTGGAAGCCGGTGGCGTCGGCGGCGACGGCGGTGGCCGACTGGCTGCCGGCCGTGTTCGGGTTCATGCGCTCGCAGGGGAACCGGCCGGCCGTCGTCCCGTCGGCGTTGAAGCCGCGGGCGTACACCTCGAAGGAACGGCCGGCGTTCCAGATGTCGGACTCGGTCCAGCCGACGACGAACCGTCCGCTGTCGTCGACGGCGACGGACGGCGATCCCTGGACCGCGCACCTGTCCACCGACGACACCCTCCCGCAGAGCGGCGGGTACTCCTTGCCGCCGTCGGAGACCGTGTTCGGCGCGTACTTGCCGAACGCGACGGGGTTCTCAGCGAACCTCGATCCTAGGGAGGGCGTCAGACCTCGCGTCCGCACCCGCCAGACGGTCTTCACGTCGCCTCCGGTGACCGCCACGTTGTCGCTCCAGGCGACGACGCTGTCGCCGCCCGCCGTCGTCGCCACCGCGGGGGCCAGGTGCTCAATGGCCGCGTTGGTGTTGATCTTCGTGGCGGCGGCGACGGTCGCACCGGTCGCCGAGACGCGCTTGCCGTACACGTCGGGCGCCTGCTGCCAGACCACGGTCGCGGTGCCGGCGCCGTCGACGGCCACGTCCGGCCGGTCCCCCGCGCCCACCTGGACCGGCGCGAAGGCACGCGAGGTCAGCGAGGCGTAGCCGGCCGCGCGGACGGTCTTGGTCGGCGTGTCCTCCCAGACCACCGTGAACCCGCCGTCGCCCTGGACCGCGATCCTCGGCCGGGTCTGGTCGCCGCTCCACTGCGGGTCGTTCGCCCAGATCGTCGAGCTCAGCGTGCCCGACGGCGAGAGCCTGCGCACCGCGATGTTGTGCTCGCCCCGGCAGTCGCCGTCCTCGGCCCAGGCGACGTAGGCGTTGCCCGTGTCGTCGACGCCGGCCGACGGCTGCACGTGGTTCCAGCCGGTCGCGCACCCGACCCCGCCCATCGAGACCTTCACGGGGCCGGTCACCGGCTGCCCGTCGTGGTAGATGCGCGCGTAGACCTCGGTGCCGTCCACCGAGGCACGATCACGGTCGCCCTCCCAGGCCACGGCCGTGTAGCCGGCGCGCATGGCGGCCGCCCTCGGCGCCCGCTGGTCGTCGGGGCCATTGGCGGCCATCTGGAGCGCGGCGTCCGGATAGGCGGAGGGGACGAACTTGATCATCTCGTCCAGCATCGCGGCGAAGTCCGCGTCGTACGCCGCGTAGATCCCCGCGTCGTCGATCCGGATGAAGGAGTCGTCCGAGGCGGTCAGGGAGCCGGCATTGAGGTTGTGGGAGCCGGTGTAGACGTAGCGCCGCGTCGCGCCGCCCGCTGCCGCCGACGGCCCGTTCACCAGGATGATCTTCGAGTGGAGGTTGTCGGGCGCGCAGGTGTCCCCGGCCGGGTAGTGGCAGCCGCCGGGCCTGAAGGTGTGCACCACGATGCCGCCCTTGGCGAGCTCCTGGGCGGTCGAGACCGTCTGGTTGCCCTCGGCGACGAGCACCTGGACGCCGCACCCCTGCTGCTTCTTCGCCTTGAGCGCGTCGATGACGAGCGGCCTGTCCGTGGCGAACTGCGCCTGCGCCACGCGGATCGTGCCGGGGCAGCCCACGTCCTTGATCATGGCCGCGACCAGGTCGGCGCTGTCGTAGGTAGCCTGGTCGTAGACGGTGTCGCGGGGCTCCATCCAGACCGTGACCTTGCCACTGGCGGAGGTGAAGGGCGCCTGCCACGTCGCCCGCACCCGGGAGACCAGCGTGTCGAACACCTGCCGGTAGCCCTCGGCCAGGCCGGCGTCGCCCGAGCTGATCAGCATGTTCTGGTGGAGGCCGTTGTCGGCGCTGAGGTTCTGCGAGCTCTGCGCGACCACGTCGGTCCTGCCGTCCGTGAGGCGGCTGAACACGAAGAACTTGTGGTGGTTGATGTCGGTGTCCGGGCCGTTGCAGCCCATGGTGCAGAGCGTGACCGGCACGCCGGCGGCGGCCAGCTCGTCGAGCAGCGGGTCGTGACCGGATCCCTCGGACACCACCCGTACGTCGACGCCGCGATCGTGCGCCGCCACGAGCTCGTCCTTGACGGTCCTGATCTCCAGCACGTACGTCGCCACGCGCAGGGTGGAACCCGGCGCGGCCAGGTCGATCAGGCCCAGCAACCGCGTCAGCAGGGAGCCGTCGAGCGTGCCGTCGACGCTCGGCCTGCTGAAGTACGCCGACAGCTCGGGAGTCGCCGCACGGGCCGGGGTGATCACGCCGAGCAGGCAGGATAAGCAGACGAGGATGACAGACAGGCGTCTGGTCATGCGTGCCTCTCTCCACTGAGGTTTCGTCGGATGCCGCGGGTCCAGGCCGCCACCTCGGCCTCGGTCTCCGCCCGCTCGCGCGGCCAGCCCTTGACGTCCGGCCGCGTCTGCCACGGCTCGGGGCCGGACTCCTTGCGGTACTCCACGCCCAGCGCGGCGAGCCGGCGCTCGTGGTGGTGCAGCCGCGCCCGGAAGTCGTCGAAGTCGCCGCCAGCGGGGCTCCACACGACCTCGGCGAAGGCCGACAGGCGGGGGAAGGCCATGTAGTCGAGCGCGCGAGGCGAGTCGATGTGCTCGGTCCAGAGGTTCGCCTGTGCGCCGAGCACGCGAACGGCCTCGGCCTCCGTGAGCTCAGGCGGCACCGGTTCGAAGGCGTGGACGTCGCGCAGCGAGATCACGCTGCCGATCGGGACCGGCTCGTCGGGCCGGTCCGACTGCCGGAAGTCGAGGTAGAGCTGGGTGAACGGGCACGTGATCACGTCGTGCCCGGCCCTGGCCGCCACGACCGCGCCGTACGTGCCGCGCCAGGACGCCACGGTCGCACCCGGCGGCAGGCCGCCCTCGATGATCTCGTCCCAGCCCAGCAGGCGTCGCCCGCGCGCGGTCAGATGGTCGGAGAACTGGCGGATGAACCAGCTCTGCAGCTCGTCCTCGTCGCGCAGGCCGAGCTCGCGGATGCGCCGCTGGGCCGACGGGCTCTCCCGCCACTGCGTCTTGGGGCACTCGTCGCCGCCCACGCAGACGTACTCGCCGGGGAAGATCTCCATGACCTGGTCGAGCACGTCCCGGTAGAAGGCGAGCGTGGCGTCCTCGACGTTGAGCACGTTCGGGGAGACGCCCCACTGGGTGGCGACCTCCAGCGGGTCGTCGAGGTTGCCCAGCTCCGGATAGGCGGCGATGGCGGCCTGGGAGTGCCCGGGCAGCTCGATCTCGGGCACCACGGTGACGAACCGGTCCGCCGCGTACGACACGATCTCGCGCAGGTCGTCCTGGGTGTAGAAGCCGCCGTGCGGGCGGCCGTCGAAAACGCCGTGCCGGCGTGACCCCAGCGGGCTCTCCCTCCGCCAGGCGCCGACCTCGGTCAGCTTCGGGTACCCCTTCACCTCGAACCGCCAGCCCTGATCGTCGGTCAGGTGCAGGTGCAGCACGTTGAGCTTGTGCGCGGCCAGCAGGTCGATGTACCGCAGCAGGTCGGGCTTGGGCAGGAAGTGCCTGGCCACGTCGATGAGGCAGCCGCGCCACCGGAATCTCGGCCGGTCCTCGACGGTGACCGGGGCGACGAGCCAGTCCCGCTCGCCGACCGCGCCGCTGCGGAAGGCCGCGGGCGGCAGCAGCTGGCGCAGGGTCTGCGCGCCGTAGAACGCCCCCGCCGCGTCCCCCGCTTCGATGCGCACCCCGCCGGGGCGCACGGTCAGGCGGTACGCTTCATGGCCGAGCCCGGCCGCCAGGGTGATCTCGATCGCCCCGGGCCGCGCCTCTCCGGGCGGCAGCGGCAGGCCGGTCACGGGGAACAGCACGCCACGCAGCCAGCCTTCCACCCGCGCGAGCTCGGGGGGTGCGGCGATCACTGTGGCCGTGGTGAGGGTGAAGGGCTCCGTGCCGTCTCGGGTGAGGTGAACGGGTCGTGGCAGCAGCAAGTCAGGTCCCTGAGGGGTCGGGGGGCGGGATTCGACGGTCGTGTCGCCGTACGGGCGGGCGGGCTTGCGTCGTGGTGGATGACCGTCCCGATGGGAATTTATGATGAAGTCCACCATTAAGATTCGTCAAGAAGGGTTATCCGTGACGCACCCCGTGACTGGCGGCGACCTTCAACGGCTCCGGCGTCTCAACGCGCTCTCCGCGCTCGCCGCCCTGCGCGTCGGCGGCCCGATGACGCTGACCAGGCTCGCCGAGCGCGCCGACCTGGCCAGAGCCACCATCAAGGTGGTGGTCAGCGACCTGATGGAGCTGGGCTGGGTGGCCCAGATGGATCCGAGCGGCGGCGAGAAGGGCAGGCCCGCGCGCCGCTACCGGTTCCGCGGGGAAGCGGGCCGAGTGCTGGGGCTCGACATAGGAGCGCACAAGGTGCTCGCGGTCGTGGCCGACCTCGACGGCAACGTCCTGCACACCACGCGCGAGCCGGTCACCCCCGAGCAGCCGCGCGCCGAGCGGCTGGCCGCCGTCGACAGGGCCGTCGACGCCTGCCTGACCGGCTCGGGCACCTCCGCCTCCGACGTCTGGATCGCGGTCGCGGGCAGCACGGGCTACGTCGACCTGCAAGGACGCGTCGTCCTGTCCCGGGCCATCCAGGACTGGTCGAGCGTGCCGCTGGCCGATCACGTCGGCGCGCGGCTGGGCTGCGCGGTCCTCGTGGAGAACGACAGCCGGCTCGCCGCACTCGCCGAGTGCCGCAGAGGCATCGCCCGCGACACCCGGAATCTGATCTTCCTGCACGTCGGCAGGCGGGCCGGGGCCGCCGTCGTGCTCGACGGGGTCCCCCTGCGCGGCGGCGGGGGCGCGGCGGGCGAGATCGGCGTGCACCCGCTGTTCAACCTCGGTCACGTGGGCGAGCTCCTGCAGGCCGTCCCCGCCGTGGAACCCGGCACGCCGCCCGACGCGGTCGCGGGGGCGGTGTTCGAGGCCGCCAGGCGCGGCGACGCCGGTGCGCGCGGCGCCGTCCTGCGGTACGTCAAGGTGCTCGCGCTGGCCACCTCCGCGATGGCCCTCACCGTCGATCCCGACCTGGTGGTGCTCGGCGGGGGTTTCTCCCGGTCGGCCGACGTGCTCCTGGAGCCGCTGAGGGACGAACTGGAGACGATGTGCCTGCGCACTCCGGAGGTGCGGGCCTCGGTGCTCGGCGACGAGTGCGTGGCGGTCGGCGCCGTCTGTTACGGCATCGAGCGCCTGTCCAAGACGCTCTTCAACCCCGAGACCGGCCCGTTGCCCGCAGACGCCCCTCCATCATTAATGGTTTAGTTCACCAAATATCGGGAGCGTGCGTGAGGACGGCTGGTTGTGACGTCGTCCAGGACGCCCAGGTCCGGAGGCCGGGAGCGGCGGCCGCCGTGACGTTGATCTAAGACTTCCGGTGCAGTTGAATGAGCGGGTGCGTGCTGGGCGAGTGGTCTCCCCGGTTCTGGTGGGGCGGGAGAGGGAGCTCGCCCGGCTCGTCGCGCTGGTCGCCGGGGCGCCCGCCGTGGCCGTCGTCGAGGGCGAGGCCGGCATCGGCAAGTCCAGGCTGACAGCCGAGCTGCTCGGCGGTCCCGCGGTGGCGGGCCTGCGGGTGCTGAGCGGAGCCTGCGTGCAGATCAGGGAGCCGTTCCCGCTGGGGCCCGTCGTCGAGGCGTTACGCGGACGCGCGCCCGAGCTGGCCGGGGCGGCCTTGTCGCCGGTCGCGGGGGCGCTGCGCGAGCTGCTGCCCGAGCTGGCCGGGGTGCTGCCGGAGACGCCGCCGCCGCTCGACGACCGGGCGGCCGAGCGGCACCGGGTCTTCCGGGGGCTCGCCGAGGTGCTGACCGCGCTCGGCCCCGCCGTCCTGGCGGTGGAGGACCTCCACTGGGCCGACGGGCAGACGGTCGAGTTCCTGACGTACCTGATGTCCGTGCTGCCGGGCACGTTGCGGGTGGTGCTGACGTACCGGAGCGAGGAGGCGTCAGGGGCGGTACGCGCGATCACGGCGCGCGCCCCCGACACGATCACGGCCGAGCATCTGGTGCTACCGCCGCTCGACGCCGCCCAGACGCGGGTGATGGCCTCGGCGATCCTCGGGGCCGAGGAGGTGACGGCCGAGTTCGCCGAGCACCTGTGCCTGCGGGCCTCCGGCCTGCCGCTCGCCGTGCAGGAGCTGCTGGCGCTGCTGCGCGACCGCGGCACGCTCATCCGGTGGGAGGGCGGCTGGGCGCGGCGGGCGCTGGAGGACCTGGACGTGCCGAGCGGCGTGCGCGCCTCGGTGCAGGAACGGGTGGCCCGGCTCTCCCCCGGCGCCAAGGAGGTGGCGGAACGCGCCGCCGTGCTGCAGCTTCCCGTGCCCGTCGCCCTGCTGTCGGGGCCCGACGTCGGGGCGATCGACGAGGTGCTCGGCTCCGGGTTGTTCGCCGACACCGGCGGGCTCGTGGGGTTCCGTCACGTGCTGGCGGCGCAGGCGGTCTACGAGGCCATCCCGCTCGGCCGCCGGCAGGCCCTGCACGCCGCCGCCGCCGACACCGTACGCGGGCTGCGCCCGGTGCCGCTGGGACGCCTGGCCCACCACCTGCGCCAGGCGGGCCAGGCCGGGCAGTGGGTGGAGGCCGCGATCGAGGCGGCCGAGCAGGCCTCGAGGCTGGGCGACGACGCCGAGGCCGCGCGCCTGCTGGAGGACGTGCTGCGCGACACAGACCTGCCCGCGGCCCGGCGGGCCGAGCTGACGGTGAAGCTCGGCTGGGCCGCCCTGGAGCTGCTACGCCCACCGCCGGTCGCCGACCTGGTCAACTGCGCGCTGGAGCAGGACGTGCCGCCCCCGCTCCGCGGCCACCTGCGCCTGCTGCTCGCGCTGCACCTGGAGCGCACCCGCACCGACGGCGCCCGCATCGGCGAGGCCTTCGCGCGGGCCGCCGACGACCTCGCGGGCGAGCCGGGGCTGGCCGCGTGGGCCATGGCCGGGGTCGGCCGCCCGCCGAGCGACCTGCCGCCCGAGGAGAGCAGGTCCTGGCTGGAGCGGGCGCTCGCGACCCTGCCCGCCGTCGCCGATCCGGCCATGCGGATGCTGGTGCTCGGCAAGATCGCGATGATCTTCGTGGTGATGGGCGATCCGCGCTGGGCCGCGCTCGCCGGCGACCTGCTGCGGGAGACCGGCGGGCGGCGGCTGCTGCGCCGCGAGGTCAACGCCTACCGCTCCATCGGGGGCGCGGCCCTGTTCAGCGGGCACCACCGCCAGGGCCGCCGCCTGCTGACCGCGGCCGTCGAGGACGGCGCCGAACCCGACCTGCGCGAGCGGCTCGAACTGCGCTGCCTGGTCAACCTGGCCGCGGCCGACTACTTCGAGGGCTCCTGGCAAGGGCTGCCGGCCAGGCTCCAGGAGCTGCGCGACCACTTCGGCGACGAGCCGCACGAGCGCATCCTCGTCGACATCGTGACCGCCTGCCTGGCCGCGGTGCAGGGCCGCCAGGAGGCCGCGCTGCCGCCGCTGCTCGACGCCGCCGCCGAGGCCCGCACCCGGAGGCAGTTCGACGACCTCGTGCTGCCGCTGGCCATGCTGCTCAGGGTGGCCGCCGCGCGGGGCGAGCCGGAGCCGGCGATCGAGGCGGCCGTCGAGGCGGGCCTCCACTGGGAGGCGAGCGAGCTGTGGCCGGTGGCGGTACGCGCACTGCCCGCGCTGACCGAGGCGCTGCTGGCGGCGGGCCGTCCGGACGAGGCCGCCGACGTCGTCGCGCGGCACGCCGCCCGGCTGGCCGGGCTCGACGCGCCGCTGGCCACGCCCGCGCTCGCGCAGGCCCGCGGTCTGATGGCCGCCGCCGACGGGCAGTGGGCGCGGGCCGCGGCGGAGTTCGCCGCCGCCGCCGACGCCTTCGAGCTGATCCCGGCGCGGTACGAGGCCGCGCAGGCCGGCGAGCAGGCCGCCGCCTGCCTGTTCGCCCTCGACGACCCCGAGGCCGCCGGGCGGCTCAGCCGGGCCGTCGCGGTGTACGCCGACCTCGGGGCGCGCTGGGACCTCGACCGCGCGACCGGGCTGGGCCGCAGGTGGGGAGTCCGCCCGGCGGCGCAGAGCGCGCCCGCGCAGGCGGGGAACGACCACGCGCTGTCGGCCCGGCAGGAGCAGGTGGCCCGGCTGGCGGCCGAGGGGCTGACCAACCAGGAGATCGCCAGGGAGCTGTTCCTGTCGCCGAAGACGGTGGACAAGCACGTGAGCGCGGCCATGCGCAAGGTCGGGGCGCGGTCGCGGACAGAGCTGGCCCGCCACCTCCTCCCCGGCCGCTGAATCCCTAAATTGGGGATTTTTCCCCATAGGGCACCCCATACCCCACCCCATACGGCTGCCGCGACACTTTCGGCATGTCCGAAACCACCGAAGACCCCGGCCCGCCAGACCCGGAAGACCCCGTTCCCGGTGGCCCCTCCCTTCACAGTGAGACCCCGGAGCCCCCTCGCCCCCCGGACGGCTTCGAACCCGTCTGACCCCCTTCCCCCGCCAGAAAGGCCACCATGGCACTGCCCCGCCCCCCGCTGGCACGCCGGACAGGCGTCCTGCTGACCGCGCTCACCGCGCTCGCCGGCGTGCTGACCACCGGACCGGCGACCGCCGCGACGCCCGGCACCCCCGCCCCCTCCCCCGCCGCTCCCGCCGCCCCCGCGCAGGCCGCCAAGGACGTCACCCTGTCCGGGGTGCGCGCCCAGAAGGTCGTCGTCACGCTGATCACGGGCGACAAGGTCCAGCTCACCCGGTCCGCCGCCGGCCAGTACCGCGTCGAGCCGGCCCCCGGCACGCGCCAGGACGGCCGCCGGATCAACCTGTTCACCCAGTTCACCCCGGACGGCGTTTTCGTGCTGCCGGACGACGCGGTCGCCGCCGTCCAGGAGGGGCTGGTGGACAGGCGGCTGTTCGACGTCAAGTACCTGGCCGAGAACGGCTACTCCGACGACGTCGCCAAGCGGCTGCCGGTCATCGTGCAATACCCGAGCGACCAGACCGAGGCCGCGGTCAAGCGCTCGGCCGCCGCCGTCCCCGCCAGCGACCCCACCCGGACGTTGGAGAGCATCCACGCCTCCGCCCTCGACGTCACCAAGGCCCAGGCGGGCACGTTCTGGGAGGCCGTACGCGGCGCGCGGACCGCCGGGCAGGGCCTGGCCAAGGCACCCGGCACGCTGCGCGGCGGCATCGCCAGGCTCTGGCTGGACGCCAAGGTCAAGGCCGACCTGGACGTCAGCGTCCCCATGATCGGCGCCCACCAGGCGTGGGAGCGCGGCCAGGACGGGACCGGCGTCAAGATCGCCGTCCTGGACACCGGCGCCGATACCGGCCACCCCGACCTGGCCGGGAAGATCGCCGACAGCAAGTCGTTCGTCCCCGACCTGCCCGTCCAGGATGGGCACGGGCACGGCACGCACGTCGCCTCGACCATCGCCGGCACCGGCGCGGCCTCGGGCGGCAGGTACAAGGGCGTTGCCCCCGGCGCGCAGCTCGTCGTCGGCAAGGTGCTCGACAACACCGGCTCCGGCCAGGAGTCGTGGATCATCGAGGGCATGGAGTGGGCTGCGCGCAGCGGCGCCAAGGCCGTCAGCATGAGCCTCGGCGGCCCGCCCAGCGACGGTACCGACCCGCTCAGCCAGGCCGTGAACGACCTGACCGCCGAGACCGGCACGCTGTTCGTGGTCGCCGCGGGCAACCTGTACGAGACGGAGACGATCAGCATGCCCGGCGCGGCCGACGCCGCGCTGACCGTGGCCGCGGTGGACAAGAAGGACCAGCTCGCCGCGTTCTCCAGCCGCGGGCCGCGCCCCGGCGGCGGGCTCAAGCCTGACATCGCCGCGCCCGGCGTGGACATCGTGGCCGCGCGGGCGGCCGGCACCGCCATGGGCTCCCCGGTGGACGAGCACTACACCGGCGCCTCGGGCACCTCCATGGCCACGCCGCACGTGGCCGGCGCCGTCGCGATCCTGGCCCAGCAGCACCCGGACTGGACGGGCCGGCAGCTCAAGACCGCCCTGATGTCCACCTCCAAGGACGACGGCTTCACGGTCTACGAGCAGGGCGCCGGCCGGGTGGACCTGGACCGCGCGACCCGGCATCAGGTGTTCGCCGACAGCGGCGGCGTGGACTTCGGCCTGCTGGAGGGCGGCAGCGCGCCGAAGACCGGCCAGATCTCCTACCGCAACCTGGGCGACCAGCCCGTCACGCTCACGCTGAAGGCCGCGATGAGCGGCGGTGCGAAGCCGGTCCTCGCCGACGCGACGCTGACCGTCCCCGCCGGCGGCACGGCCGGCACCACTGTCACCCTCGACCCGGCCGAGCTCGCCGTCGGGACCTACAGCGGGGCCGTGACGGCCGAGGCCGACGGCGTGCGGCTCACCACGCCGCTCGGCGCGGTACGTGACGTCCCCACGTACGACCTGACCATCCGCACCCTGGACCGGGACGGCAGGCCGCGCACCCCGACGGCCATGAGCGTGCTCGACGTCGAGGGCACCAAGGGCGAACTCGGCCCCAGCCGCATCGACGACGAGGGCCTGGTCGTCACCCGGGTCCCGGCGGGCACCGTCAGCCTGCTGCAGGTGCTCGACTGGGTGGACGGCGACGACCGCGCCAACCGGGCCTGGCTGTTCGAGCCCGAGCTGACCATCACCGGCGACACCGAAATCACCCTCGACGCCCGCAAGGCCACCGAGATCAGCTTCAGCGCCCCGAAGACCGCGCAGCCGCTGAACAACACCTACGACGTCTTCTTCCAGCGCACCCTGCCGAACGGCAAGGTCTTCGGCGGCACGCTCCTGGCGGGCCGCCCGCTCGGCGGATGGGAGAAGGTGTGGGCGCTGCCGACCAAGAAGGTCACCAAGGGCGGCTTCCGCTTCACCGGCCAGTGGGAGCTGGGCGTGCCCGAGGTCACCATGACCATGCGCACGCCCAGGCGCACGACCCTGCACCCGGTCTCCCGGGTCCACACGATCGACGCGGGCGAGATACACCCCGGGTACGTCCCGTTCGAGGGCACCAAGGACCTGCGGGTGGTCGACGCCGGCAAGGGCCGTCCCGAGGACCTCGCGGGCAAGGACCTGCGCGGCGCGCTCGTGCTGATCGACGCCGAGCCCGCCGAGGGGATCTTCGGGACGGCGTGCGGCCTGCAGATCGAGCGCGTGGACCCGATCAGGGACGCGGGCGCCGCCGGCGTCCTGGCCTTCAACGAGCGGGCCTCCGCCTGCCCGATCCCATTGCAGATCACGCAGAAGCCGTTCAGCGGGCCGTTCAAGCCGGTCAACATCCCCGTGGCCTACGTCTCCAACGCCGAAGGCACGAAGATCCGCCAGGAGGCCGGTCGCGGCCCGGTGACCATCCGGGTCGAGGGCACGCCGAACACGCCGTACTCCTACGTGTTCAAGCCGTACGTCGACGGGCGCGTCCCGGACTCGATGCGGTACGAGGTGACCGAGCGCCAGTTGCACCGGGTCGATTTCGATATGCACGCCGGGCCGTACACGAAGTACATGAACTGGCGCAGCACGTGGAAGACCGACGACATCTCCTACGCGGTGACCAACACCAACATCCTGCAATGGGCCTACCCCATGCCGGAGCGCAGGTCGCAGTGGGTCTGGCCGCTCGACCCCAAGATCGTGAGCGAGGCGGGCATGTCCGCTCTCGTCACGTCCGAACCCGGCGCGGAGGTCCAGGAGACCCGATACCGCGCCGACGTCTTCGACCGGCCGGGCAGCACCCGCCAGCAGTGGTTCGCCACCCCGAGCACGCCGGGCGCCTCGACGGCCTCCGACAAGCTGTACGCGCTCGGCGGCGACCCGGACGCGGCCCCGCTCCAGCAGCTCGTCATCGGGGTGCCGTGCGCGATCTGCATGCACGACGGCAACCTGTGGGTGACGCCGTCCATGGTCAGCGGGGTCGGGGAACGGCGCGACGACGGCGTCGCGTTCGGCGACCTGGCGCCCCAGTACGACCTGCACCTGTACCGCGACGGCAAGGAGATCCCGAACGCCCCTCTGCCGGGGTTCGACACGCTGCCGCGCTACCCTCTGCCCAAGGAGCAGGGCGTCTACCGGCTGACGGCCAAGAACGACCTGCAGGACATCGAGTGGACGTTCACCGCGCCGCCGGCCAAGGAGCAGCTGAGGCCGGGCTCCAACTGTTACGCCTGGTTCGTGGACGGGCTGGTCGAGCAGTGCCGCACCACCCCGGCGGTCTACGTCAGCTACGACCTCGGTGACAGCCTGTCCGCCGCGAACACCGTCGCGGCCGGGCGCAGGCACACGTTCGAGCTGGAGGCCTACCACGGGCCGTCGGCGGCGAAGATGCCGGCGATCTCGGGCGTGCGGCTGTGGACCAGCACCGACGACGGCGCCACCTGGCAGCCCGCCGACCTCAAGCGGAGCCGGGATGGCGTCTACACCGCCGGCGCGAGGTACCCGGCCTACCGCGCCACCAAGGGCGCGGTGAGCCTGAAGGTGGAGGCGTGGGACGCGGCGGGCAACCGCGTCAGGCAGACCACCCTCCGCGCGTTCAACCTCCGCTGACCGAGGGGACCGCGGCCACCCGCCCGGCGGCCGCGGTCACCAGCCCAGCGTGACGGGCGATCCGCAAGAATCTGGGTTGTCAAGAACAACGAGACCGGGAAAGTGATCTCGGTCGGCCGAAATAGCAGTAGCAAGAAGAAGCGGTAGACGCTGAAGGCCTGGCCGCCCCGCGGGCACCGCCGCCCCGCGCCCTCGCAGAGCCGGTCGTCACCGTCCGCCGAGGGCGCGCCAGACCAGGGCCGCGGTACGTTCCGGCCAGCGCGGCGGCGGGGTGGACTCGGCCAGCGCGCGGCCGTACCAGCTTCCCGTGCACATGGTGACGGCGACCTCCAGGTCGGCGTCCGCGTCGATGAGGCCGCCGTCCTTGGCAGCCTGGAGGATGGCCAGGAGGCGGCGTCGTCGCGGGGCCACCACGCGGGCCCTGTAGCGGGCCAGGACCTCGGGCTGCGTCGTGTCCTGGAGCATGCTGCCGACGAGCGAGAGCCTGCCTGGCCTGGAGACCCCGCGCTCGAAGTCGGCGAGTTCGGCCACCAGGGCGGTGTAGGGATCGCGCGGCGGGCTCGTTTCCTCCTCCTCGGCCATGCTCGCGACCGCCGCGGCGGCGAGCTCGGCCTTGCCCGGCCAGCGGCGGTACAGGGCTGGACGGGTGGTGCCGGCCTCCTGGGCGACGGCGGCCAGCGACATGCGCTCGTATCCGTACACCGACAGATGCCGTCGGGCGACGGCCAGGATCCGGTCGTCGATGGAGGAGTCCCGCGCTCGTCCGATCCTTCGTGTCATGATCCAGCCCCTAGTTTCATTACAATGCTGTAATGTAATGAAAGTTCGTCTCGCACCACAGTACTGAAGAGGTTCTATCGTGGTCATCGAGTACATCCGATACACCGTTCCATCCGACCGGGCCGGGGAGTTCGAGCAGGCGTACAAGACGGCGTCGAGCGTCCTCGACGCCGACCCGCACTGCCTGGCCTACGAGATCGCCCGCGGCGTCGAGGAGCCCGAGCACTACACCGTCCGCATCGAATGGGACTCGGTCGAGGGGCACGAGCAGGGCTTTCGCCGCAGCGCCCGGTTCGGGGAGTTCTTCACCGCGGTCAAGCCCTTCTTCTCGCAGATCGAGGAGATGAAGCACTACACCGCGCTGTTCGGGGCACGATGAGCACGGCCGCCCTGCTGGCGCGGGCGCGCCTGCTCAACCGCGACCTGGCGCCCGGCGAGCCGCTGGCCGAGACGGTGATCCGGCCCCTCGCCGCCGCCGTCGAGGAAGCCGCGACGGGACCGGACCGGGAGTCCATGGCGGGGCTCGAGGTCGGGACGGAGCCGGAGGTCACCGAGACCGGCTCGCCCGCCGAGCGGCTGTGGGAACTGGCCAAGGACGCCACGCGGCTGCGCGCCCGGCCAGGAGCTCCTGAGGGCCTGATCGAGGCCACGGCCGCGTTACAGCACCTGGCCTGCCTGTTCGCGGAGGACGCCGCGGCCATGGCGGCCAGGATCGAGGAACTGGCCAACCTCCAAGGCGATCTGGAGACACGGATCGACGTCGCGGTCGACGGGCCGTACCTGGTCACCAATCCCACGAAGATCACCAACTGGCTGGGCGAGCCCATCCAGACGTTCCCGCAGATGGCCCTGTGCCGATGCGGCGCCTCCGCCGTCAAGCCGCTGTGCGACGGCAGCCACGCCCGCATCGGGTTCAAGGGCGACAAGGATCCCGCCCGGGTGCCCGACCGGCAGGAGTCCTACGAGGGCGTGCAGGTCACCGTGCTCGACAACCGCGGCATCTGCGCCCACTCGGGCTTCTGCACCGACCGGCTGCCCACCGTGTTCCGGGTTGGTGAGGAGCCGTTCGTGGCGCCCAGCGGCGGCAGGGCCGACGAGATCGTCCGCGCCGTACGGGCCTGCCCGTCGGGCGCGCTGGGACAGGCGATCGACGGCGGGACGGCTCCCGTCCCACGACGCGAGCCCGCGATCGAGGTGTCCAAGGACGGCCCGTACCGGATCACCGGCGGCATCCCGCTCGACGGCGACGACTCCAGGGAGCACTACAGCCTCTGCCGGTGCGGCCACTCGCGGAACAAGCCGATCTGCAGCGGCATGCACTACCACGTCGGTTTCGCCGACCCGCCGCTCTCCGAGGAGCCCACGCTGTTCGAGTGGGCCGGCGGGCTGCCCGCCCTGACGCGGATGACCCGCATCTTCTACGAGAAGTACGTGCCGCATGACGACCTGCTCGGGCCGCTGTTCGCCCGGATGTCGCCGGACCATCCCCAGCGTGTCGCCGCCTGGCTCGCCGAGACCTTCGGCGGCCCCAAGCTCTACACGGAGCAGTACGGCGGCTACGACCACATGGTCGCCGAGCACGCGGGCAAGGCGCTGACCGAACAGTGGCGATCCCGCTGGGCGCAGCTCATCAGCCGGGCCGCCGACGACGCGGGGCTGCCCACCGATCCCGAGTTCCGTGCCGCGTTCGCCGCCTACATCGAATGGGGCTCCAGGATCGCGCTGGAGAACTCGCAGCCCGGCGCGACACCGCCCCCGCACATGCCGGTACCGCAATGGTGGTGGGTGTGCGAGGCCAGACCGGGTTCGCGCGTCTCCGCGCTGGCCCCGCCCGTCGAGAGGACGGAGGTGCACCTTCCCGCATCGGACGAGCCGGTCGGCTTCGCCGACCACATCAAGCCGCTGTTCCGCGAGATGGACCGCAGATCGATGAGCTTCGTCTTCGACCTGTGGTCCCACGAAGACGTCGTACGGCACGCCGACGCCATCCTGGCCCGGCTCCGCAAGGGCAGCATGCCCTGCGACGGCGCCTGGCCCGCCGAGCACGTCGACCTGTTCGCCCGCTGGATCGCCGAGGGCCATGCGCCCTGATCGGCGCCGCGTTCCGGCGGGGCCCGCGGAGAGGCGCCACCGGAATCCGGCAGGCACGGGCCGCGCCCGCACCGGGTGGAGTACGCGATCGACGGCCGGCCCACGTTCTCCGTGCCGCTGGAGGAGATCCTCATCCCGCTGCGAGAACACGCGGCGGGGCCTGCGGATGCCCACCGACTGGGACGTCCCCGGAAACATGGGATCGCCCACGGAGGAGATGATCGCGACGGCTCTCGCCGCCATCGCCCGGCTCGTCGGCAGGGAGCTCGATGACGAGTGGCCGGAGACGCCCCACGTCCGGCATCTGATCCGCCGCCGGCCGTGAACAGGACGGAGATCGCGACGCCGTACCGCGTGGCGGCCGCCGACCGCGCCCTACGGGTCATGCGGGGCGGTCGCCGTTGCGGGCCTTGATCGCGAACATGACCGGAGCCGGGCTGCCGCCTTCCGCGAAGCGGTCGAGCGTCAGGCCCGCGTCGAGGAAGGCGTGCAGCAGCTCCGGCAGCGGACGGTGCGTGGCACCGACCTTGTCCCGCACCCCCTGGTCCGTCCACGACGCCTTGGTCCAGTGCCCGTCGAGGTAGCCGGGACGGATCACCACCGCCTCCGGGTCGCCGCGATCGGCGAACCCGCCGCAGAAGCAGGGGTGCACGCCGACGTGCACGAACACGCCACCGGGTTGGAGGATCCTGGCGACCTCGCGCAGCACCGCCGGATACCCCGGCATGTCGGTGTGGACCATCATGGCGATGACCGCCGGCACGGCGCCGTCGCGTATCGGCAGCCGCTCGGCGTCGGCGAGCGCGACCGGCAGCCGAGCCCTCGCGTGCCGCAACATCCCCGCGGACAGGTCGAGGCCCACCGGTGTCCAGCCGAGCTCGCGCACCGCGGCGGCGTGCACACCGGTGCCGCACCCCACCTCGACGCACACCCCGCCGCCCGGCCCGAGCAGATCGCGCAGCGCGCGGCCGAGTCCCAGCGGATCATCCTGCTGCCTGGCCAGGAACTCCGATTCGTACCAGTCGGCGATCTCGTCGTACGCTGCTCTGGGCGCCATGATCCGAGTTTGTGCCGGCGATCGGGCGGAGTCGAGGCGACTTCGTCCAGCGCTGAATCGCCTTTGTGGGCCGACATCGAGCGGCCGCTGCCGAGGCGGGGTGTGCGGTGGGGCCCGGTCGGGTGACCAGCCGGTCGATCACCAGTGCAGCTGTCCGGATCTTGACGCGGCAGAACACAGCGGCAGGGCTGCGCCGGCGGCCGACATGGCACCTGCCACGGTCAGTCCCGGTCGTGGTGGCACACGGCTTCCAGCATGATCCCGAAGGGGTCGAGCCAGAAGGTCGCGTAGTAGGGCGGCGGGTACTCGGGGAAGTGCCGTGGCTCGTGCAGCACCGTGGCGCCGAGCCCGACCGCGCGGGCGTGCACCGCGTCCACGGCCGACCGGGTCTTCACCATGAAGGCGATGTGCTGAAGTCCGGTCCTGTGCCGCGAGTAGTCGCCGTCCCCGAGAGCCCGATAGACGAACAGGTACGTGCCGCGCTTGCCGTCGGCCGGGCGGTAGGAGAACTCGTCGGCGGCGCTGAAGAACTCCTCGAAGCCCACCAGCGGCATGATCTCGTCGTAGTACGCCTTCGCTGTCGGAAGGTCCGGCACGTTGATCCCGATGTGACCGATCACCTGGAGATCGTCCCACGCCCTCCCCCAGGATTCCTCCACCAGCCGGCCGTACGTCAGCGACCACGCCGACCATGCGCCCGGCCGACGTGGCCGCGTCAGTGATGCCGCAAGATCAGGCCGGCCTCGTCGCCGTCGACGGTGAGCCGGGCCGTACCCCCGATCGGGAACGTGGCCAAGGGGTAGGTGTGGCCCACGTCGAGGTTGGCGAGCACGGGGACGCCCGCCAGCGACGGCTGGCCGGCGACGATCTGTTCCAGCAGCGGGCGGGTCATGTTGCTGGCTTTCTGGAAGCGCCCTATCGCCAGCCCCCGGATGCCGGCGGCGTCGGGAAGCTGAAGGAGTGAGGTCAGGTCCCTGGCGAAGGTCGCCGGATGCGATTCGAAGTCGTCCTCGACGATCAGGATCGCGCCGTCGAGCGAGGGCATGGAGGGAGTGCCCTGCAGCAGGTTGAGGGTGCAGAGGTTGCCGCCGACGATTCTTCCCTCGGCGGTGCCCGACCGGATCGGCCACCACCCCTCGTTGGGGATCAGGTCACGCTTGTCCTGGTCGAGGAACCACAGATCGTCGCTCCACTCGGCTGCCGGGGTCAGGGTGACCGGAGCGCCGCCGAACACCACGTCGGTGAACCACTGCAAGGTCTGCTCGAAGTGATCGCGCATCCCGAACGTCGACCAGTGCGGCCCCGAGTAGGTGACCAGACCCGTCCGGGCCAGGATGGCGTTCTGCAGGGCTGTGATGTCGGAGTATCCGCACAGGATCTTCGGGTTGGCGCGGATCAGTTCCCAGTCCAGGAAGGGCAGGAGCTCGTTGCAGTTGTAGCCGCCGATCACCGTCATGATCGCTGCGACCGAGGGGTCCGCGAACGCCTCGTGCAGATCGGCGACCCGAGAGGCGATGCCGGAGGAGTCGAAGGCGTCCCGTTCGTCGACATGGCGACCGTAGGACAGCGTCAGGCCGAGATCGGCGAAGCGGGCTTCGATGATGTCGGTGTGGTCGTGCTCCGTCACCAACGCGCGGGACCTGGCCGGTGCCACCACTCGTATGACGTCGCCTCTGTTCAGCTTGGGCGGGAAGATTGCGTCCATTGCCGGAAGCGTAACCGCCTTGCTCGATCAAGTCCGGTCGGCCGGGGCCGGCTCGGTGAGGTGAGGCGAGGAGATGCGAGGCGAGGCCGACCGTGACGCCGCAGGCCAGACCCGCCCCCCAGGCCGGGCACCGGCTGCGCGAGCATGGCTCGTCCCGGCGCCGCGCGTACACGCCGGCGGTCCTACGGGGCTTCACGCAGCCTGCCGTCTTCCAGGTGGAGGCAGTGGTCGGCGCGGAACGCGGCCGCGAGGTCGTGGGTGGCCTGGACGACCGTGATACCGGAGGCGGCCACCTCGGCGATGACGCCGGCGATGCGCCGCTGGGCCGCGGCGTCGAGTCCCGACTCGGGCTCGTCGAGGAGGAGCAGGTCGGGCTCCTGCGCCAAGCCCTGGGCGACGAGCACCCGCTGCCGCTGACCGCCCGACAGCTCGCCGAGCGGACGCCTGGCCAGGTCGAGCACGTCCAGCCTGGCCATGCAGTCGTCGACGACCGCCCAGTCGTGACGTGACAGGCGCCGCCAGGGACCACGGTGGCTCCAGCGTCCCATCGCCACGGTCTCGCGCACGGTGATCGGCAGGGTGTCGGAGACGGCGCTGCGCTGCACGACGAAGCCGATCCGGCGGCTGGCGTGCTCGATCGAGCCCGCTGAAGGCTTGACGACTCCGGCCAGTACGGCAAGCAGCGTCGACTTGCCTGAGCCGTTCTGCCCGACGACGGCTGTCACGGCGGCGCCGGGCAGGTTCGCCGTGATCTCGTGCAGCACCGTCCGGCGCCGGTAGCCGGCACTGAGTGCGCGCAGGGCGACTGCCACATCAACCTCCTTGAAATCGATAACGGTTTTCATTGTAGGGTGTGGCGCCATGGAATACCTCCTTGTTCCGTTTGAGGTGGCTTTCGTGCGTCATGCCCTGTGGGCCGGAGTCCTGGTCTCGTCGATCTGCGCGCTGGCCGGCACCTGGGTGGTGTTACGCGGCATGGCCTTCCTGGGCGACGCGATGTCGCACGGCATGCTGCCCGGCGTGGCGCTCGCCTCGCTGACCGGCGGCAACCTGCTGGCGGGCGCCGCGCTCAGCGCGGGCGCGATGGCGCTGGGAGTGACGGTGTTGAGCAGGTCGCCGCGCCTGTCCCAGGACACGAGCATCGGACTGCTGTTCGCCGGCATGCTCGCCCTGGGAGTGATCATCGTCTCGCACGCCGAGTCCTTCGCCGTCGACCTCACCGCGTTCCTGTTCGGCGACGTCCTGGCGGTCAGGGCACAGGACCTGCGGCTGCTCGCGGCCGCGTTGGCGATCGCCGTCGCGCTCGCCGTGCTGGGGCACCGCTGCTTCGTCGCGCTGGCCTTCGACCCGCGCAAGGCGTCCACGCTGGGTCTGCGCCCACGCCTGTCGCAGGCGTTGCTGATCGGGCTGGTGACGCTGGCCATCGTGGCCTCCTTCCACGTGGTCGGGACCCTGCTGGTGTTCGGCCTGCTCGTCGCGCCGCCCGCGGCCATGGCGCTGTGGGCGCGACGCATCCCGGTGATCATGCTGGGCGCGGCGCTGATCGGTGCCCTGGCCACGGTGTGCGGGCTCGTGCTCTCGTGGCACCTGGGCACCGCGGCGGGCGCCACGATCGCCGCCGTGGCCGTGGCCCTGTTCTTCGCATCGGCGCTGGCCTCGAGCCTGCGTCCAGGGCTCCCCGCGCGCCCGCGTCCGGGGCGGTCGGCATGAGGCGGCAGGCGGCGACGCCGTCCGCCGGCCGCACACCCGGGTCCACGACATCCGGCGCGCCCGCACTCCAGGCAGGCCGCGGCCGCGCGTCCGGGCGCGGAGAAGGCGGTGGAGGAGGCCGTGCAGGAGGCCGTGCAGGAGGCCGCGGAGGAGGCCGTGGAGGAGGCCGTGGAGGAGGCAGGGAGGTGTTCGTCGCGCTGGCCGTGATCGCGGTGGCCGGTTGCGCCGGGCACACCGTGCGCGAGGAGACGCACGAGGCGGTGCCGCACGGGTACGTCGCAGGCGCCGAGGAGAGCGCCGAGGCGCAGTCGCGGCTGGTGCTGGCCGACAGCGGCACGGGCGGCGTGCGCGTCCTCGACCTGATCACCGGCGAGGTCGAGAGTCTCGGCACCGTCAAGGACGTCGAGGCGATCACCGGGGACGGCCGCTTCGCCTACCTGTCCACGTCGGCGGCCACGCACATCGTGGACAGCGGCGCCTGGACCGTGGACCACGGCGACCACGTCCACTACTACCGGGCGCGGCCACGGCTGGTCGGAACCGTCTCCGGAGGCGGACAGCCGGCCGCCGCCGGTGACACCGCCGTCACCGCGCTGTCCTTCGCCGACGGCGCCGCGCTCGTTCTCGACCGCGCCCGCCTGGAGAAGGGCGAGGTGACGCACACGAGCCAGGCCGGTGCTGTGCTGGCGGTGCCGTACGCGGAGCGGCTGCTGGTCGCGCGGGGCGACGCGGTCGAGGTGCGCCGCCGGGACGGCGCGCCCGTCGCCAGGCTGGCCGAGCCGTGCCGCGAGCCACGAGGGCACGCGGTGACGCGACGCGGGGCGGTGTTCGGCTGCGCGGACGGCGCCCTGCTGATCAGCGGGAACGTCACAGGGAAGGGTGGCTTCACCGCTGAGAAGATCGGGTACCCGGCGAAGGCGCCGCGCGCCACCGCGTTCAGTCACCGGCCGGGCAGTACGACGCTTGCCGCGCGGGCCGGCACCAAGGGGACCTGGCTGCTCGACGTCTCCGCGAAGGCGTGGAAGCTCCTCGAGACCGGCCCGATGGTGGCGGTCAACACGGCAGGGGCGGGCTCGCCGGTGCTGACGCTCGACGCCGGTGGCGTGCTGCACGCCTTCGATCCGGGATCCGGCAAGCGGGTCGCGAGCACCAAGCCGCTGAGCGGCGGCGGAGGCGGGTCCATCCAGGTGGACACCACCCGCGCCTACGTCAACGACCCGGCCGGGCGGGCCGTGCACGAGATCGACTACAACGACCGCCTGCGCCGCGCCCGCACCTTCACCCTCGACTTCCGTCCGACGCACATGGTGGAGACCGGCCGATGACCAGGATTCCCCTGTTCGCCACGCTCGTGGCGCTGGTCGCCGTGCTCCTGACGGGCTGCGACGGCGGCGCGCGCTCGGGCGTCGTCGTCACCACGAACATCCTCGGCGACGTCACCCGCCAGATCGTCGGCGCCGAGGCCACGGTGAGCGTGCTGATGAGGCCGGACGCCGACCCGCACTCCTTCGGCGTTTCGGCGCGGCAGGCCGCGCGGATCGAGCGGGCGGCTTTGCTCGTCTACAACGGTCTCGGCCTGGAGGAAGGCGTGCTGCGCCACGTCCAGGCGGCGCGTGAAGCCGGGGTGCCGTCGCTGGCCGTGGGCGAGCGCGTCGACCCGCTCCGTTACCGGGCCGACGGCCAGTCCGGGCGGCTCGACCCGCACTTCTGGACCGACCCCCGCCGGATGGCCAGGGCCGTCGACCTGATCGCCGAGCGAGTCATCGCGGAGGTCGAGGGCGTCGACGCCTCCGCTGTACGCGCGAACGCGGCCGCTTACCGCAGGCAACTGGAGGAACTCGACGCCTGGATGGCGGCCCGGTTCGCGGCCATCCCGTCCGAGCGGCGAAAGCTGGTCACCAACCATCACGTCTTCGGCTATTTCGCCGAGCGCTACGGCTTCACCGTCGTCGGCGCCGTGATCCCCAGCGGCACCACGCTCGCCTCCCCCAGCGCCTCCGACCTGAAGTCGCTGTCCGACGCGGTCCGCGCGGCCGGTGTGCCCGCGGTCTTCGCCGACTCCTCGCAACCCGACCGCCTGGCCCGGGTCATGGCCGAGCAGGCCGGGCTGCGGGTGCGGATCGTCGAGCTGGTCTCCGAGTCCCTCACCGACGCCCAAGGAGGCGCCCCCACGTACACGCAGATGATGCGCGCCAACGCCACAGCCATCGCCGACGCTCTCACTCACTGAAGGAAGACATGCGAATCACGATCCCCGCCCTGCTCACCGCCGGCCTCCTGCTGTCGGCCTGCGCGGCGCGGCCGGCCGCCGCGCCGGTGGCCGCGCCCGCATCGGCCACCCCCACGCCGCCCGGCCCGGCGCTGACCGTGGCCGACCCGCTGGTCGTCACCTTCGACGGCGGCCTGCACGTGCTCGACGGGCAGACGCTCGAGCTCGCCAGGACCATCCCGTTGCCGGGCTTCAACCGTGTGAACCCGGCGGGTGACGGTCGCCACGTGCTCGTCTCGACGGCCACCGGGTTCCGCGTGCTCGACGCGGTCTCCGCGGAGCTGACGCCGGACGAGTTCGCGGGCGCCAAGCCAGGCCACGTCGTCCGGCACGCGGGCCGTACCGTGCTGTTCTCCGACGGGACCGGGCAGGTCATCAGCTTCGACCCGCGGCGGCTCGGCGACGGCCTGCCGCCGAGCAGCGTGTACAAGGCGGCGGCCCCGCACCACGGCGTCGCCATCGAGCTGGAGAACGGCGAGCTCGTGGTCACGCTCGGCACGGAGGAGAAGCGGCTCGGCATTCTCGTCCTCGACCGCGGGCGCAAGGAGATCGCCCGCAGCGAGGACTGCCCTGGCGTGCACGGCGAGGCCACGGCCGAGAACGAGGCCGTGGTGATCGGCTGCGAGGACGGCGTGCTGCTGTACAAGGACGGCAAGATCACCAAGATCGCCGGCCCGGACGAGTACGGCAGGATCGGCAACCAGGCGGGCTCCGACACCTCGCCGATCGTGCTGGGCGACTACAAGAAGGACCGCGACGCCGAGCTGGAACGGCCGGAGCAGGTCTCGCTGATCGACACCGAGAAGG
The DNA here is from genome assembly GCF_053586935.1 of Nonomuraea sp. NPDC003727. Taxonomy (NCBI): domain Bacteria; kingdom Bacillati; phylum Actinomycetota; class Actinomycetes; order Streptosporangiales; family Streptosporangiaceae; genus Nonomuraea; species Nonomuraea sp. NPDC003727. The sequence continues at coordinate 48,183 of NZ_JBSFNE010000016.1, forward strand.
GCGCGCTGAAGCTGGTGCCGCTCGGCACCAGCTACACGTTCAGGTCGCTGGCCCGCGGCCCGGAGGGCGAGGCGCTGGTGCTCGGCACCGACGGAGCCGTGCACGTGATCGACCCGGTCAAGGGCACGGTCGTGGAGAAGGTCAAGGTCATGGGCGCGTGGACGGAGCCGCTGGAGTGGCAGCAGCCCCGTCCGGCCATCCACGTGCGGGGCGGCACCGCCTACGTGAGCGAGCCCGCGGCCAGGCGGCTGCACGCCATCGACCTTCCCACGCGCAAGGTCGTCAGGTCGGTGACGCTCCCTGACGCCCCGAACGAGCTGGCCGCCGGCTGCGTCGACCCGCAGGGCTGCTGACTGCTCCTACTCCCGTCGGGCTGAGGTGGTCGAGCGCTGATGCCGCCTTCTGATGTCGTAGGGGGTGCCGGCGCAGATGCGGTGGACCGGAGAAGGCCACCGCCGGTCCCGCACTGGTCGTCGCGTCGCCGTACGACCAGTGCAGGAAATGCCTGTGGGAGACCTGTCGGCCAAGGTATACGGGGTCGGCGAGCAGCCCATTCCGCGGCTTCCGGCTCACGTTGCTCGCGGAAGAATTCGTCGTGGTCCACGGTCATGCCCGCCGGTGGGACTTCATCGCCCTCGGTGACGGCAGCTACCGCCGGTTCCTCGCTGTCAGGCTTGGCGGGCGTAGGACGCGAGGCGATCGGCGAGCGCGATGACGAGGTCGCGCAGTTCATCGGGGCGTTCGATGACGAACGGCCGGTCGAGTGAGGCGAGTGCCGGAGGCAACCAGTCGAGCCGCTCCGCCCTTAGTTCGACGCGCAGCCAGCGCTCGGTCGCCCGGTCCTTGTCTGCCGTGGGCGCGTGCTCCTCCAGGCTCGCGACGCTGGCGGGAAGGTGGGCGCGGATCTGCTCAACTGTCCCGTGGATCCGCAAGGTCACCTCATGCCGGTACTCAGCCGTGGCGAACCCTGACAACACGCGCTGCGCCGGATCGGGACCCACGGGCGCCTCGAATGAGCCGGGCAGGGTCCTCGCGTCTGCGATGCGATCGAGCCGGAAGGTTCGGTCCTCGCCGATGTCGGGGTCCTTGCCCGTGACGTACCACCGGCCCGCATGAGCGACGACCCCGTACGCGTGCAGCGTGCGTTCGCTGCGCCGTCCGTCGCGGTCGGTGTAGCGGATCGAGACCGGTCGGCGGTGGCGCACCGCATCGGCGATGGTGAGCAGGACTCCAGCGTCCGGGGTGGCGAACTCGCCGGGCTGATCCGTGAAGGCGAGAGCTTCCAGGAGCGTGTCCAGCCGACGGGCGAGGTGCTTGGGCAGCACCCGCCGGATCTTCGCCGATGCCGTCTCGCTCGCCGTGCGCTCCGCCGTCGTCAACCCTGCTCGGCGGCCGGCGACCAGGCCGAGCAGCACGGCCAGCGCCTCGTCGTCGCTGAGCATGAGCGGAGGCAAGCGGTACCCGGGGGCGAGCCGGTACCCACCGTAGCGGCCGCGCACCGACTCCACGGGCACGTCCAGGTCGATCAGCTGGTCCACATACCGCCGCACGGTGCGCCCTTCGACGCCGAGCCGGTCGGCGAGTTCGGCCACCGTCCGGGTGCCGCCCGACTGCAGCAGCTCCAGGAGTGTCAGCACGCGGCCGGTGGGTCGAGGCATGTTCGCAGCTTAACGCGAATACAGGACCGATTCTGTCCAGTATTTCTCCTAGCCTGCGACGTGCACGCCTCCATCACAGCCAAGGAGATCCCCATGGACTTCGTCTCGATCCGCATCATCACCAGCGACGTAGCGCGCCTCGTCGAGTTCTACGAGCGAGCCACGGAGGTGCGGGCGATGTGGGCCACCGAGGACTTCGCCGAACTCAAGACCGCGGGCGCCACCCTCGCGATCGCCGGCACCCGCACCGTCCCGCTGTTCGCCCCGGGCTCTGCCCGCCCGGCGGACAACCACAGCGTGATCACCGAGTTCCTCGTCGACGACGTGGACCGCGTTCACCAGAACCTGACCGGTTTCGTCACCGACTTCGTCAGCGAGCCCACCACGATGCCCTGGGGCAACCGGTCGCTGCTGTTCCGCGACCCCGACGGCAACCTCGTCAACTTCTTCACCCCCGTCACCCCGGCGGCCATCGAGAAGTTCGCACGCTGACGCCACGCACAGCCGCTCACGCGGGAGCCTTGAGATCCCAGGGCTCCCGGTGAACGCGGCCGCCGAGTCCAGGAGCGCCACCAGCAGCCCTGCCCGCACCCCCGAGGACATCGCTGACCTGGTGGAGGCATTGCGGCGGCAGACCAAGCACGGGCCGGCCCGGCTTGCCGCCGACCTACAGCGGCTGCACGGCGTCGGAACCGACTCCGCCCGCGCCTCCAAACGCACCGGTCCGGGCACCGGCAAGGTCGGATACACGTACCTGCATTCGGCGCTCGACGACCACTCCCGGCTCCCCTACACCGAGGCCCTGAACGATGAGAAGGCGGTGACCGCGGTCGCCTTTTCGCCGCCCACGACATCACGCCGATCCGCCGCGTGCTCACCGACAACGGCTCCTGCCACCGCTCCCGGACCTGGGCCGACGCCCTCTCGAAGGCCGGCACGAAGCACAAGCGCACCAGGCCCTACACGCCACGGACGAACGGGAAGGTCGAACGCTATAACGGCACCCTGGCCCGGGGGTGGGCCCATGTCAGCGACTACACCTCCGAGCACGAACGCCGCGTTGCCCTCGCAAATTTTCTGAACTACTACAACCACGAGCGGCCGCACGCCGCCCTGGACGGGAAGCCACCGATCAGTCGAACCATCGGCAGCGACTACCGCGTCGTCTTCGATCAGCCGCCGGAGCCGCTCGACACCGTCCCGCAGCAACTGACGTTCGAGGACATCGTGGAACCAACCTCCTGAGACGCCACACCTAATCCTCAAAAGGGACAAACTTGGCGAGCGAAGTCCAGTCCAGGGGACGCACGATCGTGGCCAGGCGGGCGAAGGGATCCTGCGCAGCCGTTTGGAACCACATCACCGAGAGCACCGTATGTCCAGGCTCTGCAATGTCCTCTGGCTTCCACCATGACGTCAGTCGAGCGTGAACCGTCTCTCGCGGCAGCCACTCCTCGACCCGCCCCTCCGTATCGGCTCGGAGCTTGTCGAGATCGTGCACATACAGATGCGGCGTCGCTGCCATCGCCTTCTCGATGCCCATCAGACGAAAGCGACGGTGCAGGTGCGGCGTCCCTTCGAGCACACCTTCACGGTCGTCACTTACCGTGAGCGTGCGAAGCTCGGCATGTACTGGTCCCACTTGATAGCCACGCAACTCGTCATTCCTCATCTGGATCATGGCCAGAGGGTAGGCATGTCCGACAAGCGGACCAAACGACTTTCGTAACACGCCCTAGACCAGGCGTATCTCCGCACGATCTTCCTGATCTCGGACAGGTCGGCGCGCGTCGCACCGACGTGGGCGACGACGCTGAGCAGTTCGCGCAGGTGGAGCAGGCGCATGCGCTCCTGCCAGCCGGCGGCCAGCGGGCTCAGCTCCTGGTAGGCGTCGAAGAAGCGCGGCGGTACCCCGCCGGTGCTGTAGGCCATGCTCAGGTCGGCCTCGGCCCACATCCAGCAGACGGCGGGGTCGATGAAGGCCGGCCCGCCCGCCCGTGTGGCGACCATGTTGCCGTGCCACAGGTCGCCGTGGGTAAGAACGCTGCTCGCCACGGGTACCAGCTCGCGCAGCCGGTGCAGATCCGCTCCAGCCCGGCCCGGTCGGCGGGCTCGAGCGCCTCGGCGACCTTCGGCTCGGCCAGGTAGCGCAGCACGCGTTGCTCGGCGAAGAAGCGGCCGTCGGCCATGGCCACGCGCCACACGTCGTGGGCGAAGCCACCGCTGAGCCGCTCGGCGTGCGCGATGCCCGGCAGGAAGGCGCCCGCGTCCTCGGTCATCTGCCCGTGGCTCTCAGCGCCTGCCACGACGAGGCGGCCACGGCCGTCCGGATCGGATGACGAGCGGGGAGTCGCCGGGCTCGTGGAATCGGGAGCCACGGGATGTCACCTCTCCACGGTCGCGAGCGAGCAGCGCCGCCCGGCCGGCGAAGGCGCCGGCCGGGCGGCGTGGTCGGGGTGTCAGGCCTTCACCACTCAGCCGGTGACGACGGTGAGGTCGGCGGTGAAGTCGCGGTCCAGCGGGAAGACGGGGCGGGCCAGCCGCTCGTACGGCAGCCGCGTCAGGTCCTGGTCGACGCCGCCCGGCGTGAGGGCCAGCAGCCAGTCGCCGGCCGCGTCGTACAGCTCGGGTTCGAGGTAGCCGATCTTCACGACGACCAGGTCCACCTCCGCGACGTCGACGCCGAGCCTGGTGTAGGAGGCCAGCTCGCGGTACTGCATGCGGCGGGAGGTGACGAACACGCTGAGCCCGCCGGTCCGCACGCTGACGCAGGTGCCGCCGTCGGGGTCGGCGGCGACGGCTTCGAGGACGCCGTCGATCGGCAGCGGTCCGGGGGCGCGGGTGTCGATGCGGCCGCCGACGCGCACGCTCACCGGCGAGCCGATCGGCAGGCTCGCCACCTGGGCCACGGCGTCGGGGTCGACCAGCGAGGCGAACACCGCCCTGACCGAGCCGTCGGCGACCTCCGGGCGGGCCAGCAGCCGGCCGAGGGCGAAGGTGACGTCGTCGGCGCCGCCGGCGCCGGGGTTGTCGCCGGAGTCGCTGATGAAGAACGGGCGCCGGGCCGGGTCCTTGACCGCCACCACGGCCTCGTCGAGGCAGGCGTCCATGGTGCCGGTCGGCGCGACGAAGGCGAACTCGTCGCGCGCCGCCCAGAACAGCTCGCCGAGCTCGCGGGCGGCCTCGGCGGTGGCGCTGGCGTCGGTGCCGGTGGCGACGACCGCGCCGCGACAGCGGGGCTCGTCGGCCCAGGCGAACCCGATCCACACGGCCGCGTCGATGACGCCGTCCCTGGCCTCGATCTCGGGGACGCGGGCGTACAGGCCGGCGGCGGGCTCGATCCTGGTGCTGGTCATCTCGCCGGGCAGCAGGATCGGCACGTGGACGAGCGCCTTGTGCGGGCGCTCGCCCCTGCGCAGCGCGTCGACGAGGTTGCGCGCGGCGCGCTCCCTGGTCTCCCACACGTCGACGTGGGGGGCGGTGCGGTAGCAGGTGAGCAGGTCGCAGCCGTGGAAGAAGTCGTGGGAGACGTTGCCGTGCAGGTCCATGGCGGCCGACAGGTACGGCTCGGGCCCGATCGCGGCGCGGATGGCGGCGACGAGCGCGCCTTCGGCGTCGTCGCGCCCGACGACGCTCATCGCCCCGTGGATGTCGAGCAGGACGCCGTCGACGGGGCCGGCCTGGGTCAGCCCTTCGACGATCTCGGCGGCCCACGCGTCGTAGGCGGCGGGGGTGACCGCGCCGCCGGGCAGGGCTCGGGCGTGGACGAGCGGGATCCATTCGACGTCCTCGGCCCAGGGGGCGGTGGGCGCGAGCCAGCCGTACCGCGCCAGGAGGGCGGCGCCGCGGGTGACCTCGAAGTCGTCGGTGGTGCTCAGGTGCGGCGAGAAGGTGCTGGACTCGATGTGGACGCCGCCGATGGCGATGCGGAGGGGGCGGGACACGGGTGGGGGCTCCTCAGGAGGGTCGGACGTCGGCCGACGCGCGGACCAGATGACCGAGGCCGAGCAGGGCCGCATCCGGGCCGACGGCGCTGGCCTCGATGGACAGGGACTGGGTCATGGACGGCAGGCAGCGCTCGTAGAGCATGCTCCTGGCGGCTGCCACGTAGACGTCCAGGCTGGACAGCGCGCCGCCGATGACGACGGCGTCGGGGTTGAGGAAGTTGACCAGGCCGGACAGGGCGACGCCGAGCAGGCCGCCGGCGTGGCGGACCATGGTCACGACGGACGGTTCGGCGTTGACGGTCGCGGCGATGACGTCGCGGGTGGTGCTGACGGGCAGGCCGCGTTCCCCCAGCTGGCGGGCCAGGGCGGCGCCGCTGGCGACGGTCTCCAGGCAGCCGCGCGCGCCGCATGAGCACTCGCGTTCGCCGCTGTCGGCGACGCGGACGTGGGTGACGTCGCCGCTGAGGCCGCGGCCGCCGCGGTAGATCTGGCCGCCGCTGACCAGGCAGCCGCCGATGCCGGTGCCGGCCTTGACGTAGATCATGTCGCCGGTGTCCCTGCCGCGGGTGATGTGCTCGCCGATGGCGGCCGCCTTGGCGTCGTTGTCGACGACCACCGGCAGGCCGAGGCGCTCGCGCAGGCCGGCCTGCGCGTCGAAGCCGCTCCAGCCCGGCATTCTGGCCGGGCCGATCAGCCGGCCGCTGGGGTGTTCGACGGGTCCGGGGAGCGCGAGGCCGACCCCGAGGAAGGCCTGGCCCGCGGCGACGACATTTCGGACCCTGTCGAAGGCGGTCTCGACCGTGTCGAACACCTCGCCGGGTCCTGCCGCTATGTCGATGGCGATCTCCTCGGTGGCCAGCAGCCGCCCGTCGGGGGAGCACAGGCCGACGCGGGCGTGCCCGGCCCCGAGTTCGGAGACGGCGTAGACGCCGCCGGCGTCTCGCAGGCGCAGGATGCGGGGCCGGCGCCCGCCGGTGGACCTGCCCACCCCCTCCTCGAGGATGGCGCCCTCCTCCAGCAGCCGCCGTACCACGCTGGAGACGGTCGACGGCGCGACCTGCAGGTTCTCCACGAGGTCGGCACGGGACGTGGCCTCGCCGCTGGCCAACAGGCTGAGCGCCTGCTCACGCAAGTTGGCGGGGCTCGTTGGGTCCGACATGCCTCTCCTCCCTACGGCCGGTCTCCCGGACCGCGATTGCACCGAGGCCCATCATGGACCACGCCGCACTTCGACTCTAACGCGAAATAAGTGAGCGAAACAAAGTGGTTAGTTCCGTTGACTTCGAACATATGCGTCTATACATTCTCCGGATTGAGCGCACCAGAGCCCCGAAAGCGCAGGGCCGGTGCCCGTCAATCGAGGAGATCCCATGGGGACCAGATTCCACAGGCGCGGACTCCGCGGCACCGTCGCCCTAGCGGGTGTGATGGCCGTCGGCCTGGGCCTGACCGCGTGCGGCGGCGCCGGCGGCGGCTCGCCGAAGGGCGCCCAGAACGGCAAGGGCGGCAGCCAGGGCAAGGACACCGTGACGGTCGCCCTGCGCACGCCCAACTGGATCCTGCCCATCTCGGCGCCCGGCTTCACCCAGGGCGAGAACGCCATCTTCGGCGCCGCGCAGTACCGTCACCTGTACGAGTACCGGCTGGACGGCTCGGCCGTCCACAACATCGACCCCGAGCGCTCGATGGCCGCGCCGCCCGAGGTCAGCGACGGCGGCAAGACCCTGACGATCACGCTGAAGGACAACACGTGGTCGGACGGCAAGCCCGTCACCACCCGGGACGTGCAGTTCTGGTACAACCTCGTCAGCGCGAACAAGGACAGGTGGGCCTCCTACCGGGCCGGCGGGTTCCCCGACAACATCACCGAGTTCAAGGTCAAGGACGAGAAGACCTTCTCCCTGACGACCACGAAGGTCTACAACACCGCCTGGTTCGTCGGGAACCAGCTCAACCGCATCGTCCCGATGCCCCAGCACGTCTGGGACAAGGACTCGGCCACGGGCACGGTGGGCGACCTCGACAAAACCCCCGAAGGTGCGAAAAAAGTCTTCGACTTCCTGCTGGCCGCCGCCAAGGATCCCAAGACGTACGCGACCAACGAGCTGTGGCAGGTCAACAGCGGCCCGTGGAAGCTGGAGAAGTACGTGCCGAACGGCGAGGTCGTCCTCGCCGCCCGCGACAACTACTCCGGCACCGACAAGCCGAAGCTGAAGAAGGTGGTGCTCCGGCCGTTCACGGGTGACGACGCCGAGTTCAACGTGCTGCGCGCCGGCGACATCGACTACGGCTACCTGCCCCCCGCCAACCTGTCGCAGCGCAAGTACCTCGAGTCCAAGGGCTACACGATCTCGCCCTGGTACGGCTGGTCCATCACCTACCTGCAGCTGAACTACAACAACCCCACCTCGGGGCCGCTGTTCAAGCAGCTGTACCTGCGGCAGGCCATGCAGATGCTCATCGACCAGCCGACCATCAGCAAGGTCGTCTGGTCCGGCATGGCCGCGCCGACGTGCGGGCCCGTCCCGAGCAAGCCGGGCACCAACGGGAGCGGGGAGGGCTGCGTCTACGGCTTCGACCCCGCCAAGGCCAGGCAGCTGCTGGAGAGCAACGGCTGGAAGGTGACCCCCGACGGGCGGACCACCTGCGAGAAGCCGGGCAGCGCGGCCGGCCAGTGCGGCGAGGGCGTCAAGGCGGGCACGCCGCTTGCCTTCACGGTCACCAGCCAGACCGGCTTCGCGGCGACGACGAAGATGTTCGCCGAGATCAAGTCGCAGATGGCCAAGGTCGGCATCGAGCTGACCATCAAGGAGGTGCCGGACTCCGTCGCGGTCACCCCGATCTGCAAGCCGTCCGAGGCGAGCTGCACGTGGGACATGTCCTTCTTCGGTTCCCAGGGCAGCTGGTACTACCCGGCCTTCGCCAGCGGCGAGCGGCTGTTCGCCACCGGCGCGCCGGTCAACCTGGGCAGCTACAGCGACCCCGAGGCCGACCGGCTCATCGAGGCGACGCAGTTCTCCACCGACGAGGCCACGCTCAAGGCCTACAACGACCACCTGGCAAAGAACCTGCCGGTGCTGTGGATGCCGAACCCCGTCTACCAGATCTCGGCCTTCCGGGCGGATCTGCAGGGGGTCGACCCGCAGGACCCGATGAACGGCATGTTCTTCCAGGACTGGGCCTGGAAGAGCTGACGCAGCGACCGTCCCCGATCCCGGCGGCCCGCGACAGGGCCGCCGGGGTCCCCGGAACAAGGAGGGGCCTCCGTGGCCCGGTATCTGATCACGCGCCTGGGCCAGGCCCTGGTCATCGTCGTGCTCGTCACGATGATCACGTTCGTCATCCTGCATCTGCTGCCCGGCGGCGTGGCGCGGGCCACGCTGGGCAAGGAGGCGACGCTGGAGCAGCTGGCGGCCTTCAACCACGAGATGGGCTACGACCAGCCGTGGGCGCAGCAGTACGTGATGTACGTCCAACGCCTGCTGAGCGGCGACCTCGGCTACTCCTTCCAGCTCAACCAGTCGGTCACCGAGGCCATCGGCCAGCGGCTGCCCAAGACCATGGTGCTGTCGCTGCTGTCGACGCTGCTGGCCATCGTCGTGGCCGTCCCGCTGGGCGTCGTGCAGGCGGTGCGGCGCAACAGGTGGCCCGACTACGCCATCACCGCCCTGTCCCTGCTGGCCTACGCCACCCCGATCTTCTTCCTGGGCCTCATGATGATCATTGTCTTCTCGCAGGTCTGGCCGATCCTGCCGCCCGAGGCGCCGCAGGGCTTCACCCTGGGTGAGGTGCTGGCCGACCCCGCGGGCCTGGTCCTGCCGACCGTGACCCTGGCCGTCGTGACCATCGCGGTGTACTCGCGCTACGTGCGCTCCTCGATGGTCGACAACCTCAACGAAAACTACGTGCGCACCGCCCGGAGCAAGGGCCTGTCCGAAGGGCGGGTCGTCGGCCTGCACACCCTGCGCAACGGCCTGTTCCCCGTCATCACGCTGCTCGGCATGTACCTGCCCGCGCTGTTCAGCGGCGCGCTGGTGGTGGAGTCGTTGTTCAACTTCCCCGGCATGGGACAGCTGTTCTGGCAGGCCGCGCTGAAGCGCGACTTCCCGATCCTGTTCGGCGTCACCCTGATCATCGCGGTCGCCACCGTGGTCGGCGCGCTGCTGGCCGACCTGCTCTACGCGGTGGCCGACCCCAGGGTGCGGCTCAGGGCGGGCCGCGCATGATCACCTCGACCGAGACGACCGAGACGACCGAGACCCCCCTCGACGCCGACGACGCGCCGGTGCGCGGCCTGTGGCGTCAGGGCCTGTCGGTCTTCGCCGAGAACCGCCTGGCCCTGGTGGGGCTGGCGCTGTTCGTCGTGCTGGGCGCGATCTGCTTCCTCGGCCCGCTGTTCTACCAGACCGACCAGGTGCACACCGACCTCGCGTCGGTCCACCTGCCACCGGGTACGGCCGGGCACCCGCTGGGAACCGACGGCGTCGGCTACGACCAGCTGGGCCGCCTCATGCTCGGCGGGCAAACCTCCCTCGTGGTCGGCCTGGCCGCGGGTGTCCTGGCCACCTTCGTGGGGACGCTGTGGGGGGCGATCGCCGGGTTCGCCGGCGGCTGGGTGGACGCGGCCATGATGCGCGTGGTCGACGCCATGATGTCGATCCCGTCGCTGTTCCTGTTCATGCTGATGGCCACGATCGTCACACCGAGCGTGCCGATGCTGATCCTGATCATCGGCGCGTTCGCCTGGCTCGGCCCGGCCAGGCTGGTGCGCGGCGAGGCGCTGACCCTGCGCTCTCGCGAGTACGTGCACGCCATGCGGTCCATGGGCGGCACCGGCGGCAGGGCCGTACGCCGGCACATCATCCCCAACGCCATCGGCACCGTGATCGTCAACGCGACCTTCCAGGTGGCCGACGCCATCCTCTACGTCGCCTACCTGTCCTTCCTCGGGCTCGGCGTGCCGCCACCGGCCGCCAACTGGGGCGGGATGCTGTCCGACGGCCTGGCCGACACCTACAGCGGCCACTGGTGGCTGCTGTACCCGCCCGGCATCGCCATCATCCTCATCGTGCTCGCCTTCAACTTCATGGGCGACGGGCTGAGGGACGTCTTCGAGGTCCGCCTCCGGCGGCGCTAGCAGGAAACGGGAACATGAGCGCACCGATCGACGCGAGCACGCCCGTGCTGCGGCTGCGTCACGTCAGCACCGACATCACGCTGCGCCGGGGTGTCGTCCACGCACTCGACCGGGTCGACCTGGAGGTACGGCAGGGCGAGACGCTCGGCGTCGTGGGCGAGTCGGGCAGCGGCAAGACGATGACCGCGCTGTCGGTCATGGGGCTGCTCCCCCACGGCGGCCGGGTCGTCGGCGGGGAGATCCTCTTCGAAGGCCAGGACCTGCTGTCGCTGCCGCCCGCCGAGGTGCGCGCGATCCGCGGCGTCCGCATGGGCATGGTCTTCCAGGATCCGCTCACCTCGCTCAACCCGACGATGCGGATCGGCGCGCAGGTGTCCGAGCCGCTGCGTGTCCATCAGGGCGTCGGCAAGGCGGAGGCCCGCGAGCGGGCCGTCGAGATCCTGCGCAGGGTCGGGATGCCCCGCCCCGAGAAGATCGTCGACGCCTATCCCCACCAGCTGTCGGGCGGCATGCGCCAGCGGGTCGTCATCGCCATGGCGCTGGTCTGCTCTCCCCGGCTGCTGATCGCCGACGAGCCGACGACGGCGCTCGACGTGACCACGCAGCGGCAGATCCTCGACCTGATCGACGACCTGCGCGAGGAATACGAGATGGCGGTCATCCTGGTCACCCACGACCTCGGGGTGATCGCCAGCAGGGCCGACAGGGTGGCGGTGATGTACGCGGGCCGGGTGGTGGAGTCGGCGGCGACCGCGGACCTGTTCCGCTCGCCACGGCACCGCTACACCGAGGCGCTCATGGAGTCGCTGCCCGGCGCCGCCGCCCGCGAGAACGGCTCGCGCGCCAGGCTCTACAGCATCCCCGGGCTGCCGCCCGACCTGTCCAGGCCGCTCACCGGCTGCAGGTTCGCCTCGCGCTGCCGGCATGTCACGCAGGCGTGCCGTACCACCGAGGTGGTCCTGACGGGTGAGGAGCACCGGCACGCCTGCCTGCACCCGGTCGCCGAGCCGCCTGTCACGGCTCGTGCGGTCACGCCGGCCGTGCCCGCCGCCGTGACCGCCACCGCAACCGGCTCCGTGCCTGGCTCCGCACCCGGCTCCGGGCCCGCGGAAGGGCCTGACGTTCCCGCGGTGGAGCCGATCCTGTCGGTCCGCGGCCTGGTCAAGAACTACGAGGCGGCCGGTGGCGGGCTGCGCCGCCGTACCGGGCAGGTGAGCGCGGTCGCGGGGGTGTCGTTCGACGTTCGGCCCGGCGAGACGTTCGGGCTCGTCGGCGAGTCGGGATGCGGCAAGTCCACGGTGGGCAGGTTGGTCGTCGGGCTGGAGCAGCCGTCGGACGGGCGGATCGTCGTCGACGGCGCCGACATCGCCACGCTGGACCGGCGGGCGCGCCGCCGGATGCACCGGCAGGTGCAGCTGATGTTCCAGGACAGCTACGCGGCGATGAACCCTCGGATGCGCATCGACGCGATCCTCTCCGAGCCACTGGAGATCCAGCAGGACGGTGACCCCGGCACGCGCCGGTCCCGCGTCGCCACCCTGCTGGACCAGGTGGGGCTGTCGCGGCGGGTGCTGGAGCGCTACCCGCACGAGTTCTCCGGCGGGCAGTTGCAGCGCATCGGCCTGGCCAGGTCGCTGGCGCTGCGGCCACGGCTGATCGTCGGCGACGAGCCGGTGAGCGCACTGGACGTGTCGATCCAGGCGCAGGTGCTCAACCTGATGCGGGATCTGCAGCGGGAGCTGGATCTGGCCTACGTGTTCATCAGCCACGACCTGTCCGTCGTCGACTACATGGCCGACCGGATCGGCGTCATGTACCTGGGCAAGCTCGTCGAGGTCGGCCCGGCGCACGACGTGGTGCGGGCGGCCAGGCACCCGTACACGCAGGCGCTGATCGACGCCGTCCCGGCCGCCGAGCCGGGCGTGGCCGTCCGGCCGAGCGTCGCCATCAGCGGGGAGTTGCCCAGCGCGCAGAACCCGCCGTCGGGGTGCAGGTTCAGGACCCGGTGCCCGTTCGCCGAGCAGATCTGCGAGAGCGAGCCGCCGTTGACGGGCGGCGCGCACCAGGTGGCCTGTCACTTCCCGCTGCGCGGCTGAGGTCGCCCACCACGCGTCAGGGCACGGACGCACCGCCAGGCTCGGGAACGCCGAGGATTAGGCGCGTTTCCAGGGGTAGATGATCGGCGTGAAGGACGAAGGGCTGGTGTTGCTCGCCGCCTGGGGGCAACTGATCGGGCTGCTGGCGCTGCTCGGTTATTTCCTGCTCAGCAGGCACTCGTGAGGCGCGCGCTCGCCGTGGCCGCGATCGTCCTGGCGGCCGGCGGGTGTGCGAGCCCGGCGTGGAGCGATCACGACTACGCGCTGAAGGCGGGGGCGACGGCCGAGGCCGCCGCCTCCAGCGTGGAGCTGGTACGGCTGGCCGTGGCCGGCCGCGACAAGCTCACCACCCCCTGTCTGACGATCCTCCTGACCGAGGCGGCGCGCGACCTGGGGAGCGTGAACGACCAGTTCAGCGCGGTGCAACCGCCGTCGAAGGCGGCCGACCAGGTGCGCGCCCAGGTGACGGGTCTGACCTCCGCCGCGGCCGATGAGGTGCAGGAACTGCTGATCGAGGTCAGGCGCGACGGCATCGAGGAGCCGCGGCGAGCCGTACGGAACCTGAGCGTGCTGGGCGCCGCGTTGCGGGCTTTCGGGCAGGCCCACCAGTGAAGAAGCTGTTCGGCGTGACGCTCGGCATCCTCACCGCGATCGGCGGTTTCGTCGACATCGGCGACCTGGTGGCCAACTCGCTGGTGGGCGCCAGGTTCGGGATGTCGCTGGCCTGGGTGGTGGTGGTCGGCGTCGTGGGCATCTGCCTGTTCGCCGAGATGTCAGGACGCATCGCCGCCGTCTCCCAGCGCCCGGTCTTCGACCTGGTCAGGGAGCGGCTCGGACCCCGGGCCGGGCTGGTCAACCTGGGCGCGTCCTTCGGCATCAACCTGTTGACGCTGGCCGCCGAGATCGGCGGCGCCGCGCTCGCGCTGGAGCTGGCCACCGGAATGAACTATCTCCTGTGGGTGCCCGGAGTCGGGCTGGTGGCCTGGCTGGTGATGTGGCGGGTGCGGTTCTCCACCATGGAGCGGGTCTTCGGCCTGGCCGGGCTGGCGCTGATCGTGTTCGTCGGCGCCCTGTGGCAGCTCGGCCCCGACTGGGGCGAACTGGCCCACCAGGTGACCCACCCGCCGCCCGACGAGGGCGCGCCGACCTACTGGTACTACGCCATCGCGCTGCTGGGCGCGGCGATGACGCCGTACGAGGTGTTCTTCTTCTCCTCCGGAGGCGTGGAGGAGCGCTGGACCCGCGAAGACCTGGGCGAGGCCAGAGCGAACGTGTTCGTCGGCTTCCCGCTGGGCGGGTTGCTGTCGCTGGCCATCGCCGCGTGCGCCGCCACGGTGTTCCTGCCGCTCCACATCGAGGTGGACACGCTCGGCCAGATGGCGCTGCCGGCCGGACTGGCGCTCGGGCAGGCCGGGCTGGCCGCGGTGATCTTGGGGGTGTTCGCCGCCACGTTCGGCGCCACGCTGGAGACCGCGCTGTCGTCCGGCTACACCGTCGCCCAGTACTTCGGCTGGCAGTGGGGCAAGTTCGTCAAGCCCAAGGACGCGGCCAGGTTCCATGTGACCCTGCTGCTCGCGGTGATCGTGGCCACCGCGCTGATCCTCACCACGATCGATCCGATCAAGGTGACCGAGTACTCGCTGGTCCTGTCGGCCGCCGCACTCCCCCTCACCTACCTGCCGGTCCTGATGATCGCCAACGACCCCGACTACATGGGCGAGCACGTCAACGGACGCCTGTCCAACACCCTGGGCACCGCCTACATGATCCTGCTCCTCGTGGTCGCCGCGGCGGCGATCCCGCTGATGCTCGCGACCAAGGCGGGACAATGACGGCCGCCAGGACCCTGCACGCCCAGCTCCACCTGCTCGACAGGCAGCTGGTCAGGGCGGACGACGACAGCTTGGCCGGCAAGGTCGACGACCTGGCCCTCGCCTTCGACGACCGGGGCCGGCCGTACGTGGCCGCCGTCCTGACCGGGCCGCTGGCACTCGGGCCGCGCATCGGCGGGGTGGTGGGCCGCCTGATGGTGTCGGTGACCGAGCTGTTCCGTCCCGAGGAGGACCCGGCGCCGCAGCGGATCCCCATGGAGCTGGTCTCCGACATCGGCAGCGCGATCAGGGTCGGCGGCTACCTTCAGGAAGCGGCGCTGGAACGCTGGGCGCGGGCGCACCTCATCGCTCCGCTGCCCGGCAGCGGCGCCACCTCCGGCGGGCCCGATCATCGTCCATCGCGCAGGAGCCAGCCGGTCGACGAGCTGCGCCTGGGCCCGCTCATCGGCCGCCCCGTCGCCGACGCGACCGGCGCCGTGGTGGGCCAGGTGGCCGACGTCCAGCTGAGCCAGGACGGGCCGATGCTCGGCCAGGTGCAGCACGCCCTGCGGGTCTCCGGCCTCATCGTCGTGCCGCGCAACACGGGCCAGCTGTTGGGCTACGAGCGGGGACCTGGCGGGCAGAGTCCCTGGCTGGTGCGCGTCGTCATCCGCCGGCTGCACCGCCACAGCCGCTACGTGAGGTGGGAGCAGATCGAGTCGCTGGAGCCACACGTACGGCTGGCCGTCCCGGCCGCCGACCTGGCCCCTCTGTCCAGCCTGTATCAGCCGCAGCCGCACACCTAGCCCGCCTCCTCGAACCTGACGGTACGCGAGGCGGGTGGCGCACCAGCCGGCCGTCCTTCACCGGCCCGGTCGGGACCGAGGGGTCACCAGTTGGCGGGCAGCCCCGGGGTGGCGGCAGGCAGGGCGTGGCCCGGCGGGTGGATGACGTAGACGATGCCGCCGCTGCTGGAGCTGCGCAGCCAGACGTTCTCGAAATCGGCCCTCGGGTAGATCCGGCGCACGGCGTCGTTGCTCGGCGAGGCGGGGTCGTTGGCGATCACGTCGCCGGTGGCGGTGAAGCCGACCACCACCATGATGTGGCCGTCGGTGCCGTAGCCGGCGCCGGGCAGCTCGCCCTTCTTGAACGACTGGGAGGTGATCACCGGGATGCCGGCGGTGATCAGGCGTTCCAGCTCGGTCAGCGACCGCAGCCGGGTGACGAACCCCTCCAGGCCGTAGCGGCCGGCGTAGGCGGTGTTGAACGGCCAGTTGCCCGCCCCCTGGTAGGCGTGGTCGTAGGTGTACCGGGCGGCGTGGTCCACCTCGGGGTTGGGGTCGGCGGCGTCGACCCAGGAGGTGTCCTGGGCGCTGGGCCACCTGTCCCAGTAGCCCAGCACCATCGTGGTGGAGGTCGGGCTGCACCAGGCCTGGCCGCCGCCGTCCCATTCGGGGTAGTGGCCCTGGTGGATGCTCTGGGAACGGCGGGGCACGTTCAGCTCGGTCCCCCACGCGCCGCCGCCGGGGCTGACCGGCACGGTCTTGCGCTCGGGGACGGCCGAGGCCATCGCGCCGAGCGTCTTCACCACCGGCGTCGCGGCGGAGCCTGGTGCGCGGTGCAGCGTGACGCGCAGCTGGTAGGCGGTGATCGGCTTGCCGGTCGCGGCGACGAAGGTGTCGACGGACACGGTGCCGTCGGCATCGGCCTGGCCCGGCACGGAGGTGCGGCGGATGTCGGCCTCGCCGTACGCCCACCGGCCCAGCACGTACCACGTGGTCGCCCCGGCGGCGTGACGGCCGCGCATCTCGACCTGCAGCCAGCTTCCGGGGGGTGTGTCGGCGGTCCAGGAGGCGACCAGTTCGGTGGCGGCGAAGCCGATCGGCAGCTCAGGGCCGGTCCATCGGGCGTACTCCCAGCTCCTGGTGCCCAGCGCGTCGGTGTAGGAGGTGGTCCCGGCCGGGGAGGCGAATGTCAGGGTGTCGCCGGCCGTCACACCCTCGGCGGTGCCGGAGGCGAACGCGGCCCGCTGGTAGACGACGTCCGCCGGGCCAGGTGGCGGTTTCAGCTCGGCGGCGGCGGACGGGGTGACGGTCGTGGTCAGCAGGACGGCGGAGAGGAACACGGTCAGCACGCGCATGGGCTCACCTTGGCTGGGGGACTCTCGACGTCGCAGACGGTAGAGACTCCGGCCGCATCACGCATCGGGGAGTTTACGTATTGCCACAGGCCCGCCTTGTGCCAGGAGGACAAAGAACGGCGGGCATCCGTCGTCGCGTACGCCAAAGGGCGGTGCGGGTCGCCTGGTGATACTGGCAGCATGGATCTCGAACGAGTCAAGCGCGAGGTATTCTCGCTGGTCAGCCCGCACACGCCAGGCCTGGCCGTAGGAGTGTACGCCGACGGGGCCGCGGTGCTCACGGTCGCCCAGGGGGCGGCGTGCGTGGAGTTCGGCGTACCGGTCGACGAGCGCACCCGGTTCGACATCGCCAGCGCGAGCAAACAGTTCACGGCGGCGTGCGTGCTCCTGCTGGAGCGTGACGGGAAGCTGGGGCTCGACGACGACGTGCGCAAGCACGTGCCGGAGCTGAGCCTGGAGGTGCCGGTGACACTGCGGCAGTGCCTGCAGCACACCGGCGGCCTGCCGGAGTGGTACGGGCTGCAGGCGCTGACGGGTGTGCCGCTGCCCGAGATGACCGAGCAGCGGCTGCTGGAGGTGCTGGCGGGCATCCGCAGGACGACGTTCGAGCCGGGCACCGCTTTCGCCTACTCCAACACCGGCTACGTGCTCGCGGCGGTCGTGGTCAACCGGGTCACGAACACGTCGCTGGCGCGGTTCGCGCGGGAGCGGCTCTTCGAGCCGCTGGGGATGGCCGATTCGGTGTTCAGGGACGACGCGTCGGTGCCGCTGGAGCGGCTGGCGTACGGCTATGCCAACGCGGAGGGAGAACCGCGCCGAGCCGACACCCAGGAGAGCGCCGTCGGCGACGGCGGGCTGGTGACCAGCGTGGCGGAGCTCGCGCCGTGGTTCGGCTTCCTGGCCGACGGGCGGGTGCTCGGCGCCGACCTGCGCGACCGGCTGCTGGAGCGGGGTGTGCTCGCCGACGGGACGGTCCAGCCGTACGCGCTGGGGATCTATCACGGCGACGACTGGTTCGGCCACGCGGGCGGCATGCACGGCTACCGGTCGAACCTGCTGTATCTGCCCGATCCGGGTGTCGGCATCGCGGTGCTGTCCAACCAGACGGCGATCGATCCGGTGCGGCTGTCTCACCGGCTGGTGCGGCTGCTGCTCGGCGCGGCGGAGCCGCCGAAGCCCGCGCCCGCGGCGTCGGCGCCGCCGGAGCGGCTGCACTGGCACGATCCGGCCGGGGACGGCACGCTGACCCTCGAACCCGCCGACGGGCGCCTCGTGATCGCGGACGTGGGGGCGTTCACCGCCGGCGCCGACGGACGCTGGCACGGGACAGGTGACGCCGAGGGCGCCTGGCTGGAGATCGACGGTGACCGGATGTTCCTGCGCGTCGGCCCCCCGTCGCGCCCGCCGGTCGTCTTCCACGCCGCGTCGCCGCCCTCGGACGCGCCGATGCCCGACGGCGTCTTCCACAGCCGGGAGCTCGACATCGCCGCCACCGTGCGAGACGGCCAGGTGCGCTTCGGCCGCGAGCTGAAGCTGCCGGTGACTCCCGCGCCGGGCGGAGCGTGGGAGGCCGGGCCGTTCACGCTCCGTCTCCACGAGGGCGACCTGCTGGTGAGCGGCGGCGGCCTGCGCCGGATGCGCTTCGACGGCTGATTGGCCTGGAGGACGAGGCGGGGGCCGGCGGTTTTGGCTGCCGGGTCAGTGAACAGCGGCTGTCCGGCTCCTACCGTCCGACTGTCCCCGCCCGAACCTTCCCAAGGTGGTTCCATGACAGAGGTGGTTCCATGACATCCGCGAAGGCTGCCACCGCCGCCGTCGTACTCGCGCTCGTCACCGCCTGCTCCTCCGGCGGAGCCGCGCCACCGGCCCGCGACTCCCTGGTCTGGGCCACCGCCAGCCCGCCCAACAGCCTGGACATCGCACACGGCTTCAACAACGCCTCGACCCTCATCCAGTCCGCCCTCCTCGACACGATGCTCACCCTCGACACCCGGGGCGCGCCCGCACCCCGGCTGGCGACGGAATGGACGCAGCCGGACCCGGCCACCTACCTGTTCACGCTGCGCAAGGGCGTGCGCTTCGCCGACGGCACTCCGCTGACGGCCGACGACGCGGCGTTCTCGCTGCGCCGCCACCTGGATCCGAAGGTCGCCTCGCAGGCCGCCAGCTACTTCACGACGGTCAAGCAGGTCGAGGCGGTCGGCGACGGCCAGGTCAAGGTCACGCTGAAGCGGCCGAACCCCGCGTTCCTGGCCATGGCGGCGATCGCCTGGCAGGTGACGCCGCGCAAGCTCGCCGAGGCGCATCCCCAGGACCTGGGCAGCCCCGAGGTCGGCACGATGGGCACCGGCCCGTTCAAGGTGGCGAAGTTCTCGCTCACCTCGGGCGTGGTCCTGGAGCGCAACCCGTCGTACTGGGGCCGGCCGCCCGCGCTGCGCACGGTCGAGTTCAAGACCATCACCGACCCGGAGACGCTGCGGCTGGCCGTCAGGTCGGGCGAGGTGGACGCCACCGACGGCCTCACTGTCCGTGACGCCCGCAAGTGGACCGGCCTGCCCGGTGTCAGGACGATCTTCTACCCGGGCAACAACATCGGCTACCTGTCGCTGGCGGTCACGTCGGGCCCGCTGAAGGATCTGCACGTACGGCGGGCCATCGCGCACGCGGTCAACCGCCGGGCGGTGTCGGACCTGATGACCGCCGGTCACGGCGCGCCGGCGGCGACCGTGCTGCCGGCCCCTCAGCTGGCGGCGCTGTACGGCGACAGCCTCCCGTCCCTGCCGGCCCACCCCTACGACGTGCAGCGGGCCAAGGCCGAGCTGGCCAGGTCCGCCTACCCGCAGGGGTTCGACCTGGCGGTGCCGTACGCGAGCACCGGCGACAGCGGCACGGTCATGCAGGCCGTCGCCGCCGACCTGGCCAAGATCGGTATCAGGCTCACCCTGGAGCCGAGCCCCGCCGACCAGTACCGGTCGCGGATGATGCAGCACGACCGCCTGTCGATCCAGTACGTCAACCTGGCCTACGGCACACCCGACCCGCTCGAGGTCCTGCCCGACATGGTCAGCCGCGCCGCGGCCGAGCCTGAGGGCTTCAACTTCTCCGGCTACGGCACCGCCGCCACCGACAGGCAGCTGGACGCCCTGGCCTCGGCGACCGGTCAGGACAGGAAGGCGCTGGTCACCGCGCTGCTGACGGAGGTCGCCGAGCAGGTGCCGTACATCCCGCTGTTCTCCACCGACTACGCCGTCGCGCTGAGCGAGAAGTTCACGGGCACGTTCACCACCTGGTCCGCCGACGCAATCGCCTCGCTCCGCCCGGCGGGCCGCTGAGATGGCGGTCGTCAAGCGCCTGTGCGCCGCCGTACTCCTGCTCGGGGTGCTGTCCGTGCTCACCTACGGGCTGCTCGCCGCGGCGCCTGGCGGTCCCGAGCAGGTGCTGCTCGGCGGGCGCCCGTCCACGCCGGAGACCAGGGCGGCGATCCGCGAGCAGTACCACCTGGACGACCCGTTCCCGGTCCGCTACGCACGCTGGCTGGGCGACGCGCTGCGGGGCGACTTCGGCACCTCGATCTCCTCCCGCGAACCGGTCACCGCGGTGATCGCCGACCGCCTGCCGGTGACGGCCGGGCTGGCCGGCTACGCGCTGGTGCTGACGGTCGTGGTGGGCGTGCCGGCCGGACTCGCCGCGGCGATGCGGCGCGGCGGCAGGCTGGACCAGGGCATCACGCTGACGTCGCTGGTCGCGCTGTCGATCCCGCCGTTCGCGCTGAGCATCCTGCTGCTGTACGGCTTCGCGGTCGCGCTGGGCTGGTTCCCGGTCTTCGGCGCCGGCGACACCCCGATGGAGCGCATCGTGCACCTCACGCTGCCCGCGATCGCGCTGGCCACCGGGCAGGCGGCGATCGTCGTCAGGCAGATGCGCGCCGCCGCGCTCGACCTGGCCGCGCAGGACTTCCTGACCTTCGCCAGGGCGCGCGGGCTGCCCAGGCGGCGGGTGTGGGTCAGTTACGCGTTGCGCAACGCGGCGCTGCCCGTGCTGACCGTGGGCGGGCTGCTGCTGGCGGCCAACCTGACGGGCTCGGTCTTCGTCGAGCAGGCCTTCGGGCTGCACGGGCTGGGCGCGCTGCTGGTCGGCGCGGTCGGCCAGAAGGACATCCCGGTGGTGCAGGCGCTGGTACTGCTCGGCGGCGCGATCGTGATCGTGGTGAACCTGCTGATCGACCTCGCCTATGTGGCCGTCGATCCCCGGGTCAGGCACAAGGCGGCCGCGGCATGAGGGCGATCCTGTTGACTGTCCTGAGCCTGGCGGCGGTGGCCGCCGTGGCCGGCTCGTGGCTGGCGCCGTACGATCCGGCGGCGCAGGATCTCGCGCTCGGCGCGGTGGGGCCGAGCGCCGCGCACTGGCTGGGCACCGACGACCTGGGCCGCGACGTGCTGTCGCGGTTGCTGGCCGGTGCCGGTTCGGCACTGATGTGGCCGGTGCTCGTCGCCGTCTGCACGACGCTGCTGAGCACGACGCTCGGGCTGCTGGCCGGCTACCGGCTGGGCTGGGTGGACACGCTGCTCATGCGCGCGGCCGACCTGGCGATCGCGCTGCCGGGCATGCTCGTGCTGATCGTCGTGGTCGGCGTGGTCGGCGGCGGGTACGGCTGGGCGGTGCTGGCCATGGCGGTGCTGTTCACGCCGGGCGACATCCGGGTGATCCGCAGCCTCACCCTCGCCCAGCGCGAGCTGGCCTACGCCGAGGCGGCGCGCACGCTGGGCCTGCGCCCGTCGCGGATCATGTTCAGGCATCTGCTGCCGAACGTGGCGCCCACCGTGGTGGCCAACACGCTGTTGAGCTTCGTGGCGGCGCTGGTGGCGCTGGCGGGCCTGTCGTTCCTGGGTGTCGGCCTGCCCGCCGGCACGCCCGACTGGGGCCTGATGGTCGAGGAGAACCGCGGGCTGCTGGACCTGAACCCGTGGGCCTCGATCGCGCCCGCGGCCCTGATCACCGTGGTCGCGTGCGCGGCCACCCTGCTGGGCGACCGCGCGTTCGAGTCGCTGTCGAAGGGAGGCCTGCGGTGAGGATCTCCGAGCTGCGTGTCTCAGGGTCCGGCCTCATCGTCGACGGGGTGGACCTGGAGGTCGCCCGCGGCGAGATGGTGGGCCTGGTCGGCGAGTCCGGCAGCGGCAAGTCGCTCACCGCGCGGGCGGCCGCGGGCCTGCTGCCCAAGGGGTTGCACGCCACCGGCTCGATCACGCTCGACGGCCGGGAGCTGCTCGGAGCGCGCGAGCGGGTGTTGCGCTCGGTGCGCGGGACCCGGGTGAGCCTGCTCATGCAGGACCCGTTCGCCGTGCTGAACCCCCTGCGGACGGCTGGGGCCCACGTCGCGGAGTCGTTGCGGGGGCGCAGGGACCGGGCGGAGGTGCTGCGCCGGCTGGCCGAGGTGGGCATCGACGATCCTGCCGCGGCCGGGCGCTACCCGTTCCAGCTGTCGGGCGGCATGCGGCAACGGGTGGCGCTGGCCGCCGCGCTGGCGGCGGACCCGGAGCTGCTGATCGCCGACGAGCCCACCACCGCGCTGGACGCCAGTACGCAGCACGAGATCCTCATGCTGGTCAAGGGGATCCAGCGGGCGCGCGGCATGGGTGTCCTGCTGATCACCCACGACCTGCGGGTGGCCTTCGAGCTGTGCGACCGCGTGGCGGTCATGTACGCCGGACGCATCGTCGAGCAAGGACCCGCCGCGGGGATGGGCAGCACGCCGGCGCATCCGTACACGGCGGGACTGCTGGCGGCCGTGCCGACGGTCGAGCGGCGGCTGCCCCGGCTGACCGGCATCAGGGGCAGCGTGCCCGCCGCGGTGGAGGTGACGGAGACGTGCGCGTTCGTCTCCCGCTGCGACCAGGCGGCGCCCGAGTGCGCGCACGCCCGGCCGCCGCTGCGCGAGCTGGGCCCGGACCGGCTCACCGCCTGCCTGCACGAGGTGCGCCCGCGGATCCGCGCCGAGGACGGTCCGCTGGACCACCGCCGGGTCGCCGCCGACCAGGTGCTGCGCGTCACGGACCTGCGCAAGACCTACGGCTCGCACGTCGCGCTGGGCGGCGTCTCCCTGCACGTCGACCGTGGCGAGACCGTCGGTGTCGTCGGCGGTTCAGGCTCGGGCAAGACCACGCTGGCCCGCTGCGTGCTGGGCCTGGTGCGGCCGGACTCGGGCACGATCGAGCTGGCCGACCCGGTGCGGCCACGGCATCGGCTGGTGCAGTGCGTCTTCCAGGACCCGTCGACCTCGCTCAACCCTGCCTTGACGGTCGGCGCCACGCTGGCGGAGGCGGCGGCGCAGGGCCCGGCGGAGGGCGGGCACACCGTGGCCGAGCTGCTCGAGCTGGTGGGCCTGCCCGCCGCGTACGCCGACAGGAGGCCGGCCGGGTTGTCGGGCGGCGAGCGGCAGCGGGTGGCCATCGCCAGGGCGTTGTCCGTGCGGCCGGAGCTGCTGATCTGCGACGAGCCGGTGGCCTCGCTGGACGTCTCGGTCCAGGCACACGTCCTGGAGCTGTTGCGGGAGGTCGGCACCAGCATGGTGTTCGTCACCCACGATCTGGCGGTCGTCAGGCAGATGGCCGACCGGCTGGTGGTGCTCTCGCGCGGCGAGGTGGTGGAGAGCGGCGACACGGCGGAGGTGCTCGACGCCCCTGCGCACGCCTACACGCGCAGGCTGCTGGCCGCCGTACCCGCCAAGCCCTGATATTTCATCCATTCGTACATAGCGCCCGCGATGGCGGGCAAGGGAGCCTATCGCCATGCATGACCTGCTGCTTCGCGACGGGACCGTCCATGACGGGCTCGGCGGACCGCCGCGACACGCCGACGTCGCGATCGCCGACGGGCGCGTGGTCGCCGTCGGCCCCAACCTCGGCCCGGCCCGCCGTGTGATCGACGTCTCCGGCCTGCTCGTCAGCCCGGGATTCGTCGACCCGCACAGCCACTCCGACACCGTGCCCTTCCTGGAGGAGCCGCAGCCGTTCAAGCTGCTGCAGGGCGTGACCACCGAGATCGTGGGCAACTGCGGTTTCTCGTGCGGCCCGACCCATCCGGAGACGATGGGCTTCATGCCCGCCGAGCTGGCCGGGGCGGCCTTCACCACGCTCGGCGAGTACCTGGACGCCGCCGAGGCGGCCGGGCCGAGCAACAACCTGGCCGTGCTCGTCGGGCACAACACGCTGCGCCTGGCCGCGGCGGGGATGAGCGCCAGGATCACCCCGGATGGGCTGGCGCGCATGTGCGAGCTGGCCGCGCAGTCCTTCGAGGCCGGCGCGGTGGGACTGTCGAGCGGCCTGGAGTACGTGCCCGGCGCCTACGCCGACCTCGACGAACTGGTCGCGCTCGCGCTGGTGGCCAAACGCTGGGACCTGCCGTACGCGACACACATGCGCAGCGAGAGCGAGGGCCTGGCCGACGCGCTGGACGAGGCGATCGCGGTGGCGCGGCGGGCCGGCATCCGGCTGCAGGTCTCGCACTGCAAGGCCTCGGGGCGAGCGGTGCACGGCGCCTCCGCGATGATGCTGGACAAGCTCGCCCAGGCCCGCCGCGCGGGCGTGGACGTACGCGCGGACGTCTACCCCTACCTGGCCTTCGGCACCATGCTGGTCGCGGTGCTGCCGCCGATCGCGTGCGAGGGCGGCGAGCAGGCGCTGCTCGAACGGCTGGCCGACCCGGCCCAGCGCGCGGCGCTGCGCGCGCTGGCCGAGAGCCCTGACACGGGCACCGGCGTCGGGTTCTGGCGCGAGCTGCACGCCTCGGACGTGCAGATCCTCGTCCACAACGACCCGGGCATCGAGGGCAGGCGGCTGGCCGACCTCGGCGGCGACCCGTGGGAGGCGCTGTGCGATCTGCTCAGGCTGGACCCGCAGGCCTCCGGCGTCTTCCACACCATGCACGAGAAGGATCTCGCGGCGTTCCTCGCCGACCCGCTGGTCTCCATCGGCTCCGACAACGGACCTCCGGTCGGCCCCAATCATCCGCGCACTTTCGGCACCTTCCCCACCTACCTCGGCACCTACGTCGAGAAGGACGACATGCCTGAGGCGATCCGCAAGGTCAGTTCCGCCGTCGCCGCCCAGTTCGGCCTGGCCGGGCGCGGCTGGCTGGGGCCGGGCGCGGTCGCCGACCTCTGCGTCTTCGACCCGGACACGATCGGCCACGCGGGCACCTACGAGCGGCCCGACGTACGGCCGACGGGCGTCGAGCACGTCTTCCTGGCCGGGCATCAGGTGATCGCCGGCGGCGAGTTCACCGGCGGCAGGCACGGCCGGATGCTCAGGCGGGGCGCCCGGTGACGGCGCGCGGGCGGATCACGCTCGGCGTGCTGATCGACAGCCTCGGCCCCGACGTGGTGCGCCCGCTGGCGCTGCCGCACGGAAGGGGACCGCTGGTGGGAACCCCGGTCATCTACGACCCCGAAGGGCCGCAGGCCGGGCTCGACGGCACGGTCCTGCTGGTGACCGGCCGCCCCTCGGCGGAGATCCTGGCCCGCGCGGGCGAGAGCGGGGTGGCCGTCGTCGTGGTCAAGCCGGGCACCTGCGACGAGCAGGCACTGACCACCGCGGCCGAGGCGGCGGGCACGGCGCTGCTCGCCGCGCCGCCCGAGCTGTCCTGGGGCCAGCTCTACACGCTCGTCGACACCCTGCTCGCCATGGTCGCCCCGGCCGAGGATCCTGGCGCCACCCGGGCGGCCGACCTGTTCGTGCTGGCCAACGAGGTGGCCGTCCGGGTGGGTGGCGCGGTGGCGATCGAGGATCTGGCGATGCGGGTGCTCGCCTACTCCACGGTCGAGGGCCAGCGCATCGACGAGCTGCGCAAGGAGGGCATCCTGGGCCGCCGGGTGCCCGAGCACCCGACCAACGCCGAGGAGTACGCGATCGTCCTGCGCGCCGACGGGGTGGTCTGGAGCTACGAGCCGCGCGAGTTCTATCCCCGCCTGGCCATCGCGATCCGGGCGCACGGCGAGGCGCTCGGCACGATCTGGGCGGTGCAGGCGGACGAGCCGCTGGCTCACGACGCCGCCGCGGTGCTCGCGGAGGCGGCCGCGGCCGCCGCGCCGCACCTGGCGCGCATCAACCTCGCCGCCGACGCGGCGCGGCGCCGACGGGACGAGTGCCTGGGCTGGCTGCTGCGCGGCATCGGCGCGGTCGACGAGCTGGCCACCTCCTTCGGCCTGCTGCCGAGCGAACCGGTGACGGTCGTGACTCTGGGCCCCTACGCGGGCTCGGCCGACGCCTTCGCCGCCGCGCACGCCGCCGACCTGCTGCGTACCGCGTATCTGGCCTACCGGATCAGGGCCGCGACGGGCGTGGTCGACGGCCGCGCCTACGCCATCGCCGCGGCCGAGGCGTCCGCGCCGCTGCTGCGCAGAATCACCGTGGACACCCTGGCCAGGGTGAGCGAGCGGCTGGGCGGCGGCTGGCGGGCCGGCATCGGCCGTACCGCCGCCTCCGTCGCCGCCGTGCCCGCCGGCGCGCGCCAGGCGGAGGAGGCGCTGCGCGCGGTCTGCGGGCCGTTCGCCCAGGAGCTGGCCGGTTCGCACGAGGACCTGTCCACGCCGCTGTTCCTCATGGACGCGGAGGTCGCGCTGCGGCCCAAACCCTCCCTGTCCGGCGAGCCGCTGGCGCTGATCGCCGCGCACGACGCCAGGCACGGCACCCAGTACGTGCACAGCCTGGCCGTCTGGATCGGCGCCCACTACGACGTGCCACGCGCGGCCGAACTGCTGTCGCTGCATCCCAACACGCTGCGGTACCGGCTGCGCAAGGTCGGCGAGATGATCGCGCTGGACGACCCGGACACGCGGCTGGTGCTCGCCCTCCAGCTCAGGCTGAACGGCGCCACAACGCGGACCGGTTGAAGTTCGGCGTGGACGCCAACGCCCCGGGCGGCGCGCGCCGCGATGCTGAGTTCCATGGCCGAACACCTCATCATCCGTCCCCTTCACGGCACAGGGGCACTGCAGCGTGCCGACCGACTGTTGCGCGAGGTCTGGGGCACCAGACGCGGTGACGACCCGCCGATGCTCCTCGACCTGATGTGCGCGTTCGCCCACACGGGCGGATACGTGGGCGGCGCCTTCCTCGACGAGGAGCTCGTCGGGGTGGCGGCAGGTTTCCTGGCGGCCGACCACAGCCTGCACTCGCACGTCGCGGGGGTGGCCGCCAAGGCGCGTGGACGTGGTGTGGGCCGGGCGCTCAAGGAGCACCAGCGGGCCTGGGCGGCCGAGCGCGGGCTCGTCGCCGTGTCATGGACGTTCGACCCGCTGGTCAGGCGCAACGCCTTCTTCAACCTGACCCGCCTGGGTGCCCAGGTCCGTGGCTACCTGCCCGATTTCTACGGTCCGATGAGCGACGGTATCAACGACGGCGGGCCGTCCGACCGGCTGTTCGTCACCTGGCCGACCGAACAGGCCGCTCCCCCACCGGTCCCGGAGGGCGACGGGGTGGTGGTGGTGGACGAGACGGGCGCCGTACGGGACGCCGGGGGCGCGCCGCTGCTGCGCTGCGCGACCCCTGCGGACGTCGAGTCGCTGCGCGCGGCGGACCCGGCGGCGGCCGGGCGGTGGCGGGCGGCGCTGGAGAGCGGGCTCGGCGGCGCGCTCGAGCAGGGCTACCGGGTCACCGGCTTCACCCGCTCCGGCTGGTACCTGCTCGCCCGCGGAGGTGCCGCGTGAAGCTCGAGGCCGTCGAACTGCGCGAGGTCGCGTTGCCGCTGGTGAGCCCGTTCCGTACCTCGCTCGGCACCCAGACGGTGCGCACCGCGCTGCTCGTGCGGGTGCTGAGCGACGAGGGCGAGGGCTGGGGCGAGTGCGCGGCCGAGGACGAACCGACGTACAGCCCTGAGTACCTCGCCGGGGCCGCCGACGCGATCAGGCGGTTCATGGTCCCGGCGCTGGCCCCGCTCGACCTGGACCCGGCGGCGGTCGGCCCCGCGCTGCGGCACCTGCGCGGGCACCCGATGGCCAAGGCCGCCGTGGAGACGGCGGTGCTGGACTGCTGGCTGCGGGCCCGCCGCACGAGCCTGGCCGCCCACCTGGGAGGGGTACGGCGGCGCGTGCGCGTGGGCGTCTCCGTGGGCATCGCCGAGACCGTCGACGCGCTGCTGGACACGGTCGACCGGCATCTGACCGCGGGCTACGCCAGGATCAAGCTGAAGATCGAGCCCGGCTGGGACCTCGAGCCGGTCAGGGCGGTGCGCGAGACGTTCGGCGCCGGAGTGATGCTCACCGTCGACGCCAACACCGCCTACCATCCCGGCGACCTCAGGCACCTGGCGAAACTCGACGCATACGGGCTGGCGCTGGTCGAGCAGCCCTTCGCCCCTGACGACCTGCGCGCGCACGCCGCGCTCGCCGCCCGCATGGACACACCCGTGTGCCTGGACGAGAGCATCACCAGCGCGCGCGACGCCGCCGAGGCCATCAGACAGGGCGCCTGCTCGATCATCAACATCAAGCCGGGCCGCGTCGGCGGCTACCTGGAGGCGCGCCGCATCCACGACCTGGCCGAGGCGAACGGCGTGCCGGTCTGGTGCGGCGGCATGCTGGAGACCGGCCTCGGCCGGGCCGCCAACCTGGCGCTGGCCAGCTTGCCCGGATTCACGCTGCCGGGCGACATCTCCGCCACCGAGCGGTACTACCACCGCGACATCACCCGCCCGTTCGTGCTGGACGGCGGCGAACTGCCGGTTCCGGACGAGCCCGGCCTCGGCGTGCTGCCCGAGGAGGCGGATCTGGAGGCGTGCACGACGGCGGTGGACACGGTGAGCTGCCGACGTTGAACCCGCACCGGTCGAGCTCGGTGGCTGCGCGAAGCCGGCGCGGACCCGTGCCGGGCGCGCTCGGGACCGCCGCCACGTGGGCGCCGGTCGTTGACATCACGGGCGGGCGCCGTGAAAGTGGCGGGCGTGGAAGACATCGTCGCCGTCGTGACAGGGGCCGCGCGCGGCATCGGCCGGGGCATCGCCCTCGTGCTGGGTGAAGCCGGCGCCACCGTCTACGTCACCGACCGCGAAAGCCGCGACCAACGCCACTCCGACCTGCCCGGCACGGTCGAGGACACCGCCGAGCAACTGACCGCGCGCGGCGGCCACGGCATCCCCGTGCGCGTCGACCACCGCGACGACCAGGCCGTCGAGGCGTTGTTCGCCAAGGTGGCCGCCGATCACGGCGGGCTGGACCTGCTGGTGGCCAACGCCTGCGACGGCAACGCGCTGCCGTTCGCCGGCGGGCCGTTCTGGACCCTGCCGCTCGACCACTGGCGCAACATGATCGACGTCGGGGTCCGCAGCCATCTCGTCTCGGCCTGGCACGCCGCCCCGCTGCTGATCGAACGGCGGGGCCTGGCCGTCCTGACCGGGTACGCCGATCCCGACGCCGAGGTGATCGCCGGCCATCTGTTCTACGACCTGGCCATGACGAGCGTCAGCCGCCTGGCCCGTTCCCTCGCCCACGACCTGCGCCCGCACGGGGTGACCGCGCTGGCGGTCTCACCGGGGTTCACCAGGACCGAGGCGATCGTCGCGGCGCTCGGCGACGACTTCCAGGGCGGCGACCCGGTGGAGTTCCCCGGCCGGGCCGTGCGGGCCCTCCTGGACGATCCGGACGTGCGGCGGCACGCGGGGCGCACGATCCCGGTGGCGGAGCTGGCCCGGGAGTACGGCTTCACCGCCTGACCAGGCAGTGTGTGGCACCCACGTGACGGGCGTGCATTTTGCACTTTTCCCGATGCGATCCGCATGACGTCAGGTGCACACGACACTACCGACAGCTATCGGCCGGCGCAAAAATCATGGCATGACGGAAATCAAGCCATTCACGATCGAGATCCCGCAAGCCGATCTCGACGATCTGAAGGACCGGCTGCGCCGTACCCGGTGGACCGAGGAGCTGCCCGCCGAAGAGCTCGACGGCGTTCCGGCGGCCGGACCGGTACGGCCGGGCTGGCAGTACGGCGTGCCGCTGTCCTACGTGCGCGACCTGGTGACGCGGTGGCGCGACTCCTTCGACTGGCGCGAGCAGGAGGCCAGGCTCAACCGACACCCGCAGTTCAGCACGGAGATCGACGGGCAGACCGTCCATTTCGTCCATGTGCGCTCGGACAACCCGCAGGCCACGCCGCTGATCCTCACCCACGGCTGGCCGAACACGTTCGTGGAGTACCTCGGCCTGGTCGAGCCGCTGTCACGGGAGTTCCACCTGGTCATCCCCTCGATCCCCGGATTCGGCTTCTCCGGGCACACCAGGCGGCGCGGCTGGGACGCCACACGGGTGGCCGCGACCTGGGCCGAGCTGATGCGGCGACTCGGCTACGCACGCTACGGCGTCCACGGCAACGACGCCGGCGCGATCATCGCGCCCGTGCTCGGCCGGATCGACCAGGACCGGGTGATCGGCGTGCACGTGAACCAGATCTTCTCCTTCCCCTCCGGTGATCCGGCCGAGTTCGCCGGCCTCACCCAGGCGGACCTGGACTATCTGGGGTTCCTGCAGTCGTTCGTCGAACACGCGATCCACGACAAGGCGCAGAGCGCGCAGCCGCAGACCCTGGCGCACGCGCTGGCCGACTCGCCCGCCGGCCTGCTCGCCTGGATCGGGCAGCTGCTCGGCGACGCCCTCGACCCCGACGACGTGCTCACCATCGCCTCGATCTACTGGTTCACCAACACCGCGGCCTCCTCGGCCCGTTTCTACTACGAGAACGCGCACACGCCGCAGCCCACCGAGCCCACCACGTTCCCTCTCGGGCTGGCCGGTTTCGCCTACGACTTCCGGCCGGTCCGCGCCTTCGCCGAGAGGGACCACAAGAACATCACGTCGTGGAACGAGTACGACCGGGGAAGCCACTGGGCCGCCCACGACGCGCCCGACCTGCTGGCCGACGACATCCGCGCGTTCTTTTCCACCTTTTCCACGATGGGAGACAAGGCATGAGCCGGCCGATCCTGGAGCAGGCGCACGACGCGCTCCGCACCGCCGTCCAAGGGGTCTCCGACTGGACCGCCCCGACTCCTTGCTCGGACTGGAACGCCACCCAGGTACTGCAGCACGCCGCGGGCGACCAGATCGCCTTCGCCGCGTTCCTCACGGGAGGACCGGGACCGTCGGAGAACCCGTTCGCCCCGTCGGGAAGGCTCGACGCCTCGCCCCAGAGCGTGCTGGAAGAGGCGCTCACACTTTCCGCGGACGCCTGGGCCGGCATCTCGCCCGACGCCGAGGAGGTCCCGGTCCCCCTTCCGCCGAACAAGATGCCCGCCAAGCTCGGCGTGGGCGCCTGCGCCCTCGACGCCGCCGTGCACGCCTGGGACATCGCCATGGCGAGCGGCGCCCCGTCCCCACTCACGCGGGAGCTCGCCCGCGAACTCCTCCCTGTGGCCCGCCAGATCGTCGAGCCCCTGCGAGCCTTCGGCGCCTACGCCGCCGCGCTCCCGCCCCGGCCGGGCGACGACGACACCGCCACCCTCCTTCGCTACCTGGGTCGCCACCCCGAACCGGAAGGACGTTGACCACGAGCAACCAACTCCCCGTCACCTCCGACCGCTAGGTCCCGCACGGCGGCGGCGCCGGGATCAGCGCCGCCGCCCCCTCCCGCTCTCGATGTGGTACGGCGGGCGCCGCGAAGGCTGTTCGGGCTGCTTAGGGGGCGGGCTGCCGGACGGCCGGGCACCGTCCCGCCCACCACACGCGCGCCCGCCGGGGAACCGCGCAGGTCAGGACGCCGCGCGGGTGAGGCCCGCAGAATCGGCCGAACAACTCGTCCCTGGTGTCGAAATGGCCGAGGTGGCAGCAGGGCCCGCAGCCGCGGGAAGCGCGCAGCCCAGAACCTGCCGTCCACCTGGAGCCCGCGCACCCTGGTGGCGATCCCGCGGGCCCTGGCCACCGCCTCCAGGACGGCGAGCCGCTGGCTGCAGGAGCCCTTGCTCAGGGCCAGCGTGACCGACACCGGCTGGAACTCGTCGAGCGCGTAGACCGGGCGCAGGCGGGCGGCGATGAGCCGGTGTGCCGCGATCAGGGCCGTCCGGGGGTCGCTCTCCTGGACCTCCGCCGCCAGCCGTGCCACCTGCGGATGGGCCCAGTCGAGGACAGGTGTGGTCGCGAGTGTCAGCACACCCCCATCCTGTCCTACGATCGCGGGTAGCATGAGGCGCATGGTGCGCGCTCTGGGCGATCTCGAAGCCACGATCATGGACAAGATGTGGTCCTACCACCGCCCCGCCTCGGTGCGAGACGTGCTCGAAGATCTGCGCCGGGAGCGCGAGATCGCCTACACCACCGTCATGACGGTCATGGACAAGCTCCACAAGAAGGGCCTGCTGCGCCGGGAGCCTGTGGGCAAGGCCTACGTGTACGAGACGGTGACCAGCAAGGAGGCCTACACGGCCGGCCTCATGCGGGAGACGCTGGCCAGCAGCGGCAACCAGGCCGCCACGCTCGTCCACTTCCTGGAGCGGCTGACCCCCGAGGAGTCGGCCGCGCTGGAGTCGGCGCTGCGGGTGTACCCGCCGAAGGGCCGCCAGCCGTGACGGACGCCGTCATCCTGGCCGGCTACGCGGTCGCGGTCGCTGTCCTGCTGCCGGCCCGGCTGAGCAGGGCGCGGTGGGCCGAGCGGGCGCCCAGGCTGGCGATCGCGATGTGGCTGGCGGCCTGCGCGTCGGTCGCCGGTTCGGCGCCGCTGGCGCTGCTGGCCGCCACGGTGCCGGCCGACACGATCGGGCACGGCCTGGCCGACCTGTTCGAGCTGTGCACGATGATCCTGGCCGAGGGCCCGGGAGCGGCCGCGTGGGCGGGGCTCGGCGCCGGCGCGCTGGTGGCGGGCCGGCTGGGGGCATGCCTGGGCGGGGTGCTGGCGAGGGCCAGGAGCGAACGCCGTCGCCACGCGGAGAGCCTGGCCCTGCTCGGCCGTCCCGACCGCGAGCTCGGCGCCGTCGTCGTCGACTACGCCGAGCCGCTGGTCTACTGCCTGCCCGGCAGGGCCGCCACCACCGTGATCACCACGGCCGCCCTCAGGTCGCTGAACGGCGAGCAGGTCGCCGCCGTGCTCGCCCACGAGCGGGCGCACGTGCGCGGCAGGCATCACCTCGTGCTGGCCGCCGGGGAGGCGTTCGCGCGGGCCTTCCCGTTCGTGCCGCTGTTCTCCGCGGCCCGCGCGGAGGTGGCCCGCCTGGTCGAGCTGCGCGCGGATGACGTGGCCGCCAGCCGCCACCCCCGGGTGCAGGTCGCCGCCGCGCTGGTGGGCCTGGCCACGGGGCGGGTGCCGGCGTTCGTGATGGGCGCGGGCGGGGAGAGCGCGCTGGCCAGGGTGCGCCGCATGCTGCGGCCGGCCGCGCCGCTGGGCCGCCGCCAGCGGGTGGCGGGGCTGGCCGCCGTCGCGTCGCTGCTGGCGGGTCCCGCGGCGGTGGCCGCGGTTCCTGGGCTGGCCGCGTTCGTCGCCCACCACTGCCACTCGCTTCCCCTGCTGTGAACTACGATCCTTCGTCGTAGCTCGATCTCGACGAAGGATGCGCATGCACGACGTGTTCGCCAGGCTCGACGCTTTCGGCGAGCGGTACCGGCTCGACCACGGCCTTTCTCCCGGCGAGGACTGGATCGACTGCTCGCGGCTGCTCGATCCCGGCTCGCCGGAGCTGACCCGCGTCCTCGATGCCGAACGGCACGCCAGCGGCCAGGTGAGCGACCACGCCACGGCACTGACGGTGATCGCCGTCTACGCGAGCCGCGTCACCCCCGCCGCGCTGCTGGCATGGGCGCTGGAGGGAGTCCTGATCGACATGCGCCCCTCGAACGTGGCCATCCGCCTGTCGGAGCATCACGGGTTCGAGGCGGTCGGGCTGCGGGAGCCGTCCGTCGTCGAGGGCCCGGTGGAGAGGCTGGTCTCCTGGGTGCTGGAGGAGCATCTGCTGCCGCTGGCCGCCGCGCTGCGCGTGCGGACCAGGGCGGGGCTGCGGCAGCTCGAGGGCGGGATCGCATACGGCTGCGCGACGGCCTTCGGCGCCGCGGCGCTGCGCGGCGCCGACGTGGACGCGCTGGAGGCGGCCTACCACCGCTTCCTGTCGGCCGCGGGCGGCAGGCTCGACCGGCTGGGCCGGCTGGTACGACTCGCGGAGGCCGGCCGGGAGGGGCTGTTCTACCTGCGCGACACCTGCTGCCTGTACTACACCTCGGCCGAGAAGGAGCTGTGCGCGAGCTGCTGCCTGGACAGCGAGTCCGACCGGATCGCGCGCTACCGGGCGGCACTCAGGAAGGCCTGAGAGGCGACACTGACGCCAGCGTGAGGCCATATCCCTCTTGTCATGGTGTCATCATGGCGTCATAGTGGTGCCGTGCCAGAGACCTTCGAGACCCCAGACCCGATCACCGCGACGATCTCCACCGGCACCGGCAGCCTGCGGATCGAGGCGAGCGACCGCGCCGACACCGTCGTCACGGTCCGCCCGCGCGACGAGTTCGACGACGCCGACGTGCAAGCCGCCCGGCAGACCACCGTCGAGTTCGTGGGCGGGCGACTGCTGGTGAAGGCGCCCAGGAAGCGGGGGCTGTCGCTGTTCAGCTGCCCCGGTTCGGTCGACGTGCTGATCGAGCTGCCGGCCGGCTCGCGCGTCGAGGCGTCCACGCAGGCCGAGATCCGCGGCAGGGGGCGGCTCGGCGAGTCCTCGTTCACCACCGCCATGGGCGGCATCACGCTCGACGAGACGGGACGGCTCCGGCTGAGCTCGGGCGACGGTGACGTCAGCGTGGCCGGTTCCACCGGCCACGCCGACGTCACCACCGACAACGGCACGATCGACGTGCGGCGCGTCGACGGCACCGCGCTGATCAGGACCGCCAACGGCGACATCAGCCTCGGTGAGGTGCGCGGCGATCTGCGGCTCAAGACCGCCTACGGAGACATCACCATCGACCGCGCGCTGGCGGGTGTCCACGCCAGGACCGCCCACGGCAGCATCCACGTCGAGGAGGCGGTGCGCGGCTCGCTCGACCTCGAGACCGCCCACGGCCAGCTGGAGGTCGGCGTCAAGCAGGGCACGGCCGCCTGGCTCGAGGTGAGCGCGCCGTACGGCACGGTGCGCAACCTGATGACGGCGGCGGCCGGGCCCGAGGAGTCCGACGAGACCCTCGAGGTGCGCGCCCGCACCTACCACGGCGACGTCGTGATCCGCCGCGCCTGAGCCCTCGCGGCCGTCGCCGCCCGGCGCGGGAGCGCCCGGCCGAGATCAGCGGACGGCCGAGATCAGCGAACGGCCGAGGTCAGCGAACGGCCCAGGTCAGCGAACGGCCGACGGGGAGGAGGCGTCGGCGACCAGCAGCCGGGGCGCGCCCGTGCCGTCGGCGGGTACCGCCCACACGTCCCCGCCCTTGGCGTACATCACGGTGGCGCCGTCCAGCCACGCCGCCTGGTCGTCGACGTCGGCCTGCTCGGCGAGCGGGGTCTCGGCCATCGTCGCCAGGTCGAGCGCGTGCAGCCGCCACGCTCCCCCTGGCATGCGCTTCTTGAACACCAGCCGCCCGCCGTCCGGCGACAGGGAGGGGCATTCGGCGTTGGCGCGCAGCACGCGCGCCTCCCACTTGCCGTAGTCGCCCTGCACCAGGTACGTCTTCCCGCGGGTGGAGACGGTGGCGTAGAAGCGGTTGTCGTCGGGCGCGAAGGTGACCCCCCAGTAGTTGACGTCGGCGGAGTGGTAGCGACGCCCGTCCTTGATCAGCGGGATCTGCTCCATGTTGGTGACCGCGTAGCCGGTCCGGTTGTCGAGGATGCCGGTCCAGGTGGAGAAGCCCGAGGTGTTGTAGGAGTCGCCGGTCACGAACACCGTCCAGGAGATCATCCGCCCGCTGGAGGAGACCCTGGCACGGCTCGGGATGCCGGCGATGTGCAGCCGCCTGGTCTCCCTCATCGTCCGGTCGACGACGACGGCGTAGGTCTTGGCCACGTCGGTGACCAGGCAGATGCCCGTCCCCGAGGCGGTGGCGAACCGCTCGCACCGGGTACGGCTGCCGCGCACCAGGCCGGTGCGCCCGTCCCTGACCACGATCTGGCCCGGCCGCGCGAGGTCGAAGGCGGCCGGGCCGCCTTCCGCGGCCACCCTCGCGGCACGCACGGTGTAGAACAGCGCGCCGCCGCCGAGCACGAGCAGCGCCGCGGCGAGGATGAGCGCCTTCCTCATCGGACCACCTTCCAGAGCGCCAGGCATGCCACGACGCCGGCGCCCATCGCGACCAGTCCTGGCACGGGTCCGGCGAGCGTCCACGCCGCGCCGAACAGGATCGAGGAGAGCATGCGGGCGACGGCCTGCCCGGTCTGCAGCACCGCCAGCCCGCTGGTGCGCAGGTGGGCGGGCAGCAGCGGGCCGGCCGCGGCCATCAGCACGCCGTCGGTGGCCGCGTAGAAGAGCCCGAACAGCGCAAGCACCAGCCAGTACGGCGCGCCGGTCGCCAGCAGCGCGTAGACGCCGACCAGCGCGAGGTGGCCGAGCAGGAAGACGGGGACCCGGCCCCACCTGTCGGCCAGCCTGCCCAGCGGCACGGCCAGCAGCAGATAGACGGCGGCCGTGCCGAGCGGAAGCAGTGGGAAATGCTCGGGCGCGATGCCGGTGCCCTTCTGCAGCAGAAGGTAGACGAACGGATCGCTGATGGTGACCAGGCCGAGCGCGGCGGCCGTCAGGCAGATCCGGCGGAACGGCGGCAGCCGCAGCAGCGCGAGCGCGGGGCCCAGGCGCACCCCCTGCCGCGTGGGCAGGGCCGGCGTCTCCCTGACGTACAGGGCCAGCAGCACCACCCCGAGCACGGCGATCGCGAAGCTGACCACGAACACCGCGTCGTAGGCGCCGGTCGCGCCGAGCACCGCGAAGGCGGCCAGCGGTCCGAGGAACGCGCCGACCGTGTCCATCGCCCGGTGCACGCCGAAGGCCTGCCCCTGCGTCTCGGGGGTGGCGCTCAGCGAGATCAGCGCGTCACGGGGCGCCGTCCGCAGGCCCTTGCCCGTCCGGTCGGCCGCGACGACCGCGCCGAGCAGGCCCACCGAGTTCCCGGCGGCGAGCAGGCCGAGCTTGCACGCCGCCGAGAGCCCGTAGCCGATGCCCGCCACCAGCTTGCGCCGCTGCCACCGGTCGGCGGCGTGCCCGGCGGCCAGCCGTACCAGCGCGGTCACGCCGAAGTAGAGGCCGTCCAGCAGGCCGTAGGCCAGCGGGCTGAGCCCCAGCACGAGCACCGCGTAGTACGGCAGGACCGCGGTCACCATCTCGGCGGAGATGTCGGTGACCAGGCTGACCACGCCCAGCGCCAGCACGTTGGCCGGCACCGCCGTGGTCAGCCCGCGGTAGCGGAATCCGGAGATGTACATGCCTCAGTGGCAGGTGTAGGTGGGGCTGGTGTCCTTGACCTGGCCGTCGACGCCGATCAGCTGCGACGAGAAGGTGCTGTCGCCCATCGTCAGCTTCACCACGCCGAACGTCCCCGACAGCCGCTTCTGGCTGTTGGGCTGCACGTTCTCGATGTTGTACGGCGAGGCGCCGCCCATGCCGCCGAGGATCTCGACGATGCCGTTCGGGTCGGCCTGCGCGTTCGGGTTCTGCGGGCCGAACCGCTCGTAGTGGTGGTCGTGACCGTTGAGGACGAGGTCGGCTCCGCGCTCGTAGAGGATCTGCCACACCGGCCTGCTGACCGGGTCGTTGCCGTGCTCGCCGGAGCTGTACAGCGGGTGGTGCCAGTAGGCGGCGACGCACCGCTTGTTCGTGGCGGCCAGGTCGGCCTTCAACCAGGTGATCTGGGCGCTCTGGTCGAAGAGGTTGGAGTCGAGGGCCACGAAGTGCCAGTTGCCGCGGTCGAAGCTGTAGTAGCTCTTGCCGTTGGGGAAGGCGATCGAGCCGAAGTAGGACTTGTAGCCGGCCTCGAAGCCCGCGGGGTCGTAGCTCTCGTGGTTGCCGGGCGACGGGCGGGTCTTGCTCTTGAACGCGCCCCACGTCTTGTCGTAGTAGGCGGTGAAGTCCTGCAGCCGGGCGTCGTCGTACTGGTTGTCGCCCATCGTGATGACGAACTCGGGGTTCATCTGCTTGACCAGGTTGGCCGTCTTCGGGTGCACGCAGGAGCTGGAAGAGGCCGTGCACTGCTCGGCGATGTCACCCGCGGCGGCCACCACGAAGGTCTCGCCGCCGGAGGAACTGCCGACGGTGAGCTTGTCCAGGTTCGGGCCGCCGGTCGAGCCGGTGGCGGTGGCGCGGACGGTGTTGGCGCCCGCCTTGAGCGTGGTGGGCAGCGTGACGTCGGCCCAGGTGGACCAGGCGCCGGTGCCGGGGAAGTCACGCGTGGTGGTGGCGCCGTTGACCGCGATGGCCAGCGGGCGGGCGGCCGTGGTCCCGTTGGCGTAGCGGAAGGTCAGGTTGGCCGGGCCGGCCGTCGCGGCCTGGACCGTCCACTCGACGTAGCCGCCCGGGGCGTTGACGTAGTCGACGAAGCCGGAACCGGTGTAGCCGGCGTGGTTGCTGGCCACGGAGGCCTGCGAGAGCGTGGCGTCCTCCGCCTGGTAGTCGGGGCCGCCCGGGTTGCCGCCCCCGCCGTCGCCGTAGACCTGCATCTCGTAGAGCGAGTAGCCGTAGGAGGTGCCTCTGGCGGTGCCGTACAGGCGCACGAAGCGGCCCGAGCCGGTCACGGTGAGGGTGTCGGTGCCGCCGTCGCCACTTGTGGTGGAGTGGACGGTCGTCCAGGCGACGCCGTCGGCGGAGGTCTGGATCTGGTACGCCTTGGCGTAGGCCGCCTCCCACGTCAGCGTGACGCGGGAGATCGGGGTGACCGCACCGAGGTCGACCTGGATCCATTCCGGGTCGTGGCCCTCGGCGGAGGCCCATCGGGTGGCGGTGAGGTCGCCGTCGAAGGCGGCGGCGGCCCCTAACGAGGCGTCCTCGATCGAGGAGGCGGTGGCCGGCTTGCCCTGAGAGAGCAGGGTTTCGGCCGCCGTGGCCGAGGCCGGTACGGCGAGCAACCCGGCCACCAGGGTGAGGGATAACAGCAGGGCACGCGACATTGACAGCTCCAAGGCATGGGGCTACGACTCACGACGCGCGGCCGGGGCAGAAAGGTAACTGAGCGCGTCACGTCGTCGCCGACGCCGCGCCAAGCCGCTCAGCCGCATCTTGGCAAGCGGTTCGGGAGGGTGTCAATAAAGTTAGGAAAGGTTCCTAACTTCGTCACCGACGCGTCGAGGTCACTTCACCGCGATGCCGTCGAGGTAGGACTCCAGCGCGGCGAGCAGGTCGAACTCCGGCTCCAGCAGCCACTGGATCTGCAGGCCGTCCAGGACGGCGATCAGCAGCGGCCCGCTCGCCTCGGGCACGACCTCGCCGCGCTCCTGCGCCTGCGCGATCGTGGCGGAGAAGAGCTCGCGGCTGGTGCGGTAGCGCTTCTGGAAGAAGTCGTGCGCGGGATGCTCGGGGTCGGTGGCTTCGGCCGACAGCGTCACGAACAGCCGCATGACGCCCTGGGCGGTCATGTTGCGGATCATGAGCTCGCGCATCGCCACGCGGAAGCTGCCGACCTCCGCCCACTTCTCCTCGAACCACGGGATGTCGATGTCGTCCCGCTGCTGCAGCACGGCGGCCAGCAGGTCCTCCTTGGACGGGAAGTAGTGCAGGACGCCCGCCAGGGTGAGTCCGACCTGGGAGGCGACGTCGCGCATCGACGCGCCCCGGTAGCCGCGGACACTGAACAACTCCCTGGCGGCGTCGAGGATCTGCTGCCTGCGGGCGATACCGACGGCGTAGGGCTTCCTGGTGGCCATGCGATCGAGGATAACAAACCTATCGGTTGGTAGCTTTTCCTGTCGCCGCCACCGGGGCCCCGAGCCGCGCCTCCCTCAGCCGCGCAGGCCCGCGAACAGGTCGTCCTCCTGGTCAGGCGCGGCCACCTTGGCGACCTTCCTGACGAACGACTCGGTCGCGAACGCCCGATGCTGGGCCTCCTCCGGCATCTGCAACAGGAAGATGCTGTCACTTTGGCTGGCGTGCGCCCGCAGCGCCTTGACCTTGTTCTCCACGTACGGCGAGACGTCGACCACGGTCGTGATCAGCTCGTCCGGCGTGCCGAAGTCCTCCGGCAGTTCGACCTCCTCCATCTCGATCCCGGAGGCGCGCATCCAGTCGAACATCTCCTGCACCCGGGCCCGCGAGACGGCCGTGTAGTAAAGCTTGTCGGGAATGCCCGTCGACTCCGTCGCCGCCACCGCGATCCTGTGCGCCTGGATGTGGTCGGGGTGACCGTACCCGCCCTTCTCGTCATAGGTGACCACGACCTGCGGCCGGTAGCGCTCCATCAACCCGGCCAGCCGGGCGGCCGCCTCGTCCACCGGCACGTTGCAGAAGGAGTCGGGATGGGCGTTGCCCGCCCAGCCGTCCATGCCCGAGTCGCGGTATCCGAGCAGCTCGACGTGCTCGATGCCGAGGTGGGCGACGGACTCCTTCAGCTCGGCCAGCCTGCGCTCGGCGACCTCGGCGTCGTCGTGACCCGGGTCGCCGGGCTTGACCCCGCCCGGACCGTCACCCTGCTCACCGTTGGTGCACGTGACCAGGACGGTCCTGATGCCCTCGGCGGCGTAACGGGAGAGGATGCCGCCGGTGCCGATCACCTCGTCGTCGGGGTGCGCGTGAACGGCCATCACTGTCAACTGTCGATCCATCTTTGCATTCAACCGCACGTCCCCGACAATTCCGCACCGGGAAGGGCTAGCAGTGAACACCACCGCCGGACCACCCGTGATCCGGATCTGCCGGCGGACCAGCTGGTCGGCTGACTGCGCGCCCGGCCGTCAGACGCTGATCCGCGTGCCGGGAAGATCCGGAGAGTGACCGCCCCGGCCCCGGTTTGAGTCTCCAGTGGGGGGAGACAGCAAGCTGAGGGCATGGACAGCGACACGCTCTGTTCCATCGGAGAACTATCCCGCAGGACCGGCCTGACGGTGAAGACCGTCCGGTTCTACTCCCCGACAAGGGCATCGTCCGGCCGACCGACCGCAAGATCCAGACCCTCCGCTTGCGCCGTGCAGTACTTCGAGCAGTCGCCAGACGCGGCCCCACCACCATGGAGATGGACCTCATGCACCGACTCGCCACCCTTCCCCAGTCCGAGCGACGCCGGCTGGTAGCCGATTTCCTCGACGACGCCTTCAGCGGTCTCCACGCCAACCCCGAGTTCGTGACCCTGATGCGATCCGCCATGCCCGAACTCCCCGACGACCCGACGCCGGATCAGGTCGAGGCCTGGATGGAACTCGCCGAACTCTGCCAGAACGCGGACTTCCGTACCGCGCTGCGCCGCACGGCCGAGGACCAGGCCGAAGAGCCTCCCCGACACGACATCAGCGGCCTGCACGACGGCCTCGACCAGGTGATGCGTGAACGAATCGACGAAGCCGTCTCCGCCGGTATCCTCCAGGCCGCCGCCAGAACCGCACCCCCAACGGTCTCACTGGGCAGCCTCTACGCCGACGCGTTGGAGCGTGCCGACGACGGCGATCTGCGCCGCTGGCTCCTGGCCCGCCTGCGGACAACCGCCCACCCGCACGCCGAGCGCTACTGGAAAACTGCTGGCGACGATCAACGGATGGCCCGCGTCGCCGACACTCGCCCCCCCTTTACAGCTGGTTCACCACCGCTCTCCGCCACCAGCGATGACGTCGAACAACCCGCGCCGCCCCGAGGCCGGGCCCGGTCGCTCCTGACGCGACCGCGGCGGCACGCGGGCGACACAGACGATGTGGATCACGTCGTGGTGAAGATGCGGGCGAGCTGGTGGTCGATCACGGCGACGGCGTCCGCGGCAGACTGCTGTCCCAGCAGAACGCTCGGCTGAATCCCATAGGCGCCCGCCACCAGGAACGCCGCCTCGGCCGCGGCGTCGATCTCCCGGGGGACCTGGCCGGCCTCCTGCCCTTGACCGATCAGTCCGCTCACCAGGTTCTCCACCGCGCGCGGCGCGTCGCGGGCGACCTTGGCCAGAGCAGGGTCGGTCAGGAAGCGGACGAAGTAGGCGGCGTACACCAGGTGCCGGTTGCGCCGTTCCTCATCCAACGGGAGCAGTTCGAGCAGTACTCCCCGCACGATCGTGCGCGTGCCGGGCGCTTCGCCGAGCATCGCGAGGCGCTCGCGGGCCCGTTGCTCGGCGTCGTCGTTGAGGATCTCCAGCGCGCCGAGCAGCAGCTGGTCGCGGGTGCCGAAGTAGTACTGCAGCAGCCGGGCGGAGACCCCGGCCTCCGTGGCGACCTGCCGCAAGGTGACGTCCTCGAGGCCACCGCGGGTGGCCAGACGCCAGACGGCTTCTGCGATCTGGCGGCGGCGCTGGTCGTGGTCCACCTGTCTAGGCATGTCATCCGTCCCTGGCGACTCGTTGTGGTGCGATCGTACCAAGACAGTGTTATGGTTC
The DNA here is from genome assembly GCF_053586935.1 of Nonomuraea sp. NPDC003727. NCBI lineage: Bacteria > Bacillati > Actinomycetota > Actinomycetes > Streptosporangiales > Streptosporangiaceae > Nonomuraea > Nonomuraea sp. NPDC003727. The sequence continues at coordinate 90,398 of NZ_JBSFNE010000016.1, forward strand.
GATCGCACCATAAAACCGGGCGTGGCCGCGCCCGCTGTCACGGCCCTTCGGGGCGATGGGAGACAAAGCGCACATGAAGCACGTCACCGTGCTGATCATCGGCATGTTGCTGCTGGTCCTGGGAGCACAGGGTGCCATCCGATTGCTGGCCGATCACGACAACGCGGGCCTGCTCGCATGGCTGCCCGGCGGGTTCGCGGTATGGCTGGCGTGTTACACGATGGCCGCCGTCGCCGGGGCACTCCTGGCCGGCTGGGGCAGCAGGCAGGCCAAGCAGAGCGGGCGCGGCGCATGACCGGCCGTACACCGGCGACGGCCGTGGTCCTCGCCCTGCTGGCGAGCCTGTCGATGCTCGTGGCGGGCGGCACCCCCGCCCATGCCGGCGATACCTCAGGCCCGGTCGTCGTGACGGCGTCGGGCAAGCTCCAGGGCACGGACCAGAACGGAGTCCGCCGCTTTCGCGGCATCCCGTACGCCGCTCCGCCCACCGGGGAGCGGCGCTGGCAGCCACCCCAGCCGGCCGACTCCTGGGCCGGCACCCGCGACGCGACGACGGCAGGACCGGCGTGCATACAGCCGGAGGCACCTGACATGCCGAAGGGCACCCCGCGGAGCGAGGACTGTCTGACACTGGAGGTGACCACGCCCGCCCGGCCCGGCAAGGGACGGCCGGTCATGGTTTGGGTTCCCGGCGGCGGCTTCATCACCGGCGCCGGTTCGATCTACGACCCGGCACGGCTGGTCAGGGCCGGAGACGTCGTGGTCGTGACGGTCAACTACCGGCTCGGCGTGTTCGGCTTCTTCGCCCATCCCGAGCTCGGTGACAGCAGTAACTGCGGCCTGCAGGACCAGGTGGCGGCGCTGCGCTGGGTGCGCGCCAACATCGCCGCGTTCGGCGGCGACCGCGGCAAGGTCACGCTGGCCGGATCCTCCGCCGGCGCCATGAGCGCCTGCACCCTGATGACCTCACCGGCCGCCAGGGGCCTGTTCCACCGGGCGATCGTGCAAAGCGGATCGTGCCGTACCAGCCATCCGGCAGGAGCCATGGGCAAGGGCGTCAGCGCGATCTCCTCCTGGCACCCGATCAGCACGATCCAGGCCACCGGCCAGGCCCTGGCCAGCAGCTGTCCTGCGCGGACGTGGCCTGCCTGCGCCACAAGAGAGCCGGCGAGCTGCTGCCGTACACCGCCTGGTTCCCGCTGCTCGCCTACGGCACCGGCATCGTCCCGCGGGAGCCGGCGAAGGTCTTCGCCGCAGGCGAGCAGGCGGCCATACCGCTGTTGCAGGGCAACACCCGCGACGAGCACGTCGAGTTCACCCTGGCCGGCTACCCGCGAGGCATCACCGCCCGCCAGCACCCGGCCATGCTCGAGACCGCGTTCGGACCGGCCGCCACGTGTCGAACGACGCTACCCGGCGCGACGCTTCCCCTCTCCCGCCGCGGCGGCCAGCCGCGTGTTCAGTGACAGCGGCTGGATCTGCCCCTCCTGGAAGTCGGGTCGCGAGCACGCGAGGAAGGCGTCCACCTACGTCTACGTCTTCGCTGACCCGTCGGCACCCACTCCCAGCGGAGCGCCCCTGCCCGCCCACGTCCGGCCCGCCACCGCGCACGGAGCCGAGACCTCCTACCTGTTCGACTTCCCCGACGCCCCGAAGCTCACCGCGGATCAACGGCGCCTGGCGGACCGGCTCGTCGGCTACTGGGCCCGGTTCGTCCGGACCGGCGACCCCAACGGGGCGGGCAGCCCGACGTGGCCTCGTCTCGGTGCCGCCGACGGCGCGCTCAACCTCGCTCCGGAGGCGGTCCGACCGGTCAACGCAAGGATCGCCCACCACTGCGATCTCTGGTTCTGACGGCCAGATCTCTCCGCCACGATGGTCCGCGCGCCGCGCTGGCCATCGTAAACATCACGCCGTGGAGCCCCGTCCAGCGCCTGCGCTGACGCGGCGTCACCAGGCGGGCTTCGTAGGCGGCGATGACAAGTCGGGCGCGGTCTCGGGCATGGCGGCCCGAGCAGCGTCTCCCCCGACGCGACCGCCCGGATCGGGCCGGGGAGCCGGGGGCAGCGGGTGGCCGATCGTTCCCGCTTCGGCCTGGGCCACGACCAGCGGCAAGCCGCCGGTTCAGCCGACGACGGCGGCCGCGGCAACAGGCGCTCCAGCTGCCGGAAACAGGAGTTCCCGCATTCCCCGGAAAAAGTGCGGAGGCGACCGTATCGTTTCATCCCGCTGTGCAGTCGCATCACCACAGAGTGTCATCGCGCGAGCCAGGGGAGGGCCGCATGGTGGGGGCCTCAGGACGTCACGGCCCGCCAGGGCCATATGCGGAGTTGGCGCAGGACAGGAGGTTCCGTCTTCTCAGGACACGGTTTCGCCGGCTGGCCATCGGCATCGTCGCCTCGTTCCTCGGCTGGTATTTCCTCTACATCTCGCTGTCGGTGTTCGCCCGCGACTTCATGGCCTCGCCGGCCATCGGCAACGTCAACGTCGCCCTGGTCCTGGGCGTGCTCCAGTTCGTCTCGACCTTCGTCCTGGCCTGGCGCTACACCCGCTACGCCCGCAAGATGCTCGACCCGCTGTCGGCGCAGCTGCGCCACGAGGCCGAGCTGCGGCAGGCCGAGCAGGAGCGGGCCGCGCAGCTGCTCGCCGAGCGCCGGCGCATCGAGAACTGGACCCCCTCGCCCCGGCACGGAAGGCGGCACCGATGACCGGGACCGCGTTGACGTTCGGCCTGTTCGTCCTGTTCATCGCCGTCACCCTGGTGGTCACCTTCTGGGCCAGGAGCAACACCAGGTCGGCCGAGGACTTCTACGCCGGCGGCAGGGCCTTCTCCGGCGCGCAGAACGGGCTGGCCCTGGCGGGCGACTACATGTCGGCGGCGTCGTTCCTGGGCATCGCGGGCATCATCGCGCTGTCGGGGTATGACGGCTTCCTCTACTCCATCGGCTTCCTGGTCGCGTGGCTGCTGACGCTGCTGCTGGTGGAGCTCATGCGCAACGCCGGCCGGTTCACGATGGCCGACGTGCTGTCCTACCGGGTACGGCGGCAGCCCAAGGTGCGCACCGCCGCGGTGGTCTCCACCGTCACCGTGTCGGTGTTCTACCTGCTGGCGCAGATGGTCGGCGCGGGCGCGCTGGTGTCGCTGCTGCTGGGGGTGTCGACCGACGCCGCCAAGGTGGCGACGATCGTGACCGTCGGCACGATGATGATCTTCTACGTGATGTTCGGCGGGATGAGGGGCACCACATGGGTGCAGATCATCAAGGCCGTGCTGCTGATGGCGGGCACGATCGTGCTGACGGTGCTGGTGCTGGGCCGGTTCGGGTTCAACCTCAGCGAGATGCTCGGCGCCGCCGCGAAGGCCAGCGGCGAGCCCGACTTCCTGCGGCCGGGCGCGAAGTTCGCCCAGGAGGTGGAGGGCGACCCGGTCAGGACGCTGCTGAACAAGCTCGACTTCATCAGCCTGGCCCTGGCACTGGTGCTCGGTACGGCGGGCCTGCCGCACATCGTCACGCGGTTCTTCACCGTGCCGGACGCCCGCACCGCCCGCGCCTCGGTCAACTGGGCGATCGGCCTGGTCGGCGTCTTCTACCTGATGACGCTCGCGCTGGGCTTCGGGGCGACGGCGCTGGTGGGCCAGGAGGCGATCCTGGCGCAGGACCCGTCGGGCAACACCGCCGCGCTGCAGCTGGCGCAGGTGCTCGGCGAGTTCGTCGGCGGCCCCATGGGTGGTGACCTGCTGCTGGCCTTCATCGGCGCCGTGGCTTTCGCGACGATCCTGGCGGTGGTGTCCGGGCTGGTGATGGCCTCCTCCACCTCGCTGGCCCACGACTACTTCGGCCACGTGCTGATGTTCGGACGGCCGCGCGAGTCGCAGGAGGTCGGGGTGGCCCGCTTCTCGGCCCTGGTGATCGGGCTGCTGGCGATCGGGCTCGCGGTGATCGCCCGCCAGCAGAACGTCGCGTTCCTGGTGGCCCTGGCGTTCGCGATGGCCGCCTCCGCCAACCTGCCGGCGATCGTGCTGTCGCTGTTCTGGAAGCGGTTCAATTCCACGGGCGTGGTGGCCGGGGTGTACGGCGGGCTGTCGGGGTCGGTGCTGCTGGTGGTCTTCTCCCCCGTCGTGTCGGGCAAGATCGACCCGGTCACGGGGGCCGGCCTGTCGCTGCTGCCCAAGGGCATCGACTTCGCCGTCTTCCCCATGGAGAACCCCGGCCTGGTGTCGATCCCCTTCGGCTTCCTGTGCGCTGTCGCCGGGGCGCTGCTCAGCAAGGAGAAGGCCGATCCCGACCGGTTCGACGAGCTGTCGGTCCGGTCGTTGACCGGAACGGGCGCCCATCGGGCCGCCACGCGCGGGACACGCCGCCAGTACTAGCCGCCTCGCCCGCCACGTTTTAGGTTCCCCTTGAGCGCTTACGATCAAGGGGGACCGTATGGCGGAACTGCCTGAGCACCTGCACCGGGCGTTCTTCCGGGCGATGTCCCTGCTCTCGCCCCGAGGGCAGGGCGTGTTCCTGCGCCGCTACTTCGACTGGTGGCATCGAACGCCCGACCCCTGGAAGCTCGGCACCGACGCCTACGAGCGGCGCAAGTACGACACGACGCTCGGCGAGGTGCCGCGCCTGCCGTACCGGAGGATTCTGGAGGTGGGGTGCGCCGAAGGGGTGTTCACCGACACGCTGGTGCGGCGCTTCCCCGAGGCGCGGGTGACGGGGATCGACATCTCGGCGCGGGCGCTGCACAGGGCCAGGCAGCGCGCGGCGCGGGCCCGCTTCGTGCACGCCGACCTCCTCAGCCATGGTCTCGAGGAGGAGTTCGACCTGGTGTTCTGCGCGGAGACGCTCTACTACATCGGCAGGGCCGACCGGCTGCGCAGAGCGTCGCGGCGGTTGACGGGGTTGCTCGCGGACGGCGGGGTGCTGGTCCTGGTGCATCCGTGGCCCGAGGCGAGGAGCCTGCACAGGTTCGCGGACGAGGACCCGGCCGTCTGGCTGATCGCCAGGCGGGTCGACACGGAGACCCACCGGCCTTTCGCGGTGGCGGTCTATCGGAAGCCTGACCAGGCAGCCGGAGAGGTGACCGCCTCACGTGAGGGCGACCGGCTGCCGGAGTGACCGTTGCTCGACCCGTGGTGGCCCACCCGAGGCTCAGCGGCCGCCGGTGAACGGCGCCTCGCCCGGCTTCAGCGCGCGGAAGCGCAGGGCCGACCAGGTCTCGTCGATGGCGACCTGGCCGTTGGGGCGCAGGCCGTACTCGCCGGCGATCGGCCACAGGGTGTCGCGGTTGATGTCGGACTTGTTGGCCTTCGGGTAGGCGATCCAGACGGTGGCCGGCTTGGTGATGTCCTCGGCGTGCTTGCCGAGCACGTCGTGGACGGTGGCCGCGTCGTCGCCGAACACCAGCGCCACCCCCGCGTCCGCCGGGCTCGGGGTGCTCGTCACGCCGTCGGGCAGCGGGCCGACCAGGGCGAGACGGTCGGGGTCCGAGACCCACAGGGAGGTGCCCGGCTTGAGGAGCAGCTTCGCGGCGGTGGTCTTGGTGGTGGTCACTTCGTCTCCGTGGAGTAGGTGAGGGACAGGACGCCGGTCGTGAAGGTGGTGGAGGAGGTCAGGGCGAGCGGGATCTGGCCGGAGCCGTCGAACAGCCGCTGGCCCGAGCCGACGACGATCGGGTGCACCATCAGGTTGAGCTCGTCGAGCAGGCCGTGCTCCAGCAGGGAGCGGACGAGGGTGGGGCTGCCGCTCATCGCGATGGTGCCGCCCGGCTCCCGCTTCAGCTCGGTCAGCCGCTCGACGAAGGAGTCGCCGGGGATGAGCGTGGAGTTGTTCCAGTCGGCCGAGTCGAGGGTGGTGGAGACCACGTACTTCCGCACGCCGTTGATGAAGTCGGCGAACGGCTCGCCCTCGCCGGCCTTGGTCGGCCAGTAGGCGGCCCATTCCTGGTAGTTGACGCGGCCCACGAGCAGCGCGTCGGACTCGGACATCTGCGCGCCGATGGCGGCGCCCATCTCGTCGTTGAAGTAGGGGAAGTGCCACTTGTCGGGGGACTCGACGACGCCGTCGAGCGAGATGAAGAACGAAGCGACGATCTTGCGCATGTCTTGCTCCCTTGTTCCGGTGTGCTGTCAGCCTCTCACCGACAAATTTTTTTGTCAAGGCGGCCATCGGCTCGCCCGGCTGGACGCCCGGGCAGAGGAGCAAGACGGTGGCGGTACCGGTCGAGCGCCTGTACGAGGCGTTCGTCGGCCAGGGCTGGCTGTCCGGAAATTTCGTGATCCGTACGGCTAACGCGCCGAAGTCGCTGCGCGCCGACTGGGAGGACGGATCCACCAGGCTGGTGGTCGGCTTCACCGGCAAAGGAGAGGGCAAGTCCATGGTCGGCGTGGTGCACGAGAAGCTGCCCGACGCCGAGACGGCGGCTCGGATGAAGGCCTTCTGGCGCGAGCAGCTCGCGACGCTGGCCGCCTCGCTCACCGGGTGACCCACCGGGGCGAGCAAAGGGCCCGCAGACGCCGGACCGGACGAGCGCCCAGAACAGCGGGCCAACCAGACGAACAGCCAGGTCAGCGGCCTGCCGGGTGAGCGGCAGATCGGCGAGGCCTGCCGGGTGACCCGCAGGTCGGCAGGGCATGCCAGGTGACCCGCAGGTCGGGGGGCCTGCCGGGCGAGCGGCAGGGCAGGCCGATCACGCGGGCGGGCGTCGCCTCAGCGCTTGACCGACCGCAGGACGACGAACTTGGGATCGCTGGCCACGACCTCACAGTTGCCGAACAGCCGGCGCAGCTTCACGTGGTAGCCGAGGTGCCGGTTGCCGATCACCCACAGCTCGCCGCCGCGGCGCAGCGCCGTACGGGATCCGGTGAACATCCGCCAGGCGGTGCCGTCGGTGGTCGCACGGTGGCTGTGGAAGGGCGGATTGGTGAGCACGAGGTCGGCCGAGCCTGCCTCGGCCCCCGTGAGGGCGTCGGAGACAACGAAGCGGGCGGGCGAGGAGGCGTTGGCGGCGAAGGTCGCCTCCGCGGAGGCGACCGCCTGGTACGACTCGTCGACGAACAGCACCTCGGCCGCCGGGTTGCGCAGCGCCATGGCCAGGCCGACCACGCCGTTGCCGCAGCCGAGGTCGACGATCCGTTCCGGCCCCCGGCTCTCCGGCAGGTTGCGCAGGAAGAACCTGGTGCCGATGTCGAGGCGGTCGGCGCAGAAGATGCCCGCGTGGTTGGTGACCGTGCGCCGCGAGAGATCGCCGACGTCGTCGGGGAGGGCGTAGCTCAGCGGCCACGGGCTCGGGGGCCTGGGCAGCGCGGGGTCTGGCGTGCAGAAGATGAGTCTGGCCTTCCGCTCGGCCAGCGAGGTCCTGGTGGGGCCGAGGAGGCGCTCGAAGGTCTTCAGCGTGGAGGTGTGGATCTCGGTGACCATGCCGGCGCCGACGACGACGGTGTCCGCGTGGACGGAGGGGGCCAGGCGGTGCAACTGGTCCTCCAGGAGCGCGAGACTCTTGGGCACGCGGACCAGCAGCACGTCGATCCGGCTGGGCGGGGTGTCCCTGGTGGACAGCAGGCGTACCTGGTCGGGGTCGACGCCGTTGCGCCCCAGGTTGGCCCTGGTGGCTTCCTGGGTGAGGTAGGAGTCGGTGATCTGGGTGGGCCGGTGGGCGGCCAGCGCCGTGGTGAGCGCGCCCCACCTGTCGCCGACCACGACCAGGCTGCCGTGGACGTCGCCGCCGAGGTGCCGCAGCAGGTACTCGTCGGCGGCGTCCCAGGCGCGCAGCTGGTCGCGCGGGTTGTCCGGGTAGCGGGTCAGGTGAAGCTCGTTCATCGCGCCCCCAGGGTAGCCGAGACGTCGGCACATGATTCGCCGGTGATCGTCCCGCGCCCTCTCTCTGTCCCGCTCGGCCTGTCCCGCTCGTCACCGGCGCTTCCCGCGGCTTGGGCGCCGCCATCGCGCGGCAACTGGCCGCCAGCGACTCGGCGATCGGCAACGGCTCGACGGTCGCCGACGGCCGGGCGGTCAGCAACGGCTCGACGGTCACCGACAGCCGGGCGGTCACCGACAAACACTGTTGGGGGCCGAGCGGGCTGAGCCATGGTCGGCGAGATCCGGGCGGGGGTGGCGTGCCGCGGCGTTTCCGGCGGACGTCACCGACGAGTCGGCGGTCGCGGGCCTCCTCGCCGGGGCCCCGACGCGTTCCTTCACTCCCCCGCCGCCCGCTTCGTCACCGGCGAGCGGATCGCGGTCAAGGGCGGCCACACGGTCGCCTGACATGCGAAGATCGTCGTGTGGAGCGCTTTCGGATAGGCGAGACGGCATTGGTGGTCACGGTTCCGGCGGCCGAACCCGTCGTCGGGCGCTGGCGGGAGCGCCACGACCCCTCCGCGGCCTACGGCGTGCCGGCGCACGTGACCGTGCTCACCCCGTTCCTGCCCCGCGACCTCGTGGACGCGCGGGTGGAGGCCGAGCTCGGGCGGCTGTTCGCCGCTTTCGCCCCGTTCGAGATCACCTTTCACGCCACCGGCCGGTTTCCGGGAGTGCTCTATCTCGCCCCTGAGCCGGACGAGCCGTTGCGCGCGCTCACCCTGGCCGTGTGGCGGCGCTGGCCCGAGGTGCCGCCGTACGGCGGGCGCTATCCGGACGTCGTCCCGCACCTGACGGTCGCCGACGGCCCGCCACCCGACGCCTGCGCTGAGATCGAGGCGGACCTGGTCGCGCGGCTGCCGTTCGTCTCCCGCGTGAGCGAGGTCGTGCTCCTGGCCTACGACGGTACGGCGTGGCGGCAGGAGGCGTCGTTCCCGCTGGGCGGCGCGGCCGGCGGCGATGACGACCCGCCGCGCTCGCCCGCCGAGGTGCGGAGCGTGCATGTGGAGGTGCGGAACGAGCACGCGGAGGGCCATGACGACCGGCGGACTTCCCGCACCGAGGCGCAGGGCGAGCACGCGGACGGCGATGACCACCGACCGAGTCCCCTCGCCGAGGTGCGGGGCGAGGCGGTGGACGGCGACTACGGGCGGCCGGGCTCGCTCGCCGAGGTGCTGGCCGACGTGGCCGCCGAGCGGGTCGCGCAGGACGTCATGTTCGGCGTCCAGGACCCCGCCGACGGCACGGGTCCCGAACGCACGGCCGCCGCCGACCGGGCGAAGGCCGACCTGGAGACGGCCAAGCGGGCCGGTGCGGTGACCTGGCGGCACATCCTGCACGAGGAGGTGCTGGAGGCCTTCGCCGAGAGCGACCCCGACCGGCTGCGCGCGGAGCTGATCCAGGTCGCGGCGGTGGCGGTCAAGTGGGCCCAGGCGCTCGGCGGCCGCGGTGCGACGCTTCCCCACCAGGTGAAGCGGGCCAGGTTCAAAGCGATCGTGGACGTGCACGTGCTGTTCGTCCGTGACGGGAAGGTGCTGCTGGGGCGCAGGGCCAACACCGGCTACGCCGACGGCCGCTGGCATCTGCCCTCGGGCCACCTCGAGGCCGGCGAGTCGGCGGTCGAGGCGGCGGCCAGGGAGGCGCGGGAGGAGGTCGGTGTCATCGTCGATCCCGGCGATCTGACCTTCGTCCACGCCATGCATCGTGCGCCCGATCGGGTGGGGCTGTTCTTCCGCGCCGAGCGGTGGCACGGCGAGCCGTACAACGCCGAGCCGGGCAAGTGCGGCGCGCTGGAGTGGCATCCGCTCGACCGGCTGCCCGACGGCATGGTGGCCTACCCGGCGGCCGCGCTGGCGGCGATCGGCGACGGCCGGCCTTTCGCCCAGTTCGGCTTCTGAAACCAGCTCGGTCTCCAAAACCGGGCGATCTCTGAAACCGGCCCGGCCGCTGAAACAGGCGCGGCTTTTCAACCTGGCGTGCTTTCTCAAACCGGCCCGGCCGCTGGAACAGGCTCGGCTTCTCGAACTGGCTCGGCTTTCAACCTGGCGTGCTTTCTGAAACCGGCCCGGCTGCTGAAGGGAGGGGCAGCCGCGCATGCGGGCGAACCCCGGGCGGAACTCCGGAGACAGGCCTTCGGCAGCAGGCCGCCGCTCGAAGGCCCCACCAAAGTACGGTCCTGCCGTGCCGAAGGTCGGCTTCGCCCGTCATCGCCTTGATCAGGCACGGGACGGCGGCTGAGACTCGGTCGCCATGGAAGAGATGCTGACCGAGGCCGCCCGCCGGCTGGGTGTCACCGGCGCGCAGGTCGCCGTGCTCGCCGACGGCGAGTTGCGTGAGGCCGCCACCGGGGTCGCCAACGCCGAGCTGGGCACGCCGATGGACGCCCGCACGCTGATCCAGATCGGTTCGACGACCAAGCTGCACACCGCGGTGCTGGTGATGACGCTGGTCGACGAGGGCGTGCTGGACCTGGACACGCCGGTGGTGCGCCATCTGCCGGAACTGCGGCTGTCCGACGCCGCCGCCACCGCGTCGGTGACGGCGCGTCACCTGCTGTCCATGACCAGCGGGATCGACAACGGGTTCTACGACGACCCGGCCGACTACCTGGCGACGCTGTCCGGGATGCGGATGCTGTTCGCCCCGGGCGACGGCTACTCCTACAGCAACGCCTCCACCGTCGTCTCGGGCGCGCTGGTCGCCCGGCTGACCGGGTCGAGCTGGGACGAGGCGTTGCGGCGCAGGGTGTTCGAGCCGCTGGGGCTGCGCGAGTGCCTGACGTTGTGGGAGGAGCTGCCGTATCACCGGGTCGCGGTCGGGCACGCGCCCGACGGTTCGGTGGTGCGGCCGTGGACGTTCTCGCGCGCCTCGGGGCCCGCGGGGAGCACGCTGTGCTCGACGGCCGCCGATCTGGCCAGGTTCGGCGAGCTGTTCGTGCGGGCGGGGGCCGGCGTGCTGTCGGCGGAGGCGTGCGCCGCCATGCAGGTGCCGCAGGTGTCGCTGCCGACCAGGCGGTTCGCCGACCGCTGGTGTCTGGGGCCCTACCAGCGCGATTTCGGCGGGGCGACCGTGCTCGGCCACAGCGGGACCAATCTGGGCGGTTCCTCGACGCTGCTGTGGGTGCCGTCCACCGGCGTGGTCGTCGCGGTGGTGTGCAACAGCCCGCATGCGGGTTACCCACTGGCGGCCGCCGTGACCGCCGAACTGCTGGGAGCCGGTCCCGCCGACGTGGAGCCGGTGACGCGGCTCACCGCCGACGCGGGCCCGTACGAGGGCCGGTACGCCGCCTGCGACCTGCGCTACGAGGTGACCTCGGTGGAGGGGGTGCTGACGGTCACGCTGGAGGACGTGGCCTCGGGCGCCGTCAGCCCGCCGGTGGCGCTGCTGCCGCTGGACGAGCACCGGTTCCTGCCCGAGCAGGATCTGTCCGGCGGGCGGGGCTGGGATCTGGCGTTCGTGGTCCGGGACGGCCGGGCGGCGCGCCTGGTCAGCGGCGGTTTCGCCGCCCGCCGGATCGCGTGAGCTCAGCCTCGGCTGACCAGCCCGCCCGATCGCGTGAGCTCAGGCCCGGCTGGCCAGCCCGCCGGATCGGGTGAGCTCAGGCTCGGCTGACCAGCCCGGCGTCGTGGGCCAGCAGCGCGGCCTGGGTGCGGTTGGCGCAGCCGAGCTTGCCGAGCAGCCGTGACACGTAACCCTTGACCGTCGTCTCGCTGAGGTAGAGCCGGCTGCCCGTCTGGGAGTTGGACAGCCCTTCGGCCAGGCAGACCAGCACCTCGGTCTCGCGCTCGGTCAGGCCGTCCACCAGTCGCCTGGCGGCCCGTCTGGCGGGCTCGCCGGGGGCGAAGGCCGCCACCAACCGCCTGGTCAGGTCGGGCGAGACGACGGCGTGCCCGTCGGCGGCGACCCTGACGATGCCGGTCAGGTCCTCGGGGTCGGTGTCCTTGAGCAGGAAGCCGACCGCGCCCGCGCGCAGCGCCCGGACCGCGTACTCGTCCAGGTCGAACGTGGTCAGCATGATGATCTTCGGCGGTCGCGGGAGCCGGCAGGCGCGCTCGGTCGCGGTCAGGCCGTCGACGCCGGGCATCCTGATGTCCATCAGCACGACGTCCGGTGCCAGCCGGACGATCGCCTCGACGGCCTCGGCGCCGTCGTGCGCCTCGCCGACCACCTCGAGGTCGGCGGCGCGGGACAGGATCGCCCGCAGGTGGGCGCACACCATCCGCTCGTCGTCCACGAGCAGGACCCTGATCATCGGGCGCTTCCCCTCCCCTTTCCCGGCAGTTCTGCCGGCAGGTTTCCCGGGAGATTTCCCGGCAGCTTGGCCGGCAGTGTCGCCAGCACCTCGAATCCGCCTGTCTCGGTCGGCCCCGCGGCGAACGCGCCGCCGACCAGTTCCACCCGCTGCCGCAGGCCGAGCAGCCCGGTGCCGGACGACGGCAGGCCGAGGCGCATCGGCTCGGCGCGCGCCGGGTCGGCCGGGTGGTTGCGCACCTCGACGCGGACCCCGCCGTCCCGGGGGCTCAGCCGGACGGAGACCGGCGCGCCCGGCGCGTGCTTGCGCGCGTTCGTCAGCGCCTCCTGCACCACCCGGTAGGCGGTACGGCCGAGCGGTGCCGACAGCTCGATCTGCTCGTCCTGGGTTAGCGACACCGGCAGCCCCGACTCGGCGACCAGGCGGGACACGTCGAGCAGGGTCGGCGGCGGGGCGAGGTCGGCCGGCTGCCGGTCGTGCAGCACCCCGACGACCTCGCGCAATTCGCCGAGCGCGCGCCGGCCGGTGGCGCGCAGTTCCTCGGCGGCCGCGCGCACCTCGGGCGAGGGCGCGGCCATCCGCAGGGAGCCGGCCTGCAGCACCATGAGGCTGACGTGGTGGGTGACCACGTCGTGCATCTCGCGGGCCAGCCGCGTGCGTTCCTCCAGCCTGGCCTGCTCGACCAGCAGCCGCTGCTCGCGTTCGGCGCGTTCGGCCCGTTCGGCCAGCGCGGTGTTGAGCCGCCGCTGGGTGTCGGCGTAGAGGCCGAGCAGCGTCGCGGGGATCACCACCAGGCCGCAGATCGCGACGAGGTTCAGGGCCGTGGCGAGGTCGGGCGCCTCCCACAGGTGGGTCAGGACGAGCAGTGCCAGCCCGGCCACGGCCACGAGCAGCCGCCGGTCGCCGCGGTGGGCGCCGAGCGAGTACAGCGCGAACGGCATCGCCACCGGCACCTCGATGAAGCCGAGCGGGATCATCGCCAGCGCGACGGCGAGGGGGAAGTGCCGACGGCCCAGCAGCGCCGCCGCGGCCACGGCCTGCACCCACAGCCCCTGCCAGGGCACGTCGGGCACCAGCGCCATCGGTACCGCGCCGCTGATGGCCAGATCGCTGCCTACGCCCACCACGCCCACGGCCGTGGCGAGCGCGACGTCCCCCGACAGCCTTCTGACCCGCGCGTTCATACCGCCACGCTACCGATCCGCGCAGGCCGGCCGGATCCGACGAAAGTAGGATGCCGGCCCCTACGATCCCCACGGGGCAGCCCCCCTTCGGCGCTCGTGCGGGCCTGCCGTGTCGCGTGATCCTCGATACGTGAACGATCTTCCAGGCGAACACGCCTCCCTGACCAGGCAGGACGCACGCGCGATCCTGGGCGTCACCGGCAGGGAGGGCGACACCGCTCCCCTGCTGCGCACGCTCAGGGAGCACGGCGTCGGCCTGTCGTTCCTGGTCGCGCTGACCGTGCTGGCCGTGGTGGACAACTTCCAGACCCAGGTGTTCGGCGTGCTCGCGCCCGAGATCGCCGCCTCGCTCGGGATGGACGCGGGCTCGCTGTCGGGAATCGTGGCCGCCCAGGGCGTGGCGACGGGGCTCGCCCCGTTCGCGGTGGCGGCGCTGCTGCGTCGCTACCCCCATCGGGTACGGCTGGCGGTGGGCACCGGGTTCGCCTGGAGCCTGACCACGCTGTTCACCGGGTCGGTGGCCGGGCCTGTCTCGCTGGCCGCGCTCATGCTGGTCAACGGGGCCACCACCGGCACGGTGGCGGTGCTGCATCCGCCGCTGCTCGTGGACGCCTACCCGCCGCCCGCCCGCATGCGGATCATGTCGCTGTACTCGGCCTCGTCGCCGCTGGCCGGCGTCCTGGCGCCGCTGGTCGTGGCGGGGCTGGTGTCGTGGCTCGGCATGGACTGGCGGGCGGTGTTCGCGACGCTCGGCGGGCTGTCGCTGGCGGCCTGCCTGTACGCGCTGCGGCTGCGCGAGCCGGTGCTGGGCCGCTGGGACGTGGCCGAGCTTCAGGCCAGGTCGGGCAACGCCGTACCGGCCGCGGACGCGGCGACGCCGGAGTTCGGCGGCTTCGGGGCGGCGTTCGTGCGGACTCTGCGCATCCCGACCGTCCGCCGGATGTGCGTCGGCTTCACCGCGGTAGGGGCGCTGGCCGCGCCGTACGGGGTGGTGGTCTCGACCCTGCTGGAGCAGGAGTACGCGCTCACGCCCGGCCAGCGCGGGCTGTTCACCGGCGCCGCCGCGGCGGTGTCGATCGCGGCGCTGGCCGCCTTCGGGGCCAGGGCGGAGGCGGCCTACCGGGCGGGTCCTGCGCGGTTCATGGCGCTGTCGGGCGCGGCGCTGGCCGCGGCGGCCACGGCGTTCGCCCTGTCCGCGGTCGTGCCCGTGCTGTGGGTGATGCTGGCCCTGCTGGCGCTGGGCCAGGCCTTCCTCGCGGTGATCGGGCCGTGCCTGTTCATCGGCGCCCTCTCGGTCGTACGGCCCGCCGACCGCCCGCACGCCATGGCCGCGCTCGGCCTGATCATCGCGGCCGGCGGCCTGGTGGGCGCGGGGCTGCTGGCCCTGGCGACCGCCTTCCTCGACCTGCGCGGCGCGCTGCTGTTGCTGCTCGTCCCCGCGGTCCTCGGGTCGTGGTTCATCGCGACCATCCGCAAGACCCTCATGGGCGATCTCGACGCCCTCATCGACCATGCGATCGGAGAAACCACATGATCGACGCCTATCGCCGCGCCGAGGCGCTGCACGTCTCGCGGGAGGCGAAGCTCGTGCACCGCTCGGCCGTGACGCCCGTCTGGGAGGAGGACTCCTTCTGGTACCTGGTGACCACCCCCGAAGGCCCCCGCCAGGTCAGGGTCTTCCCCGAGCGGAAGGAGCGGGTGGAGGGCCCGGCGCCGGCCCCGGCCGGCGAGCCGGTGCTCCCGCCCGAGCTCACCGGTGCCCAGACCTCGCCCGACGGCCGCTTCACGGTGACCTGCGAGGCCGGCGACCTGCTGGTGAACGGTACGCGCGTCACCGGTGACGGCGAGCCTGGCCATGCCTACGGCCTGCCGAGCGACCAGAACCGGATGCCGATCGTCGCCACCCAGCAGGGCATGACCACTCCCCCGCTGCTGGTCTGGGCGCCCGACGGCCGCCGGTTCGTCACCCACCGCGTCGACCAGCGGCACGTGCCCACGCTGACGATCACGCAGTCGTGCCCCCCGGGCGGCGGCCGCCCGCTGGCGCACACGATGCACTACGAGATGCCCGGCGACCCGCTGCCGACGGTCACGCACGCGATCTTCGACGCGGAGACGGGCGAGCGGGTCGACGTCGCGCTCGAGCCGCTGCCCTTCACTCACGACGCCCCGCTCAACCTCGACCGGATCTGGTGGGAGGACGACGACACGCTGTGGCTGCTGCACTGCACCCGCGGCAACCGGGGCGCCGTGCTTCACCGCATCGACGCCAGGACCGGCCGGGCGCAGGTCGTCCTCGAGGAGCACGCCGAGACGGTGATGGCCACCGCCCCGACGATCGTCGTGCCGACCCTCGTGCGCACCCGCGGCGACGAGGTGCTGTGGTACTCCGACCGGTCGGGCTGGGGCCACCTCTACCTGTACCGGGGCGGCGAGCTCGCCAGCGCCGTCACCACCGGCGAATGGCTCGTCCGCGAGCTGCTCGAGGTCGACTGGACGGCCAGGCAGGTGCTGTTCCTGTCGGGCGGGCACGGGTCGAACCCCTACGACCGCCGCCTGTGCCGGGCGGACCTGGACGGGGGCGGGGTCACCGTGCTCACCCCCGAGGACGCCGACCACCAGGTCCACGTCTCCCCCGACGGCCGCTGGCTGGTCGACACCTACGCCACGCCCGGCACGCCGAGCGTCACCGTGCTGCGCGACGCCGCCGGAGCGCTCGTCATGGAGCTGGAGCAGGCCGACCTGAGCCTGCTGGAGAAGGCCGGCTGGCGGGCGCCCGAACGGTTCACCGCCAAGGCCGCCGACGGCGTCACCGACGTCCACGGGCTGCTGTTCCTGCCGGGCGACTTCGACCCGGGCAAGCGGTACCCCATCCTGGACTCGATCTACAACGGGCCGCAGATCACCCGGCAGCTGCGCACCACCCTGCGGGGCTACACGCTCGACCCGTGGCTGCTCGACCCGGCGGGCGGCGCGCCGTCGCTGGCCGCGCTCGGCATGGCGGTCGTGGTGCTCGACGGGCGCGGCACGCCGTACCGGGGCAAGGCCTTCCAGGACGTCTCCCACGGCGACCCGGCGGTGACGGCCGGGCTGGAGGACCACGTGGCGGCGATCACCCAGCTCGCCGCCGAGCGGCCCTACCTCGATCTGGAGCGGGTGGGGATCACCGGGCACTCGGGCGGCGGCGCGGCCACGGCCAGGGCGATGCTGACCCATCCCGGTTTCTTCCGCGTGGGCGTCGCCTCGGCGGGCGACTACGAGCACGACGGCTACTACGCCATCTGGGGCGAGACCTACCAGGGGCCGCCGCCCCAGGACTACGCCGCGGGCTCGATGCTGCCGCACGCCGGCGCGCTCGCCGGCAAGCTGCTGATCGTCTTCGGCGAGATGGACGACAACTGCCACCCCGGCCTGTCGCTGCGGCTGGTCAACGCGCTGGTCGAGGCCGATGCCGACTTCGAGATGCTCATGGTGCCCAACGCCGCCCACGGCTACCTGCACGCCGAGGCGCACGTGCTGCGCCGTACCTGGGACTTCCTCACCCGCCACCTGATCGGCGCGGAGCCGCCCGCCGGATACCGCATCGACCCGACCTTCGGAGCCGCCGCATGAGCACCGCCCTTCCTGACCTGCTCCCCGACCTGCAGGCCGACCTCGACGCGCTGGCCGGCGAGCACGGCGTCACCGGCGCGGTCCTCGCCTTCACCGACGGCCAGGAGGTGGCCGCGGCCGCGACGGGAGTCCTCAACACCCGCACGGGCCAGCCCGTCACGACCGGCTCGCTGTTCCAGATCGGCTCGGTCACCAAGGCGTGGACGGCGACCCTGGTGCTCCAGCTCGTCGGCGAGGGGCGGCTCGACCTCGACCAGACCGCGCAGTCGGTGCTGCCCGGGCTCGCGTTGCCCGAGCCGGTGACGATCCGGCAGCTGCTGGCGCACACCGGCGGGTTCGAGGGGGACGTCTTCGTCGACACCGGCAGGGGTGACGACGCGATCGAGAAGCTGGTCGCGCTGCTCGGCGAGGTGCCGCAGCTGTCGCCGCCCGGCGCGATCTGGTCCTACAACAACGCCGGGTACGTCGTCCTCGGACGTGTCGTCGAGGTCCTGCGCGGCCTGCCGTTCAACGCGGCGCTGCGCGCGCACCTGATCGGCCCGCTGGGCCTGACGCACACCGCCACCAGCGCCGACGAGGCCATCCTGTACGGCACGGCGGTCGGGCACGCCGCCGGCGAGCCGGTCTCGACCTGGTCGCTGATGCGCTCGAACGACCCGGCGGGGGCGAGCCTGGCGATGACCGCGGGAGATCTGCTGACCTTCGCCCGCGCGCATCTGGCCGACGGCGCGCAGGTGCTGCCCGCGAAGCTGTCCAGGATGATGCGGGAGCCGCAGGTCGCCCTTCCCGACCTCGGCCGGCCCTCCAGCTGGGGGCTCGGCTGGGAACTGCAGGAATGGGCGGGCGGCACGGTCGTCGGGCACGACGGCTCCACCCCCGGCCAGGCCGCCACGCTGAAGCTCGTGCCGGAGGCGGGGGTGGCCGCGGTGCTGCTGACCAACGGCGGCGACCCCGACCCGCTGGTGGCCGAGCTACTGACACCCGTGCTCGGCCGCCTGGCCGGGGTGAGCGCGCCGCCGCCGGTGAAGCCGCCCGTGCCGCCGCTCCCCTTCGACGTCGACCGCTACGCCGGGCGCTACGTCTCGGACGTGACGGCGTGGGAGGTCACCGGCGACGCCGAGGGCCGGCTGTGGGTGACCGTCACGCCGCTCGGCGTGATGGCCGAGCACGGCGCGCCGCAGACCTTCGAGCTGGCCAGGCTGCGCGGCGACACGTTCGTGTTCGCGGAGGCCAGGGGCGGGGTGCACGCGGCCGTCGCGTTCGTCGGCGACGGCGACGGCGGGCGGGCCGGCTACCTGCACACCGGGCGGCTGAACGTCCGCGATTCCCTGTGAGGAATTGTCGGTGTTCCCCGCGATCCGCAGGATCGAGGGGAACACCGACACGAGGAGAAGCAGTGACCGATATCCGTGCCCAGGAGCTGGCCGACCGCTACATCGCGCTCTGGCTCGAGCCGGACGCCGAGCAGCGCCGCAAGGCCGTCCAGGAACTGTGGGCCGAAGACGGCGAGCACGTGCTCCAGCCGCCGCAGGAGATCCGGCAGATCGGCTACGACCTGGGCTTCGACGCCACGACGCTCGAAGCGCGCGGCCACGAGGCGATCGAGACCCGGGTGACCCGCAGCTACGAGCGGTTCGTCGCCGGCGGGCAGTTCGTCTTCAGGGCCAAGGGCGACGCCGTACGGCTGCGCGACGTCGTCACCTTCCACTGGGAATCGGTGAACGTCGGCGGCGGAGGCGCGGTGACGGGCGGCGGCCTCGAGGTCCTCATGCTGGACGAGGACGGCCGCATCGTCACCGACTACATGTTCCCGTCCTGATCGCCGGGGTCAGCCGCCAGCAGCGCCGCCGTTTCGGCGTCGGCGGGCAGGAACGCCTCCAGCTTCAGCTCCGCCACGGTCACGTCGAGCGCGGTCGCGAATGTCGTGATCGTGGTGGTGAGCCGCAGTTCCCCGCGCGGCGAGCGCAGCCGTACGGGCACGGCGAAGCCGACGTGGTCGGGCCCCGGCGGCTCGTGCGGCACGTAGCCGGACAGCTCGTCGTACAGCTCGTCGCGCGGGATGCGGTCGAGGATGTGCTGGG
Organism: Nonomuraea sp. NPDC003727; assembly: GCF_053586935.1. Lineage (NCBI taxonomy): Bacteria > Bacillati > Actinomycetota > Actinomycetes > Streptosporangiales > Streptosporangiaceae > Nonomuraea > Nonomuraea sp. NPDC003727. The sequence continues at coordinate 109,374 of NZ_JBSFNE010000016.1, forward strand.
CCCACTGGGCCAGGTTGGCGATCCGCGGCGCCAGGCCCTCCGGATGCAGGGACAGGCGCAGCACGTTGACCGGGGGGCGCAGCAGGTGGCCGGCGACGCCCTCGGTGAGCAGGCCGAAGGCGTCGTTGGCCAGTACCAGCTCGTGACGGGCGTCGACGACGATCGCGGGGTAGGGCAGGTGTCCGGTCAGGATGTGGCCGAGCGCGGTCCGCACGTGGGCCAGGCCCGGGTCGTCGAGCGGGGTCTGCGGGTAGACGGGCGCGTACCCGGCCGCGAGCAGGAGGTCGTTGCGCTCCCTGAGCGGCAGCTCCATCGACTCGCCGAGCCGGACGACCATGCTCCTGCCGGGCCGGGACCGGCCGCTCTCCATGAAGCTGAGGTGGCGCTGGGTCGTGCCCGTCCGCAGGGCGAGGTCGAGCTGGCTGAGGCCGTGGCGGCGGCGGGTCGTGCGCAGGGTCTGGGAGAAGTCCACGCTCCCATTGTGCGGACGCCGCCCATTCCTTCAAGGGAATTGTCGCCATTCCCTCGCGGCGGCACGATTCCCTGCGTGAACACGCGACTGGGAGTCCTGCTCCCCACCAACAAGAACCAGTGGACCGACGCCCGGGAGCTGGTGGACTTCGGCGTCCGCGCCGAGCGGCTCGGCTTCGACTCCCTCTGGGCCAACGACACCCTGCTCGGCGCCCGCATCGAGCCGCTGGCCATGCTGGCCGCGCTGGCCCCGGCGACCGAGCGGGTCACCCTCGGCACCGCGGCGCTGCTGCCGGCCTTCCGCCGCCCGGTCACGGCCGCCCAGGAGCTGGCCGCCGTCGACCACCTGTCGGCCGGGCGGCTGGTCGTCACCGTGGGCGCCGGCTTCCCCGGCCGGTCGGAGATCGAGTACGCGGTCTCGGAGGTGCCGTGGCCGCGGCGCTTCGAGCGGCTGGACGAGACGGTCGCCCTGTGGCGGGCGCTGTGGGCGGGCGAGCGCGCCTTCCACGGCAAGGTGCTGCGCTTCGACGAGCTGCCCGAGCCGACGCCGTCGTTCCGGCCGAGCGGGCCGCCGATCTGGCTGGCCGGCGCGACACCGTCGGCGCTGGAACGCGCCGGGCGGCTCTACGACGGGTGGCTGCCCTACCCGCCCGACCCCGCCGCCTACCGGGCGGGCCTCGAGGGTGTACGGCACGCGGCGGGCGCGGCGGGGCGGCCCGTCGAGGCGGTCACCCCGGCGTTGTTCGTCACGGTGCTGATCGGCGAGGCCGCCGGCGAGCGTGAGCTCGACGCCTTCTGCAGGGCCACCTACGGCGTGCCGTACGAGACGGCGCGGACGATCCAGGCCATGGTCGCGGGCCCGGCCGAGCACGTGGCCGCCACGCTGGCCGGCTACGTGGCGGCCGGCGCCGAGCACCTGGTGTGCCGTTTCGCGGCCACCACGCTCCACGACCAGCTGGAGCAGCTGGAGCTGCTGGCCGGGATCGCCCGCCGCACGCCGTGAGGTCGCGGCGCGCCGGAACAACCGGCGCGCACCCCGGTGTTGCCGCTCATCGACGACCCCAACGGAGAAGAGGCCGCCGATGGTCAGTGTCAGCACGGAGACCCCCGAGCAGACCGAGGAACGCCTGCGCCGGGTGATCGCCGGCGCCGAACTCGTCGTGCACGAGGGCGTCTGGTTCTTCGAGGAGTCACCCGCCGACCGTCCGCCCGCGCTCACCGGCGACACGCTGGCCGTGGTCCGCGACGAGGACAGCTGGAGCCGCCTGATACCGCTCACCCGCGACCGGGAGGACGTCGAGCGGTTCGGGATCTTCTCCTTCCACTTCCCCGCCGGGCTGGACAACAGCGGCTTCGTCGGCTGGCTGGCCACCCGTCTCAAGGCGAGCCTGGGGACGGGGGTGTTCGTGGTGTGCGGGAGCAACCGGGAGCGCGGCGGAATCTACGACTACTGGGGCTGCCCCGCCGAGCTGCTCGACCAGGCGGTCGCCGTCGTCGCCGAGCTCCGCGGGGCGTGACCGACACCGGCCGGCAGGCCTGAGCGGTGGCCGGCTCGGAAGCCCGGACGCCGCCGGGGTGGGTCAACTCCTGACGCGGCCGGTCGAGCCCCGGGCGATGAGGGTGGGCGGGAAGACGTGGTCGACGTGGGGCGTGTGGTAGCCCTGCAGGCGCTCCCACAGCGCGTTGGCCGCGGCGCCGGCCATCTGCTCGATGGGCTGATGGACGGTCGACAGGGGCGGGTTGCTGTGCGAGGCGAGGTAGGAGTCGTCGTACCCGATCACCGAGAGGTCGCCCGGCACGGACAGACCCGCCTGGCGGGCCGCGGCGAGCGCGCCGAGCGCCATGAGGTCGCTGCCTGCGACGATCGCGGTCGCGCCGGCCGCCAGCAGCCGTTGGGCGGCGGCGTGCCCGCCTGTCAGCGAGTAGTCGGTCTCGGCGTAGAGCGCGTCGTCGACGGAGCCGAACCACTTGCGCATCTCCCTGCGGTAGCCGTTCAGCCGGTTCTGCGAGGGCCGCAGGTAGCCCTGGCCGCCGGCCAGGCCGATGCGGGTGTGGCCGAGGGACCGCAGGTGGGCGACGGCCATCGCGGCGCCGGCCGCCTCGTCGGTGGTCACGGTGGAGACCGGCAGGTCGGGGACGTGCCCGCCGACCAGAACCATCGGCAGGTGCCGCTGGTGCAGCTGCCAGTAGAAGCCGTGGTCGGCCGAAGGGTTGGCGTGCCGTCCTGAGATCAGGACCAGACCCTGGATGCGCTGCCGTACCAGGGAGGCGATGTAGTCCAGCTCCGTCGGCCCCTTCTTGGTGGAGCTGCCGATCATCGCCGTCACGCCGAGAGCGCCGAGCTTCGTCTCGATCGCGCCGGCCAGCAGCGGGAAGACGGGGTTGTCCAGCTCGGGGACGATGATGCCCACGAAGGGGTCGGAGACGGGCGCCGGCGCGACCATGCCTTGCTCGCGCATGGCGCGCAGCACGCGGTCGCGGGTCTCCTCGGCCACACCCGGGCGGTCGTTGAGCACGCGGCTGACCGTGGCCGCGCTGACCCCGACACGCTTGGCGATCGTCCGGACCGACAGCCTTGACATCGACCCTCCAGAAAGCATTGAAACATGTTGCCAGCTGTTGCGGCGGTATTCGGGAGCGACCTAGGCTCCCGGCCAGAAACGCAGGTGATGAGCGAATTGCGGAGCACTGACAGCATGTGGCAACCCGAAACACTTTGCAACACGAGCGCGCACCACGACGGTTCGCCGCTCTACGTGTCCGACCCTTCTCCGGGGCTGGGCGAGCGGGTGGAGGTGTTCGTGCGCACCGCCGCGGCGCTGGGTGCCGAGCAGGTGTACGTGCGCACCGCCCCTGACGGCGAGCCCAGGTTCACCGAGGCGAAGATCGACCGCGCCTGCGAGGACGAGACGTGGTGGCGGGTGCCGGTCGAGATCGTCAACCCGGAGTGCGGCTACCGCTTCCTGCTGCGCACGGCCCGCGGGCCGCTCTGGCTGAACGCGTCGGGGCTGCGCCGTACCGAGGTCACCGACGCGGCCGACTTCACGCTCACCGCCTACCCGCCGCCGCCCGCCTGGGCGGCGGACGCGGTGATCTACCAGATCTTCCCCGACCGGTTCGCCCGCTCCGGCCGGCCGTACGGCCCGCTGCCCGGGTGGGCCAGGCCCGCGGACTGGGACGAGCCGATCCCCTACGGCAAGCCTGAGGCGCTGCGGCAGATCTACGGCGGCGACCTGTGGGGGGTGGCCGACCGCCTGGACCACATCGCCGAGCTCGGCGCCGACCTGATCTACCTGACGCCCTTCTTCCCCGCCAGGTCCAACCACCGCTACGACGCCACCACCTTCGACCGGGTGGATCCGCTGCTCGGCGGGGACGAGGCGCTCAAGGCGCTCACCGCGCGGGCGCACGCCCGCGGCATGCGGGTGATCGGCGACATCACGCTCAACCATTCGGGCGACGCGCACGACTGGTTCGTCAGCGCCATGGGTGACCCGGGCAGCCCCGAGCGCGACTTCTACTATGTCGACGGCGACGACTACGCCACGTTCGCCGGGGTGAAGACGCTGCCCAAGTTCGACCACCGGTCGGCCGAGCTGCGCCGGCGCCTGGACAGGGTGATCGCCCGCTACCCCGACGAGTTCGGGCTCGACGGATGGCGCGTCGACGTCGCCCAGTCGGCGGGCCGCCACGGCGGCGTCGAACTCAACGACCGGGTGGCCGCGGACACCAGGGCGGCGCTGGGAGAAGGCAGGCTGCTGCTGGCCGAGCACCAGTTCGACGCCTCCGCCGCGCTGCGCGGCGGAGGCTGGCACGGCACCATGTCCTACGCCGGGTTCGCCCGGCCTGTCTGGTCGTGGCTGGCGCTGGAACGTGCCACCGAGTTCTGGGGCACCCCCGGCCCCATCCCCCTGTACGGCGGGCAGGACGTCGTCGAGGTGATGCGCGACCACGCCGCCCGGATCCCGTGGCGCTCCTACACCCACAACCTCACGCTGCTCGACTCCCACGACACGGCCAGGTTCCGGTCGATCGCGGGCCGCGACCGCCAGCTTCTCGGCGCCGCGCTCCTGTTCACGCTGCCCGGCCTGCCCATGGTCTTCGCCGGTGACGAGGTCGGCGTGGAGGGGGTCCACCTGGAGGACGGCCGCCGCCCCTTCCCGTGGGACGGCGAGACCTGGGACCGGCGGACCTACGCGACGTACAGGGAGCTGGTGGCACTGCGCAGGAGCAGGCAGGCGCTGCGCCGTGGCGGCCTGCGATGGCTGCGCGCCGACGACGACGTCCTGCTCTTCGAGCGGGCACTGCCGGGCGAGACGATACTCGTCCAGGTCAGCAGGGCGAACCACGCGCCTGCTGCGGCCCCTGCCGCGCTGTCCTGCCTCACCGGCGGCCCCGACCTGCGTCCCGGTGAGCCGATGCCCGCCGACGGACCGGCCTTCCACGTCTGGGAGGTCGCCCGATGATCGAGATTCTGACCGGTGTGCGTTCCGAGGCGCTCGGCAACTCGAGGGACGTGTTCGTCTACCTGCCGCCCGGCTACGACCCGGCGGCCGGGCCGTACCCGCTCGTCGTCCTGCACGACGGGCAGCACGTGTTCGCGGGAGCGGGCCTCGCGCCGAGCTGGCGGGTGGACGAGACGCTCGACGGGCTCATCGGCGCGGGACTGCTGCCGCCGCTGGTCGCCGTGGCCGTCGCCAACGCCGGTGACCAGCGCGGCAACGAGTACTCCCACGAGGTGCCCTACCCGCGGGACCCGAACGGGATCTGCCGCGGCGAGCTGTACGAGCGCTTCCTCGTCACGGAGCTGCTGCCGCTGGTGCGCGGACGCTACGCGGTCACCGACGATCCGGGCGCCACCGCGGTGATGGGCTCCTCCATGGGCGGCCTGGTCAGCTACCACCTGGCCTTCCGCCGTCCCGACGTGTTCGGGCTGTCGGCCGTGCTGTCGCCGTTCCTCGTCTTCGTGGATCCGACGACGCTCGAGGAGACCCCGGTCTTCCGCCGTTTCCCGGGGCGCGGGCCGCGCAGGATCTGGATCGACATCGGCGGCATGGAGGGCCTGATCATGGTCAGGCCGGTCCGCGAGCTGGTCGAGCATCTCATCGACGTGGGGTACGAGCCCGACACGGAGCTGCGCTACCACCACGAGCCGGCCGCGCCGCACCACGAGGACGCCTGGGCGGCGCGCGCGGGCAGTGCGCTGCTGCACCTGTTCGGAACGGAAGGGCCGCCCGTGACGCTGTCCGTCGCGGACGTCGCGGACGTCGCGGACGGCACGGACAGCGCGGACGGCACGAACGGCACGAACGGCGCGGACGGCCCGGTCGCCGTGGGCCAGGCGGTCGACGTCGCGCCCGTCGGCGTGCGGGCGGACGGCTGCGTCTACTCGGTGTTGAGCGCGGAGGTGACGTGGCGGCCGCCTCACGTGCTGGTGCCCGCGGGCCACGGCCTGCTGACCGGCGCCGGGGCTGGCACCGCCGAGGTCGTCGTCAGGACAGGCGAGCTGCAGGTGACCGAGCGGGTCACGGTCGTCGACGGCGCGCCCGACGCGCTGCTCGACGTCACCGTCGTCGTCCCGGTGGACACCCCTGCCGACTTCCCCGTCTACTTCTCCGGCCTGGTCACCACCCAGGTCGCGCCCGGCGTCCACCACGGCGCGTGGCGGCTGCCCCGCGGCGTCGGCCTCAACGGCACCGTCGGCCGGGGCTGGCGCCGCGACGGGTTGGGCGCCGACGGCCTGCCCATCCGAACCCCCCTACGGCACGACGGTGACCGGCGCGTGTGGGTGCGCGTCGCGGGCTGGAGCGATCCCGCCCAGGTCGATCCGCACGCCGGATCCTGAGGAGAACCCCGATGCGTACCCTTCCCATCCTCACCGCCCTCCTGCTGTCCGGATGCGCTCTGGCCGGCTGCGCGCAGGACGAACGCGCGGCCGAGCACAAGCCCGCGGCCACACCGACACTGACCGTGTGGGCCGACGACGACAGGGCCGCCCCGCTGACGCGGATCGCCGCCCGGTTCGAGCAGGACCGCGGCGTCAAGGTCAAGATCGTGCAGAAGGCGATGGGGAACCTGCGTGACGACTTCGTCTCGCAGGCGCCCTCGGGCCAGGGGCCTGACGTGATCGTCGGCCCGCACGACTGGCTGGGCAAGCTCGTCCAGAACGGCGTCGTCAGCCCGCTCGACCTCTCAGCCAAGGCCTCGCTCTTCTCGAAGGTGGCGCTGGACGGCATGACCTACCAGGGGCAGACCTACGGCCTGCCGTACGCGGTCGAGAGCGTGGCGGTCCTGCGCAACAACACGCTGGTCCCCGTCGCCCCCCGGACCTTCGACGAGCTGGTGGCCAAGGGGGAGGCGCTGGTGGCCGCGGGGAGGGCCGTCCACCCCGTCGGCCTGCCCGTCGATCCGAAGGCAGGCTCGCCGTTCCACCTCTACGCCCTGCAGACCTCCTTCGGCTCGCGGGTCTTCGGTGAGGGCGGCGACCTGGAGATCGACAACGCGGGCGGGCTGCGGTTCGCCGCGTACCTGCGGAAGCTGGCCCAGCGGAAGGCGGTGTCCACCTCGCTGACCGGGGACATCGCGACCAGCGCCTTCCTCAAGGGTGAGACGCCCTTCCTGGTCACGGGGCCGTGGGACGCGCCGGCCGTCGTCAAGGCGGGCGTGCCGTTCTCGGTGGATGCCCTGCCTCCGGCGGGAGACGAGCCGGCCAGGCCGTTCGTGGGCGTGCAGGGGTTCTACATCAGCGCCAAGAGCGCCAACCCGATCCTGGCCAACGACCTGCTCCTCAACTACCTGGCCACACCGGAGGCGCAGAAGGCGCTCCACGCGGCCGGAGGGCGCCCGCCCGCGATGACGTCGGTGCGCGACGAGCTCGCGGGCGACCTGGTCATGACGGGGTTCGCCAAGGCCGCCGCCGAAGGCGTGCCCACGCCCAACGTCCCCCAGATGGACGCGGTGTGGGCCGACTGGGGGCTGTCCCAGCTGGCGATCATCGCCGGCGAGGGCGACCCCGCGGAGCTGACCAGGAAGGCCGGGGACAAGATCCGCGCCAAGATCGGCTCCTCGTGAAGCGCGCGCTGAGGCTACTGCCGCTCGCGGTCGCTGACGCGCTGGCCCTGTACGGGCTGGTGGCGCTCGGCGCGCAACGGTCGTGGTGGATGTTCGCGGGCCTGCTGGCGGGGACGGCGGCGATCAACTGGATCTACCTGAGCAGGCGGGCCGTGCCCGCCAAGTACCTGGCGCCCGGCGTCGTGCTGCTTCTCGTGTACCAGGTGTACGTGGTCCTCTACACCGGCTACGCGGCGTTCACGAACTACGGCGACGGCCACAACGGGAGCAAGGCGGACGCGGTCGCGGCGATCCTGGCCGGCAGCGAGGTGAAGGTGGCGGGGGCCGTGCCGTACCCGATCAGGGTCATGGAGCGGGACGGGCGCCTCGGACTCCTGGTGCAGGGCCGGCCGGCGGCCGGATGGCGGCCGCTGACGTACGGCGAGATCGTCGCCAGGCAGGCGGAGATCACGGCGCTGCGCGAGCCGGCGGACGGCGGCACGCTCAAGACCGCCGACGGCATGACGGCCACGCTGTACCGGGCCACGCTCACCTATGACGCGGCGGCCGGGAGCATCACCGACGGGACCACCGTGTACCGCGACACGGGGCGCGGCGCCTTCACCGCCGCCGACGGGCGCTCCCTGAGCCCCGGCTGGAAGGTCTTCGTCGGCCATGAGAACTTCACCCGCGTGCTGACCGACTCCGGGATCAGGGGGCCGTTCCTGGAGGTGCTCGCCTGGACGTTCGTGTTCGCGACCCTGTCGGTGGCGCTCAGTTTCGGCCTCGGGCTCGCGCTCGCGCTGCTCCTGGACGGGCACCGGATCTACCGCTCGCTGCTGATCTTCCCCTACGCGTTCCCCGCGTTCATGGCGGCGCTGCTCTGGCAGGGACTCCTCAACACCGACCACGGCTTCGTCAACGACGTGCTGCTCGGCGGCGCCCGCGTCCCCTGGCTGTCCGACCCGTGGCTGGCCAAGCTGAGCGTGCTGCTGGTGAACGTATGGATCGCCTTCCCCTACATGTTCCTCATCTGCACCGGCGCCCTGCAGGCGATCCCGCCCACGCTGTCGGAGGCCGCGCAGATGGACGGGGCGGGGCCGTGGCGGGTGCTACGGACGATCAAGCTGCCGTTGCTGCTGGCATCGACCGCCCCTGTGCTGGTGGCGACGTTCGCCTTCAACTTCAACAACTTCAACGTGATCTACATGCTCACCGGCGGCGGGCCGAGGGACGCGAACGCGCCGGTCGACGTGGGATCGACCGACCTGCTGATCTCGCTGGTGTACAAGCTGGCCTTCGGCGGCGCCTCCAGGAACTACGGCCTGGCGTGCGCGGTCTCCATCGTGATCTTCATGGTGATCGCCGCCGTCTCGCTGGCCGGGTTCCGCAGGGCACGGCGGCTGGAGGCGGCATGAGAGCGTGGAGGCATCTGGCCGGGCTGCCGGCCGTGGCGGTCGCGCTGTTCCCGCTGGTCTTCGTGGTCGCGGCCTCGCTCAACCCCAGCGGCACGCTGACCGGGTCGAACGACCTGTTCGCGGCGGTGACGTGGGATCACTACGCCACGCTGTTCACCGACGAGCTGCATCCCTTCCCCCGCTGGTTCGCCAACTCCATGGCGATCGGGCTGATCACGGCGGCGGGGTCGGTGTTCCTCGGGGCGTGCGCCGCCTACGCCTTCTCGCGCTTCCGGTTCAGGGGGCGCAGGGCAGGGCTGCTCGGGCTGGTGTTCATCCAGCTGTTCCCCCAGGTCCTGGCCTATGTCGCGATCTTCCTGCTGCTGTCGGCCGTCAAGGAGGTGTTCCCGCCGCTCGGCCTCGGGAGCAGGCTCGGCCTGGTCATGGTCTACCTCGGGGGTGCGCTCGGGGTGAACACCTACCTGATGAAGGGCTTCTTCGACTCGGTGCCCAAGGACCTGGACGACTCGGCGCAGATCGACGGCGCCTCCCACGCCCAGGTCTTCTTCCTGGTCCTGCTGCCGCTGGTGCGGCCCATCCTGGTCGTCGTGGCGCTGTTCTCGTTCGTGGCGACCATGAACGACTTCGTGATCGCCGGCCTGGTGCTGACCGACCCCGACCAGCAGACGCTCGCCGTCGGCCTCTACCAGCTCGTCTCCTACCAGCTGGGGCAGAGCTGGGGCGTCTTCTCGGCCGGCGCGCTGATCGGGGCACTGCCGGTGCTGGTCCTCTTCCAGTTCCTGCAGCGCTTCATCACCGGCGGCCTCACCGCCGGGGCGGTCAAGACCTGACCCCCGAGGCCGTCGGGGGAAGGGCACGCCCATGGCTTCTGCCGGGCCGCCGTGACCCCCGTCGGCGCGTACGTCCGGCCCACGGTCCTCGATGCCCGGGTGCGGAAGGAGGACGGCCGGCCCCGCCTGTGGATCGATGGCGGCTGAGGGCGCGCGGCAGCTTCCGCTCACCGGAAGCGGGTGCGTGCGGTCAGGCGGCCGGCGCCCTAGCGTCGTGGCTGTGAACGAGGTCTACGTCGTCGACGCGGTCCGCACGCCCATCGGCAAGTACGGCGGCGCGCTGTCCGGCGTCCGCCCCGACGACCTGGCGGCGCACGTCGTCAGGGAGTTGCTGGCCCGCTCCCCCGCCCTCGACCCGGCCACGATCGCCGACGTCGTGTTCGGCAACGCCAACGGCGCGGGAGAGGACAACCGCAACGTGGCCCGCATGGCCGTCCTGCTGGCGGGCCTGCCGGTCGGGGTGCCGGGCGCGACGGTGAACCGGCTGTGCGGCTCGGGCATGGAGGCGGTGATCCAGGCCTACCGCGCCATCGCGCTCGGTGAGGCGTCGGTGGTGGTGGCGGGCGGTGTGGAGTCGATGAGCCGCGCCCCCTGGGTGCTGCCCAAGCCGTCGCGCGCCTTTCCCGCGGGCAACCAGGAGCTGGTCTCCACCACGCTCGGCTGGCGCCTGGTCAACCCGCGCATGGCGCCCGAATGGACCGTGCCGCTCGGGGAGGGCGCCGAGCTGATCGCCGACAAGCACGGGATCACCAGGGCGGCCCAGGACGCCTACGCGCTGGCCAGCCACCGGAAGGCGGCGCGGGCCGACTTCACGCGGGAGATCGTGCCCGTCGGCGACGTGACGCGCGACGAGTCGATCCGCGACGACACCTCGATGGAGGCGCTGGCCAGGCTGAAGCCCGCCTTCCGGCACGACGGCACGGTCACGGCGGGTAACTCCTCGCCGCTCAACGATGGCGCGGCCGCCCTGCTGCTGTGCGATCGGCAGGGGCTGGCCCGTATCGGCCGGGAACCGCTGGCCAGGATCACCGGGAGCGCGGTCAGCGCGGTCGAACCCCAGTACTTCGGCCTGGCGCCGGTCGAGGCGATGCGGAAGGCGCTGCGCGGCCGCGAGCCGTCCGTCGTCGAGCTGAACGAGGCGTTCGCCGCCCAGGTGCTCGGCTGCCTGGCCGAGCTGCCCGAGCTCGACCCCGAGGTCGTCAATCCGCGCGGCGGCGCCATCGCCGTCGGCCACCCGCTGGGCGCCTCAGGCGCGAGGATCACCGGCGCGGTCGCGCACCAGCTGGCCGCCGCGGGATCGGGCATCGGCCTCGCCGCCCTGTGCATCGGCGTCGGCCAGGGCCTGGCCGTCGTCCTGGAACGCTGAGGAGCCCCCATGACGCAAGAGCAGATCTCCGCGGAGATCGCCGAACTGCACGAGGCGTATCTCAAGGAGGGCGCCGAGCTGCACCACGCCGCCCGCGACTTCGCCCCCTACCGCAGCAGCGCCCTGCGCCATCCGCGGCAGCCGCTGGTCGTGGTCGACGACCCAGAAGCCGCCGAGCTGGCCGGGCCGGTCTTCGGCGTCACCGACGTGACCGCGCTGGACGCCGACCTGACCCGCCAGCACCGCGGCGAGCCGCTCGGCGAGCGCATCACCATCACCGGGCGGGTGCTGGATCGGGCCGGCCGTCCCGTGCGCGGCCAGCTCGTCGAGGTGTGGCAGGCCAACGCCTCGGGCCGCTACGCGCACCAGCGCGACGACCATCCGGCCCCGCTGGACCCCAACTTCACCGGCGTGGGCCGCTGCCTGACCGACGACGACGGCCGGTACGCGTTCACCACGATCAAGCCGGGCGCCTACCCGTGGCGCAATCACGTCAACGCGTGGCGGCCGGCGCACATCCACTTCTCGGTGTTCGGCACGGCCTTCACCCAGCGCCTGATCACCCAGATGTACTTCCCCGGCGACCCGCTGTTCCCCTACGACCCGATCTTCAACTCGGTGCTGGACGAGCGGGCGCGCCGGCGGCTGATCGCCGCCTACGACCACGACCTGTCGGTGCCGGAGTGGTCGCTCGGCTACCGGTGGGACATCGTGCTCGACGGTCCCTCGGCCACCTGGACGGAGTCATGACGCATCCCACGCCCTCGGAGACCGTCGGCCCCTTCTACGGCTACGCGCTGCCGTTCGCCGGCGGCGGCGACCTGGCGAGCGGCGGCATCGTCGTCCACGGCCACGTGTACGACGGCGCGGGCGAGCCGGTGCCCGACGCGCTGCTGGAGTTCTGGCAGGCCGACCCCACGGGCGGGTTGCGCGGCGCGCCGGGCACGCTGCGCCGCGATCCGGTCACCGGGGCGATCGTCGGCAGGCACGGGCTCGACTTCACCGGCTTCGGCCGGGTCGCCACCGACGCCGACGGCCACTGGATGCTGCGCACGCTGGTTCCCGGCCTGCCGTACATCTCGGTGTGCGTCTTCGCACGCGGGCTCGGCCACCACCTGTACACCCGCGCCTACCTGCGCTTCGATGAGACTGACCGGTTGCTGGCCGGGCTCGGGCCGCAGCGGCGGCAGACGCTGCTGGCGCGGGAGGAGCGGCAGGGGGTCTACGTGTTCGACGTGCGGCTGCAGGGCGAGCGGGAGACGGTGTTCCTTGACTTCCGCTGATCGGGGGCTGCTGTCGGCGGGTCGCGCGGGCTCGCCCGCCGAGGCGGCGACGGGCGACGCGGCGGTGCTGCGGGCGATGCTCGACGCCGAGGCGGCGCTGGCCCGCGCCTGGGCGTCGGTGCTGCCCGCCGTCCCCGCCGAGGCGGCCCGCGCGGTGACCGAGGCGGCCCGCGCCGGCCGGTTCGACCTGGACGCGCTCGTCCTGCGGGCCCGCGAGGGCGGCAACCCGGTGATCCCGCTGGTCGCCGACCTGAGATCGGCGGCCGGTTCGCAGGGCGCGCCGTACGTGCACCTCGGCGCGACGAGCCAGGACATCATGGACACCGCGCTCATGCTCGTCGCCCACCGGGCGCTGGAGCACGTGCTCGCCGACCTGTCCCGTACGGCTGCCGCGCTCGCCACGCTGGCCGCCGAGCACCGCGCCACGCCGATGCCCGGCCGCACGCTCACCCAGCACGCGGTGCCGACGACGTTCGGGCTGAAGGCGGCGGGCTGGCGCGCGCTCGCGCTGGACGCCGCCGACCGCCTGCGGGCCGTCCGCGCCGGGCTGCCCGCCCAGCTCGGCGGCGCGGCCGGGACCATGGCCGCCTTCCACGCGCACGCGCTGGCCCTGTCCCCCTCCGCGTCCCCCGCCGCGTCGGCCTCCGCATCCCCCGCCGCCTCCGTCTCCGCGCCGCCCGCCGGTGACATCGGGATGGCGCTGGCCGCGGCCTTCGCCGAGGAGGTGGGGCTGGCCGAGCCGGCGCTGCCGTGGCACGTGCTGCGCACCCCCGTCGCCGACCTGGGCGGCGCCCTGGCCTTCACCGCCGGCGCGCTCGGCAAGCTCGCCGCGGACGTGCTGGTCCTGTCGCGCACCGAGATCGGCGAGGTGTCGGAGGGGGCGGGCGGCGGCTCGTCGGCCATGCCGCACAAGTACAACCCGGTGCGCGCCACCTGGATCGCCGCCGCCGCCCGCCAGGCGCCACCGCTGGCGGCCGTCCTGTACGGCTCGCTGGCCGCCGAGGACGAACGGCCGGCCGGGGCCTGGCACGCCGAGTGGCAGCCGCTGCGCGAGCTGCTGCGCGTCGTCGGCGGGGCCGTGCGCGACGCCGCCGAGCTGGCCGAGGGCCTGCGCGTCCACCCCGAGCGCATGCGCGCCGATCTGGAGGCGACCGGCGGCCGCATCCTCTCCGAGCGCGTCGCCGCCATGGCCGGCAGGGAGCCGGCCGAGGGCCAGGACCCGCGGCAGGTGGCCGACCCCGACCTGCTCGATCCGGCGACCTATCTCGGCTCGGCGCCCGAACTCGTCGACAGGGCGCTGCGCCGTACCGCGCGCCGTACCGCCATGCCACCGGCACCGGAGACCTCGTGACACTGCCGCACCACCGGCTCGACGGCCCCGCGGCCGGACACCCGATCATCCTCGGTCCCTCGCTCGGCACGTCGCTGCGCGTCTGGGAGCCCCAGGTGGCCGCCCTCGCCCGCCGCCACCGCGTCCTGCGCTTCGACCTTCCCGGTCACGGCGCCGGCGAGCCCGCCAGGGTGGACGGCGTCGCGGGGCTGGCCGACCTCGTCCTGCGGCTGGCCGACCACCACGGCTGGGACCGCTTCCACTACGCGGGCATCTCGCTCGGCGGCGCGATCGGCGCCCACCTGGCCCTCCACCACCCCGGCAGGGTGACGACGCTGAGCATGGTCTGCTCGTCGGCCAGGTTCGGCGAGCCCGGCGGCTGGCGGGAGCGGGCGGCCCTGGTGCGGGAGCACGGCACCGCTCCCCTGCTGGAGGGCGCGGCGGCCCGCTGGTTCGCCGGCCCGCCCGTCCGCGCGCTTCTCGACGACCTGGCCGCGACCGACCCCGAGTCGTACGCCGCCTGCTGCGACGCGCTGGCCGGCTACGACCTGCGACCAGAGCTGGCCCGGATCGCCGTGCCGGTCCTGGTCATCGCCGGGCGCGCCGATCCGGCGACCCCGCCCGCGCACGCCAGAGAACTGGCCGACGGGCTGCCCGACGCCACCCTGGTCGAGCTGCCGCGCGCCGCCCACCTGGCCAACCTCGACCGTCCCGAGGCCGTCACCGCCGCCATGGAGGCCCACCTGGGCAGGGCGAGCGGCATGGAGGTACGGCGGGCCGTACTCGGCGACGAGCACGTCGAGCGGGCCATCGCCCGCACCACCCCGTTCACCCGCGACTTCCAGGACCTCATCACCCGGTACGCGTGGGGCGAGATCTGGACCAGGCCGGGGCTGGACATGCGCACCCGCAGCTGCGTCACGCTCACCGCGCTGGTGGCCCGCGGCCACACCGAGGAGCTGGAGCTGCACGTGCGGGGCGCGCTGCGCAACGGGCTCACGCCGGACGAGATCGGCGAGGTGCTGCTGCAGAGCGCCGTCTACTGCGGTGTGCCCGCGGCCAACGCCGCCTTCGCCGTCGCCCAGCGCGTCCTTCAGGAGGAGGGCCGGTAGCCCAGCTGCCTGAGCACCGCCTCGAAGTAGGCCTTGATGTCGGCCGTGCTCTCGGTGTCGGGACGGGAGCCGAGGTGCTGCAGGATCGAGCCGTTCAGCACCTGCTGCAGGACGCCGAGATCGGTGCCGGGCGGCAGCTCTCCGCGCTCGAGCGCCGCGGCCAGCACGGCGTGCTCGGCCGCCGCCCTCCGCGCGCCGTTCTGGTCGCAGTAGGCCCGCAGCAGCTCGGGGTAGTCGTCGGCGGCGCCGTACAGGCGGCGCAGCATCCTGCGGTTGCGGGGCTCGCCGAGGTAGTGCGCCCAGTCGGTGAGCATCGCCTCGACGCTCGGCCAGTCGATCGCGCCCGGCTCGTGGTCCCTGTGCACCGACTCGATCGCCTGGACCAGCAGCGCGGTCTTGTCGGCGAACCTGCGGTAGACCGTGGCCCTGGTCACCCCCGCCCGCTGGGCGACCTGCTCGATGCTGGTCAGGCTGGCACCGCACTCGATGAGCAGATCGAGCGCGGCGGCGAGGATGGCCGCGTCGACCTCCTGGCTGCGCGGCCGTCCCGGTGCTCTCACCACCGTTCCGCCCTGGCGCCGGAGCAGCGGGGCAGGGTCACGGTGTCTACCTCCTCGGGCGGGTTGCCGCAAGGGTAGCGCGAGCCTCGGTCCCCGGCCCCGGGCCGCCTTCCGCGCCGTCTCCTTGCTCGCCCTGCGGGGTCGGCACCACACCCGGCGCGGGCGGCAACCGGGAGTCCTCCGGCAGCGGCTCCTCGGCGAGGACGTCGAACGCAGCGCCGAACAGGCGGCCCGCCTGACCCGTTCTTCACACGCTCTTCACACCGGTCCCGGCCCTCCTCACACGGGCGTCACGCCCGCCGTTTCTGTCGGAGACGATCTCTATGGTTCCCACCCATGACGCAGGACATGGGAACCACCTCCACCGCCTGGGCCGAGATCCGCGACCTCATCGACGCGGGCAACGCGGACGCGCTCGTCCGGCGCCTGCTCGCGCTCGGCGGCGGCGAGCGCAAGCGGGTCGCCGGCGAGCTGCGCGGCCACATCGCGGTCATGCGCGCCCGCAGCGAGGCCAAGGACGAGGCGCGCTGGTCCAGCGACGTCTGGGACGACACGGTCGAGCCGTGGGAGAGGTGGCCCGACCTGGTGCGGCTGGCGGGGGCCGGCACGCTCAGCGCCGTCTCGGCGGTGGCGTCATGGCTGACCAGGCGCGACCTGACGCGCCGGCGCCCGCTCTCCGGCCGTGTGGTGTCGGCCGACCCGGCTCCCCTGCTCCGCCTGCTCGGCGAGCGGCCCGCCACGTGGCAGGCCGACCTCGCCGTACGGCTGGCGGCCGGGCTGAGCGGCCCGCAGGACGTCGCCGCCCCGCTCGCGCTGGCGCTGCTGCGGAACACGGGAGCGCCGCCGCCCGAGCACGATCCGCTGGTCGTCGCCTGGGTGTCGGAAGGGGTGCGGCCCCGGGTGGATCCGCTGTGGCCCGCGCTGCTGCCCCGGATGTTCGAGGCCGAAGGGGTCGGCAGGGTGCTGCGGCACGAGCGGATCGAACCGCTGTCGCCGTGGCTGCGCCGGCTGCGCAGACCCGACGACAGGCAGGTGCTGCTCGACGGGTGCGTGCGCCGCTTCCTGCGCGGCGGCACCGCCCAGGACCTGCGCTTCTTCGTCCGCCTGCACGAGCTGCTCGCCCCCGAGGAGGCGGAGGTGGCCGCGCGGGCCCGCGACTACCTGCGGCTGCTGCCCGCCGCGCCGGGGCCCGTCGCCGAGCTCGCGCTGCGTCACCTGCGGCGGCTGCCCCGGCACGAGCCCGGCCACGTGGCCGAGGCCGTCGAGGGGCTGGTGTTCAGGGCCGAGGCCGGTCTCGCCCGCACCGGCCTGACCTGGCTGGACCAGAGCGTACGGCAGGGCGCCGTCGAGCCGGACGAGATCGCCGCGGCGCTCGGCACCGCCTTCCACCACAGCTCCTACGAGGTGCAGGGCCGCGCCGCCCAGCTCGCGCTCAAACACGCCGGGCGGTTCGGGCCGCTGGGCGCCGAGCAGGTCAGACAGGCGCTCCCGGCCCTGCCGCCCGCGCTGGGCCACCGGGTGGCGGCGGGCTTCGGCGCACCGGCCGCCGCCGAGGAACCGGCCACCGGCTGACCGCGCCCGGAAAGGCGGGCGACGCCTTCGAAGACGCTGGCCGACGAAGGAGGGCGACGCCTCCGAAGAAGCGGCCGAAGTGCACCGTGGGAGGCCGGTGACGCCTCCGCGTAGACGGCCGACCGCGCCGTGGGAGACGGGCGACGCCTCACAGAAACGGCCGATCGCGCCCGGCGAGGCGAGCGAGGCCTTCGCATGGACGGCTGACGGCCCGTGGGAGGCCGGTGACGCCTGCGAAGAGACGGCTGGAGGCGCCGTGGGGCGGGTGGGTGACGCCTGTGAAGAGGGCCGGCGGCGCTACGGGAGGCGGGCGACAGCGCCGAGCAGGCCCGGCTTGTCGAAGTCGGCCGCGACGCCGGGCCGCGAGGGGCGCCAGGCGTCGATCGGCACCACACCGGGCTCCAACAGGTCGAGGCCCGTGAAGAGGGCGCCGACCTGCTCGGTCGTGCGGGGCGTGATGGATCCGGGGGTGGCCGAGCGGTACACCGACCGGCCGTTCCTGATCGTCTCGCCCGTCAGGTCGCCCGCGTAGCTGTGCGACAGCGCCAGATGGCTGCCGGAGACCAGCGGGGCGCGCAGCCGGGCGACGATCTCGGCCGCCTCCCTGTCGCCGGGGACGAAGTGGAGGATGGCGAACAGCAGCACGGCCACCGGGCGGCTGAAGTCGATGTGGGCGCGGACCCAGGGATCCTCGAGGATCGAGGCGGGATCGCGCAGGTCCGCCCGCACCACGATCGTCCGCGGGGTCTCGGCGAGCAGCGCCCTGGCGTGCACCAGCACGATCGGATCGTAGGCTGCCGGGTAGTGTGCACGTAGAACACGCTACCGGGAGGACAGACAGTGAGCCACGCCGCCGCGTTCGTCCGCGTCAGCACGGGAAGCCAGGACGAAGCCTCACAGATCAAAGTTATTAATGCCTACGCGCAAGAAAACGGCATTACGATCGTCAAGACGTTCACCCTGAAAGGCTACAGCGCGTCGAAAGGGATGCAAGAGCCCGCCCTTCGAGAGGCCATCGCGGATATTCAGCGTGGAGATTACGGCACGCTCATTGTCACGGAATCTGCCCGGCTCGACCGTCGCGAGGATCTCGACGCGCAAGCCGAAATCCTGCTTGCTATCCGTTCCGCTGGCGGAGACATCATCTCGATTGCGGAACCGACTTTCGGAAAGTCTGATTTCGCCGGGCGTATCGTCACTTTGGTGACACAGCATGCGAATGCCGAGAAATCGAAGACGGTTAAGCAGACGACTTACCGTGGCATGATAATGATTCGGGACAACAATGCACACCATGGCCCGCTACCGTCCTTCTGGGCGATCAAGGGAGACCGCTACTTCAAGCAAGCGTATTGCGCCAACCCGCAAGCCGTAATCGACATTTACGAGCGAGTAGGGAAAGGCGAATCTCTGTCCTCTGTCGGACGGGCCTACGAACTCTATCCGAACAGCGTGAAGAACGTGATCCGGTTCGCGGCGAATCACACAGGCATTATCGAATGCTCTTACACGCACGAGGGCGTCACGGAATCCTGGCCGCATAAGGTTACGCCCGTCGTAGACTCGGCCCTATGGTGGCAGGCTAACAAGGTGCTCGACGCGAACATGACCAAGGATCGCGCCAACAAGGGCGGACGCCCGGTAGCGCGCCCCGCCAACTGGCTTTCTGGCGTTCTCGATTGCCCTGAGTGCGGCGGGAAGCTCTATCTCAACGCTGGCCTGACGCCCGCAGGTAACGCCCGTACTCCGAAGCTGCGCTGTGGTGGCCACAATAAGCAGCGCCTTTCGTGTGGGGCATTCAAGGGATGCGAAGCTCAACCGATCGTTGATCTGATCGGCGCTATGTTCGCAAGCGACACAACCGAGATTCTCGCTTTCCAGCGAGTAGCGGGTAACGCTCACGAACTCGATGCGCTCAAGGCGTCGCTCAGCAAACTTCAGGCGCGGCTCAGCGTCACCGAAGATGATGATGAGCTAGACGCTATGGTTGCCGAACGCAAGGCAATCAAGGCGCGCATTGAAGGGTTCGCGATCGTGCCGGACTCTTATGACTATGCGCCCACCGGGCAGACAGTAGCCCAGATGTGGAATGACGGGGATGACACCGTCAAGCGGGGAATGGTCCGCGCGGTTAAGCAGACGTGGGGATTGTCTCTGGCGCATCATGATGAACGATGGGGACTTGCCATCGATGCGGTAGCCCCGAAAGGCGCAGAGGGCGCGGACGTTGTGGATCTGGGCAACGGTTTGTGCTTCCGGCGCTAGTCGGCCACAAGACGAAAGCGCTGCCGTAGGGAGAAATCCTAGGGCAGCGCTTTTGCTGTCTTCAGGTAGGGCTAGGTCGGGGTGTTGGGTTCGGGCAGGATAAGCACGATCCGTCCGGCTTCAATGTGATTGAGCACATCAGGAAGCCTAAAATTGTGCGGCGACAGGATCACTAGATTATGAGCGTCTTGATCGTGTGCCTTATAGGCGTTTACCTCTTCCGGTTCTGGTTCTCCAGCGAGGTCTGTTCTCGCTTGGCTTCACCTCCTTCCGCATGCAGGCGTCGGGCGTAGTTCCACACGCGTCGGCCGATGCGTAGGCGTAGACCAGTGCCATGGCAGTGCGGGCAGAAGCGCCAGCCACGGCCGATCCAGTAGCCGACGCGTCCTGTGCCGTCACACCGCCAGCAATCGCGGAACGGACGGGCGAAGCAGAGCATCATGTAACCGAGCGTGAGAACCGCCAGCGCAGCGATTGCGGCGGTAGCGGCTAACTCCTGAGGGTTCACAGCACCTTCCTGGCGTGGTTGTGGGTTGTTCGGGCTCTGGAGTGCTACCTGCTAACAGCCTGGTCATGGCATGCTTTGGGGTGCTAGAGGGGGTGCTTCCGGAAGCAGCCATGGCCGCTTCCGGAAGCAGTGCATTGGCTACCTCGTTCCGCCACGGTCTGTGATCGCTTGGGTAAGGCTGGACAGGTAGATGCCACGTCGCGTGTACTTCTTGCCGTCGATGCGTCGGCCGATGTCCGTGACCTTGACGCCATGCGGCTTGAGTGCGCTTGTGAGCTGTTCTGACTGCCATCCGCCGTAGACCGATGGCCGCAACTCGGCGAGCCGGGCGCACAGGACTTCATTCCACTCTCTGTCCTGGTCACCAGGCCATATCTCTGCCACGTCCGCCAGGAGGTCATAGGCGGGGGCGTCAGGTCTGGCCTGTGTCTCGGGGGCGGGCAGGGTGCCAGCCTTGACGCGTAGGTCAATGGCGTGGTTGACGATCTGCTTTGCTTGATCACCGTTGATCTCAAAGCTCAGGCATGCACCAGGCTTGCCCATGCCGACCAGGATTCCCCAACCAGCGTCCTCTACCGGCTCGAAGACGGTAGCTCGCCGGCCTGCCCGGTACATGCCGGAGCCCAAGATCATGTCGTTGGCGACGTGATCGGCCACTGACATGCACACCCGCGTGTTGATGTTGCGTGTGATGCCGGTGGGAAGGGAGTCCTTGTCAGGAATCTGGGTGTCCATTAGCAGGATCACGCCGAGCGCCCGACCCAGTTTGATCACCTTTTCAGCCAGGTCCCCCGCTTCACCGCCGAGGGTCTTGTGCTGGAACAGCTCTTGAGCCTCACTCAGGAAGACGACGAGTGGATGCAGGCCAGACCCTTTGCGCGAAGCGAGTTCGGGAGTGACCTTGTTCTCGGGAGCCTTCCCGAGCGCGTGGTAGTGGCTGATCTTGGCGGCACGCCGCTGGCACTCGCCGTAGAGCCACCTGATCAACGCGGCGGCACGAGCGATGACTTCATCTGTGCCGCCGTTGCCGTACTCGGTGCAGAGAGGTTCGATGACCGTGAAGTCGCCGACGCCTTTGAACTCGTAACCCCGTAGTTCGGCCCGAGGGTCGAGACTGGCAGCCAACACCAGGAGTCGGAGAAGGAACGTCTTGCCGCTACCTGGCTGACCGCCGATCAACCAGTTTCGGAAGATCAGCGATGCGTTGACGGTCTCCATGCGCGGCGTGGTGAAGATCGGGAATGGCTTGAACACATCCACGCTTCCGCCGCTCAGAAGCGGCCAGAGAGGCTGTGTCATCTTCGAGGCGGGTTGGTAGCCGACCCACAGCGCAAGTCGCCCTGGATGCTCGCTGGAGACCTCCTCAGGCCATACCTGGTCGAGCGGTAGCCGCATGGCAGAGGCGAGCCGTCCTCGGTGCGCCACAACGGCAGCCGCCTCTACCCCCCATGGAAGATCCACGATGGCGAGATGACCAGGTCCATGGCGATGGATCTCCTGTGGGAACGAC
Organism: Nonomuraea sp. NPDC003727; assembly: GCF_053586935.1. NCBI lineage: Bacteria > Bacillati > Actinomycetota > Actinomycetes > Streptosporangiales > Streptosporangiaceae > Nonomuraea > Nonomuraea sp. NPDC003727. Next base: position 130,649 of record NZ_JBSFNE010000016.1, read on the forward strand.
AGCGCGTGTTGATCCTTCGCTACAGCCTGGTTGATCGCCCCGATGCCGATCCTGAGGAGTGCGTGGCGCACGAGTTCGGCTGTCAGCTTGCGATATCTAGGACCTTGGCTTACACGGTCGGTGATGGGCTTATCCGCTGGTCTGCCAGCACGAGCGAACACCACCACGGCGGCGGCAAGCAGGGCGTACCGCAACCAGCTCGGGAGCACCCCGAGCACTCCAGACCTGACCAGGATCGGCACGAGTGCCAGCGTCAGCAGACAAGCTGCGATCACGACAGACCAGCGCCACCGCGCCTGCCGTTCTCGCTGCTTGTCGAGCTTCAGCCAGGTCATCGGGTCGTTCCGGTCGGCGGCAGCCTGGCGCAACGCATAGTTGCCTTCTTCAGCACCGACCCAATGGACGAGTCGGCCGATGCTGGTGAAGAGTCCGACGAGTGCGTACGCGAGCGTCTTGGCTGCATACTTGGGCAGCCTCACAGCGTGATAGCCGATCACGTATCCGGCATCTTTGACCCACCAAGCCAGCATCGTGCGGATGCCTGACCAGCGCATCGCCCATGCCGGGAGGATGGGGGCGCGCCCCTGACCGGTGGAGGTCCGGTCAGGGGTCACGCCGTCGTCCGGAGGGTCAACGGGAGGTGCGTCTGCCGTCCGTTGCTCGTCGGGGACGGATTCTTGATCGAAGAACCCGTCGCCGTCGTCGTCCCTGATCTCGGGGTCGTTCTCCTCCGTTGGGCGCGTCACTGGGAGGCTCCCGCCCGCCCGTCGTACGTGGGTGCCGCGTTCTGTGCGGTCAGTTCGTCATGGAGGTACCACAGGGGGTCGGGTTCTCCCTCGCGATCAGCGGTGATCGTCGCCCGTGCAGCTGCGATCATGTCTGCGCGGCTCAGCCTCGTTTCCCTCAGTGCAGCGTGGAGACGCGTGATCTCGTCGCAGAGGTGGGGGATGGATGCCCATGCCATGAGCAAAGCGAGGCCGGACTTGGTGCGCCTGAGTTCAGTCATCAGGTGCGGATGTGTGCGCTCCAGGTCACCGGCGATGCGGTGCCATGCACGTGCCTCCTGAAAGTCGTCTGCCGTCTGGGTCTGTGCGTGTGACGTCGCAACCATCTCCTTGGTGGGGAGGGGCGGGCCGAATACCCGCCCCGTGGTGACGTTCGGTGTCCATGCGCCCCTGAGTCCCCAAGGGGGATGCCGCTCAGTGGTTCGCTCGTAAAACAAGATCAACTAGCCGCGCCGGCAATCCGCGGACCCTATCTGACCTGCGGAAACAGAATTTCGATCTACAGGGGCTCGACCAGTGGTCTAGAGGCGTCACGGCCAGCTCCCCTTCCTCGAACTAACGGATTGTCAGGTACCGAAGAGGACGTGGAAGATCGCTTGGAGCACTCGGCGGACCTCCGGGGCATATGCCGTCTGGGCCAGCAGGAAGCCGAAGAGCACCGACGCGAGAGCTTGCAGCGGGTTCAGCCGTCCATACCGGAGGCAGAGCAGGACGACCGCCCCCAGGATCACGACGAACGACACGCTGATGATCACGCGCTTTCACCTCCCCTCGCTCGGGGGGCGCTGGACTTGACCGCATGGCGCGCGTAGATCCCGAAGACAGCACGCGTCAGGGCGGTCGTGCGGGGGTGTGCGTGCGGTCTCGCACGCCCGTCCTCGCGCTTCATGGCGACAGTCGCGAAGCCGATCACCGTGAGGGCGGCGAGCCCAAGTAGGGCACCACCCCATATCGCGATCAGGAACATGTTCACCTCCTCGGAAGAGGAGGCTTGGGGGCGGTCCCTCTTGCCCGCGACGGCATCGCACGATCGGCGGCGTGAGGGGATTCCTTCAGGACGGCCACCGCCCGATAGCTCACGCGGCCTAGCTCGATTGCTGCGCGGAAGTGGCCGTTGGCATAGGTGGGTGGGCGACCGATGATCTTTGCGATGCGGATGATCTCGCTTCGCGCCTCGGTATCAGACCTTCCGAGTGCGGGAACCGCGATCACATCCGCGAACGTCGGAACGGGCAGGTGCGGATGCCGTTCCAGAAAGGTGGCGAGTTTTCGCAGGTCAGAGATGAACTCCGCTCTTGGATCTAACTCGCTTTCCGACACCTAATGATCACCTCCATGACTGTCCGGGCAGGTCCGGGCATGCGATGATGCATGTGGACACTGCACTTCGCCTACTTATTACAACAACCTGATAACTACACTGTGCCTATGATGGTTCCCCGAGGGAGGAAAGTGTGATGGCGGTCACACCCCCGCTCTATGCACAGGTCGCTGACCAGCTACGACGGCAGATCACGGAGGGAGAGCTAGAGCCGGGCGATCAGCTACCGACGGAGAAGGAGATACGCGCGACGTACGGCGTGTCTCAACCCGTAGCCCGAATGGCGATTGAACTACTCAGGTCCGAGGGGCTTGTTTACAGCCAGCAGGGCAAAGGGACCTTCGTTCAAAAACGCAAGGAATACGCACGCGAAACAGGAAATCGGTACAGCCGCGCCCACAAACCGAACCTCCAAGAATCAAAGGATGGCGGCTGGCAAGCACATGTCACCTCGCAATTCCGGCACGTTCAGGCAACAGAAGCAATCGCCACACGCTTGCAGATTGCGCCAGGCGACATGGTGACCGAGGTCGTTTACCACTGGTACGTCGAAGGCGAATGCGTAGAGATCAGTACACAGTGGGAACCCCTTGCACTTACACGCGGCACATCGGCCGAAGTACCGGCTGATGGACGCGTGAATGCACCAGACGTGATCACGCGGTTTGATGCCATCGGGATACACGTTGACGAAGTCGAGGAGCAAATTCGCGCAAGGATGCCAAACCCCGCCGAATTGATGGAAATGCGGCTGTCGCCAGGGGTGCCAGTCATTGATATTCAGCGGACCCATAGGGCTCATGTCCCTGTGGAGACAGCGAACATAGTCCTTCGCGCGGACAGGCACGTCATTAAAAACGTCCAGGTGGTTCCCATGTGAGCCACCGCGCCGGAGGTAGCCGATGAGTTCGCCAAGGAAGCCCTTCCCGATCTCCTCCATAGATCCAGCCGTAACAGCCTTGAAGCTGCAAGCTGAGCTTAAGGAATTCGGGGTCACGAGCGACATGAATGACGGCTACCGACTAGCTGTGGTGTCTGTCTACAGAGGACTCATAGTCTGGACCAACGGAATTCACTACTGGTGGTACGTCACCCAACCCAACGGCCAATACATGCGCTGCTGGCACCTAACCAGCGACCCCTATAACGCCGCCAAGCGAATCGTTAGACGCTACAACGATCTGCGCCGGCGCCACTCCGCGCCCAAAGAGGAGGAAGAGCGATGCACTATATCTTCACCGCTCTAGACTCCACCGATGGACTGTCACCCAAAGCCGTATATGACTGCCTTATCGCGGTCTACGGTTCATGGGAGAAAGCACTTAATACGACGGATGGGCGCGCGGTCATAGACAAATATCTCGGCCCTAGTTTTACGCCCTGAGACCGGTCCGGTGGTGGGGGGAGGTCTTCTCCTTTCCCCCTCTCCTCACCATCTGACCCTCCGGGAGTATCAGCCACGAGGGGAGTTACATGTCTAGAACGCGTATATGGTTCGGGTCCCGTTATGGCCGCTCCAGTCCCAAGCAAAACGCCGTGGTAGAGATTAGTCTCGTCGGTGACGACCTAGCCGAGATGGGGAAGCAGGCACTAACGGAGGCGCAGTCGTTCTTCGGCGTGAGCCGCCATGAGTTACGCATGACGGAAGGCTATGTGGAGCGCATTCAAGAAGCACCGCCCCTATGGTGGACTAAGCTGACAATTCAGCGCATCACTCTTCGAGTAGCCTTAGAGGAACGAATCATTCTCATTGCTAAACGTTCCGTTATCGCGCTAGAAATGCTCGCTTTCGAGCTAGCTCTTCACAGAGGCGATATAGATAGGCGTTGGCTTCTATGCTGGTTTGCAGCACCAAAGACACGCATGGCCAAGCTCATACTTCCTTGGCGCGTATCACGTGCTGATCTGGATTTCATCGCTGCCCTATTTGGGGTGGCCCCTCTGACTGACGCGGAACTGGCCGCCCTTCGCGGCCACTCCTGGCGTCAATAAGCCGCGCGGCGGCAAGCGTCCCTCTTTCAGGGTGAACCCCAAAGCGACTTGCCGCCGTGCGCAAAATCAGACGAGATTGTGAATCGGGCGCTCGGGCCCTCGGAACCCAAGCATTGCCTCTGTCATCCGCGCGGCGCCAACTGCGGCACGAACATCGTGCACACGAATGATTCGCGCACCGAGGCAAATGCAGATCGTGTTCGTGGCAATGGTTCCCGCAAGCCGCTCGTTCTGCGGAACGTCAAGAGTCTCGCCGATAAAGTCCTTATTGGACACGGCGACGAGCGTGGGGTATCCGATCTCGGTAATTTCCTTCAGTCGCCGAGTAAGCTCAAGCGAATGATGCGTGTTCTTGTTGAGATCGTGGCCCGGATCGATAATGATTTTGTCGGCGGAGATACCGGCATTGAGCGCGTATAGGGCACGCTGACGAAGGAAGTCTGCAACTTCCGTCACCACATCTGAATAGCTCGGACGGAATACGAGCTTATGCGGGCCTCCCAGACTATGAGCGATTACGACAGTGGCACCGGCTTCGGCGATGACCTCTGCCATACCAGGATCGCGGAGTCCGAACGTGTCGTTGATTACGTGTGCCCCAGCGTCCAGAACAGCCTTTGCCACTTCTGCGCGGTGGGTATCGACGGAGATAACGAGGTCTACCCTGTGTCTCCGTGCGGCGGCTACGACAGGCACAACTCTGTCGATCTCTTCACTTACGGAAACGTCGGGCTGGTCGGCGCGAAACGCTAGTCCCCCGATATCAACCCAATCGGCCCCTTCTTCGGCCACCTGATGCACAGCATCAATCGCCGCTTGCAGGTCGAATGTCTTTCCGTTGTCGTGGAAGCTGTTTGGGGTTCGATTCACGATTCCCATAACAGCCACTTGGCGGCTGAAATCAAAGGTCCGATTGCCGATCGTTCGCACCGGCTCGATGATTTCCGGGATGAAGATTCTCTTGTTTTCGTCACTCATGACGATTCACCGCTTCCGTCTGAAACTCGTGACCTGTCGGAGCAAGATGAAGAAGATGAGCGCCCCCACGAGGGTCAGAACCATCGCTAGTGCTTGTTCGCCGAAGGATGACGCACGGAAGGCCACTACCCCCGATCCTACCAGGAAGCCCACGAGGGTCACGAACAAGCCTAGGATTTCGACCACTTTCAATAGAGCTGCGCTCACGACCTTTTGCGCTGACTCTACTTCTTTGCTTAGCGCTTGAGAGGCTTCCTCTATGCGCTTTTCCGCTTGATCTAAAATTCTTTCGCCGATTTGAGTGGCGAGACTTTCGGCGTGGCGATGCATATCCATCATAGCTATGATCACCTCTCGCTCGCGGATATAGTCCTGATGGACGAAATTGTTGCCAGGGTCGAGAAGAGTTATTGCATGGTCAATCTCATTCAACGCTTCTTCGTATCTCTTGAGCTTGCGGAAGGCGAAGGCTCGACGGAAGAATACATTGCTATCCATCTCGCCCAGCGAAATCATGGTATCGGAGAGTTCTATCATCATCTCCGGCGCCTCGGGTATGTAGTGGGCGAACCATAGGCCAGCCAGGCTCACGTGCCGTGTCCGGTGATCAGCATTCTCTGAGCTGATGGCTCGCTTGTAGAGGGTGAGAGCGTGCGGGGATTGCAGGCCGAAATTCGCGAAAGCGGCGAAGCTTAGTATTAGCGCATCTCCATCGAATTCTTTCAGCCATGGGGTAGCCGCATCGCGTAGCGCATCGAACTTAAAGTCAAAGCGAAGGCGCTGCCCGACCACATATGCGCGAATGAGGCGGAATAGATGGGCGTGGCGTGAGAAACCCTCTGGGATGGGGGCGACGGCTGGAGGCACTTTCTCTCCGGATGCGCGACTAATCCATGCCAGATCGGTAGCCAAGGAGCGAATCTCTGGCGCGTCGAGCGTGAACCGAATGGCAGCTTGGGCTAGATCATCGACCCAGCCTTGAGACTCTTCCCCGATTTGGCTACTGACATATTGCTTGATCACGTCCAGTTGTTCGTATCGGGGCGTGTCGTCGTAGATGTCAGTAATCGCGTCGGCGTCTCTTGTCGAATTCTCTTCCGGCACCAGATTGTCCGCCATCTCCGTTATGCTCCTGCCTCTCGAACAATGATCGAGACCCACAGAACCATGTCAACGGACGCACTTGCAAGATCTGCTGGTCACGATCGCATGCCAGCCAAGCCGGACGGGCTGTGTCTGAACACGGTGACCTCCTGCTTAGACAATCTAGGGGTCGTGATGGGGGACCCATATCCAGCGAAGAGGGCATGGTGGGACCCATGGTGGATCTGAACCACATCATTGTGCCTAGCAGGGACAAAGAGGCATCGGCCGCGTTCCTGGCGGAGGTCCTTGGGCTTGAGGCGAAGTCGCAGTGGGGGCCGTTCGTGCCGCTCGACACCGGCAACGGGGTCACTCTCTACTTCATGGATGTGGAGGCTTTCCATCCCATCCATTGCTGTTTCCTTGTCAGTGAGTCTCAGTTCGACTCGATCATGGGGCGCATCAAGTCACAGTGTCTCGACTACTGGGCAGCTCCCGATCACGAGAAGCCTGGCGAGATCAACCATCTGTTCGGCGGGCGTGGGGTCTACTTCGATGATCCCAACGGACACAGCATGGAAGTCATCACTCAGCCCTACTCGTGATCGAGGATCGTGCGTACAACCCGGCTTGCAAGGATCGTTGTCGACGTAGACGATCCTGGAGTCGGGCGCGGCCTCCAGCGCGACCTCGTGGACGTTCTGCCTGGTCGGCAGCCCGGCGCCGATGTCGATGAACTGCCGCACACCCGCCGCGGCCAGCACGCGCACGACCCTGATGAGGAAGTCGCGGTTGTCGCGGGCGATCCGGGTGATGCTCGGCACGAGCTCGATGATCTTCTCGGCGGCTGCCCTGTCGGCGGGGAAGTTGTCCTTGCCGCCCAGGTAGTAGTCGTACATGCGAGCTACGCTCGGCGTGCTGGGATCGATCACCGCCGGCGGCTGTCCGTCGCGCTCCACGCCCTCGCCCTTCCTCTGTTGCTGAGGATCGTAACGGCACAGCAGCCCCGGAGAGATCGGCTTCAGGGACATTTCCTGATACCGGATGATCGGCCACGGGACTGATCGCGCGCTACCGGCCGAGCGTCCTGACCGCGGGCACCACCGGACAGCAGCTCACCGGCCCAGCGTCCCGACCGCGGGCACCACCGGACAGCAGCTCACCGGCCGAGCGTCCCGACCGCGGGCACCACCGGACAGCAGCTCACCGGCCGAGCGCGTCCAGCAGCGTGGTGAGCGTCGGCCCGAGCGGGGCGTCGAGCCGTACCCGGGCGTCCGCGTCGCCCCTCGTCGGGCCCTGGTTGATGATCGCGACGGGGACGGCGTGCTCGACGGCCCGCCGGACGAACCGGTAGCCGGACATCACGGTCAGCGAGGAGCCGAGGACCAGCAGCAGGCCCGCGCTCTCGGTCAGCTCGAAGCAGTCGGCGACGCGCGGTCGCGGCACGTTCTCGCCGAAGAAGATCACGTCCGGCTTGAGCACGCCGCCGCAGGCGGCACAGTCGACGATCGTGAACGAGTCGATGCTGTCGGCGGCGAGCACCGCGTCGCCGTCCGGGTTGATCGTGCCCGTCACGCCGTCGTCCCAGCCGGGGTTGGCAGCGCTCAGCCGTTGGTGAAGCCGCTCGCGCGGGGTGCGCTCGCCGCACGCCAGGCACCGCACGCGGTGGAGGCTGCCGTGCAACTCGACCACCTGGCTCGCCCCCGCGGCCTGGTGCAGGCCGTCGACGTTCTGCGTGATGATGCCGGTGACCAGCCCGCGGGCCTGCAGCGCGGCGACGGCGCGGTGACCCGCGTTGGAGGTCGCGTGGGCGATGTGCCGCCAGCCCACGTGGCTGCGGGCCCAGTAGCGCCGGCGGGCGGCGGCGCTGCCGACGAACGTCTGGTAGGTCATCGGCTCGGCCTTGCGCGTCCGTCCCGTCTCGCCGCGGTAGTCGGGGATGCCCGACTCCGTGGACAGTCCCGCTCCGCTCAGGATCACGACGCCGCCGTCGCCGACCAGTTCGACCAGTCTGTCGAAGGAGCGGAGCGCCGACCCGTTCTGCACCACCTGCGTCACGCCTCCATAGTGCCCCACGCCGAGGCGGGCTCCAGCCCCCATCGCCGTCCCGGCTCGGCAAGAGCGGGCCGTACCGGGCCGACGAGAGCGAGTCGGGCCGGGCCGGGGGGCGGACCGGACGGGCCGCCCTCGCAGGCGCGGGCCGGCGCCGTGCCGCGGCGGCACATGCTTCGTGAAAGCATTCCGGGCCGTCGGGCAAACAGGGGTGACCGCCGTTCCTGACCGGATGGAGACCAGTGCGTGAGCCAGACACCGATACCGACGGGACAGTCGGCATGAGCGTTTCAACCCATCTGCGGACCGACCTCGATCGCGTCTTCGACGCGCATTTCGCCGAGATCCACCGCTACATCGCCCGGAGGCTGTCCGTGGACGCCGCCGACGACCTGGCGGCCGAGGTCTTCCTCGTCGCCGTCCGAGGAGGGTACGACTCCTCGCGCGGCGAGGTCAGGCCCTGGCTGTACGGCATCGCCACCAACCTCATCGCCCGGCACCGCCGTACCGAGATCCGCAGGTGGAAGGCGCTCAGCCGGACAGCCGAACGCGAGGCGGAGGACCACGAGGACGCGACGCTGACCCGTGTCGCGGCCGGAGAGCTCACCGGCAGGCTCGCGGGGGCGCTTGCCGGCCTGAACCGCGGAGACAGGGACGTGGTGCTGCTGGTGGCGTTGGGCGGGCTGACCCATCTGGAGGTGGCCGCCGCGCTGGAGATCCCCTACGGCACCGTCGCGTCCCGGCTCAACCGGGCGCGCAAGCAGCTTCGCAAGGCACTGGGCGACGTCAACCCGCTGAAGGAGGCGCACGATGGATGAGGTCACGCTGCTCGCCCAGGCGATCCCGGACGTGCCGCAGCCCTCGGCCGAGACCGTGGCCAGGGCTCGGGCGCGGCTGGCCGCTCTCGATGACCCGGTTCGACGGCCCCGCCCGCTCCGGCGCTGGGCCTGGACGGCGGGCGCCGGCGTCGCCACCATCGCGGTCGTCACGGCGGTGATCATGCTGGTGTCGCACCTGGGCGGCGTTCCGGAGCCGGCACCGCAGCCCGCGGCCCCTCCAGCGTTCCAGCAGGCACCACGCGTCCACCAGGGCCTGCACCGTCTCGCGGGGGCGAGGATGCCGCAGTCGGCGACGAAGACGACGCTCCGGTTCCGTCCCACGAGCGAGAGGATCGCGATTGTGCTCTTCTGCCAGAAGCCTGGCTCGATCTTCTTCAGCAACGAGGGTGGGAGCAGCGCCGGCGGTACGTGTGGTCCGGACGGCGCGCCCAGCATGCTGGCGGACAAGGCGCACGAGCCGGGCTGGCTCGGCCGCGACCACGAGATCACCTTCTGGGTCTTCCCACCCGACGCGCCCGTGGCGCGGGGGCGCAAGGCCTGCCCGCCCCAGGGCTCGTGCGACGGCGCGTACGAGCTGTCCGGACCGGAGACGGCCGACCGGCTGGCCGCCGAGCTGGGCAGCCGTCCCGGGGCCTGGTCGGTGGCGGCGTACGACGTCCAGGCCGCGCGGCCGCTCCATGACATCGCCGATCGCGTGGAGAAGCTCCCGGCACGGACGGGCGCCTACTGGCGGCGCACCCTGACCAACGGATCGTTGATCAGGGTGGGCGCGCCGGGGGCCGTCTACAGGCTCAAGGAGGAGGCGAGGTTCGACTGGTGGCAGCCGCGTGACCCCACCGGGCCGCTCATGACGGAGTCACGGCGGCTGTTCACGCGCCCGGCCACCGCGGCCGACGAGAAGGCCTGGCGGGCGGCCGGTTCGCCGGCGGAGGTCGAGCAGGCGTGCATGGGCGGAACCCCCGGCGAGGACTGCGTCCGGCTGAAGCTCAGCTCCGAGCCGTCCGCCTGCGAGTACACCCTCGGGGTCGGCGCGAAGGGCCTGCTGCCCGACCGGCGGTTCGCCGGGCTCACCATCGCGGAGGTGGAGCGCCTCCCGGCCGACCCGGCACGGCTGCGTGATCGCCTGCGGACGCTCCACGACCGCAGGACCGGTAGGTCCTTCGAGGACGCGCTGCCCATGGCGGCCTCCCTGCTGAACCTTCCGCTCAAGCCAGGCACCAGAGCGGCGCTGCTTCACCTTCTGGCCGATCTGCCGACCACCCGGGTGCGGGGACAGGCCACCGACCCGCTGGGACGCCCCGGGATCAGGGTCTCCTTCTGGGACGGCAAGGGCATGTCCTATCCGGGAGGTGAGGAGGTGCCGACCGAGTTCCAGCAGATCCTCGACCCGGAGACCGGCCGGATCCTCGCGGAGGTGACGGTCCTGCTGGAGGCTCGCGAAGGACTGCCGAAGGGAACGGTGCTGCACTACACGGCGCATGCCCCCGGCGACGGGTGGACCGACGAGCGGCCCGAGGAACCGGCGGACTGCGCCAAGAAGCGGAGGTGACCGGGGGGACCTCCCGGCGCGGCGTCGTCGGAGAGGGCTCGCATCGGCGTCTCGGCAAACCACGCAAGGACGGGCCCATGTTCGACCCCCTATCGATCTCAGCGACCTGCCCGGCCGGCAGTAACGGCACCAGCCGTGCCCACTCGACGTTCGTCAGATCGCCACGACCCATATGCCAACAGTGACAAGACCAGCGCTCACCGTCAGGAGATCTAAGAAGCAGCTTCAAGGCCGTGTATCGAAAGTGGATCAATAGGGTTGGGCCGTGATGGGTGTCGCGCGAGGGCTGAGGAGGTCGCCATGTTGTTCGGGTCGCGGACCGGATTCGGTTTGGAGTTCCACGTCGAACAGGACCCGGGGCTGCTGTGCGTCGACGTCTTCGTCGGAGGGCTCCATGTGAACACGTGGGACAACGCGTTCTATCCGCCACTACTGGTCAAGAAGCTCCAGGACGAGCTCAGCCGCTTTCGCACGCCGACTGCGCCGCCGGTGGGGTTCACCTCGCCGTCTGAGTCCTTCCGCATTGCCGAGAGCTGGATGTACGACGGCGCCAGTACCGGGGCCTCACCTGGGGCCGAGGCGGCACTCGCACGGTGTGTGTTCCTGGAGTGGGGTGAGTGCACCGACGAGGTGACAGCGTTCGCGTTCCCTGACGGGGACCGGGTGCACCTCGCCTGTCGGGTACGCGATGGAGGTGGTCCCGCGTGGGGCACCGAGGCCCGGCGTGAGCAAACGGTGGTGTCGGTGAGCCGGACGTTGCTCGTCGAGACGCTGCAGGGCGGCCTCGTCATCGCCGAACGCGAGTGGTCTGCCCGGCTCGCCGCCATCAAGGCCCGCAGTGACACATGTGACGGTGATGACGTGTCCAGCGTGCGTTCTCCGTAGTACTTCAGCCGTAGATCGTGATCATGTTAGGGCCGCCGTCGGCCGGTTGTAGTGGGTTGCTCGGGAGCGGTCCTGGTGGGAGTGGCTGTGCCGCCGCTTGTCAGGGCGGCCGGAGTCTGTTGGGAGGGGTGCAGGGTGGCGGGGTCGGTTTCGAGGCTGGCGGCGGCAACGCCGGACGATGTGATGCGGGCGCGGGCCGAGACGGCGATGAGCCTTCCAGCTCCGCTGGTGGCACTGTGGAGCGTGAGGAACGGCCTCCACACAGAGTCCGGTGTCGCGGTGTACTCGGCAGGGGACATGGGTGAACGCAACGCCACTTACGAAGTCGCGCAGTATGCACCAGGATTCCTCCTCGTCGGCGATGACAGTGGTGGCCGCGGATTCCTCCTGCGTGCCGATGACCCGGACTCGGCCGTGTTCTCCTCGGGTCTGGGCGATCTGGAGCCTGCGGACTTCGACGTCGTGTCCGCGGACTTCGCGTCCTGGATCGAATCGCTTGGTCCTGCCCCTTCCTGCTGACAAAGGGGTTGATCGACGGCATACGGTTCCGGGTCCGCACCGGCATCCCGTGGCGGGACATGCCTGAGGAGTATGGGCCGTGGGGTCGGGTGTACGACTTGTTCCGGCGCCGGCAGCGGGACGGCACCTTGGCATCGCATTTTCGAGCAGCTTCAGGCCGTGCAGACGCTCAGGATCTGATCACCTGGACAAGGCCGACCAGGCCCGCAACCGCAAGAAACTCGGATCCAGGGGCGGTCGTCCGCCGAAGTTCGATCCGGAGGATTACAAGGCTCGGCAGGCGGTGGAGTGCGGCATCAACCGCCTCAAAAAGCACCGTGCCGTGGCCACCAGATACGACAAGCTCGCGGTCCGCTAGGGCGACCGTCCTCGTAGCGGCCATCAACGAGTGGCTGTGACCGGCACATTCGCTTCGGCCGAGGGCGGGGAAAAGGCTTCGCGATGCGAGTGCACCGGATGGCAGGGTGCAACGCATGGCACCCCAGTACCAGATTCGCGCAGACTACGATGCTGACACGATCGTGGTCTACCAGGCATACGCGCCTGCCATAGCCGACGCAGCACTACGAGCGGGCCGCTTCGTCGCGCCGTTCTCATTCCACAGGATGACATGGATCAAGCCCTCATTCCTGTGGCTCATGCATCGCAGCAACTGGGCCCGCAAACCCGGTCAAGAGCGCGTTCTCGCCGTGCGGATGACCCGGCAGGGCTGGGAGGACGCTCTGTCCCAGGCCGTGCTCACGACCGCGGATCCGGCAGCTGTGACCCAGGCAGCCGTACATGTCCAGTGGGACCCGGAACGCTCGTTGCGCGGAGCGGCACTGAACCACTACAGCATCCAGGTCGGCATCGGCCGCAATCTGATCCGCACATTCACCGACAACTGGATCGTCAGCCTCACCGACCTCACCCCCCAGGTCCGCAAGGCCGCGGTATTGGCACAAACCGGGCACGCTGCCAAAGCCCAGCGGCTGTTCCCCGCAGAGCGGGTGTATCCACTGCCACGGCCGCTGGAAAGCCGCCTTTCCCCGGGTAGGTGACGGCCGACTGGCGAGGGACAAGTTGCCCGCGCCTGAGACACTACGAGTCCTTTCGCAACAGGCCTTAGCTTGCGAAATGCCACAGATGCCGGCCGGCGGGACCAGCCTTGCCGACAGTCCAGGACGCCGCCGCCCCGGCCCCCGCCTGCCGGCCGCCCTCCGCCTGACCCACCCGTGCCCGACACCACCCCGGCCCCACCGGGACACCTCAGTCGCCGGCCAGCGCGGCGGTGGCGTCGCGGCCGGCGCCGGTGGCGCGGCGCAGGAAGCCGACCAGCAGGTCCAGTTCGGCCTCCGTGTATTCCGCGCAGATCTCGTCCATCGCGTGGTTCATGCCGGAGTAGAGCCGGAACAGCTCCGCGTTACGCTCGGGCAGCGCCTTGATCAGCACGGCGCGGCGATCGGCGGTGTCGCGCTCGCGGGCCACCCACCCCGCCCTCTCCAGCCGGTCCAGGATGCCGGTCAGCGTGGCGGGATGCAGCCCCGCCTGCCGTGCCAAGGCCGTCGGACTGATCGGCCCGCACCTCCCGATGAGGTCGAGGCAGTCAAGATCCACGTCCTTCAGCTCCGCCCGCGCGCTCACCTGCCGGTCGAGCAGGGACAGCTGGCCGCGCAGCTCGCGCAGCGCCTCCTTGATCGCCACCATGGCCCGCCTGCGGCGGCGCGCGTCATCCACATGCCCAGATGTGACGGAACTCATATCATATGACTTTCAAATTAGATGCTACGGTTTCCATACTATACGGCATACGAAAGGATTTGACATGATCCTCGTCACCGGAGCCACAGGCACCATCGGCCGCCCCCTCGTCGACCTGCTCACCGGCGCGAAGGCCAAGGTCCGCGCCGTCACCCGCACCACCGGGCCCACGTCCCTGCCTGCCACGGCCGAGGTGGTGACCGGCGACCCGGCACAACCCGGCACCCTCGCCCGCCACCTCGACGGGGTCACCGCGCTGTTCCTCCACCCGCGGGCCGCGGGCGACGCGGCGGCGGAGCTCGTCGCGCTGGCCAAGGAGCACGGGGTGCGGCGCGTGGTGGCACTGTCGGCCATCAACATCGACGAGCCTCTCGACCACCAGCCGTCGCGTTTCCGCGGCGACCGCAACAAGGAGACGGAGGATGCGGCCGTCGCCGGCGGCCTGGAGTGGACGAGCCTGCGCGCGTCGAGCTTCGCGGTCAACGCCCTGACCAGTTGGGGCGGCCAGATCACGGCGGGCGACGTGGTCCGCGGCCCGTACGCAGGCTTCGCCGAGACGCCGATCCACGAGCACGACATCGCGGCGGTGGCGGCCCACGCCCTGCTGACCGACGACCTGGTGAACCGGCGCACGTACCTGACCGGGCCGCAAGCGCTCACCCACACGGACATGGTGGAGATCATCAGCGAGGCCATCGGCAGGCCGCTGACCTACACGGAGATCTCGCCGGAGGCCGCAGCCCAGGGACTGATCGCCCGCGGCCTGCCCGAGCCCTTCGTCACGGCGCTCATGGCACGGTACGCCCGGGACCTGGCCAGGCCGACCCGCCCCACGGGCGACGTGGAGAAGATCCTCGGCCGTCCGGCTCGCACCTTCGCCGCCTGGGCCGAAGAGCACGCATCGGGGTTCGGGGGCTGAAAACCACGGACAGGGCCGGGGTGCGCTGGTGCGACCGCACCCAGCAGGTCGCGCAGATCCGTCTCGGATTCGATCTCCGCGCAGCTCATGTGATCTCCCTTCGGGGTTGACCCCATCTGGTCAGGGGATCAGATCCAACATCTGATGGGGTTCCTCCAGGGCACGGCTGACCTGGTCGCCCCTGACGCCCTTCAGGCCAGGGCCTGGCCGTACTTCCGCGTCCTCGACTGGGACGCGCACACCGCAATGGGAGCAGAACGAGACCTGATCCAGCAGGGTGCCGCATGTCTGGTGGAAGAAGAGCCGGCAGGGGCCGGCCTCGGCCAGGTGCCGCCCACCCCACTGAGCCAGGGCAAGCAGCGGGACCCAGAGTTCGCGGCCCATCGGGGTCAGCACGTACTCCTCGCGCGGCGGAGATTCCTGATAGCGGCGTTTGTCCAGGATGCCGGCCGCGACCAGCGCGGTCAGCCGCTGCGACAGCACCGCCCTCGGGATGTCAAGGTGAGCCAGGAAGTCGCCGTAGCGGCGCACGCCGTACATCGCGTCACGGATCACGAGCAACGTCCAACGCTCGCCGACCACTTCCAACGCCTTGGCCAGCGAGCAGTCCTGGCCTTCGTAGTTCTTGCCGAGCGCCATGGGCTCACTTTAGTTCATTGAATGAACCGTGCTAGCGTGCGACCGCATGAGTTCAATGACCGAACCGACATTGCGGCGGGAGACACTCACTGTGGCGTCCATGGCGCCCCTGCTCGTGCTGACCAACTACACGGTGCCGATGGTCACCCTCCCCCAGACCGCACGGGCTCTGGGCGCGGGAGCCACGGGACCGGTATGGATGCTGGGCGGGATCGCCTTGGGGCTGTCGGCGCTCCTGCTGGTATCCGGCGGACTGGCCGACGACCACGGACGCAAGCGGGTGCTGGTGATGGGGACGGCCGTGCTCGCCGCGGCCAGCGTGCTCGCCGCCCTGAGTACGGCGGTGCCGATGTTCGTGGCGGCCAGGGTGGTGCAGGGCGGCGCGAGCGCGGCGATGCTGGCGGCCAGTCTGGGCCTGGTGGGCCACGCCTACCCTTCGGGGGTCGAGCGGGTCTGGGCGACAGGACGCTACGGGGCGATGATCGGGCTCGGCACCGCGGTGGGGCCGCTGGTGTCGGGGCTGCTGACCGTGGCGGCGAGCTGGCGGATTGTCTACTGGCTGATGGCGGCCTGCGCCCTGGCCCTCACTGTGATCTCGGCGCGCGCGTTGGAGGAGTCACGCTCAGCCGAGCCGCGGCGCTTCGACGTGCCCGGGGTGATCCTGCTCGGTTCGGGGGTGGCCACGCTGCTCGCCGGGGTGACCGAGGGACGGCTCGGCTGGTCGCGCCCGACCGCGCTCGGGGCGATCGCGGCGGCGGTCGCGCTGGTTGCCTGCTTCGTGCGGGTGGAGCGGCGACGTGCGGATCCACTCATCGATCTCGACCTGTTCAAGCGACCACCGTTCCTGGTGGCGACGGGTGGTGCGCTGGTCGTGGGCGCGGCGGTGGTGGGTTTGATGGGCTATCTGCCGACCGTCCTCCAGACCGCGCACGGTCTGACGCCGCTGCACACGGCGCTGCTTCTCTGCCTCTGGTCGGGGTTGTCCTTCGTTTCCGCCCTGCTGACCAAGCGGGTACGGCTGGCCACCCGGTCGCGTCTGGCACTCGGCATGGCTCTGACAGCACTGGGGTTCTCCGGGCTGCTCGGCGTGGGGTCGGCGTTCTCCGGTGGCCTCGTGCTGGCCGGGCTCGCGGTCAGCGGGGTCGGGGCCGGCCTGACCAACGCCTCGATCACACAGCTGGCGGTCGAGAGCGTGCCCTCCCACCGGGTTAGCATGGGCTCCGGCGCCAACAACACCGCGCGCTACGTCGGCTCGTCCCTGGGGACCGGCGGCGTGGCGCTGGCCATCGGCGCGTTCGGATGGGGCGCGGGGATGACGGTGGCGGTGGCCACCTGCATCGCGCTGGCCGCCGTGATGGCGGTGGTGGCGCTGCGCAAGACCGGCTGAGGCAGTGCGTCAACAGAGCGCCTGACCCGAGAGATCCGCACCACTCGCCGGCCTGGAAGCCCGCCATCCGTCTCCGCGACGAACTCGTGGGCCTGCTCGTCGAGTCCGCCGAAGTCCGACTCCTGGCCGGAGTCCTCGCCGCGGCTGAAGCGGCGTACCACCTCCGCCGGATCGAGCCCGCGGAAGAAGGCCACGCTGAAGATCACGCCCAGCGGGCCGCCGCCCTCGCTCTCTCGGACACGTTGAGCCACTGGAACGGGGCCAAGGGATCAGTTGCCGTCACGCGGGCCATGCTGGCAGGCCATACCGACAATCAGCCGAGATCGGCAGCCACCCCGAAGAGGGGAGGCAGCCGAGTCTTCGCCGGCCTCATACCGCTCACCGTGCTGCCCATCCACCTGCCGCCCAACGGCCGCCCGCTACCTCCCGCGAGGAGCACGCCCTGGCTGCGCTTGCTCGGGTTGCTACCGCCGCCGCGTATCTCCTCGTCCGTGGTGTAGCAGTACGAGGCCGCTCACTCAAGCCCCCTCCTTCTTCGGAGGGGGCTTTCGCGTTCTGGAGAGTAGACGGGGCCGAGGAGTGAAGTATCGACGAGGGCATCGGCCATGTCTGCACCAGTCGCGCGAATCGCTGGCGTCAAAAGGGCCGGTCCGCCTATCGATTTCGACGGATTGGAGGAGCGTAACGACGCGTGGACGTGATGACGCCCTTCGATTCATGACGTGGAGGCTGGAGCCGTGGATCGCGCACGTGGGAGCGGCAGGTGGAACAGGTGGGGGAGCCGGCGCAGGGCTTGCCGGTCGCCGGAGGCTGACGCGGCGCCGCTGCTGATCGCTTCATCGAGGCTCGACCTGCTGGCGGCGATGTCGCGGAAAGTCTCCCTGCTGGTCGTGATGATCACGTCAGGGTGCTGGGCCGGGCCGTGCACGGTTTCGATGGTGCCGTCGTCGATGCGGGCGTGGAAGACTTCCTCCTCCACGCGGAACTCGTACAGCGCCCGCAGGCCGGTGGCGGCCTCGGCGTCGAAGCATGCCTTCAGGCCGAGCACCGCCCAGCCGGGGTGGAAGTTCTCCTGGTCGCGGGGTTCGTCCATCGCCCAGGTCTGCCCCCACCGGGCCAGGGCCAGCACCACCGGCTCGAGGCCCTCACCCGCCGGGGTGAGGGCGTAGGCGGGGGTCCGAGCCGGCGGCGGGAGCGTGACCTTGTGGATCAGCCCTTCGCGTTCCAGATACTTCATCCGTGCTGCCAGCAGTCCGGTGCCCAGGCCGCGCAGGCTGTGTTGCAGGTCGCCGAAGCGTTTGGGCCCGGTCAGCAGTTCACGGATCAGCAGCAGCGTCCAGCGCTCACCGACGAGGTCGAGGGTGCGCGCGGTGGCGCAGTACTGGTTGTAGGTGCGCTGTTCCACTTCAATATTCTAATCCTCCAGCTTCTCGTTGTTGAAATGGAACGCCTGGGAGTCGAGGAGGAGCTTGGCCAGGGCCGCGGGATGGGTGAGCATCACGTTGTGCGGGGCGTCCATGGCGATGGTCCGGTACCCGATCGCCGCGGCGAACCGGTCGAAGGGGTAGGCCTGCGGCCGGCAGTAGATGGCCGTGCCGGGGATCTGGTCGACGGCTCCGCTCAGCCGGGTCGCGTCGGTGAAGGTGCGCAGAGGTTGTGGGCGCAGGCGTGGGGCGAGCCAGCGCGTGTCGTCGGGGTCGGTGATGCCGTATCTCGCCGGGGGTGGGGCGGGGATGTGACGGCCGTCCGCGCTCGTCCGGGCGGCGGCGCGGATCGCGTTGACGAAGGCGTCGGAGGCCAGGCTGAACATGCTGGCGCCGTCGCCGCCGGCCCAGCCGTCGATCAGGATGACCTGCTTCACCATGTCGGGTCGCAGGTCGGCGGCCTGCCGGACGATCAGGCCCGCGTAGCTATGTCCGACCAGCACCACGTCGTCAACGGCGGTCGTGGCGCCGTCCAGGCAGGTGAGGACCTCGTCGACGTGGACGTCCAGGCCGACGTCGCCTTCCAGGGTGAGGGAGGGGGTCAGGGTGCGCGCCCCTGCCTGGTGCAGGTGCGGGGTGAGGCGCTCCCAGGCGGAGGGACCGTGCCAGGCGCCGTGTACGAGAACGAAGGTGGTCATGCTGTTCCTTTCGGGCGAAGCAGGGGCAGGACGTGGCCGGCGAAGTTCTCCAGGGCCGCGTGGTGGTCGTCGGCGGCCAGGCGGATCACCACATGGCCAGCGCCGGCCTCGGCGTAGGAGGTGAGCCAGTCGGCGGCCGCGCGGGCCGTACCGGCGAACAGGGCTTGGACGGCCTCGACGGCCTCCAGGGGGCGTTGTAGTAGCGCTCGACGCTCTCGCGCAGGCGCCGGCGCGCCCGCTCGGGGTCCTCATCCAGGCACAGGGTCGCGTACAGGCCGGGAGTGACCGCCCGAGCCGCGCTCTGCTGGATGGCCGCCCGCTCGCGGGCGTAGATCTGGGCCTGGGGCGGGTAGGGCAGCCAGCCGTCGGCGAGGCCGGCCACGCGCCGCAGCGCCGCCTCCGGCCAGCCAGATCGGCGGGCCTGCTGGATGAGCGGGCGCGGGAGCCAGGGTCACACCGTGGAAGTCGAAGTGCCGGCCGGTGAAGGAGACCTCCTGGCCGCTCCACAGGAGACGCAAGGCCTCGATCGATTCCTCCAGCCGGCTGATGCGGCGCTCAAAGGCGACGCCGATCGCGGTGAACTGAGCTTCGGTGCCGGGGCTGGGAAATCCGCCGCCCATGCCGACGATCAGGCGCCCGCCGGCGAGCCTGTCCAAGGTGGCGAGTTGGTGCGCCGGCAGGATCGGATGACGGAGCGCGGGCAGCGGTACGGCAGTGCCGAGCGTGATGCGCCGGGTGGCGACGGCTACGGCCGACAACAGGAGCAAGGGGTCGGCGCGGGGCCGGGTGAGAGGACTGTCGCCGGCCCACACGGAGTCGAAACCGAGCGCTTCGGCACGCCGTGTCTGTTCGACCAAATGCTCCACGTCGTGATCGCCGCGTACGGCTTGATCGCGCGTCGATAACAGGTAGCCGACCTTCAGTGAGGCCATGTGATCCCTCTCGTCGATGACAGCTTCCCGGATCATAACCATTGACTTCCTGTTTTTGAAGTTTATGATTCTTTTTCCAGTAGCAGACGCGCGAAGGAGATCATCATGACGAACGCCCTTTACACCGCACAGGCCCACGTCGTCGGAGGCCGGGCCGACGGTCACGGACGCACCGCCGACGGCAGGCTGGAGGTTGACCTCAGGCAGCCCAAGGAACTGGGCGGGGACGGCGAAGGGGCGAACCCCGAGCAACTGTTCGCCATCGGCTACGCCGCCTGTTTCGCCGCCTCACTTGCCCTGGTGGGCCAGCGCAAGCACCTACGCGCCGACGACGCGGCAATCGACTCGAAGGTCATGCTCATCCCCGCCGGCAACGGCGGCTTCAAGCTGGGCGTCGAACTGGAGATCAGCCTGCCGTCCATCGCCGACCCCACCCAGGCCGTCGACCTGGTCCGGGTGGCGCATCAGGTCTGCCCGTACTCCAATGCCACGCGCGGCAACATCGAAGTGGCGTTGGTCGTCAACGGCACACGGCTGTGACAGATCGCCGCGTGCCGGGCACCCTCACGAGATGAAGGTCCCCCGGCATGCGGCGTGCACCGGTGGGCTCACTCACTAGTCCCCCACCATGATGGCCACGCGCACCGTACGGGCCACCATCGCATTCACCACAGCAATCGACGCTGACCAGGGGTAACGCACTTCGCGTGCACCTGGTGACAGCTTCGACGCCATGCCGAGAAGGAAGCCCTCGATGTGCCGGCCCTCGAGATGGAGCTCATCGAACCCGCCGACGCATAAGACAGAGCTGTACCTGATCATCGTGATCGGCCTACGTGGCGGCTGGGGACTTCCCGGGCGACGGGCCGCGCGAGATCCTGGCCCTGCTCAACCGGGACGCGACCGTCCCCGAGGCGATCCTGAGCGCCGCCGCCACTTCGTCGTAGCCCAGTCCGCCGTACGCGATGAGGAGCACCACGTCGCGCTCCGTCGTCCATGACACGCGCAGTGTGATCACAAAAGCCGTATCCGCTTCCGAGAACGGGGGCTTCCCGGAAACCCGGTGATCTGCGCAGACCTGCCTACCTTGGGGCTGGGGACATGTTCGGGACGAGGAAGCCTAACGGGACGGCCCTCCAGCGCAGCTCAGGCAGGGTTCCACAAATCCGACCACGAATGAGGAGGATCACAACGTCGCGTGAGCGGTGGGTTGCCAGGCGCGACGCACAACGACACTCTGAACTGAAGTCAGAACCACGATGGCCACAACAGACGCAGCCAGGGCTGCGAGGGGGTCACCCATGGAACTTCTGCTGGGCATAGCGGTTGTCATCGCGATCATCTACCTGATCGGCTCGGACGGGGACAGCGAAGAGCATCCCGGCTGGCGAGGGATTCCGAAGCCGAGCTTCGACGACAAGAACCCGCCGTTTGGAGTCGACAGGAAGTCCTGGAAGCGGAGGCAGCGGATGAATGAGCGGATGCATCGGGAGATCAGGAAACAGCCCCCGTACGACCCCTGACCAGGTCGCTAGGGTCTAGGGCCGTGTTCCAGAACCCTGTCGCGCGCGCCGGATTGTCTGTACACGGACCTACGCTCTTCCCCATGCCGATATCCGCCATCCCCGCGTCCCTGTCCTTTGCCGATGCCGATGCCCGCCTGGGCGGCGCATTGTCCGCCGTGTTCGAGGGTGCGGGAGCGTCGCCCGGCTACGACGAGGTGCTGTTCTTCGACGGCGACCTCACCCTCGACGGGAATTTCCTGGACGCCATCAACGAACTGCGCGGCGGCGACGCCGAGGGCAACGTCGAGTTGATCGTGGTCACCGGCGATCTGACGGTCAACGGCCCGATCGCGCTCTATGAGGACCGGCCCGGCCTGTACGTCGGCGGTCACACCGAGGCCGAGACCCTGGAAGGCGGCGAAGCGGAGATCTACATCCACGACGGCGCCTTCACCCACCTGGTCTACGGCTGGTACAACCACGGCTCTTTGCGGACCGGGATCGTCGATACCCCTTGGGTGATCGACTACGACCACGCCATGGACGTGTACGCCCCCGGCGGGCGCTGGGTGAACAATTACGACGATGACGACGACGCCGACTTCGCCGTCGGGGACAGCATCGTCGAGGCGTTCGTGCCCGAGGTCGTCGACGCGGAGGACCGCTGCCTGGACGTCGACGAGTTCCTGGACCGGCTGCGGGCCGGGCTGCCGGTCCTGCGGCCAGGAGCCCGGACGGCGGCCGAGTCGGCGAGTGATCACGTGTCCCGGTCTCTGGCCGACCGGGCAGAGCACCTCGACCTGACCGGGCGCAAACTCCAGGCGTTCCCCGCCGAGGTGCTCCAGATGCCGTGGCTGCGCACCCTGATCCTGGACGGCAACCTGATCGACGAGCTGCCCGAGACGCTCGGGACGCTCACCCGGCTGGAGCACCTGTCGGTGCGCGAGTGCGGGCTGACCGCCCTGCCCGAGTCGATCGGCGACCTGGCCGCGCTACGAGTGCTGCGGGTCGCCGGCAACAAGGTCGGGTTCACCCTGCCGGCCGGTGTTGGCCGGCTCACCGCCCTGGAGGAACTCGACATCTCCCGACTGTCCGTCCCCTCCGGCGCGGTGACCTGGCCGAGGGCGAACCCGCCCGAGGTGACGCGGTTCGTCCTGCCGGACACCTTCGGCGGCCTGGTCGCGCTGCGGCAGCTGATCGCCGACGGAACCAACGTCGTGTTCCCCGACTCCGCGCACGGCCTGACCAGCATCGAGGAGGTGTCCATGTCCGGCGGCAGCTACCTGTACCTGCGGACTTTCCCCGAGGCCGTCACCACCTTCCCGAACCTGCGCCGGCTCGACCTGAGCCATAACTTCTTCGACACCGTCCCCGACAGCCTGCTTCGGCTGACCCGGCTCGAAGACCTCGACCTCGGCGGCAGCCTCAGCCTGGTGCGCGACCCGCTGCCGGATCTCGGCCGCCTGCCCGCCCTGCGGGTCCTCGGCCTCAGCGGGTGGCGCACCAGGCACGCTCTCGTCCGCGAGCCGGCGCACATCTTCCTGCGGGAGCTGTTCGGCATGGCGCTGACCGGGCTGGAAGAACTCCGGATCGACCGGTGGCACGGGGACGGCGAGGGCCGCGAGCTCAAGCCCGAACACCTCGCCGGGATCGGGACGTTCCGCCGACTGCGGACCATCGACCTGTCCTTCAACAAGCTCAAAGACCTGCCGGCCGAGTTCGACGCGCTCCCCGACTTGGCGGCGGTCGACCTCGGATACAACCTGCTCCCCGAGGAGGTCCGCGACCGGATCACCGCCGCGCACCCGACCGCCGAGATCGACTTCGGGTCCTAGGGCGTTTTAAACCCTGTCGTGGTGATCGCGCTATACCGGGATGATCTCGGTGTGGCGCGAGGGGACTTGAGTGATGCGCAGTGGGCGGTGCTGGAGCCGTTGTTGCCGGTGGCAGTGTCGGGACGGCCTGCGTTGTGCCAGCGCAGGCTGATCGACGGGGTCCGGTATCGAGTCCGCACCGGTCTGCCGTGGCGTGACCTGCCGGAGGAGTACGGGCCTCGGCAGACGGTCTACGGGCTGTTCCGGCGCTGGCAGCGCGAGGGCTGATGCCCGCCGGGACGGCGCGGCGCAGAAGGAGCCGCCTGGCGGGGTGCAGGCCGAGCCCGCCGATCACGGTCTGGGGCGGTCCCGTGGCGGGCTGACCAGCAAGATTCACCTTGCGTGTGAGCACGGTCAGCGGCTGCTCGCGCTGGTCGTCACCACGGGGCAGCGCGGGGACTCCCGGCAGTTCGTGCCGGTCCTGGAGGCAGATCCGGGTGCCCCGACTCGGTGCCGGCAGGCCGCGGTGCCGTCCGGATCGGGTGCGCGCGGACAAGGCGTACTGCTCGAAGGCCAATCGGGCCTACCTGCGCCGACGCGGGATCCGGGCCACGATCCCGGAGCGCCGTGACCAGATCGCCGGGCGCAAGCGTCGCGGCAGCTCTGGTGGCCGGCCGCCGGTGTTCGACAAGGAGGACTACAAGCTGCGCCAACGCGGTGGAGTGCGGGATCAACCGGCTCAAGCGATACCGCGCCGTTGCCACCAGGTATGACAAGCTCGCCGTCCGATTCGCCGCGGCTGTCACTATCGCCGCGCTGGCCGAGTGGCTGTGATCCCCAGCGGGCGCCTGCCATGCTGGTGGCCGCGCACTGCTTGAACCGCAAGGGATCCCGATGCCCGGCTGTATCGCCGACGCCGAGAACGGCGACAGCACCGCGAGCCCCTCCGAGGACGGGCTGTTCATGATGTTCCAGAAGCTGAACCACACCGACAACACTTTCGTCGTGGTTCAGCCCGACGGTGAAGAACAGGACTGGTTTGCCTCGGTGTCGCTGTTGGACGAAGGCGGCTACGAGGTCGAACTGCGAGACCCGCGCTACCGCGAGAGGGAGGGCGCCGGACGGATCAACCCGTCAGGCGAGGAAGAACGCGGCCAGCGTGCGGGCGACCAGTGCGGGGTCGTTTTCCATCGGGATGTGACCGGCCTTGGGCACCCGCACCAGCGTGGTGTTCGGCACCTCATCGGCGAACCGCTGCGCGTAGCCGACCTTCTGGAAGGTGTCGTCCTCGCCCCACACCAGCAGCTTCGGCGCATCGGAGGCGACCAGAGCGGGCATGAGGTCGAAGGTGTAGCGGCTGTCGGCGGCGCCGGCCAGCGCCATCCAGGACCGACCCACTCGCCGATCACGCCACGGGTCGAGATAGTCGGCCATCTCCCCTTCGGAGACAGGCCGCGCCAAGGCGGTGGAAACGGCCACGCGCCGGGCGGCGAGCAACTCCTCCACGGTGGTGGCGGCGACCACGGCAGGATCGCGGTAGCGCGCCACGCCGGGCACCGGCCACGAGTCGTAGCTCACCGAATTGACCAACGCCAGCCGGGGAACCGCCAGCTCGCCGCCGGCCAGCAGCTGCTGGGCGATCGCACCGCCGATGTCATGCCCGGCCACCCCCGCCGGCGCGCCCATGCCCAGCGTCGCAGCGAACCGCGTCACCCAGGCGGCCAGCGCGGGCACGGTGGCCGTCTCCAGCGTCAGCTCCCCTTCCGAGCGGCCCAGTCCGGGGAGGTCGACGGCGACCGGCCGCAACCCGGCCGCGGCCAGGTCGTCGAGCACTGGCAGCCAGACCCGGCTCCAATACGTGCCGTGGAGCAGCAACACCTGCGGGCCGTGCTCGCCCGCCGTCAGATAGCTGGCCATGCGGCCGTCAACTTCGATCATCATGCGTGTGGACATGGCCATAACCATCAGGGAATGGGCCTGCACGGGTCAAATACCACTTAGGGTATGGCCTCATGACATTGACGCAGCTCCGCGTGCTGATCGCGGTGGCCGAGCACGGCGGATTCACCGCGGCGGCGGACCTGATCGGCATGTCCCAGCCCGCTGTCAGCCGCGCGATCGCCAGCCTCGAACGCGAGCTCGGCGCCCCGCTGTTCGTCCGCCACGCGGACGGCATCGCGCTCACCGAAGCCGGACGGCGGGCCCATCTCCGCGCCCGCGAGGCGCTGCGCCACTTCGACCTGATCCGCGCGGAGGTGGCGGCCGCCGCCGGCGAGGTCACCGGGCCGCTACGCCTGGCCAGCCTGCCGAGCGCCACCGGCACCCTCATCGCCCACCTGCTGCGGGCCTTCACCGATCGCTACCCCCAGGTCCAGGTGCGTCTGTTCGAGGGGGCGGACCACGACGTCCGCGGCTGGCTGCAGGGGGGCGCGGCCGAGGTCGGCGTGGTCACGCTCCCGGCCCCCGGCCTGCACACGATCCCGCTCAGCACCCACGAGATGGTCGCCGTGGTTCCGGCCGGCCATCACCTGGCCGGGCAGGAGACCATCCACATCGCCGACCTGACCGGACAGCCGTTCATCCTCACCACGGCAGGCTGTCGCCCACTCATCACCGATGCGGCACGCCAGGCCGATGCCCAGCTCGACATCGCCTACGAGGCCGGCGGCCAGTCGGCCATCCTCGAAATGGTGGCCGCAGGCCTGGGCGTCAGCATCGTGCCCACGCTCGGCCTGCCCGCCGAGCTCGCAGCAGTCGTGACCAGGCCGCTCGAACCCCGCCTCACCCGGACGCTGGCCCTGGCCGTCCTGTCACCGAGCGACTGCGGGCCTGCCGTACGGGCCTTCCTCGACCTGGCCGGTCACCGCTGATGGGGCGTTCCCGCGACCACCATGATCAGCCCCCGGTGACAGCCGTGCCTCTCCGTCGCCCGTGCCACGTCACCGATGCGGGCATTGGCTCGAGCGGCGTCCAGCAGAGCCCGGTTCCACGTGCTGGAGTCCGTCTTGCCGACGCCGCGCGGTAGCGTGCCGAACCGCTCGACGGCCTTGCCGGGGTCGCCGGCGACCATCGCGTTCTCGGTGCGGACGAGGGACGCGGTGAGCGGCCCGAACGAGCGGCCTGCGCTTCGCTTGTGCTCGTGCCCCATGCGGATGCCCGCCATGATGGCGAGGTTGGCGTACTCCTCTGGGTCACGCGCGGCGTTGGCGCGGACGGCCGCGTGCTCACGTCCGGCCAAGCCGCGCGGAATCGCGAAAGGGGGCGGCGGCCCACCTACAACTCACCCTGATGAATCGTGCAAAATGCACATTTATTTGGATGAGACGGAAGGACGGCCTGTGACCCCTCAGCTGAGGCTCGCCAGGACGCTCATCCTGATCTGCCTGGCCGTCCAGTTGGCCGTCAAGGTCAGCCAGCTGGTGCAGGCGTCGCTCCTGAAGGAGCAGGTCGCCCTGGTCCCTGGCCTGCTCATCGTCGTCGCCCTGGAAGCGCTGTTCGTCCCGATCGCGTTCCGCCGGGCGTCGCCCGCCACGGCCCGCTGGAACCTGGTGGCTCAGGCGCTGCTGGCCTCCTCCTTCTACCTGGTCCAGTCACCGTGGACGCCGGTGATGGCCATGCTCGTCGCCTCGCTCCTGCTCACGCTCAAGGCGAGAACGGCCTGGCCGCTGGTGGTCCTGATCCTCGCGGGCGAGTTCTCGGTCAGGGCCGCTTTCTATCCCGAGCTGGGCTCGCTCAGCTACTGGTCGGCGCTGGCGACACTCGGGCCCGGCGTCGGGCTGTACGCCGTCTGCTGGCTCCATGACCTGATCAGGCAGACGGACGCGGCCCGTGCCGAGATCGGCCAGTTGGAGGCGGCCCGCGAACGGCTGCGCGTGGCCCGCGACCTGCGCGACGCGCTGGGCGACAAGCTGTCGGCGCTCGTCCACCGCTTCGACCGCGCCGACCTCGTCGAGGTCGTGGGCGCCGCCCGCCAGGCACTGACCGACGTGCGATCCATCGCCGACGACCACCGGGACCGGACGCTGGCCGCCGAGCTGGAGGCGACGCGCTCCGTGCTCACGGCGGCCGGGGTGGACGCGGAGGTCACCACGCACCGGCCGCGGCTGCCCCTGCCGGTCGACGGCCTGCTGGCCAGGGTGCTGCGCAGGACCATGCTCGCCTGGCTGAGCACCGATCCGCCGGAGCGGGTCCTGGTCGAGCTCGAGGCGGACACACGGTTCGTCGTGCTGCGCGCCGGCCGTACGGGAGGGCGGGCCGCCGAGCTCGCCGAACCCAGCGAACCCAACGAACCCAACGAACCCAAGGAACTCGGTGAGCTCGGTGAGGAAGCGGCCGAGCTGGGCGGCTGCCTCACCTCCGGCGCCGGATGGACGGAGGTTCGCCTGCCCGTGACGCCGGTCAAGGCCGCGGCGTCCGGCCCGCTGGCGGGCGCGCCGTGGCTGGCCTGGTTCACTCTGGTGATCCTCGAGGTGGACACCCTGGGCAGCACCGTGGTCAACATGATCAGGCTCGGGTCGTCCTCGGCTTTCCAGGTCGTGACGGTGGCCGTGTTCCTGCCCGTGGTGAGCGGCCTGCAGCTCTACAACGGCCTGCCCCGCCGTGGCGCCCGGCCGCGCGCCTGGCGCTGGACGCTGGGCGCGCAGATCGTGCTCATGGTCACGGCCATGGCGATCATCGGGCAGCGCGCCGGTTCCTATGTCGGCCTGACCGCGGGCACCACCTTGTTCCTGATCCGCTCCGCCTGGGCCTGGGCGCTGGGCTTCGGTCCGCTCCTGGGTGGTGTGGCCCTCTGGATAGCGCAGACCGGCGTTCCCCTGTGGGGCGCCGAATACGCCATGGTCATGATCGGCTTCACCGCCATGGCCTACGGGCTGAGCACGCTGCCCCTCGCCGCCTTCCAGTTGGAGGAGGCCCGCCGCGACCTGGCCAGGATGGCCATGCTCCAGGAACGCCTGCGGGTCGCCCGCGACCTGCACGACCTGCTCGGCTTCCGGCTCTCCGCGATCGTGCTCAAGGGCGAGCTGCTCATCGCGGGCCCGGACTCGGCCGACCCCTCCGAGCTGCGCGAACTCGCCGAGCAGGCGCTGGTGGACGTCCGCTCCATCACCGGCGGCCCCGCGCCGCTCTCCCTGCGGGAGGAGGCGGCGACGGCCCGCTCGATGCTCGCGGCCTCGGGGGTCGAGGTCACGGTGGATCTGCCACCGGTACGGCTGCCGCCCGAGACCGACTCCCTCCTGGCCGTCGTCCTCCGCGAGGCGGTGACCAACGTGGTACGGCATGCGCAGGCCACCTGGTGCGCGATCACCGTGCGCGACGCCGTACGCCTGACCGTCTCCAACGACGGCGCGACCGCTTCCGCCCCGCGGGAGGGCACGGGCCTGGCCAACCTGACCCGGCGCCTGGAGGAGGCGGGCGGGCGCCTGTCGGTGGAGCGGGACGGAGGCCGGTTCACGCTGACCGCCGAGGTGCCCTGCTCAGAGCCAGCCGGCCTCGGTGGCGATGCGGATGGCGTCCACCCGGTTACGCGCGTTGAGCTTGGTCACCGCTGAGGCGAGGTAGTTGCGCACCGTGCCGTACGACAGGTTGAGCAGCCGGGCCACGTCGCGCGGCTCGGAGCCGGACGCGGTCAGCCTGAGCACGTCCAGCTCGCGGTCGGTCAGCGGGCCGGCCGGGACGTCCAGTGCCGCGTACGCGAGCTGCGGGTCGATGACCCGCCCGCCCGCCGCGACGGTGCGCACGGCGGCGACGAGGTCCTGCGGCCTGGAGTCCTTCAGCATGAACCCGGCCACGCCGGCGTTGACCGCCCTGCGCAGGTTGCCCGGCCGCCCCACCCCGGTCAGCACCAGTGACCGGCAGCCGGGCAGCCGCTCGTGCAGCTGGGCCGCCGCGGCGATCCCGTCCAGCCCGGGGAGTTCGATGTCGAGGACGGCCACGTGCGGACGGTGCTCCAGCGCCGCGCCGACGATGCCGTCGCCGGAACCGAGCTCGGCCACGACCTCGATGTCGGCCTCCATCGCGAGCAGCCCGACCAGCGCCTCGCGCAGGATGCGCATGTCCTCGGCCACCAGCACCCTGATCAGTTCCATGCCCACTCCGTCACCCGCTGCTTGACCTGCGAGTGCGTCATCGTATTGGCCCGGCGGCCGGATGTCGGTGCCCGGGTCCGTGTCAGGACCTCACGGCGATCACGTTCCTGCCCCTGGCGTGGCCGGTTTCGGTTTTCCGGGGTCCAGGAAGCGGGCGCCCGGTCCGGGGGCGCGGTAGACGGCTTCCGGTGCCAGACGGGTGTGCCCCGCAGCGCATTCGAGAACGACCCTCACCGGCTCCTCGCAGGCGGTGTCATCGTCGGCGGGTCGGTGCCGGACGATGACCGACGGCCCCTGCGGGTCGGCGAGATACTTGTCGCCCCACTCCAGGAGGGCAACCAGCGTGGGCCGCAGGTCCTGGCCCTGCTCGGTGAGGTGATATTCGAAGCGCTGCCGGTCGCCGGGTTCCTGGTAGGGGACGCGTCGCATCACTCCTGCCGCCACGAGGGTGTCGAGCCGGGTGGCCAGAAGGTTGCTCGCCACACCGAGGCGGGCCCGGAACTCCCCGAACCGGCGTGCGCCGTCCAGTGCCTCGCGCACGATCAGCAGCGACCAGCGTTCACCCACCATCGCGAGGGCACGGGCCACCGAACAGTTCACGGGGTCGATCCGCTGTGTCTCCACGGGTGGATCGTAGCGATCTGAGTTGACAATTTCCACTCAGCCTTCCTAGGCTCCGGGCGCTGAGTTGAAGAAATAAACCGAGGAGGCGGGCCATGCCCATGCTCGACGTGTACATCCCCGACGGTGCGCTCCAGCCCGATGCCGAGGCAGCACTCCTGAACCACATCACCGAGATCCTGATCCGCCACGAGGGATTCGACCCCGCCGACCCGGTGACCCGGTCCGTCTCCTGGGTCTTCCTGCACCGGCCGGTCGCCGTCTACGTCGGCGGATCGCCCGCGGACGCGCCGCACTACAAGGTCGTCCCGTCTGTCCCTGAGGGGCAGCTCGACGAGAAGACGCGGGCGGGCGTCATCGCGGACGTCACCGAGGCGATCCTGGACGCCGAGAACGGTGCCTGGCCGCGCGATGCCGGCCGGATCTGGGTGTTCCCCACCGAGATCCCTGAGGGCCACTGGGGCGGGTACGGGCAGGTCAGGCCGCTCGCGACGATCCTCGGCCGGCTCACCGACCACGACACCGAGCGGGCCCGCGGGCTCGCCGCCCAGCGCATCGCCGCCAGCCGAGCCGAACACACCCGCCTGCCGGCCTAAGCCGACCTCAGTCCAGGCCGACTCGCCGGTCGCCCATTGCAGCAGCGCTTGTGAGGTCGTGCTCCGTCGCCGGCAGCAGCCGAGAGCACGGTCGACGCCGGCGAGGACCACGTGCGTCGGGAAGGGAGCCGGATGGCCTGCGGCGGCCGGTTCGCGCCCGGATCACGGGACCGGGCAGCAGTGCCGATGCCCGCCCCCACGAGGGCTGTCGTCATCCGAGGCAGGAGCGGACGGCCTTGGCCAGGTTCGCTGCCCGCGGGTCGTCGGGCCGATAGTTCCAGAGGTTCGTCACGTAGGCGAAGCCGACACCGGCGTCGGGGTCGGCGAAGCCGATCGATCCGCCGGAGCCCGGGTGACCGAACGCCCCCGGCCCGGTCAGCGGCATCGGCGGGCAGGCCCGCCAGAACCCGAGCGACATGTAGAAGGAGCGGTCGGCCGGGAGGTTCAGCCCCGGCGGCAGTCCGTGCATCGGCGTCCTGTCGGTCTGGACGACGGTCATCCTCTCGACCGTCGACGGTTCGAGCAGCCGCACCCCATCGACGTCGCTGACCGTGGCGGCATACATCCGCGCCACCGATCGGGCATCCGCGAGCATGTTCGCGGCTGGGAACTCGGCCGCGCGCCAGGCACGCGTGGCGTAGACCTCGGGGTTGGTCAAGGCGCCGCCGAGCTCGCCGGCGCGGGCCTGGACCGAACCCGGGGCCCACACGGCGTTCACCCAGGCGGTGACCGTCTCCGCATCGAGCCCGGTCGTCGCGATCAGCCCGGCCAGCAGCTCCTCCACGCTGAACGGCGCGGCATCGTGGAGCCGGGCCACCCGCTTCTCTTCCTTCTCGGGCAGCCCGATCCAGGCGCTCAGCCCGAGAGGGGCGACCACCTCCTCGGCGAAGAACGTGCCGAGCGACTTGCCGGTGATCCGGCGTACGACCTCCCCGACCAGGAACCCGTACGTGACGCTGTGATACACGTGCTCGGTGCCCGGCTGCCACAGCGGCTTCTGCGCCTCGAGCGCGCGGATGACCGGGTGCCAGGCGCACGCCTGCTCGAACGTCAGCGGCCCGTCGACGATCGGCAGGCCGGCCTGGTGCGACAGTAACCAGCGAACCGGGATCTGCTCCTTGCCGGCGGCGCCGAACTCTGGCCAGTACCGGGCCACCGGGGCGTCCAGATCCAGCTCACCGCGCTGGACGAGCATGTGGGCACAGATGGCGGTGGCACCTTTCGTGGTGGAGGCCACCTGGACGATGGTGTTCCTGCGCCACGGCCGATTCGCCTCGCGATCGGCGAGGCCGCCCCACAGGTTGACCACGGGGCGGCCGCCCACGTAGACGCTGCACGCCGCACCGACCTCGCCAGGGTTTCCGAAGTTCGCGCGGAACACGTCGGCGACCTTTCCCCAGCCGTGCTCGACACCGCGCTCGCCATCGCCACCACCACCGCTCACGGAGGCGTAGGCGCGGCCGGGGAGGGCGGCATGTGCGCCGGCGAGCGCGCCGGCGCCCAGCACGCCCCGCAACACGGTCCGACGCGCGACGTGTCCCTGTTCGGGTGTCCCGCCTGTTGTGTCTGCCATGCTGGGATTCCTTTCTGGAGAGCTGAAACTCAGAGAGCTGAGGCTTCTGGAGAAGACGTGCGCTCTGATCGACCGGGACGGTCCGCGTTACTGAATCGGCACGGCAAGAGCGAGGTGCGAGGAGCACGAGCGGTTCCTGTCGAAAGGCGACCCGGCCGTCAGCCCCAGGCCATCGTCTGGCTCCGGCTCGCACCGGGTGGTGCCGCTCAGGGGGAGGCCGCCGATGAAGCATGTTCCGCCTGTTCGAGCGCGGCACGACATGGGAGAGGGGCTGGTCAGCCGCGAGCGATGGAGGCGGTGAAGCGTCCGGCCCGTACGAACCCTCGCCTGTCGTCAGTTCGTGGTCACGCGTCCCAGGTGACAGGCAGGCTCTTGACCCCGTAGACGTCCGCCGTCTCCGGGCGCAGGGCGACCTCGTCGGCCGGTACGGCCAGGCGCAGCGCGGGGAAGCGGTTGACCAGCGCGGGGAAGGCGACCCGCATCTCGACGCGGGCCAGCTGCTGGCCCAGGCACTGGTGGATGCCGTGGCCGAAGGCCAGGTGCCCGCCGTCCTGCCGGCGCAGGTCGAGCACGTGGGGGTCGGAGAAGCGCTCGGGGTCGCGGTTGGCGGTGTTGTACGACAGGATGACCATCGAGCCGGCCTTGATGGTCTGCCCGCCCAGCTCGACGTCCTCCAGCGCGACCCGCATGAGCCCCTTGACGACGGTCAGATACCGCAGCAGCTCCTCCACGGCCTG
>NZ_JBSFNE010000017.1:0-53768 GCF_053586935.1 Nonomuraea sp. NPDC003727
CTGCGCCGATGGTACTGCACTCGAAGGGGTGTGGGAGAGTAGGTCGCCGCCGCGCAATCTTTACAGTAAGGGCCATCCCGGTTGGGGTGGCCCTTACTGCTTTTCCGGGCCGTTTCGAGGGCGCGCCGTACCGGTCGCTCGAGCACCGGCACGGGCCAGTGAAGGGAGCGCGGCGCGCTCCAGGCGACCGCTCGGCGTCCGCAGGGTGCCGGCCGACCGGCCAGGTCAGGAGGCCGGCGGTTCGCGGTCGGTGAGGAGCGGCTCGATGCGGTACGGGATCTGGGTGGACAGCGCGATGGTGGTGTCCGTGCGCTGGACGCCTGGCGAGGCGAGGACGCGCGCGATGACCTCCTGCAGGTGGTCGGTGCTGCGGGCGACGACGCGGCAGAGCAGGTCGTGCTGGCCGCTGGTGCCGTACACCTCGAGGATCTGCGGGACGTCCCGCAGGGCCTGTACGGCCTCGGTGAGGCGGCCCTGGGCGATCTGCAGGGAGACGAACGCGAGGATCGGGTAGCCGGCTCCGGCGGCGGAGACCGTGGGGCCGAAGTCGAGGATCACCCCGCGCGCGGTCAGCTTCTCGACGCGGGCCTGCACGGTGCCTCTGGCCACGCCGAGCAGGCGGGCCAGCTCGGTCAGGCCGACGCGTGGGTGGGCACGCATGGTCACCAGGAGTCTGGCGTCGAGCTCGTCCATGGCCCCTCCGGGTGATCTGTGCGATTCGCCTAGCTTGAGGCCAGTATGGCAGTGCGATAGTGCGCGGATCGACCAGGAAAATTGGTCACTCTTGCCAAGGAAAGCCGGAATTGCTGTCATTCAGGCATGTTCGAGGAAGCGCAGTACTTCGCGCCCGTCGCCGAGCAGGGCGACGGGTCCGTGGTGGTCGAGTTGGCGGCGTCGCACCCCGGGTTCGCCGACCAGGTCTACCGGGCCAGGCGTAACGCCATCGCCGCCCTGGCCGTCAACTACCGGCGGGGCGAGCCCATCCCCGCGGCGGAGTACACCGAGCAGGAGCACGAGATCTGGGCCCTGGTCGCCGGCGAGCTGGCGATCAAGCACAGGAAGTACGCCACGGCGGAGTACCTCGACGGCGCGGCCCGGCTGGGCCTGCCCGCCGAGCGGATCCCGCAGCTGGAGGAGGTCAGCGAGCTGCTGGAGCCGCTGACCGGGTTCAGGTACCTCCCCGCGGCCGGTCTGGTGCCGCTGAGGGACTTCTACGGGGTGCTGGCCGACGGCTACTTCCACTCCACGCAGTACATCCGCCACCACTCGGTGCCGTTCTACACGCCGGAGCCCGACGTCATCCACGAGGTGATCGGCCACGCGAACGCGCTGGCCAACGACAGGTTCGCGGCGCTCTACCGGCTGGCGGGCGCCGCGGCGCGGCGCGTGGAGAGCGAGGAGGCGCTGGAGTTCGTCTCCAAGGTCTTCTGGTTCACCCTGGAGTTCGGCGTCATGGCCGAGAGCGGCGAGCTGCGCGCGTACGGGGCGGGCATCCTGTCCTCGTACGGCGAGGTCGAGGAGTTCAGGGGAATGGACATCCGGCCGCTGGACCTGAAGATGATGGGCCAGACCCAGTACGACATCACGAAGTACCAGGACGTGCTGTTCCGGGCCGAGTCCATGCAGCACCTGGAGGACGTGGTCGGCGCCTTCTGGGAGACCTGCGACGACGAGTCCATCGCCGCTCTGGCGTGAGCGGGAGCGAGCCGGGAGACGAGAACGAGCCGGGAGAAACGGTGGCGCCCGGGAACGCGGGCCGCGGCGCCACCCGACGGCCGGCCCTCACCGTCAGCCGACGGCCGAGGAGGGGCCCTCGACCGGCGTGATGAGCCGGTAACCCACCCCGCGCACCGTCTGGATCAGCCGGTCGTCGTCGTCACCCAGCCGCGCCCTCAACCGCTTGACGTGCACGGCGATGGTGTTGGTCGAGGTCCCGTCGGCCGAGTTCCACACATGCTTCATGATCTGCTCGCGCGTGACCGTCCGGTCGGCGTTGCGCATCAGGTAGTGGAGCAGCTCGAACTCCCGCAACGGCAGATGCACGGCCCTGCCGCCGACCCGCACCTGGTAGGCGTTGACGTCGAGCTCGACGCCGCCCACGGTCAGCACCTTGCGGTTCTCGACGCCGCCGTGGGAGGCCGCCTGGATGAACGGCAGCAGCTCGAGCACCCGGTACGGCCTGGCCACGCACGCCGACGCGCCCGCGGCCAGCGCCTGGACCGCCTGTTCGGCATGCCCCTCGCCGACGCCGAGCAGAACGGGTACCGACCGCGAGAGCCGTACGGCACGCACGAAGTCCACCGCGTCGATGGTCGGCAGCGTGGCGCCGACGAGCACGACGTCAGGCTGGAGCGCGCCCGCCTGCAGCAGCGCCTGGGCTCCGTCGGTCACCCCGGTGACCACGACGCCCTCGCGCCCCAGCGCGACCGCCAGCTCGTGGATGACGTCCTGGTCGGGATCGGCCACCAGCAGGGTGGGAACTGTCGGGGCGTCCCCGTTCGCCGCGACGACCATCAGCCGAAACGCCCCGTGATGTAGTCCTCGGTGGCCTTCTGGGAGGGGTTGGTGAACATCCGGGAGGTGTCGTCCATCTCGACCACCTTGCCGGGCTGCCCCTGGGCGGCGAGGTTGAAGAACGCCGTGCGGTCGCTCACCCGGGCGGCCTGCTGCATGTTGTGGGTGACGATGACGATCGTGTACTCGTCCTTGAGCTTGGTCATGAGGTCCTCGATCGCCAGCGTGGAGATCGGGTCGAGCGCGGAGCAGGGCTCGTCCATGAGCAGCACCTGGGGCTTGACCGCGATCGCGCGGGCGATGCAGAGACGCTGCTGCTGGCCGCCCGACAGGCCGGCGCCGGGCTTGTTGAGGCGGTCCTTGACCTCGTTCCAGAGGTTGGCGCCCTTGAGCGACTCCTCGACGATGCCGTCGGTCTGCGACTTGGAGACGCGGCCGTTGAGCCTGAGGCCCGCGGCCACGTTCTCGTAGATCGACATGGTGGGGAACGGGTTGGGCCGCTGGAAGACCATGCCGATGGAGCGGCGCACCGAGACGGGCTCGACGCCGGGGCCGTAGAGGTCCTCGCCGTCGAGCAGCACCTTGCCCTCGACACGCGCGCCGGGGATGACCTCGTGCATGCGGTTGAGCGTGCGGAGGAAGGTGGACTTCCCGCATCCGGACGGCCCGATGAACGCGGTGATCGAACGCGGCTCGATGGTCATCGAGACGTCCTCGATGGCCTTGTGCGATCCGTAGTACGCGTCGAGGCCCGAGACCTGGATCTGCTTGGACATGGGAGCGGATACCTCCTATCGGGCCCTGGAAGGCGAGCGCCACCAGGCGATGAGGCGCGCGACCAGGTTCAGCAGCATGACGATCAGGATGAGCGTGAGGGCTCCGGCCCACGCGCGGTCGATGGCGGTGTCGTTGGGGCGCGCCGCCTGGTCGAACACGTAGAGGGGAAGCCCCATCTGCGGCCCGTTGAACGGATCGTTGTTGATGGAGTCGGTGAAGAACACGGTCAGCAGCAGCGGCGCGGTCTCACCTGTCACGCGGGCGATGGCGAGCATGACACCGGTGACGATGCCCGTGAACGCGGTGGGCAGCACGACCTTCACGATCGTCCGCCACTTGGGGACGCCCAGGGCGTAGGAGGCTTCGCGCAGGTCGTTCGGGACCAGCTTGAGCATCTCCTCGGCCGCGCGGACCACTGTGGGCATCATCAGGATCGACAGCGCGAGCGCGCCGGCGAACCCGGAGAACGGCATGCCGAGGAAGAGGATCCAGAAGGCGAAGACGAACAGGCCGGAAACGATCGAGGGGACGCCGGTCATGACGTCCACGAAGAAGCTGATCGTACGGCTGAGCCGCCCGCCGTTGCCGTACTCGACCAGGTAGATGGCGGTGAGAACGCCGATGGGCACCGCGATGACCGAGGCCAGCAGGACCTGCTCAAGGGTGCCGATGATGGCGTGGTAGGCGCCGCCGTTCGCGTCGCGGGCGCCGATGCCGCGCATCGAGTGGGTCAGGAAGTCGAGGTCGAGACGGGCCAGGCCGTTCTTGATGACCAGCCACAGGACGGAGATCAGCGGCACGACGGCCAGCGCGAAGGCCAGATACACAAGACCCTGGACGACGCGGTCCTTGACCCGCCGTCCAGTGGAGATGTGCTGGATCGTGGTCATTCGACCTCCTCCGTCGGTCGGTTGGCCACGACGTGGCTGTGGGTGATGGGGGCGCTCATGCCGCTGCCCCCGCGTATTCCTTGCGGCGGGCGATCACCATGCGGGCGCCCATGTTGACCAGCAGCGTGATGACGAACAGCACCAGGCCCGAGGCGATGAGCGCGCCGCGGCCGACGGGGGTGGCCTCGCCGAAGCCGTTGGCGATGTTGGCCGCGATGCTGTTGGCGTGCGGGGTGAGGATCTGGAAGCTGATGTCGAAGGTGGCGGGGAAGATCAGCGCGACCGCGATGGTCTCGCCCATCGCCCGGCCGAGGCCGAGCATCGCCGCGCTGATGACGCCGGGGCGGCCGAACGGCAGCACCGCCATCCTGATCATCTCCCAGCGGGTCGCGCCGAGCGCGAGTGCCGCCTCCTCGTGCATCTTGGGCGCCTGCAGGAAGACCTCACGGGAGATCGCCGCGATGATCGGCAGGATCATGATCGCCAGGACGATGCCGCCCGCCAGCATGGTCTTGCCGCCGATGACGCCCTCGCCGGCGAACAGCGGGAACCAGCCGAGGTGCTCGTTGAGCCACTCGGACGGCGTCTTGAGGATGGGGACGAGGAAGACCAGGCCCCACAGGCCGTAGATGACGCTGGGCACCGCGGCGAGCAGGTCGACGAGGTAGCCGAGGGGCCCCGCGAGCCGGCGGGGCGCGTAGTGGGAGATGAACAGCGCGACGCCCACCGCGACCGGGGTCGCGATGACCAGCGCGAGGGCCGAGCTGAGCACGGTCCCGAACGCCAGGGCGGCGATGCCGAAGACCTGGCTGCTGTTGGGCTCCCAGATGAGCTCGGTGAAGAAGTTCCCCTTGTTCGCCTGCAACGCGGGGATCGCCTCGCTGATCAGGAAGACGGCGATGGCCGCCATGATCGCCAGCAGGACGATGCCCGCACCGGTGGAGGCGTAGCGGAAGGGTCCCTCACCATGGGTGCGCCGGGAGGCGGCCCGGCGCATGGCCGGGTCGCCTCCTCGGGTGCGAACGTCGGTGGACATGGGTTAGGAGATCGCCTCGACGGCCGCGCGAACCTTGGTGAGCAGAGCCGCGGGCAGCGGGGCGTAGCCCAGGTCCTTCAGGGAGGCCTGGCCCTCGTCGCTCGCGGTGTAGCCGAGGAAGGACTTGACCAGCGGCACCTGGTCGGCGGGCAGGCCCTTCTCGCAGGTGATCTCGTAGGTCACCAGGACGATCGGGTAGGCGCCCGCGGCCTTGGTGGCGTAGTCGATGCTCAGCTTGAGGTCGTTGCCGGTGCCCTTGATCTCGGCGGCCTCGACGGTCTTGGCGGCGCTGTCGGCGGTCAGCTCGACGAACTCACCCGAGCCGTTGGCGACCTTGGCCTTCTGCAACTGGGAGTTGTCGGCGTAGGAGAGCTCGACGTAGCCGATGGCGCCCTCGGCGCCCTTCACCGAGGCGGCGACCTGGTCGGAGCCCTTGGCGCCCTGGCCCTTGGCCTCGGCGGGCCACGCCTTGGCCGGCTCGTACGGCCACTCGGCGGTGGCCTTGAGGAACTTGGTGAAGTTGTCGCTGGTGCCGGACTCGTCCGAGCGGTGGAAAGCCTGGATGGGGGTGGACGGCAGCTTCGCGTCGGGGTTGTCGGCCTTGATGGCGGCGTCGTCCCACTTGGTGATCTGGCTGTTGAAGATGCCGGCGATCGTCTTGGGCGACAGCTGCAGGCCGTCGACACCGGGCAGGTTGTAGACCACGGCGACGGGGCCGGTCACCATCGGGAGGTTGATGGCCTTGCCGGTCTTGCAGCGGGCGTCGGCCTGGGCGGGCTCGCCCTTGTCGTCCTTCAGCGCCGAGTCGGAACCGGCGAAGGAGATCGTGCCCTGGATGAACGCCTGGACACCAGCGCCGGAGCCGCTCGGCTGGTAGTTCAGGTTGACGTTCGCGTTCTTGGCCTGGAAGTCCTTCTTCCACTGGTCGATCGCGTTGGCCTGAGCCGAGGACCCAGCCGCGTTGATCGTGCCGGAAAGGGCGTTGTCGTTGCCCGGGGCGGCGGCGGACGCGGACGCGGTGCCCGCGGGGGCACCAGTGTTGTTATCGGTGCCGCACGCAGCGAGCGAGAGCGCGCCGACGACGGCGACGGCGGCGAGCCGGCCTGCATACTTCACGGTTGGGTTTCCTCCCACTTGGTCCTTAGTCGCCTCAGACGTTAAGCAGTGAAGGTGACTCGACTCCCGAATCGGGGTGAACGTTCGGTGAACGACCCAGGTCAGCATCATGATGGGATGCATGACGTATCGCGTATCTCTGGTGTGTATGGGCAACATCTGCCGCTCCCCGATGGCCGAGGTCGTGGTCAGGCAGGCCCTTGAGGAGCACGGACTGTCCGGCAAGGTGGCGCTGGACAGCGCCGGAACGGGCGGCTGGCACGTCGGCAACCCGATGGACGAGCGCGCCGCCGAGATGCTCGCCCAGCACGGCTACGACGGTTCTCTCCACCGTGCCAGGCAGTTCGACTTCGACCGCTATGACCTGGTCCTCGCCATGGACAAGGAGAACCTCAGGGCGCTGCGCAGGGTCGTTCCCGCCGGGACGGACCTGCGGCTGTTCCGCTCGTTCGACCCCGCGGCGCCCGAGGGCGCCGAGGTGCCCGACCCCTACTACGGCGGCCGCGACGGCTTCGAGATCGTGCTCGGCCAGGTGAAGGCGGCCGCCGAAGGGCTGGCGAAGTACCTTGTCGATCGTCTGGACTGAGGACCTGGGCTCCTCGCACGCCTGGCGGCTGCGCAAGGGGACGCTGGACGGCAGGCCGGTGTTCGGCAAGTACGGTCCCGTTTCCCCGCTGTTCACCTCCGAGGCGGCGGGGCTACGGTGGCTGGGCCCGATCGCCGCCACCGTGGTGGCGTCGGGCGACGACGGCCTGGTGCTCGACTGGGTGGACACCGAGCCGCCCACCCGTGCCGCCGCCGAGCGTTTCGGCCGCGAGCTCGCCCGGACGCACCTGCGTGGCGCCGACGGCTTCGGCGCCCCCTGGCCGGGGTTCATCGCCGACCTGCCCATGCCCAACGAGCCGGCCGCCGACTGGCCGTCCTTCTACGCCGCCGACCGCGTGCTGCCCTTCGTACGGCAGGCGCGGCTGGCGGCCGGCGACGTGCGGCTGATCGAGAGGGCGGTCGCCAGGTTCCCCGAGATCGCGGGGCCCGCCGAGCCGCCGTCCCGGATCCACGGCGACCTGTGGGGCGGGAACGTGCTCTGGGCGGACGGCCGCGCGGTGCTCATCGACCCCGCGGCGCACGGCGGGCACAGGGAGACCGACCTGGCGATGCTGGCGCTGTTCGGCGCGCCGTACCTGGACACGATCCTCGGCGCCTACCGCGAGGAGGCGCCGCCGGCCGAGGGCTGGCGCGAACGCGTGCCGCTGCACCAGCTCCACCCGCTGCTCGTGCACGTCTGCCTCTACGGCACCGCCTACCGCGACGCGTTGATGACCGCGGTCTCCCGGGTGCTGGCCCTCTGAGCGCAGCCGGGTCGCTCGGCGGGTGAGGCCTTGTGGGGTCGGGTGGGGTCGGGTGGGGTCGGGTGGGGTCAGCGGGTGGTGAGGCGGGTGAGGACCTCGTCGTGCAGCGTGCCGTTGGTGCACACCAGCCCGCCCGCGTCCAGGCCGCGGCCGCCGTCGAGGCCGCTCCACCGGCCGCCCGCCTCCTCGACGATCACCGTCAGCGCGGCGATGTCCCACGGGGACAGCTCGGGCTCCGCCGACAGGTCCACGGACCCCTCGGCGACCATCATGTGCGACCAGAAGTCGCCGTAGGCCCGGGTACGCCAGCACGCCCGGCCCAGGTCGAGGAACGGCTCGAGGCGCCCGGCCTTCTCCCATTCCTCGATGTCGGAGTAGGAGAAGGAGGCGTCCTCCAGCTTGCCGACCGCCGAGACCCGCATGCGGGTGGCCTTGGTCAGGCTCTTGCCGGTCCACGCGCCGCTGTCGCGGGCCGCCCACCAGCGGCGGCCGAGCGCGGGCGCCGACACGAGGCCCACCACGACCTCGCCCTGGTCCATGAGCGCGATCAGGGTCGCCCACACCGGGACCCCGCGCACGTAGTTCTTGGTGCCGTCGATCGGGTCGACGATCCACGACCGGGCGCCGTGACCGGTGGTGCCGAACTCCTCGCCCACGATCGCGTCACGGGGCCTGGCCCTGCGCAGCGTGCCCCTGATCGCCTCCTCCACCGCTCGGTCGGCGTCGCTGACCGGGGTGAGGTCGGGCTTGGTCTCGACCTTGAGGTCGACCGCCTTGAACCGGCGCATGGTCAGGTCGTCGGCGGCGTCCGCCATGACATGCGCGAGGCGCAGATCGTCGCTGTAACCCGTCACGAAGAGCCACGCTATCGCGTCGGACATCGCTTCCATCAAACGGCTGCATCCCAATTGTGGGTTACTCGCCAGTAGCATGGCGGCATGTCATTCGACACCGGCGAGTTCCTGCTGCAGACCGTGCCGTTCGCCCGCACGCTGGACATCTCATTCGACAAGGTGGAGGAGGGGCTGGCCCTCTGCCGCCTGCCCGACCGCCCCGATCTGCACAACCACGTCGGCGGTCCGCACGCGGGCGCGCTGTTCACCCTCGCCGAGACGGCCTCGGGGGCGGCGACGCTGTCGGCGTTCGGCGACCAGCTGTCGCGGGCGGTGCCGCTGCCCACCACCTCGACGATCCGCTATCGCAAGGTGGCGATGGGGGAGGTGGTGGCCGAGGCGCGGTTGCAGGCCTCCAGAGAGGAGGTCGTCGCCCTGCTGGACGCGGGACAGCGGCCCGAGTTCGACGTCGCGGTCGAGATCCGCAACGCGGAGGGCGTCATCGTCGCGGAACTGACCGTCCGCTGGACCCTCCGCCCCAACCGGTAGCCGTCCGCCGGTCAGTCGTCGGAGTCGGGGGCGCCTTCCCGGCTGGCGAGCAGCCGTCTGAGCGACTTCAGCCGGACCGGATCGGCGTGGCCGTCGGCGACCCACGCGTCCAGCGCGCACTCCTCGCCCCGGTGGGTGCAGCCCTTGGGGCAGTGGACGGTGCCCTCGACCAGGTCGGGGAAGCCGGCCAGCACGGTCTCGACGGACACGTGGGCCAGCCCGAAGCTGCGCACCCCCGGCGTGTCGATGATCCAGCCGCCCTCGGGCAGCTCCAGCGCCACCGCCGAGGTGGAGGTGTGGCGGCCGCGCCCGGTGACCGCGTTGACGTGGGAGACCGCCCGGTTGGCGTCCGGGACCAGCGCGTTGACCAGCGTGGACTTGCCGACGCCCGAATGGCCGACGAGGACGCTGACGCGGCCGGTCAGCCGCTCGCGCAGCTCGTCGAGCTCGCCGCCCTTCTGGACGACCGTGTAGGGGACCCCGAGCGGCTCGTAGAGCGAGACCAGCTCGTCGGGCGGGGCGAGGTCGCGCTTGGTCAGGCACAGCAGCGGGTCGATCTCGGCGTCGAAGGCCGCGACCAGCATCCTGTCGATCATCCTGGGTCGCGGCGGCGGGTCGGCCAGCGCGGTGACGATGACGAGCTGCTCGGCGTTGGCGACGACCGGACGCTCGATGCCGTCGGTGTCGTCGGTGTCGTCGGCGCTGCGCCGCAGCATCGAGGAGCGCGGCTCGACCCTGACCACCCTGGCGAGGGTGTCGGCCCGGCCCGAGACGTCGCCGACCAACGCGACCCTGTCACCCACGATGATGCCCTTGCGGCCCAGCTCGCGGGCCTTCATCGCAGTGACGAGCCGGCGCTCGCGCTTCTTCCTGCGGCCCTCGGTCTCGACCAGGCAGGTGTAGCGGCCCCGGTCGACGGCGATCACGAAGCCTTCGACGGCGTCCTCGTGGGCAGGACGGATCCTGGTCCGCGGCCGGGAGCCCTTGCCCGGTCTGACCCTGACGTCGTCCTCGTCGTACTCCCGCTTTCTCAGCGGTCCGCTCCTTGCCCCGAGAAGCCGGTCACGACTGCTCACTTCCCAGCATCTGCGCCCACATCCGGGCGAACTCCGGAAGCGTCTTTCCGGTCGTCGCGATGTCCTCCACCTCGACTCCGGGGACCGCGAGGCCGACGACGGCGCCCGCGGTGGCCATGCGGTGGTCGGCGTAGCTGTGGAAGGTGCCGCCGTGAAGCGTGGCGGGGCGGACGAGGATGCCGTCGGCCGTCTCCTCCGCGTCGCCGCCCAGCCGGTTGATCTCGGTGACGAGGGCGGCGAGCCGGTCGGTCTCGTGGCCCCGCAGGTGGGCGATGCCGCGCAGCGTGCTCGGCGAGGTGGCCAGGGCGGCGAGGGCGGCGATCGTGGGGGTGAGCTCGCCCACCTCGTGGAGGTCGGCGTCGATGCCCGCGATCTCGCCCGTGCCCGTGACCGTCAGGCCGTCCTCTGTCAGCGACACGGTGGCGCCCATCGCGGCGAGCAGCGGGCGGAGGTGGTCGCCCGGCTGGGTGGTCACGGCCGGCCAGCCGGGGATGGTGACCGTGCCGCCGGTGATGAGGGCGGCCGCCAGGAACGGCGCGGCGTTGGACAGGTCGGGCTCGACGACCAGGTCGGTGGCGGTGATCGGCCCCGGCTCGACGCGCCACACGTCGGGCTCGCCGTCGTCGATCCGCACGCCCGCGGCGCGCAGCATCTGGACGGTCATCTCGATGTGCGGCATGGACGGCACGGGCGGGCCCTCGTGGCGGATCGTGACGCCCTTCTCGAACCTGGCGGCCGTCAGCAGCAGACCCGAGATCAGCTGGGAGGAGGCGGAGGCGTCGATCGTGACCTCGCCCCCGGTGATCGGGCCCCTGATCGTGAACGGCAGGGCGTCGTTGTCGACCTCGGCGCCGAGCGCGCGCAGGGCGGCGAGGATCGGGCCCATGGGCCGGGTGCGGGCGTGGGGGTCGCCGTCGAAGAAGACCTCGCCGTCGGCCAGCGCCGCCATGGGCGGCACGAAGCGCATCACCGTGCCGGCCAGGCCGACGTCGATGCGCGCGCCGCCGCGGACGGGGCCGGGCGTGACCTGCCAGTCGACGCCGGAGGCGCTCTCGTTGGACGGGGTCAGGTCGGTGCCGAGCGCGCGCATGGCCGCGGCCATGAGGTCGGCGTCGCGGCTGCGCAGCGCCTGCCGTACGGTGCCCGGGCCGTCGGCGAGCGCGGCCAGCAGCAGCGCCCTGTTGGTCACGGACTTGGAGCCGGGCAGGGGGACGGTCGCGGAGACCGGAGCGGACGCCGTCGGGGCCGGCCAGAGCGGAGCGGGCATGGTGCAAGCCTATCGGCAGCCGGCGCCTGACCCGCAGAGCGCACGACCAGGGAGCTCGGGGCCCGGCCTCGCGTGGTGTGCGGGGCAAGATGGGTGCCGGGCGGTGTGGGGTGCGGGGCGACATGGTGGGCGAATCGGCCGATCGCGTGGCAGGGTGGAGGCATGTGCGGCAGATACGCCTCAGCGCGCAAGAAGCACGAGCTTCTGGAGGAGTTCCAGGTCGAGCAGGACGCCTCGCCCGACGAGGAGTTGTCGCCCGACTACAACGTGGCGCCGACCAAACGGGTCTACGCGGTGCTCAGCCGGGTGCCCAAGGACACCGAGCGCGGCGACTCGGGCGGGGAGAGCGAGGCGCGAGCCGCCAACCGGGCGGTGCGCCAGCTGCGCGTCCTGCGGTGGGGCCTGGTGCCGGTGTGGGCCAAGGACCCCTCCATCGGCTCCCGCATGATCAACGCCAGGCTCGAGACGGTCGCGGAGAAGCCGGCCTTCAAGAAGGCGTTCGCCTCCCGCAGGTGCCTGCTGCCTGCCGACGGCTACTTCGAGTGGATGCCCGTCGAAGGCGAAAAGAAGAAGAAGCAGCCCTTCTACATCCACCCCGAGGACGGCGGGGTGCTCGCGATGGCCGGGCTGTACGAGTTCTGGAAGGACCCGACCAGGGCCGCCGACGATCCGCTGAAGTGGCTGGTGACCTGCACGGTGATCACCACGCAGGCCGA
Source organism: Nonomuraea sp. NPDC003727 (assembly GCF_053586935.1). Classification (NCBI taxonomy): domain Bacteria; kingdom Bacillati; phylum Actinomycetota; class Actinomycetes; order Streptosporangiales; family Streptosporangiaceae; genus Nonomuraea; species Nonomuraea sp. NPDC003727. Next base: position 12,124 of record NZ_JBSFNE010000017.1, read on the forward strand.
GGACGACCTCGGGCACATCCACGACCGGATGCCGATGATGATCGAGCGGGAGCGCTGGGCCGAATGGCTCGACCCCAAGCTCACCGACACCGAGCAGGCCTCCAGGCTGCTGGTGCCCGCCGACTCCGGCAGGCTGGTCGCCTATCCCGTCTCCACCGACGTCAACAACGTCCGCAACAACGGCCCGCACCTGATCGAGCCGCAACAACCGGAGGAAGAAAGCGCACTTTTCTAGCGGGTCGGTGTAAGAACCTCGCCTGATGGGCATCCGGTGAGGAAAGCGATGCTCTTCGTCAACTGCGAGTCATCGCTCCATTCACCACCCCCCGAACGCGCCGGGCGGGACCTCCGGGGAGTTCCGCTGCCGGCTGCCCCCGCCTACCCGGAGGTGCGGACGTGGACGACACGACCGCTCGCGAGCGCCTGGAAGGCATGCTCGCCGAGCTCGACAGGTCGATCGGCGTGCTGCGTGGAGACCCGGTGGCCGTGGCCGACCGCTCGGCGGCCGACGCGGGCTCCGACCTGACCGACTCCGACCGCGCCCAGGCCATGCTGTCCGTGGCGACCGCCCATCGTGGCGCGATCGTGGCCGCGCTCAAGCGGCTCGACGAGGGCACCTACGGCGACTGCGTCGACTGCGGCAGGCCGGTGCCCGAAGGAAGGCTGGAGGCCCGTCCGGAAGCCGCCAGATGCGTCCAGTGCCAGGCGAAGCGGGAGAGAAGGCGCTGACCCTCACTTCTTGAGCGCGCTGGCCACCAGGTGGATGCCTACGGTGTCGTCGTCGTCGGGGTGGGCGTCGAGCTCCGTGCGCACCAGCCAGGCCAGCGCCCGGGTGTCGGTGGCCAGCACGTGGTCGACGGTGGAGGGGGACAGGACCGTGCGCGGCCTGATCCACTCCACCTCGAGGCCCGCTCCCGTGAGCAGCTCGCGCAGCTGGCCGCTGCTGAAGCAGCGGGTGATGCTGCCGTCGGGCCAGGGCACCAGCATGACCTCGCCGGTCTGGCGCAGGTGGGCCCAGTAGTTCTGCTCGGCGAGTATCGCCATGCCCAGCACCAGGGAGTCGACGCACACCAGGGCGCGACCACCGGGGCGCAGCACGCGGACCACGTCGTCCATCGCCGACTCGGCCATCAGCTCGATGGACAGCGCCCGCTCCTCCGCCACCACCGCGTCGACGCAGCCGTCAGGCAGGAACCCCAGGTCGTCGGCGCGGACCTGGCGCACCCGGTCGGCATCGCGCAGCAGCTGCTGCCCCTCCAGCGCCCGGCGGAAGTCGACGACCTCGATCACCTTGTGGCCCGCCTTGGCGGCGTGGCCCGACCAGCGCCCGCGGCCGCCGGAAAGATCGAGGATGGTGGAGGGACGACCGGGAAGCCAGCGATCGAGCTGCTCGGCGACGACTGCACGATAGAACGTCCAGTACGGCCCGAGCGTGCCTGAGCCGTTCAGTTCCTCGGCCGGAATGGGCAGCACACGCGTCTCCTGTGTTCCGGAAAAGGTACGTTTGTTTTTCCCCGTACCGAGTCGTTCGTCACCTCCATCTTGTGGGAACAGACGCGTGCGCGGGCGTGTTGCAGACGAACATGCTCACATTGCTCGAACCCGTCCCCGGTGGCCTGCCGGTCGCTGACGAGCGGGTATCCTCCCCTGAGTACGGTGTACCGGCACAGCAGGCCACCGGCGATCTTAGGGGGGTGGGTCCGGTGCCCGCGACAGGCACGGAGACTCTGGAGCAGCGCAGCGAGCGGTTCGAGCGTGACGTCATGCCGTACCTCGACCAGCTCTACTCCGCCGCGCTCCGGATGACCCGGAATCCGGCTGACGCCGAGGATCTGCTGCAGGAGACCTTCGCCAAGGCGTTCGCGTCCTTCCACCAGTTCCAGGAAGGCACCAACCTCAAGGCCTGGCTCTACCGGATCCTCACCAACACCTTCATCAACAGCTACCGCAAGAAGCAGCGGGAGCCGAAGCAGTCCGGCACCGAGGAGATCGAGGACTGGCAGCTGGCGCGCGCCGAGTCCCACACCTCGGGCGGGCTGAAGTCCGCCGAGGTCGAGGCCCTGGAGCACCTGCCCGACGGCGACATCAAGGAAGCGCTCGCCGCGCTGCCGGAGGAGTTCAGGATCGCGGTCTACCTGGCCGACGTCGAGGGCTTCCCGTACAAGGAGATCGCCGACATCATGGGCACGCCCATCGGCACGGTGATGTCGCGACTCCACCGCGGACGCAGGCAGCTGCGGACGCATCTCGAGGACTACGCACGCGAGCGTGGCCTGGTCCCGGCGGAGGGATCCAAATGAGCTGTGGTGAGCCGCACGAGACGGACTGTCGTGAGGTGCTCGACAAGGTCTACGCCTATCTCGACGGTGAGCTCGCAGAAGGCGAGTCCGTCGACATCAGGGTGCACCTCGACGAGTGCAGCCCCTGCCTGCAGGAATACGACCTCGACAAAGCGGTGAAGGCGCTGGTCGCCAAGCACTGCGGATGCGATCCGGTGCCCGACGACCTGCGCTCGAAGGTCCTCGACCGCATCGCCAGGGTGCGCGCGGAGCTGGGCGACTAGCATTGCGCGCATGCGCGTGTTGGTGACCGGGGGCGCCGGTTTCATCGGTTCTCATCTCGTCGACGCCCTGCTGGAGGCGGGGCACGAGGTCGCGGTCGTCGACGACCTGTCGTCGGGCCGCCAGGCCAACCTGAGCGGTGAGGCCTGGCTGCACACGCTCGACGTCAGGGATCCCGCCCTGGTCGAGCTGGCCGTCGCGTGGCGGCCCGAGGTCATCTGCCACCTGGCCGCCCAGATCAGCGTCCGGGCGAGCGTGGCCGATCCGATGCGCGACGCGCGGGTCAACGTGGAAGGCACGATCCAGGTGCTCACCGCCGCCCAGCGCGGCGGCACGCGCAAGGTGGTCTTCGCCTCCTCCGTCGCGGTGTACGGCAGGCCGCCGGTCATCCCCGTCCCCGGCGACGCGCCCACCGACCCGCGCTCGCCGTACGCGGCGAGCAAGCTCAGCGGGGAGACCTACCTGGCCGCCTTCAAGGCGCTCCACGGCATCGACCACACCTCGCTGGTGCTGTCCAACGTCTACGGCCCGCGCCAGTCGCCCGACGGCGAGGCGGGCGTCGTGGCCATCTTCACCGACGCGCTGCTGTCGGGCGCGCCGACCCTCCTGTACGGCGACGGCGACCAGACCCGCGACTACGTCTACGTCAAGGACGTCGTCGACGGCTTCGTCAGGGCCTGCGGCGAGGCCGGCGGCGGCGGGCGGTTCAACCTCGGCACCGGCATCCAGACCACCGACCGCCACCTGCACACGCTCGTCGCCGCCGCGGCGGGCGCTCCCGACCGGCCGGGTTTCGCACCGCCCCGTCCGGGGGACCTTCCCGCTATGGCCGTCGATCCGCTGCCCGCCTTCGAGGGTCTCGGCTGGCAGCCGCGCACGGATCTGACGACCGGTCTGAAGGAGACCGTGGAGTGGGCCAGAAGTCGCCGCCGGTAGTTGGTTGATTACGCTTTGCTTGCGATTCCCGAGTCCCCTCCCTGTCGCCTGACGACTTCTGTAGCGTGAGCCTCATGCGCATGTTGACAGCACTGGCGGCCCCGGTGATTCTCCTGGTCGGCGGCGGTGGGGCCGTCCCGCCGGGCGTCTCCTGGACCTGATCGCCCCGGGGGGCCGCAATGCGTGGACTGCCGTGGGCCGCGAAGGTCTATCTGGTCGTCGTCATCGGGGCGGCGGCCGTTCTCGTCGGGCACAGCCTGCTCGCCGGGCACCTCGTCCCATCCGGCGACTACGGCACGCTCCTCGTGCTCGCGTTGCTCTTCCTGGTGTGCGAGTCGATGCCGACGCTCCTCAACGTCGAGCAGTTCGCGGTGTCGGTCAGCTTCTCGGCCGCGCTGGCCGCGGTGGTGCTGGTCGGCCCCGAGGGCGCGGCGCTGGTGGGCCTGACGGCCGTGCTGAGCGTCCGGCCCGGCCTGCCGCTGGTGAAGCGGCTGTTCAACGGGGCGCAGTTCGCCATCTGCGGCTACGTGTCCGGCAAGGCCTACCTGTTCTTCGGCGGCGTGCCGAAGGTCCCGCAGGTCAACGCCTTCGAGGCGCTGATCGGGCCCTACGCCGCGGCCGCCGCGCTGTTCGTCCCGCTCAACATCGTGCTCACGCTGACCATGGTGTGGCTGGTGACCCAGGTGCGGGCCGAGGAGTTGCCGGTCAGCGGCATGACCCAGTTCCTGCTGTCCTACTTCGGCTACGCCACCTTCGGGCTGCTGGTGGCGGGCCTGTGGGCCACCGTCCAGTCGATCTCGGCCGTGCTGGTGCTGCTGCCGCTCTTCGTGGCGCGCTGGGCCCTCGGGCAGTACCACGCGCAGCAACGCTCCTACGACGCGACGATCGCGGCGCTGTGCCAGGCGGTCGAGACCAAGGACTACTACACCCGCGGGCACTGCACGCGCGTGTCGCTGGCCTCCACGATGATCGCGCAGGAGATCGGCATGGGGGTGGAACGGCTGCGCGCCATCCGCTACGCGGGCATGCTCCACGACGTGGGCAAGCTCGGCGTGCCGACGAAGGTGCTGCAGAAGGACGGGCCGCTGACCGAGGAGGAGTTCGCGGCGATCCAGCTGCACCCGATGCGCGGGCTGGAGATCGTGCGCGGCATCGACTTCCTCGACGAGGCGTTCGCGGGCATCATGCACCACCACGAGCGGCACGACGGCAGGGGCTACCCGATGGGGCTGGCCGGTGACGAGATCCCCGAGTTCGCGCGGATCATCGCGGTGGCCGACGCGTTCGACTCGATGACCTCCGACCGCTCCTACCGGGGGGCCCGCCCGGTCGAGGTGGCGGTGGCCGAGCTGCGCAAGGGGGCGGGCACGCAGTTCGACCCGGTGATGGTGGCGGCGTTCGTCAAGGCGCTGGAGCGGGAGCCGTGGCAGCCGCCGCGCAAGGTCGACGCGCCGCCGGCCGACGCGGCCCAGACGACGACCAAGGACCACGACGACCCGACGATGCCGATCGAGGTGGTGGGCGGATCATGACGGCCTGCCGCGGCCCGGCTGGGGGAAAGGCCGGGACATGATGACGGGGGACACGGTGACGGCCGGCAACGCTGTCCGGGGGGCCGGGGGGCCGGGGGAGCCCGCGGCGGCGGGCCGTACGAGGGGGACACGATGAACCGGGCCTTCCAGGGACTCGACTCGGGGCAGCTGCTGCTGATCGCGGGCGCCGGTCTGGTGGCCGTCGCCGGCGTCGCCCACACCGCGGCCGTCGGTCTGGTCCGCCCCGACATCGCGGTCGGGTTCGGCGCGCTCATCGCGATCGGCGAGCTCGCCAGGCTGACGATGCCCGGCAACAGGGAGGTGGCGCCCATCGGGGCGGCCGCGGCCCTCGGCTACACGCTGCTGCTCGACCTCAGCAACGTCCCGCTCGGCCACACCGCGCTGCAGGTGGTCGCGGTCATCGCGGTCGGGATGATCGCCGGTGCGCTGCCGCACCTGGCGGTGGGCCGCCCGCCCCGGCTGGACGCGATGGCCAGACGGCTGCTCACCGGCGCGCTCCTCGCCTTCGCCTTCCGGCCGCTCGCGCCCGCCCTCTACACCCTCACCCAGGAGCCGACCGAGACCTGGTGGCCCGCGCTCATGGTGATGGTGGTGCTGATCGCGATCACTCTCCTGGCCGACGTGCTGATCGCGGCCATGCTGAGGGCCGAGCAGGTGCGCACCGCGTTCAAGGTCGCCGTCAGGGACGAGCTCAGGATGGCCTTCCCGCTGGGCGCCGCCGTGGCCGCCTCCGGGGTGCTGCTCGCCCTCGCCTGCCACAGCATGGACCTCATGGCGCTGCTGGTGTTCGCCGCGCCCCTGCTGGTCACCCAGGTGGCCTTCCGCAAGTACGCCGGCATCAGGGCCACCTACCTGCAGACCGTGCGGGCGCTGTCGAGGGTCACCGAGGTCGGCGGTTACGTCGAGCCCGGCCACTCGCGCCGGGTGAGCAGGCTGGCGGTGGCGATCGGCAGGGAGCTCGGCATGGCCGAGCCCGAGCTGCTGGAGCTGGAGTACGCGGCGCTGATGCACGACATCGGGCAGCTGTCGCTGCGCGACCCCATCCCGGGCGGGGCCACCGTGCTCACCGATCCGGCGCAGGCCCGGCGCATCGCCGAGCTGGGCGCCGAGGTGATCAGGCAGACCGGCGTGCTCGACCGGGTGGCCGATCTGGTCAGGCGGCAGTGCGATTCGATCGCCGAGGATCCGCCGCGGGCCAGCCGTATCATCAAGGCCGCCAACGCCTACGACGACCTCGTCGGCGGATCCACCGACCGCGACCGGGCGGGGGCCGCTTTAGAACGGCTCAGGCTCGGCATCGGCGGCGAGTACGACCCCGAGGTGATCGAGGCGATGGCGCGCGTGGTGGACCGGCTCGCCCCTGTGCACCGGCTCTGAGCCCGCGTCGGCGGCGACCACGACGCCGGCCTGGCGTCCGCGCGCCCGGTGACCGTGACAGAGTTGCAAGCATGCAAGAGGGGAGTCCGCGTGGCTGAGGTGCGCGCCGAGATGGTGGCGAACGTGTGGCAGGTCGTCGTCACCGAGGGCGACACGGTCGTGGAGGGCGACACGCTCGTCATCCTCGAGTCCATGAAGATGGAGATCCCGGTGCTCGCCGAGGACGACGGTGTGGTCACGCGGCTGAAGGTGGCCGAGGGCGACGTGGTGCAGGCGGGCGACCTGATCGCCGTCATCGACTAGCCGGACGTCGTCCCTTCGGGGTTGAGCCGGCCGAGGAACTTCTCCCTGTCGACCACCGTCCGCTCGATCGTGCCCGTGCCCACCACCCGGGCGCGTTCGCGGGCGGTGAACGTGAACACCAGGCGCCTGCCGTCCACCGCGGTCAGTTCGGCGCCGATCTCGACGTGGGCGCCGACGGGGCTGGCGGCCAGGTGGTGGAGCTCGACCCGGGTGCCGACGGAGGTCTGCCCTGCCCCGAGGTGGTCTCTGACGGCCTGGACGGTCGCCATCTCCGCCAGCGCCAGCAGTCTCGGGGTGGCCAGCACGGGCACGTCACCGCTGCCGATCTTGGTGGCGAGGTCCTCCCTCTCGACCATGATGAGCAGCGACGCGTGGAGACCCGGGGCGAGTGTCATGCGGCCAGCCTACTGAGATCACATCTCGGGCACCGGACAGACAGAAAGCCTCACCAGGCACCAGGATAGGTTTGTACAGCTTGCGGCAATCTTGTGGTGACGTATTGGTACAAGCCGTACACTTCTCAGAATTCCGTGACCTCTGCGTTACCTCGCCGCGATACAAATCCGCTTTGTTGGAGAACCCTGGGGTCGGAGAGGTTGAAGACGACAGGGGGTAACGGGGGAGACATGGTGGCCCAAGGGACGACGCTTGCGGGGCGATATCGTCTGGACACCCGCATCGGCGCCGGCGGCATGGGTGAGGTATGGCGTGGAGAGGACATCGTCCTCGCCCGCACCGTCGCCGTCAAGGTGCTGCTTCCAGGCCGCACGGACGACCCGGGATTCGTCGCTCGCTTCCAGGGCGAGGCGAGGGCGATGGCGACGATCAACCATTCCGGTGTGGTCGACGTCTACGACTACGGGGTTCACCAGGTGGCGGGTGCGGGGGCGACCGTCTACCTGGTGATGAAGTTCGTCGACGGCGAGCCGCTCGACCGTTTACTGCAGCGCCTGGGGCGCATCGCGCCCGACCAGGCCATGGAGCTCATCGCCCAGGCGGCGGGGGCGCTGCAGGCCGTACATGACCAGGGCATCGTGCACCGCGACGTCAAGCCCGGCAACCTGATGGTGCAGCGCGACGGCACGCTGGTCCTGACCGACTTCGGCATCGCCCGCCAGGACGTGGCCAACCGGCTCACCGACGCCGGCATGGTGCTGGGCACCGCCGCCTACTGCGCGCCCGAGCAGGCGGAGGGCGCGCCGGTCACGCCCGCGGTCGACATCTACGCGCTCGGCGTGGTGGCCTACGAGTGCCTGGCGGGCATACGCCCGTTCGACGGCGACAGCCCTGTCACGATCGCGCTCAAGCACATCCGCGAGGCGCCGCCGCCGCTGCCCGCCGACATCCCGCCCGCGGTGCGGTCCGTGGTGGAGCGGGCGCTGTCGAAGGACCCCGCGCGACGCTGGCCCAGCGGCGCGGCCATGGCGGCGGCGGCCCGGCAGGCCGTGCGGGCGCCGCACGCCGCGCCGCCCGTCTCTCCGCCTCCGCCGTCGCTGACCGACCTGCCGGCGGCCCACCAGGGCGCGCCGGCCACGCCCTCTCCGGCCACGGGCGCCATCCCGCCGCCCGACCAGTCCACGGTCGCCACCCAGGGCCCGCGGCGCGGCGCCCGCAGGGCCGCCAAGGCCGGCGGCGGCAGGGGCGTGCTCGTGGCGGGCATCGCCGCGGTGGCGGTGCTGGGCGTCGGCGCGGGCGCCGTCGCGCTCACCGGCATGGACGGGCCGGAGCCGGCCCCTGTGGTCACCTCGCCCGTCGCAGTCGGCGGCAAGACGAAGGCGATCAAGCCCAAGCCGCCGAAGTCGACCGAACCCACCGACCAGCCCGAGCCGTCCGAGGAGCCCGAGCCGACCGAGGAGGAGCCCACCAGGCCGCCCACCACGCAGCCGCCGACGAGGAAGACGACGGTCACGTCCACCGGCTCGCCCACGCCGACTCATCAGAAGCAGCCGATGGTGCCGGATGTCGTCGACCTGTTCGTCGACCAGGCCACCGCGAAGCTGCAGAAGGCGGGCTACAAGATCCGGGTCAAGGCCGTCATGGTCATGGAGCCGGAGAGTTGCCCGAAGGTGTCGGCGCAGGTGCCCGCCGCCGGCAAGCCGCTGGCCAAGGGCATGACGGTGACGGTGTCGACGGTGAGCGACCAGTGCCCGCCAGGCAAGTCGCCCAGCCCGTCGCCGTCGCCGTCCCCGACGCCCAGCGGCGGCTCGCCCTCCCCGACGGGCAGCGCCAAACCTTAGCCGTTCAGACCCCCGTGGTGTTGCGGGGGTAGGCGACCTGCGGGTCGGTGGCGATGTTCACCAGGTACGGCACGCCGGAGTCGAACGCCCGCCGCAGCGCGGGCCCGATCTCCGACGGCTTGGTCACCAGCTCCCCGCCGCCGCCGAGCGCGGTCACCACCTGGTCGTAGCGCGTCTCGGGGCGCAACTCGGCGGCCACGTCGTAGCCGTACAGCAGCTGCATGGGGTGCTTCTCCAGGCCCCACATGCCGTTGTTGCCGCACACCATGACGACCGGCAGCCGGTGCCTGACCAGGGTGTCGACGTCCATCAGCGAGAAGCCCGCGGCGCCGTCGCCGAGCAGCAGCACCACCTGCGAGGAGGGGCGGGCCAGGCGGGCGGCGATGGAGTAGCCGAGGCCCGTGCCGAGGCAGCCGTAGGGGCCGGGGTCGAGCCAGTTGCCCGGCCGGCGGGGCTCGACGTACTTGCCCGCGTAGGAGACGAAGTCGCCGCCGTCGCCGATCACGACCGCGTCGTCGTCGAGCACCTTGGCCAGCTCGCCGTAGATGCGCATGGGATGGATCGGGTCGGCGGAGGCCGCCAGCAGGTCGGCGTCGCCGGCGATGGCCTTGGCGGCCGCCTGGGAGAGCGTGTCGAGCCAGGAGGAGTAGCGCGAGGGCTTCACGCCCGCGTCGCCGCATGCCGTACCGAGGCTCCAGAACACCAGCGACAGGTCGCCGGCGGCCGAGGCGGCGGGCTGCATGTGGGTGGCCAGCTGTGACGGCGCGTCGGCGAGGTGGACGACGCGGGCCAGCGGGGCGCCCTCCTTGCCGCCGAACCAGCCGTAGCCGAGGCGGAAGTCGAGCGGCGTGCCGATCACGACCACCAGGTCGGCCTGGCCGAAGGCCAGCCCGCGGGCGCGGGTGACCAGCAGCTCGTGCCCCGCGGGCAGGATGCCGCGGCCCTGGCCGTTGGGGATGACGGGCAGCCGCCACGCCTCCACGAAGTCGCGGGCGGCCTCCTCGGCGCGGTCCATCCACACGTCGGAGCCGAGCACCACCACGGGGCGTTCGGCCTCGGCCAGCAGGGCCGCGACGCGGGCGATCGCGTCAGGATCGGGCTCGAGCGGGGAGGGCGTCTGGGTCTCGGCCTGGTGCATGGGCGAGGGCGAGAACAGGTGGTCCATGAAGAAGTCGATGAACACCGGCCCCCGGTGCGGGGCGATGGCCGTGCGGAAGGCGAGCTCGACGTCCTGGCCGATCGAGTCGGCCGCGGTGGCGGTGAAGGACAGCTTGGTGATCGGCTCGAGCAGCGGAGGATGGTCCATCTCCTGCAGCGCCCCGCTGCCCCAGCGCGACTGCGGCGCCCGGCCGCCCATGACCACGACGGGCGAACCGTTGAAGTGCGCGGTGGCGACGCCGCTGACGCCGTTGGTGATGCCGGGCCCCGCGGTCAGGACGGCGAGGCCGGGCTTCCTGGTCAGCCTGGCCGTCGCCTCGGCGGCGAACACGGCGCTCTGCTCGTGTCGGACGTCGAGGATGCGCATCTCCTCGTGCACGGCGCCGTCGTAGAGGGGGAAGACGTGCCCGCCGGACAGGGTGAACATGGTCTCGATGCCGTAGGCCTTGGCGACGGCGACTGCGGCGTCGCCGGCGTGCTTCGCAGACTCCATGGCCGGGAACCTACCAGCCGCTCACCGTTCCAAACAGGTTCCACAACAGCCCCTTGGGTCAGGGCTTACGACCGACCGCGCCGTATCCGTCGACCTCCGGCGGCGTGATCCCCTCCGGACGCCACCTCGACACCGACACCAGCCCCGGCTCCACCAGCTCCAGCCCGTCGAAGAACCGGGCGATCTGCTCGGGACTGCGCTGGATGTACGGCAGCGCCCCGCTCTCGTTGTACTGCTGGTGGGCCTGCCTGTTGGCCGCGCTGTGCACGTTGCTGCCGTCGTTGAGCGCCAGATAGCTGCCGGAGGGAAGGGCGTCGAGCAGCCTGCGGACGATGGACAGCGCCGCCTCGTCGTCGACCACGTGACCCATGATCCCGCTCAGGTTGAGCGCGATCGGCGTGCCGAAGTCGAGCGTCTTGGCGGCGCCCGTGAGGATCGTGTCGGGGTCGCGTACGTCGGCGTCGATGTAGTCGGTGGCGCCCTCCGGCGTGCCGGTCAGCAACGCGCGGGCGTGGGCCAGGACGAGCGGGTCGTTGTCGACGTAGACGACGCGGGACTCGGGCGCGATGCGCTGGGCGATCTGATGGGTGTTGTCCGCGGTGGGCAATCCGGTGCCGATGTCGAGGAACTGCCGGATCCCGGCCTCGGCCGCCAGCCAGGTGATCGTCCGCCCCAGGAACGCCCGTGACGCCCGGGCGCCCGCCGCCATGCCAGGGAAGATCTTCAGGAACTCGTCGCCGGCGGCCCTGTCGACCTCGTAGTTGTCCTTGCCGCCGAGCCAGTAGTTCCAGATCCTGGCCGAGTGCGGCACGCTGGTGTCGATCTCTCGCATCGCCCCAATCTAGCCATCGCCGCCCGTTTCCCGGGTGACGGTCCTGATACCTGTTGGTCGCGAACTTCCGTCGTGACCCCCGCGTCTACCAGGCATGGGGATGATGACGGGGGCGGCGGTCATGACCGCCGCGAGCATGCTGCTGGGAAGCACGGGGGCGACGCTGCCGAAGGACTTCCTGCTGTGGGAGAACCGGTCGAGCGGCTGGGACATCTGGGAGGTGTCGGACCGGCCCTCGATGCCGCTCATGGTCGACGCCTGCCACGACAGCTACTGGAACAGGCGCGGGGGCGTCGAGAAGGGGCGCGTGGCGGCCAGGACGATCTACCGGCAGCAGGAGATCGACCTCGGCGGCGAGCAGCTGGCGCTCTACCGGGACGAGGCGGGCGCCCGCGCGGCCATGGACGCGATGCGCGCCGAGCTGAAGACGTGCGCCTCGCGGGGCGCCGGCATCGAGCGGATCACCTACTACAGCAAGCCGCTCAAGCTCGGCGACGAGGCCATCAGGGTGGGGGCCAGGTACTGGGAGGGCGGGCTCAGGCAGGTCGCGGTCCGCAGGGGCGCGGCGGTCATGGTCTACACCGAGACGGCGTGGCCGACTCCCTCGCTGCCCATGAAGGAGTTCGGGACGCTGCTGAAGGACGCCAGGGAGATGGCGGGCAAGGTCTGCTGGCTGCCGGAGGCGGCCTGCTAGGTCCTAGGGCGAGGGGGCCCGTCCGCGACAGCGGCATCGGACACCCTCGCCACCGCACCCCGGGCCGAGATCCACGACATGCTGATCGCGGCCCCACTCCGGCGACCGGCGCCACGCATGACAGGCCAGGTCGCGGTCTGCCCGCGCGGCCTTCCGCACGCCCGCGAGCACCATCGCCGCCCCACCGCACGGCGAGGCGACCTGAGGCGCCGGTCCCACCTCGCCCACGTGCCGGGGCGCCGAGAGGGGGCGGGAGCCCCCGGGGAGGGCCGGAGGAGAGACCTCGCCTTTCAGGGGCGGCGCAGGCGGGTGACGAACTTGTAGCGGTCGCCGCGGTAGAGGGACTGGGCCCACTCCACCGGGTTGCCGTCGGCGTCGAAGGCGTGCCTGGTCAGCAGCAGCATCGGCAGGCCCACGTCGACGCCCAGCATCTGCGCGTCGTACGGCGTCGCCAGGACGGTCTCGATGACCTCCTCGGCGTCTGTCAGCCGCACGTTGTAGGCGTTGTGCAGCGTCTCGTACAGCGACGAGTGCACCTCGAGCTCCCGCCGCAGCCGGGGGAAGCGGCGCGCCGACAGGTGGGTGGTGTCGATGGAGACCGGTTCGCCGTTGGCCAGGCGGAGCCGGTGGATGCGCAGCACCCGGCCGCCCGGGTTGATCGCCAGCCGCCTGGCCAGCGCCTCGTCGGCGGTGATGTAGCTGATGTCCAGGATCTTCGTGTCCGGTTCCAACCCCGCGGTGCGCAGGTCGCCGATGTAGGAGGTGAGCTGCAGCACCTGGGCCACCTTCGGCTGGGCGACGAAGGTGCCCTTGCCCTGGATGCGTACCAGCCTGCCTTCCACCACCAGCTCGGTCAGCGCCTGGCGGACCGTCGTGCGGGAGGTCTCGAAGCGCACGGCCAGCGTCCGCTCGGGCGGCAGCGAACTGCCCGGCGTGAGGCTCTTGGTGAGCTCCAGCAGACTCCGTTTGACGTCGTAGTACTTGGGTACGCGAGGGGACTCTTCTGTCACGCGCTCACCTTCACTCCAGCCACGGCGGTGAGGGCGTGTCTGATCACCGCGAGATCATCGGAACTCAGATTGGCCCGAGTGGTCAACCACAAGCAAGAGGGGCTTGCGGGCACCCGGAACAGTTCGGCCTTCGCACGCGCACGTATGGGCAGCTCGGGCTGATTGTGAAGGATATCCGTGGCCAAGCGTGCGGTGACAACCGCCTCTGCTGTGGCACGCCGGATCAAGGCCTCGAACACTTTCCTGGGCTCCGCGGTGTGATGGTTCTCACAATGTGAGATGCCCCGAAACAGCACCAACTGCACTTTGCCCGGGGCGAGTTGGTTGTTGTGGCCGAAAGCACGCATGATGCACTCGTGCCGACTCTCAGCGACCTCGTCGTCCGCCACACCGCTCTCGACGCGGCGGACCTCGACTGGCTGCACTCGCTGGTCTCCGACTGGCAGCTGCTCGCCGACCTGTCGTTCGCCGACCTCATCCTGTGGGCCCCGCTGCTCGACCGCGCGGGCTCCGGTGAGGCGCGCGCGGGCTCCGGTGAAGGGCGCGCGGGCTCCGGTGAGGCGCGCGCGGACGAGCCGGGCCAGCCGCTCGGCGACAGCGGCTGGATCGCCATCGCGCAGATGCGGCCGACCACCGGCCCCACGGTCTACCACGACGACATCGTCGGCACCATCGTGGCCAAGGGCGAGCGCGGCCTGATCGACACCGCGTGGAACGAGCGGCGCATCTGCCGCGAGGGCGACCCCGACTGGTCCACCGGCGTGCCGGTCCGCGAGGAGACCATCCCGGTACGGCGGGCCATGCCCGGCGGCGAGGGCCGCTTCCTCGGCGTGATCCAGCGCTCCACGAACCTGTCGTCGGCCCGCACCCCTTCGCGCCTGGAGCTCACCTACCTGCAGAGCGCCTCCGACCTGGCCCAGATGGTGGCGGAGGGCCGCTTCCCGTTCTCCGGCGAGGAGCCGATCCTCGTCCGTTCCCCCCGCGTCGGCGACGGCCTGCTGCGGCTCGACCGCGCGGGCCGGGTCACCTACGCCTCGCCGAACGCGCTGTCGGCCTACCGCCGCCTGGGCCTGCACGCCGACCTGGTGGGCGCCGAGCTCGGCCGGCTGACGGCGGCGCTGTGCTACAGCGACGAGCCGATCAACGAAGACCTGATGATCGTGGCCAGTGGTCGCGCGGCCAAGGAGACCGAGGTCGAATCGGGCGGCACGATCGTCCAGCTGCGGGCCATCCCGCTGATCGTCGGCGGCGGCCGCATCGGCGCCCTGGTGCTCATCCGCGACGTCACCGAGCTGCGGCGGCGCGAGCGCGAGCTCATGACCAAGGACGCGACGATCCGCGAGATCCACCACCGCGTCAAGAACAACCTGCAGACCGTCGCGGCGCTGCTGCGCCTGCAGGCGCGCCGCCTGCAGCTCCCCGAGGGCCGCGAGGCGCTGGAGGAGGCGGTACGGCGGGTCGGCTCGATCGCCATCGTCCACGAGACGCTGTCGATGGCGCCTGAGGAGTTCGTCGACTTCGACGAGATCGCCGACAGGGTCATCGCGATGGCCGGCGAGGTGTCGGCCGCCGAGGCGGCGGTGACACCGCGCAGGGTCGGCACCTTCGGGGTGCTGCCCTCGCTCATCGCCACGCCGCTGGCGATGGCGCTGACCGAGCTGCTCCAGAACGCCCTCCAGCACGGCCGGCCCCGGCGGCTGCAGGTGGTCGTGTCGGCAGGGGGCGAGCGGCTGCACGTCGTGGTGTGGGACGACGGCACGGGGCTGCCGGAGGACTTCGACCTGGACAGCTCGACCAGCCTCGGCCTGCAGATCGTGCGGACCCTGGTGGAGGGGGAGCTGTCGGGCAAGCTGGCGATCGAACCGCGTCAGGGCGGGGGGACCGAGGTCACGCTGTCGATCCCGCTGCCGTCCTCGTGACGTCGGCTGCCCGGCATCCCGGCGGTCGTGCGCCAACTCGGGGGTCTCGTCGCGGGAGGCTGCGGGCGGCCGTGCACCTGCCGGGGTCTCGTCGCGGGAGGCTGCGGGTGGTCGGGCTCCGGCCTGTGGCGTCGCGGGAGAGTGCGGGTTCGCGCTCCGGCCGGGGCGTTGCTGGAGACTGCGGGTTCGTGCTCCCGCCAGGGCGTTGCTGGGGACTCCGGGCGCTCGGGCACACTCGCGGGGCGCGGTGCGCTCGCCCTCCGGAGGGCACCGGGCCAGGAAGGACCTCAGTCCGCGCCCGTCGTGCGGGGCGCGGACTCGGGTCTCGGATACCGCGACCCCTCGGGGCCGCAGGCCTGGCGGGAAAGTCTCACGCGCCAGGCGTCAGGGGAGACGGGTGGTTCGAAGGTCAGGCGGACGCGCGAGCGCGGGCGCGGGCGGTGCGGCGCTTGAGGGCGCGGCGCTCGTCCTCGCTGAGGCCGCCCCACACACCGGCGTCCTGTCCGGATTCCAGGGCCCACTTCAGGCAGGCGTCGACGGCCGAGCAGGAACGGCACACCTGCTTGGCCTCCTCGATCTGCATCAGGGCCGGGCCCGTGTTGCCGATCGGGAAGAACAGCTCGGGGTCCACGTCACGGCAGGCAGCTCGGTGGCGCCAGTCCATGCGTCCACTCCTTCGTAGATGGAGTCCGCCGATCGCCGACTCCGTGCGGTCTACTTTGTGAAGACTTTCACTAACTAGCGCGAACCTTTACCCGAATCCTGGTGGGACCCGGGGGAGGTCGCGCCGCTCTCGGGGTAGGACCCTTGGGTGGGTTAAAGGTCCTACGTTCCGACTACTGCTGAGACTTCCAGCCACGCAGAGTGCACGCAAGAGGTTTGGGGCGAAGTTTTGGGGGATATGGATGTCGGATGCATCACACAATGACCGAATGTAACCAGCTAGACCAGCACGTGTAATGCGTTCGGGATAGACCGGAACGTTACGGACTCGCGTTCCCCCAGGTAGTCACCATCGAGCTGGAAGGCGACAGGACGCTCCGCGGAGATCGTGAACTCCGGCTCGTCGTGGAGCTGGACCAGGTGCCTGCCGTGCGGAAGGCTGTCACGTTCCGTGAGGATCTGGTGGATGATCCCGACCACCGACGGCAGCCCCATCCGCTGGAGTCCCAGCAGGTCGATCCCGGTTTCGAAACTCGCCCACGGCGTCGGCGAGACCGGGCGGGGACCGACGTAGGTCCACGGCGAGGTGTTGCAGATGATCGCCATGAAGACGCCCTCGGCGGTCGGGATGCCCGGGCCCTTGACGGTCATCGCGGGATGCCGCTTGTCCGTGGACAGGTAGTGGCGCAGCGCGGTGATCACGTAGCGTGCGGGGGTCGCCTTGCGGCCCGCCCCGCGCAGGCCCTCGACCGCGCGCACCACCTCGGCGTCGTAGCCGAGCCCCGAGCAGAAGGTGAAGTAGCGGCTCTCGTCCTCCCAGAGGGCCTGGCCCAAACCCACCGACCTCCGGCGTCCCTCCCGCAGTGCCTCCAGGACCGCGCCGGTGGCCTCGACCGGGTCGTTGGGCAGGCCGAGCGCGCGGGCGAAGACGTTGGCGCTGCCTCCCGGGATCACCATGAGCGACGGGCGCTCGGCCTGGTCGTGACCCTCGCCCTCGAGCAGGCCGTTGACCGCCTCGTTGACCGTGCCGTCGCCGCCGAGCACCGCGACGGCGTCGTAGCCCTTGGCGTGCGCGGTGCCGGCCAGCGCGGCGGCGTGGCCTCGATACCCGGTCTCCTCGACGGTCAGGTCGACGGCCGCGCCGAGCGCGCGGATGAGCACGTCACGCGTGCGGTGGTTCGTCGTCGTGGCCTTGGGGTTGACCAGGAGCATCGCGCGCATACGGCCAGCGTAGCCAATGATCGATGTCCGTCTTGTCCGGATAAGGGCAATGAGTGGGCTACATATCGCTTTGATGGGCTTTCGGGGGGTCGTCGGGTGGCCGGTTGGGAGACCGGCGGACCAGGACGGGATGATGGGTCGGGCCCGTTCCGGCCCGCGGGCCGACGTGACGGCGGCCGGCCGAAGTCCTGCTGGAGTAGCGTGGAAGACGGCCGGTCACCGGTGACCGCCTTGGCCTTGACCCCGCTTGCCGTACGGAGAGAAACAGAACCATGCGCCCTTGGAGTTTGGTGGTGGCGGCCGTGATCGTGGCGCTCGAAGGGCTGGTGGCGCTCGGGCTCGGGGTCTACGCGGCGGTCGGCACGCTCACGGGCCAGGCGACCGAGACCCTCGCGGGCGTCGCCGAGGCCGCCTTCGGGCTGCTCATCGGCGCCGGGCTGATCTGGGTGGCATGGGGCGGACTGCTCAGGGCCGAGCGCTGGGGGCGGGCGCCCGGCGTGCTGACCCAGATCTTCATGATCCCCGTGTCGGTGACGGTGATCCAGTCGGGCCAGCCCGCCATCGGCGTACCGCTGCTGGTCGTCGCCATCGCGGGACTGGCCACGCTGCTCGCGCCGCCGACCACGAAGGCGTTGTACGGCGACTAGTCTTCGGCCGTCAGGCCCTCGCGCAGCTGCGCGAGCGTGCGTGCCAGCAGGCGCGAGACGTGCATCTGCGAGATCCCGAGCTCGGTGGCGATCTGCGACTGCGTCATGTTGCCGAAGAACCGCAGCAGCAGGATGCGCTTCTCACGCGGGGGCAGCCGCTCCAGCAACGGCTTGAGCGACTCGCGGTACTCGACGCCCTCGAGCGACTCGTCCACGATGCCCAGAGAGTCGGACACCGCCGGCGCGTCGTCGTCGCCCGAGTCGGGGGCGTCGAGCGAGACGGTGGAGTAGGCGTTGGCCGACTCCAGGCCCTCGAGCACCTCCTCCTCGGTCATCTTCAGGTAGGCGGCCAGCTCGGCCACCGTCGGCGCGCGCCCCTCCCGCTGCGACAGCTCGCTTATCGCCTTGGTCAGCGACAGCTTGAGCTCCTGGAGCCGGCGCGGCACCCGCACCGCCCAGCCCTTGTCGCGGAAGTGACGCTTGATCTCGCCGACGATCGTCGGGGTCGCGTACGTGGAGAACTCCACCCCGCGCGCCAGATCGAACCTGTCGATCGACTTGATCAGGCCGATGGTGGCGACCTGGGTCAGGTCGTCGAGCCACTCGCCCCTGTTGCGGAAGCGACGGGCCAGGTATTCCACCAGGGGGAGATGAAGCTCGACCAGCTCGTCCCTGATGCGCTGCCGGCGCGGATCGTCGGGGCCCAGCTCGGCCAGCTCGGCGAAGAGCATGCGGGCGCGCACCCTGTCGGGCACGGCGTGGTCGCTGGCGGCCATGGCTCCAGTCCTTTCCGTCACGCCGGCCTCGCCGCGCCTCGGCGCTTACGCAGGACGATCGCCATACGGTCGGGGGAATCGGTCACCGCGTCGACGTCGTCGGCCAGGGCGGTCAGCACCATCCACGCGAAGTCATCGCGCTTCGGCGCCGAGCTGCCCACGGTCGCGACCTCTACTCTGACCTGCATCTCCTGCCCGGTCAGCTCGAATTCGGCCGTCAGGTCGGTGCCAGGCACGGCCTCGTTCAGCAACATGGCGCAGGCCTCGTCGACGGCGATGCGCAGGTCCTCGATCTCGTCGAGCGTGAAGTCAAGCCGTGCGGCCAGGCCGGCAGTGGCCGTGCGCAGCACGGACAAGTACGCGCTCGCGGCGGGCAGCCTGACGCTCACCACATCACGGATCACGCGCGCCTCGGTGTCCTCGGTCACGTTCCTCCTCGCGTATAGGACGCTCTCTGCAACTTACCGCCACCTGGAGGCGATTGGTGTCCTCAGACGCGCCAACCAACGAAAAAGGCCCCGCAGGTGCGGGGCCCTTCGGCGCTGTTCAGGCCGCCTTCGTCTCCCAGAAGATCTTGGCGATCTCGTCGATCTTGCCGAGGAGCTCGTCGGCCTTGTCCACGTCGACCGTGCCCTTGCCGCCGGCGGCGCCGGCGAGCTTGGTGGCCTCCCAGAACAGCTGGTGCAGCTGCGGGTAGGTCTCCAGGTGCGGGGGCTTGAAGTAGTCGGTCCACAGGACCCACAGGTGGTGCTTGACGAGCTCGGCGCGCTCCTCCTTGATGGTGAGGGCGCGAGCGCGGAAGACCGGGTCCTCGTTGGCCGCGTACTTCTCCATGATCGCCTTGACCGACTCGGCCTCGATACGGGCCTGGGCAGGGTCGTAGACGCCGCAAGGGAGATCGCAGTGCGCCGAAGCGACGTGCTTGGGTCGCATCAGTCGTGCGAGCATCAGAAAGTCCTTCCTTGATGCTGTATCAGCTTGGTCCGGTTACTGACCTTACTCGGGTCTGCCCGATCGCCCTTGTATCAGGGGCCGCTCTGCACGCGCCGGTGAGCGAAAAGGCCCCTCACCGATCGCCCTTCCGGCGTCTCGTCGTAGCGGAATCGGTAGCACTCCCGCGATGACGCCGGGCAGTCCGGGCGGCTACGTTGACGCACGGGAGGATTCCATCGCGTAGGGAGATCACCAGCCCATGAGGGTGCGTGTCGAAGGAGACTCCATGCGGCCGGCGCTCCGGCCCGGAGACTGGCTGCTGGTACGGCGCGGCGCCGCCGTGCACCCCGGCGACCTGGTCGTCGCCAGGTTGCCCGGAGACCCGTCACAGCTGATCGTCAAACGGGCCCAGTGGCGTGGCGCGGACGGGTGGTGGCTGGAGAGCGACAACCAGCGCGCCTCGGGACGCAAGGACAGCTGGGACTTCGGCCCCGTCGACGACATCGTGGGCCGCGTCGTCCTCCGCTACTGGCCGCTCCTGCGCCGCGCTCGGTAGGCGGCCCCTCGGGGCAGGGGCGTTCCTGCGCCGCGCTCGGTAGGCGGCCCCTCGGGTGGGTCAGGGGGCGTTCCTGCGGCGGGCGCGATAGGCGGCCACGTTCGCCCTGCTGGCGCAGCGCTCGGAGCAGTAGCGGCGCGAACGGTTGGACGAGGTGTCGACGAACACGTTCGCGCACCGCGCCGCCCTGCACACGCCCAGCCGGTCGACGCCCAGGTCGGTCACGACGGCGGCCAGACCCATCACCAGGCCGCCCTCCGCCAGGTGGAGATGCCAGCCCTGCCCGTCGTGGGCGGAGATGTGCGGATGGACGGGGTGCCGCGCGAGCAAAGCGTTGAGCAGCCCGACCGCCTCCTCGTGCTTCCCCGCGTCGGCGAGCGCGAAGACGGACGTGAGCTCCTCGCGCAGGCCGTTCTCATCAGGAAGCTCGCCGTTGACCAGAAGGACGGCCAACTCCGCGTATGAGGTCAGATCCAACCTGTTAACACTCCTTACACATGCGCGCGTCTCAGTATGTGGCAGAATCAAAAAACGGGTGACCCCCGTACCCCCTCACGAAGACGCCTGCTGCTTCACACCTCTCGTGCGGCGTCTGGTTCGTGTCCATTCCGATGACTACTGGGGTCGCTGTGGCTGTCACGCCCGCTTCTGCATCTCTCGAATCCCTCGACCTGGATCCGGCTTTCGCCCTGCACCGCGGGGGCAAGCTCGAGGTCCGCTCCACCATCCCCGTCCGCGACGCGGACGACCTGTCCCTCGCCTACACGCCGGGGGTGGCCAAGGTCTGCACGGCCATCGCCGAGTCCCCCGAGCTCGCCATGGACTACACCTGGGTGTCCAACGTCGTCGCGGTCGTCTCCGACGGCACCGCCGTCCTCGGGCTCGGCGACATCGGGCCCGCGGCCGCCATGCCCGTCATGGAGGGCAAGGCGCTGCTGTTCAAGGAGTTCGGCGGGGTCGACGCGGTGCCCATCTGCCTCGACTGCACCTCGGTCGACGCCCTCGTCGAGACCGTCGCCAGGCTCGCGCCGTCCTTCGGCGGCATCAACCTCGAGGACATCAGCGCCCCTCGCTGCTTCGAGGTCGAGGAGCGGCTGCGCGCCATGCTCGACATCCCGGTCTTCCACGACGACCAGCACGGCACGGCCATCGTCGTCACGGCCGCGCTCCAGAACGCCGCCCGGCTGACGGGCCGTCCGCTGAGCGCGCTGCGCGCCGTCGTGGCCGGTGCCGGCGCCTCCGGCGTCGCCGTCACGCGCATGCTGCTCAACGCGGGCATCGGCGACATCGCGGTGTCCGACTCCCGGGGCCTGATCTACGCGGGCCGTTCCCACCTGAACCCCTTCAAGCAGGCCCTGGCGGCCGACACCAACAAGGCCGGCCGCACCGGCTCGACCGAGGAGGCCCTGGCCGGCGCGGACGTGTTCGTCGGCCTGTCGGGCTCGACGGTGTCGGAGGAGGCCATCGCCTCCATGGCGGCCGACTCCATCGTGTTCGCGCTGTCCAACCCGACGCCCGAGGTGCACCCGTCGGTCGCCGGCCGCCACGCGCGGGTGGTGGCGACCGGGCGCTCCGACTTCCCCAACCAGATCAACAACGTGCTCGCCTTCCCCGGGGTGTTCAGGGGCGCACTGGACGTCCGCGCGACCACCATCACGGAGAACATGAAGGTGGCGGCGGCCGCGGCGCTCGCGGACGTGGTCGGCGACGCGCTGCGGGAGAACTACGTCATCCCCAGCCCGTTCGACCCGCGGGTCGCTCCGGCCGTCATCGCGGCCGTGGCCGCCCAGGCGCGTGAGGACGGCGTGGCCAGGCTCTGACGGCAGCCAAGCCCCCGGCGCCCGGCGCCGGGGGCTTGTCACGTGGGTTTACTCCCAAGAAAGTTTGCTGTTCCTTTTGGGAACGGCGATATTGGCGTTACGTTCCGTGCTACTACTAGAGCGCTCTGTAATGACGTGTGTGACTCTCCGCCGAGGGGGGCCCATGGAACGTGAGGCCAACCGGCTGCTCAAGGCGCTCATCGCCGAAGCGGGCTTCTCCCACAAAGGGCTCGCCCGCAGGCTCAACGATGTGGGGGCGGCCCGCGGCACGCCCGGACTGAAATACGACCACAGCTCCGTCCTTCGCTGGATCGGCGGGCAACGGCCACGCGACCCCGTCCCCGGCCTGCTGGCGGAGATCTTCGCGTTGCGCCTCGGCCGCCCGGTCACGCCGGAGGACCTCGGCATGCCGGCCATCACGACACCCCTCCACCTCGGGCAGGAGTTCACGCACACGTGGCAGGAGGGGGTCGCGACCGCGACGGCTCTGTGGCGGGCCGACGTCGAACGGCGCAAGTTCCTCGTCGACTCGACCTTCGCGATCGCGGCGGGCGCGGTCGGCGCCATCCGCTGGCTGACCTTCCCGCCCGAAGGCCATCCCTCGGCGGCCGGCGGGCGCAGGGTCGGAACGGCCGACATCTCCGCCATCCACGAGGTCACCCGGTCCTTCGGCGAGCTCGACAACAGGTTCGGCGGCGGCAGGGTCCGCTCGGCGGTGGTCAAGTACCTCGACACCGCGGTCACCCCGCTGCTGCGCGACGGCTCGTACGGCGAGAGCACCGGCAAGCGCCTGGCCTCCGCCGCCGCCGAACTGACCAGGCTGGCCGGCTGGATGGCCTACGACCTCGAACAGCACGGCCTCGCCCAGCGCTACCTCATCCAGGCCCTCCGCATGGCCCGCGGCGCCGACGACGACGGCCTCGGCGGCGAGATCCTGGCCGGGATGAGCCACCAGGCCCTCTACATGGGCCAGCCCGCCCACGCCCTCGACCTGTCCCGTGCCGCCCAGCAGTCCGCGCTGCGCTCCGGCATCCACACGCTCATGTCCTCCTGCCACGTCCTCGAGGCCCACGCGCACGCCGGGCTCGGCGACAAGCGGTCGTGCGCCGCCTCACTCGCCGCGGCCTCGCGCGCCTTCGACCGGCGGACGCCGGGGGAGGAGCCGGCCTGGCTGGCGTACTTCGACGAGGCCTACCTGGCGGCCAAGTTCGCCCACTGCTACCGGGATCTGGGGGAAGGGGCGCGGACCGTCCAGTACGCGCGCCGATCGCTGGACATGGACGGGCGGTACGTGCGCGGGCGGATGTTCAACCTCTCGCTGCTGTCGGCCGGGCTGCTGCAGTGCGGCGAGCTGGAGGAGGCGTGCACGACGGCGACGGAGGCGCTGGGGCTGGCCGGCGAACTGCAGTCGGTACGGACGCGCTCGTACGCGCTGGACCTTCGCCGGCGGCTGGAGCCGTACCGGTCGGAGCCGTCGGTCGTCACGCTGAACGAGCGGGTCGCGGAACTGAGCTCCTTCTAGGGCTGGGCCGTCTGAGTCCCGGCCCTCACAGGGGTCGGCCCTCTGCGTCCGGCTCTCAGGGCCCGGCCCTCCTCTGGGGTCGGCTCTCAGGGCCCGGCCGCTCTCCTGGGGTCGGCTCTCTGGGCCCGGTTCCCGGGGTCCGGGCCCTCGCTGGGTCCGGCTCGCTGGGGCCGGCCCTCCAGGACTGGGTCGTCGTGGAGCCCGGCGCCGGTGCGGCGGGCCGGCTCGTTCCTTTCCGAGCCGGGCCCGCCGTCCCGGAGGTCTCAGCTCAGCATCTCGCCCTTGGGGCCGATGATGCTCTTGGTCTCCGCGTACTGCGCCTTGTTGTAGACGTCCGCGGTCTCACCGTCGAAGAGCGGCGAACTGATCATGTCGACCCGGTCGTTGCCGTCCTGGTCGATGAACACGCTGGTCACGCCGTTGACGTAGCCGAGGCGCTTGCTGTTGCTGTACTTCAGCAGCCACGGACCGCCGTCCGCGCCGCCGGTCATCGAGCACTTGAGAACCTGGTGCGTCTCCGCCCTGACCGTGTTGATCTGGTAGGACTTCGTGCCGGTCTTGCCGTAGCAGTACTTGGGGGTGACGCCGGTGTACGGCTTGCTGCCGTCGGGGTGCTCGTCGCCGGGGTAGCCGAAGGCGAAGACGGGCTGGTTCAGCGGCTGGTTCCACGCCATGCCCTGACCACCCACGGCGTCACCGAGCTTGCCGGTGTCCTTGGCGACGCCGACGTAGTAGTGGTCGCGGAAGTAGCGGACCGTCTTGCCCGCCTTCACCCACTGCTTGACGTAGTAGTGGGTCTCGTACCAGGCGATCTCGGCACCGTTGCTGACATCGGCGTCGAGCTGGCCGAGGAACTTGCCGTCGGCCTTGAGCTTGCTCAGCTCCTGGTACTTCTCCTTGCTGATCGCCGTGGGGCCGACCTTCTCGTACTGCTCGCCGTTCACGTTGGCCGCGGTGCCGATGGCGGCGTCCTCGTACTGCTTCTTGGTCACCTCGACCTTGGTGAGGATCTTCTCGCCCGTGTAGTCGTGACCGACCTTCTCAGGGGTGACGTCGAAGTCCTTCGACCAGTACGGCCCGGCCGCGCCGTACTTGTCGAAACCGGTCTTGTATTCGTCTTCCTTGATCTCCTCGTGCTTGGTCCACTTGTCGCCGGCCCACGAGGAGAACTCGCCCTTGGTGACCTCGCGGCTCCCGGTCAGCTCGAAGCCGTTGTGGACGGCGACGAAGGCGAAGTCGCCGTCGTAGTCGTCGTAGGTGTCGAGGTCGTAGGTGGTGAAGGCGTAGGCGCCGGAGAAGACGCCGTAGGGCGCCTTGCCCTGGTGGTAGCCGGGGACGAAGACCCACTTGGCGAACACGTCATGGCCCTGCTCGTACACGCAGTGGCCCGCGGTCGCGACCAGGTTGCGGTGCCTGGACTGGATCGAGGTGGCCGAGCACCAGCGGTAGTCGCCCTTGCGGTCGACGAAGAAGACCTTGCCGATCGTCTTCGGCAGGTTGACGTTCTTCACCTTGCCGCCGGTGGTCGCGGCGCCGATGGGGGCGACGATGCCGGGCTTGCCGTCATCGGGCTTGTCCGCGCTGACCCTGACGAGCTTGGCGACGTCCTTGCTGTCCCAGTGGAACTGGGTGGCCTTCTTGAGCGCGGCGCCGTTGGCGTCCAGCCAGAACAGGGCGGTGCTGTAGGCGTCGGCGGGCTTGGGGGCCAGCGGGTCGATGACCCAGTGCGGCGCGGCGGCGGCCGGAGCGGCGAGGGCGGCGCCGGCCAGACCGGCGGCCGCGAGGGGGATGAGCAGGCGCTTCAACGGGAGGCTCCACAGAGTTAACAAAAGGGGTGTTGAGACCCTATCGACCCGGTGATCACTCCCGTAAGGGAATCCGTCTGAGTGTTTGCTCCGGACCCGAAGCACTTCAGACCCAGGAAAAGGCCGAAGGGCCCGGCAGAAGCCGAGCCCTTCGGGTGAAGCAGGCGAGCTGAGGTTTGGACCCCCGAGCTCACGTC
This sequence comes from Nonomuraea sp. NPDC003727, assembly GCF_053586935.1. Lineage (NCBI taxonomy): Bacteria > Bacillati > Actinomycetota > Actinomycetes > Streptosporangiales > Streptosporangiaceae > Nonomuraea > Nonomuraea sp. NPDC003727. The sequence continues at coordinate 37,337 of NZ_JBSFNE010000017.1, forward strand.
AAGCGTGTTACGGCTTCGGGAACGGGAACATCGGGCCCGAGGCGGTGTTCGCGGCAGCCTTGTAGACAGTCGCGGTCTCACCGTCGAAGTACGGGCTGGAGATGTAGTCCACGCGGTCGTTGCCGTCCTGGTCGTTGAAGGTGCTGGTGACACCGTTCACGTAACCGAGGCGCTTGGCGTTGCTGTACTTGAGCAGCCAGGGGCCACCGTCGTAACCGGGGGTCACCGGGCACTTCAGCGCCAGGTGCTCCTCGATCTTCTTGGCGGCCGAGCCCTGGAGCTTGGCGCTGGTCTTGCCGTAGCACCACTTCGGCGTCACACCGGTGTACGGCTTGGAGCCGTCGGGGTGCTCAGCGTAGGGGTAACCCCAGGTGCGGACGACCTGGCCGGTGGGCTGGTTGTACGCGAAGCCCTGGCCACCGACGACGTCGCCGAGGCGGCCGTTGTCGACGAACTTGTAGTCCTGGACGAAGTAGCTCTCGGCGAAGTAGAGGACCTTCGCGGTGGACTTCACCCAGAGGATCGTCCAGTACTCGGTCTTCTTCCAGCCAACAACGGTGTCACCGTTCTTGACTTCCTCGAGCTTGCCGTCGAACTTGCCGCTGGCCTTCTCGGCGAGCAGACGGTCGTAGGTCTCCTTGGAGATCGCCTCGGTCTTCGACTCCCACTTCGAGCCGTTGTCGAAGTCCTCACCCTTGGTGCCGGTGGCGACACCGCTGCCCTTGGCGGCGGTGTGGGCCGACTCGGTCACGGAGACCTTGACAGCCTTGATGCCGTTGCTGCCGTCAGCGTCGGTGTAGGCCTCGAACTCGGCCTTGGTGTCGACGCTGCTCGGGCGAGCAACGTGCTCGACCTTGTCGGCGTCGGCAACCTCGGACTGGAACGGGCCGTTGGGGCCGAACTTGTCGCGGCCCGCCTCCCACTCAGCCTTCTGCTTCGAGTCAGTGATGTCGAAGTACTTGCGCTCGGTCCACTTGGGGCCGACGTGCTTGTCGTACTCGCCCTTGCTGACCTGGGCCTTCGCGGCCGCACCGCCGCCAATGCCGTTGTAGACGGTGACGAACGCGTAGTCGCGGTCGAAGTCCTCGTAGACGTCGAAGTCGTAGTGCGTGAACGCCTGCTTGCCGACGTAGATGCCGTACGGAGCCTTGCCCTGGTAGTAACCGGGGACGAAGACCCAGCGGGACACGACCTCGTTGTTGGCGGCCAGGTCGTAGACGCAGTGACCAGCAGTCGCAACCAGGTTCTTGTAGTTGGACTGGATCGAGGTGCCGGAGCACCACTGCAGCTTGCCGTCACGGGTCTCGAAGAAGACCTTGCCGAGGGTCTTCGGCACGTTCACGTTGTGAACCTTGGCCGCGACCTTCTTCTCCTCGCCGATGGGCGCGACGACACCCGGCTTGGTGTCGGCGGTGTAGCCGCCCTTGGAGACGAGCTTCTTAACTTCCTTGTAGTCCCAGTGGTAGGCCGTGGCCGCCTTGAGAGCAGCGTTGTCGGACTTCGTCCAGAAGTTGATGATGTCCGAGACCTGCTGAGCGCTCTTGGCCAGGTACTCGTCGTTGGGGACGGGCGTGGCCGAGGCGGTGCCGGCGAGGCCGGCGGCCAGCAGACCGGTGGCCAGGATGGCCCCACCAGCCGGGAGGAGGATGCGCTTCAAGGTAACTCCTTGCGCTGTCGTGGAACGCCTCTTGCGTCCCATGCGTCAGTAAAGGGATAGCCAGGAACATACAGTGCCGATCTTGGAATCCGGTAGCCGCTTTGGCGGGAAAAGAGCGCACAAGTCGGGCGTGATCGTTCTGTGATGTTTAAGAGGCTGAAGCGCACACGCGGTGTCTGCGGGGGTTTGGGGATCGTTTCCGCAGATCATCATAAGGATGTTGTTAGTGTGACTGATGAGGTTGCTGCTCGGTCGTCACGGTGAGTTAGTGGTTGATGTGACGTACATCACATTGATCCGATGGCACCGATTCGGGCTCCGGTGCGTCGAAGGGGCCAGCAAATTTCGATCACACCTCCGAACCAGGCGCCAACACAGAGGGGCCCGACGGATGTCGGGCCCCTCTGGCATTGCTCGGTGAGCCGCGGAACCAGCCCTCAGCTCGGTCTTACGGCGACGCCGTTAGAAAATCTTGCCGGACCACACGTTCGCAGCGGCCTTGTAGACGGAGGCGGTCTCACCGTCGAAGTAGGGGCTGGAGATGTAGTCGACGCGGTCGTTGCCGTCCTGGTCGTTGAAGGTGCTGGTGACACCGTTCACGTAGCCGAGGCGCTTGGCGTTGCTGTACTTGAGCAGCCAGGGGCCACCGTCGGCGCCCTCGGTCATGGAGCACTTCAGTGCCACGTGCTCCTCGATCTTCTTGGCGGCCGAACCGACGGTCTTGGCCGTGGTCTTGCCGTAGCACCACTTGGGCGTGATGCCGGTGAAGTTCTTGTGACCGTCGGGGTGCGCCCCGGCCGGGTAGCCGAAGACGCGGACGTACTTGCCGGTGGGCTGGTTGTAGGCGAAGCCCTGACCGCCGACGTTGTCGCCGAGACGACCAGCGTCAGCAGCCTTCACGTCCTGGACGTAGTAGGTCTCGACCCAGTAGCGGATCCGCTCGGTGGTCTTGACCCACTTCTTGACGAAGAACTGCTGCTTGTACCAGGCGGTGGCCTGGCCGTTCTTGTCCTGGGTGGTGCTGAGCTCGCCGAGGAACTTGCCGTCGGCCTTGTCGGCCAGCAGCTTCTCGTACTCTTCCTTGCTGATCGGCAGCTTGACGCTCAGCCGCTCGAACTTGGCGTTGTTGTCCCAGCCGGTGGTCGCGTTCTCGTAGACCGACTTGACGACCTCGACACCGGTGAGCTGGACACCCTTGGTCGGGCCCTTGCCCAGGATGTAGTCCTCGATGTTCTTCGAGGAGACATCATCGGGCTTGGCGACCGTCTCGACCTGCGGGTCGAGGGCCTTGGACTGGAACGGGCCGTTGATGCCGTACTTCTCGACACCCGCGACGTACTCGTCCTTGGTGATGTCCTTCTCGTCGACCCACTTGGGACCGGAGTGCTTCTCGAACTCGCTCTTGGTGACCTTCGCCGGAGCCGAGCTGCTGAGGTTGATGCCGTTGTAGACGGTGACGAACGCGTAGTCGCGGTCGTAGTCCTCGTAGACGTCGAAGTCGTAGTGCGTGAAGGCCTGCTTGCCGACGTAGATGCCGAACGGAGCCTTGCCCTGGTAGTAGCCGGGGACGAAGACCCACTTGGACATGACGTCGGAGTTGCCGGCCGTGTCGTACACGCAGTGACCGGCCGTGGAGACCAGGTTGCGGTAGCGCGACTGGATCGAGGTGGCCGAGCACCAGCGGGGCTCGCCCTTGGAGTTGACGAAGAAGACCTTGCCGATGGTCTTCGGCATGTTGACGTTCTGCGACTTGGTCGCGGTCTTCTTCTCTTCGCCGATCGGCGCGACGACACCCGGCTTGGTGTCGGCGTTGTAACCGCCGGTCGACTTCAGCTTGGCGACATCCTTGCTGTCCCAGACGTTCGACTCCTTGGCCGCCCGGAGAGCAGCACCGTTGGAGGCGGCCCAGTACTCGGCGATCGACTTGGCGGCCGCGGCGTTCTTCGCCATCGGGTCGCTGGCGACGTCGGGGGCGGCGTGAGCGGTACCAGCCAGGCCGGCGGCCAGCAGACCGGTGGCGAGGATGGCGCCACCGGCGGGGAGGAGGATGCGCTTCAAGGGAACTGCTCCTTGCTCTGTCGTGGGTCGCAACATGCGTCCCATGCGTCAGTAAAGGGATAGCAAGGACCATAACGCGGTGATCTTCGCAGGTGGAAGCCGTTCTGCGGCATCTGAGAACCGCCCTTACCGGCGTGACCTTTCCGTTACCAGTCAGAGATGATCGCGAAGCGTGATCGTCGCGACACGTTTTCGCAGGGCCTCGCGGGGTTGTTGCGAATGGTGCTCATGAGGGGTGAGTGAGGGGATACGCTACGTGATCGGCTTGATGTGACTCAGATCACAGAAATTTGATGGCACCGAATTGGCTCTTGCTCCGTCTAATATCACTCGATCTTGCCAGGAAACCTTCAGGAAAGCGGCCTCGCGCCTACTTTCCGGTCGCCAGCGTGACGCTGAGTGCGGGCTCGCTGGATGTGTGAGGCGTGGTCGCGTCGCAGGGTTGACCGTCCGGAGTGCGCGACGAGTGCGGTCCAGCCCGCCGACGGTCGGCCGCGCGGCAGTCATCCGTGCGGCTGGCCGTGGCGATGCTGCCGGCGGCTGGGGGGAAGGAATCCGAGGGGGCGATCTCGCGCTCACCTCTTCGTCCCGTCCGCCGGACCTGGAAGCTCCCGAGGTGAGCGCCTTGAAGAGGGGTGGGAGCCGTCGGGCGCGTTGGGCCGCAGTCCTGGACAGCCGCCGGCTGGCTGCGCCAAGGACTTCGCGGGCGTGCCGTTCATGCGCGGGAAAAGGAAACGGGTGCGAGGGTCCGATGGACACCCGCACCCGCGGAAAGCTCTTCGGCGTGGTCGACGACCCGGCGGCTACCTGCTCCCGGGGCGAGCGGGTTCGTGACGACGGGCCGGGCGTGAGCACTCGGCCATGTGGACGGACGTCATTCCCTGTCGAACAGGTCCTCGACGCTGTCGGCCGTGATGGACTTCGGGAACCAGGTGTTCAGCTGGTCGGGGTCGGAGCAGTCGAGGATGCGCTTCTCGGCCTCAGGTGAGACGTCGATGCCTCGTGTGCGGAAGGCGAGGATGACGTCCTTGGCCCGGGCCTCGGCTGCGCCTTCGGCTTTCCCTTCGGCGACCCATTGGCGGACGTAGTCGCTCTTGTACTTGTGGATTCTGGCCGCCATGAGTCCCTCCACCAACTTCCGCGCCGATAGTTCAGGTAGCAGCGTCCGTGCGACACCCGCGAGAGGTCTTCGGTGCGGGCACTCGACCATGTGGGCGGATGTCATTCGCTGTCGAACAGGTCCTCGACGCTGTCGGCCGTGATGGACTTCGGGAACCATGCGCTCAGCTGGTCGGGGTCGGAGCAGTCGAGGATGCGCTTCTCGGCCTCGGGTGAGACGTCGATGCCTCGTGTGCGGAAGGCGAGGATGATGTCCTTGGCCCGAGCCTCGGCTGCGCCCTTGGCTGCGCCTTTGGCTTCTCCCTCGGCTAGGCCTTCGGCGACCCATTGGCGGACGTAGTCGCTCTTGTACTTGTCAGTTCCGACTGCCATGAGCCCCTCCACGAACCTCTGCGCCGCTACCTTCGATAGCAGCGCCAGTACGACATCAGCATAAGTCTCGCCCAGCCCGTCGGCCATGAGCGGCGCTGCCTTGAGGAAGGCGTCCATGACCTCTTGCCCGTCGGCTCCGGGCGTGCGCCCGTGTGCGACGACGGACAGCGCGGCCAGTTCGGGCTCGGCCACGGCCTGGGCCACGTCCGTGATTCTGGGCAGTTGATCGGGGCCCATCACCAGCGGGGCGAGCCTCCACCCTGGGTGTCCCATGTCGATCGGGGTGGCGCAGTGCCTGGCTGTCTTGCTGCTCAGGCACATCACCAGCAGCACGGTGTCGCACTGCAGGCGGGCGCGGAGGGTGGCCAGGTAGACCGGCCAGCTCCACTGCTTGTCCTCGTCGGGACGTAGCTGCACCTCCACGACCACACCGAGAACCGGCTTGCTACCGGCCCTGTGCACGACCACGGCGTCGGCTCGATATTCGGCGGGTTTGCAGTCGACGAGGTTCTCTGACTCCACGCGCACCTCGTCATGACCGGCGAGGGTGACGCCCTGCCCGTGGATGAGGGTCGCCGCGAGCGTGGGCCGCTTTCGGAAGAGATCGATGACGGTCTCGTGAGCGATCGAAGGCACGACGATCACTTTACTGAACGTGGTCATCTCGTGACTGTTGGTTTGGATCTTTGGAGGGCGTGACTGTGGGCCGTCTTATGCGGACGGCCCACGTCCCGTTCATTCTGGTTCCGGTACGGCCTCGGCCGAGGCGGCGAGGAAGTCGGGGGGCGACGCCTGCCACGCGGGGATGTTCAGCGTGTCGAGCGCCGCGATGATCTGGCGCTCCTCGAAGGCGAAGTGCGACTCCACGATGGCGGCCAGTCCGTCGAGCTCGCGCCGTACCCGTTGGGCGTCGGCCATGTCGGTGCCCACGTCGGCGGCGAGGGACTCGATCCTGCGGAGGATGCCGGCCACCAGGTGGTGGTCCTCCTGGAGCTTCGCCAGGACGGGGCGGAGGGTGGGGAACTCCTCGGCCAGGGCGGGGAAAGCGGTGCGGTCCTCGCCGGTGTGGTGGCGTTCGAGCGCCGAACAGAAGGTGAGGCAGTGGGCGCGCAGCTCGCGCGGGCGGTGGTCGCCGCCGTCGAGGAAGGCGTCGAAGCTGTCGCGCAGGGCGGCGAGCTCCTCACGGAGCCAGGAGTGGACGTCGATCAGCTGGGTGCCGAACGCCTGGAGGCGGCCGGTCGGATCGGTGGGTGTGGGCACATGATTCCCGTGTTTCGGCGCCTCCGTGCCCGCGACGGTCTCTTTGCCGGGTGCACTGCGACGCTGAGGCGGGATTCCAGCATTCTTCGCGGGGGGTGTCAAGAGCCCTGGGGTGAGGGAGGCGCTGGGGAACGCAAGGGCGCCCGAGGCAGGGATACCAAGAGCATGGCGGCGGGAGGCGTGACTGCATGACTTCCGGCGAGAGGGGCCAGGGCTCCCAGGGCGTGGACGCGGATCCGGTGGGAGGGGGCCGGGGGTTCCCAGGGCGTGGACGCGGATCCGGTGGGAGGGGGCCGGGGGTTCCCAGGGTGTGGGCGCGGATCCGGTGGGAGGGGGCGGGGGTCCCGGAGTGTGGGCGTGGATCACGCGGGAGGGCGCCAGGGCTCCAGGGCTCCAGGGTGAGGGCGCGGATTCGGCGTGAAGGACTGCTGCGCGGGGGCCGGGCGCAGTGCGGCTACGGGGAAATGCGGGGAAGGTCGAAGAGCGGAGCGTGGGCATGAGAAAGGGCCCGGGAGGGAGGTGCCGGGCCCTTTCTCTAACTGCTGGCCGTTAGCGGAGCAGCTCGCCGTTCGGGCCGACGATCCGGCCGGACGCCATGTTCTTGGCCGCGTTGTACACAGCGGCCGTCTCACCGTCGAAGTACGGCGAGGAGATGTAGTCCACGCGGTCGTTGCCGTCCTGGTCGGCGAAGGTGCTGGTGACACCGTTCACGTAGCCGAGACGCTTGCCGTTGCTGTAGTTCAGCAGCCAGGGGCCGCCGTCGTAGCCGGGGGTCACGGGGCACTTCAGCGCCACGTGCTCCTCGATCTTCTTCTCGGCCGAGCCGACGGTCTTGGCGGAGGTCGCGCCGTAGCAGTGCTTGGGCGTCACGCCCGTGTACGGCTTGCTGCCGTCGGGGTGGGGCGCGTACGGGTAGCCGAAGGTGCGCACGATCTTGCCGGTCGGCTGGTTGTAGGCGAAGCCCTGGCCACCGACGTTGTCGCCGAGCCGGCCCGCGTCCTCCGGCTTGGAGCCGTCGAACTTGATGCCGTTGTAGACGGTGACGAACGCGTAGTCGCGGTCGTAGTCCTCGTAGACGTCGAAGTCGTAGTGCGTGAAGGCCTGCTTGCCGACGTAGATGCCGAACGGAGCCTTGCCCTGGTAGTAGCCGGGGACGAACACCCACTTGGACATGGTGTCGGCGTTGCCGTCGGTGTCGTAGACGCAGTGGCCCGCGGTGGCGACCAGGTTGCGGTAGTTGCCCTGGATGGAGGTGGCCGAGCACCAGCGGGGCCTGCCGCTGGCGTCCAGGAAGAACACCTTGCCGATGGTGCGGGGGATGTTGATGTTCTGGGCCGTGCCGCTGCTGACGGAGTTACTGGTCGGGGCGACCATGCCGGGCTTGCCGTCAGGGGTGTAGCCACCCTTGCTGACGAGCTTCTTGACCTCGCTCGAGTCCCAGTAGTACGCGCTGGCCTGACGGAGGGCGGCGCCGTTCGACTTCCACCAGAAGCTCGCGATGGACGAGGCGTCCCTGGTGCTGGTCGCCATGGGGTCGGAGGCGATGTCGCGGGCGGCCTGGGCGGTGCCGGAAAGGCCGGCGGCCAGCAGGCCGGTCGCCAGGATCGCGCCACCAGCCGGGAGGAAGATGCGCTTCAAGGTATAACTCCAGGTTTCCTTTGCGCTGACTGTGACGCCTGTTGCGTCCCAAGAGTCAGCAAACGGATAGCGAGGAACCTACAGCGGAGGGTTTGGTCATGGGAATTTCCCGTTGATCATGTCAACGGACAAGTCGGACGAATCACACCGCTCGTGATCTGTCTGAGATGAAGTGACCTTGTGTGGTCTGTGCTGATCAGGAGGCTTCTGACGCCGAAGTGATCAATTGGTTGTCCCGGAGTTCGTGTGATCCGAGTCACATTTTGGGCGGGGAGTCAGGTGAGCGAGTCGTTCGCGGCGTGATCGTAGACCTCGAACGTCGTCGTCGTGAAGTACGGCGAGGACACCGCGTCGAACTTGCCGACCGCGTCGAGGTTCCACGTCAGGCTGTTGACCCCGTTGAGGTAGCCCAGGCGCGTCGACGACTTGTAGCCGAGCATCCACGGCCCGCCGCTGGCGCCGGTGCTGAAGTCGCAGCCCGGCAGCAGCACGCCCCACTGCAGGTTGCGTGTCGGGTTGACGGTCCGCTTGGTGGTGCCCTCACAGGTCTTGAGCGTGCGCCCGTCGAACGGGTGGGTGTTGTCCGGCTGGGCGCCCGCCGGGTAGCCGAAGGCGCTGATCTGGTTGCCGGTCTTCTTGCCGACCGTCAGGCCGAGGCCGCCGATGTTGTCCTCCAGACGGCCGACGTCCTTCATGGCGAGCTTGCCGTTCTCGGTCGTCCAGCGGAAGCCGCGGTGCACCGAGACGAAGGCGTAGTCGTAGTCGTAGTCGCCGATGGCGGCCCAGTCCTCGTGCATGTGGAGCGTCGAGCCGACGTAGATGCCGTCGGGGGCCTCGCCGTCCTTGCCGGGGTTGGGGACGAAGATCCAGTTGGTGCTCTTGCCGAGGCGCGGGTCCCAGGCGCAGTGGCCCGCGGTGGCGACGAGGCTGCGGTTCCTGGCGGCGACGGCGCTGGCCGAGCACCAGTACTCCTTGCCGCCCAGCTGGAAGTAGACCTTGCCGATCGTCCGGGCCGTACCGCCCTTGGCGGGCGTGGTGGGGGCGATGTCGCGCGGCGCGCGCGTCCTGGCGATGGTCTGGGGGCTCAGCGATCCGGCGGAGGTGGAGGGCGACGACGACGGCGAGGAGCTCTTGGTGCCGGGGGTGGCGGGGGAGTAGCTGTCGGCGTCCTTGAGCTTCTCGGGCTTCCAGTACTCGGCGACCTTGCGCATCTCGGCGTCGGAGGCGGCCAGCGGCTCGGAGTAGACGTAGTCGGGCGGCGCGGCGGCGGCGTGGGCGACCCCCGTGGTTCCGGGCAGCGTCCCCGTGATTCCGGGCAGCATCAGCAGAACGCCGCTGACAGCGGCGATCGCGAGTTGCCTCAGGCGGGGGATCATGAAATGCCTTCCTTAGACCGTAACGCGTGATTTTTCCAGATCGTAAGCGTTATTGCAGCCTGGATTGGCGATCGTTATGTGATCTAGAAAAACCCGATATCCCGCGCGTCGGTCGTTGTCCCAGGTCAGAGGCCCAAGAGAGGCTTCTCGTCATGAGAAGACTCGCATGTGTGGCCGTTGTTTGCGGTACGGCTTTCGCCGCATCTTCCGGGGCCGCGACGGCCGAGCCCGACCCCCTATCCGTGATGGCAGAAATGATCTTGAAGAAGGTCGACCAGAAGCGGATGCTCGTGCTGAGCAAGGGGTCGCGCCTGGTGCTCCTGACGTGCGAGCCGTACCGCGTCTCCACCCATCCGGCGCCACGGCAGGCGTGCGCGGAGCTCGAGGCGGCCGGCGGCGATCCCGCGGAGATCGAGCCCGACCCGCTCATCAGGTGCACCATGGACTACAAGCCTGTCAACGCCGCCGCCGTCGGCATCTGGGACGGCCGGATGGTCAGGTACCGGCACACGTTCGGCAACGCGTGCATGATGCGGCTCTCGACGCGGTCCCTCTTCTCCTTCGAGCCGGTTCCCCCGCGCTGACCTGCTCCGGCACGCCCTCACGCGCCGGACGGGCGTGTCCGGGCCGCGCCGCCCGTCACCACGGCGACGAGCGCCAGGCACCGGCGGTGACGCGGCGAGTACACCGTTCCCCGTGCGCACGGCCGAGCCGGAACACGCCAGGCACCGGCGGCCGAGGCGGCGAGTACGGCACGGCCGAGCCGGAACAGGCGCACCCCTCTCGACCTGTAGCGTCGAAGACGTGAAGTACATGCTCATGATCTACACGAACGCCGTCGCCGCGAAGGCCGTCAACGAGAACATCGACGACGCGATGGCCACGGTGGAGGATCTCATCGCCGAGCTCACCGCCAGGGGCGAGTGGGTGAGCGGCGAGGCGCTGGCCGACCAGGCGGGCTCCCGCACCATCAGGTTGAAGAACGGCGTGGTCGCCGTCACCGACGGCCCCTTCCTGGAGTCGAAGGAGTACCTGGCCGGCTACTGCATCATCGACTGCGAGACGCCCGAGCGGGCGCTCGAGATCGCCAGGCGCTGGCCCGACGTCGCCTACGGCGGCACGATCGAGCTCCGCCCCGTCTTCGAGGAATGACCAGGAACGGCGTGGAAAAGCGGGGCATGACGGTGGAGCCGGTGCCGATGAGGGAGGACCTGCTCAAGGAGCTGGCGCCGCAGGTGCTGGGCGTGCTCGTGCGACGGTACGGGCAGTTCGACGCGTGCGAGGACGCGGTGCAGGAGGCCCTGCTGGCCGGGGCGACCCAGTGGCCGAGGGACGGCCTGCCAGACAACCCGAAGGCCTGGCTGGTGACGGTCGCCTCGCGCCGGATGATCGACGAGATCCGCAGCGAGGAGGCGCGGCGGCGCAGGGAGGCGGAGGTCGCCCTGGAGGCGGAGCCGCCCGAGGTCCCCGACACCGACGACACGCTGACGCTGCTGTTCCTGTGCTGCCATCCGGCGCTGACGCCTGCCTCGCAGATCGCGCTGACGCTGCGCGCGGTCGGCGGCCTGACGACCGCCGAGATCGCGGGGGCGTTCCTGGTGCCGGAGGCGACGATGGCGCAGCGGGTCAGCAGGGCCAAGGCGACGATCAAGAAGGCGGGCGCCACCTTCGAGATGACGCCCGACCGGCTCGACGTGGTCCTGCACGTGCTCTACCTGATCTTCAACGAGGGCTACACCGCCACGTCCGGGCCTGACCTGCAGCGCGCCGACCTCACCGCCGAGGCCGTCCGGCTGACCAGGACCGTGCACCGGCTGCTGCCCGACGACGGCGAGGTGGCGGGGCTGCTGGCGTTGATGCTGCTGACCGACGCCCGCCGGGCGGCGCGCACGGACGCCGAGGGGGCGCTGATCACGCTGGACGAGCAGGACCGGACCCTGTGGGACAAGGACCTCGTCGCCGAGGGCGTGGACCTGGTGACGGCGGCGCTGTCGCGGGGGCCGCTCGGGCCGTACCAGTTGCAGGCGGCGATCGCGGCGGTGCACACCGAGGAGGGCGAGACCGACTGGCCGCAGATCATGGCGCTGTATGAGCTGCTGGCGCGGGTCGCGCCGGGGCCGATGGTGACGCTCAACCAGGCGGTGGCGGTGGCGATGGCGCGCGGTCCTCGCGAAGGGCTGGCCCTGCTCGACACCGTCGAGGGGCTGGAGGGGCACCACCGGCTGCACGCCGTACGGGGGCACCTGCTGGAGATGGCGGGGCAGGAGGATGCGGCGCGCGCGTCCTTCGTGAGGGCGGCGGCGCTGACGGCCAGCCTGCCCGAGCGGCGCTACCTGGAGGACAAGGGGAGGCCCCGGTCCTGAACGGACCGGGGCCGGTGGTGCTGCCCGCGACGGATCAGCCGGGCTGGTTGCCGCTCCAGCGGTTGGCGGCGGCCTTGTAGACCTTGTAGGTGTCGCCGTTGAAGTACGGCGAGGAGATGCGGTCGTAGCGGTCGTTGCCGTCGGTGTCCCAGGCGACGCTGTTGACGCCGATCAGGTAGCCGGTGCGGCTGGAGTTCTTGTAGTTGTAGAGGAACGGTCCGCCGCTGGCACCGGAGGTGAAGGAGCACTTGAAGCCGACGTGCTCCTCGATGCGGAACTTCGGCGCCGGCGGCATGGGGGCCGTCGTGCCGTAGCACCACTTCATGGTCTTGCCGGTGAAGGGCTTGTCGCCGTCGGGGTGCTCGCCGGCGGGGTAGCCGAAGGAGAACACCGTGGCCTTGGGGTTGCGGTTCCAGGTGAAGCCCTGACCGCCGACGTTGTCGCCGAGCCTGCCGACGTTCTTCTTGACCAGCTGCCAGGTGCCCTTGTCGTCCTTCTGCCACGTCGGCTTGAAGCCGTTGTAGACGTTGACGAAGGCGTAGTCGTAGTCGTAGTCCTCCTTCACCACGAAGTCGTCGTGCGCGTTGAAGGTCTTGGCGGCGTAAATGCCGTAGGGGGCCTTGCCGTCCCACTTGTTGTTGCCGTCCCAGTACGACGGGATGAACACCCAGTTGTCGTAGAAGACGTTGTGCTTGACGTCGTAGACGCAGTGGGCCGAGGTGGCGACGAGGTTGCGGTACTTGCCCTGCACCGAGGTGCCGGAGCAGTACTTCCAGCTCCTCCGGTCGTTCTCGTTGGCGCCGGGCAGCGTGAAGAAGATGCGGCCGACCGTGTTGGGCAGGTTGACCTGCTTGGTCTTGATGGCCTTGGCCTTCTCCTGGCCGATCGGGGGAACGGATCCGGGCGGGCCGTCGGGGGCGGAGTTGGCGCCCTTCGCGCCCCTCACGTCCATGGACAGATCGTCGTTGATGTCGGTGGCCGCGCGGAGCTTGTCCGGCGTCCAGAACGCGATGGCGCCGGCTGCTGAGGTGGCCGCGTCCTTGGAGACGACATCGCTGGGGGCCGCGGCCTGGGCCGCGGTCGCGCTCATCAGGCCCGCGGCCATGCCGATGGCCGCGACGCCGACGGTGAGGCGCCTTGCTCGGGAAAACATGGAGCTCCTTCCGGTTCTCGGCGGCCCAGAGCGGGGAACTGTGCCCCGGTGGGCCAGGAAAACGTTGAGGACGCTACTGAATGGCGCAAGGCGCGAGCCAGGAAACGACGTGAAAAAGTCTGGCCCGGTTCCATTCCGTTATTGAAATAACCATTCCGCATGTATTCAAGAATGGTATTTCCGCAGGTCGACGCCGCAGTTCGATATCGCCGGCAACATTGTCACCAGGTGTCTCCCGCTTTACATGCCGAACATTGCTCTCGTTATGTCGGCGTCATGTCGGAGCCGCTCGGCTCACCGTCCGTGACCAGCCGGGCCCCGAGTCGCTGTCCCTGTGGGAGACGGTGGCGCGGCAGGCGATCGCCACGCCCGTCGCGATCGTGCCCACGTACGCGGGCGAGGCGACGGTGGCCGGATACACGGTCGCGCACGAGCGTGACGGGTCACCCTCGAAGGGGCTGCTCGTGGCGGACCTGCCGGGCGGCGGGCGCGCCCACGCCCGGGTACGGCGGGCCGGCCTGCTCGCCGACGCCATGAGCACGCAGCTGGTGGGACGGCGGGTACACCTGACCACCGAGGGGAAGGTCAACACGGCCGTCTGGTGAAGCGATCATGCCCGGGGTCTTGCGTGGGGCGGGCCGAGGTCACCTCAATGGAGGTGTGCGCGATGTCATCGAGGCAGGCCCCCGGCGCAGGGGATGGGTCGGCATCGTGGTCCTGCTGGCCGTCCTCGCCGTCCCGGCGGTCAGCCTGCTGATCAGCAGGAGTCCGGACGGCCGGGCGCCCGTGGTGACCCCGTCGACGGCCGCGCCGACACCCGCGGCGGACCAGCGGGACCGCGCGCCCAACATCCTGCGCGCCTACCCGCGCAGCCTGGGCGACGAGGAGAGCATCGACGTGGTGTTCCCCGACGGCACCAAGGCCCAGGTTCGCTACCCGGTCGAGCTGCGCCTGGCCGCGCGCGGGTCCAGGCCCTACCAGGGGGCGTGGATCGGCGGCGAGCGGGCGATGTTCCGCAAGCTCTACGCGCCCCTCGGCGGGATGCCCGAGGGCGGCACGCGGATCAGGAGCATGACCCGCAACGTCTCTCTGTGGTCCGCCGGCGAGGGGCAGGTGCTGCTGTTCGCGTTCGGCAGGTGGCGGATCGCCCTGCAGGACCGCCGCGACGGGCTGACCTTCGAGCAGCGGATGGAGTGGGCTCGCGCGCTCAAGGGGAGGGTGACCCGCGACGGCTACCTCGTGCTGACGGCCAGGGAGCCCGTCCACCTGTCGAAACCGGGCGACCGGCTCGGCGGCGAGCCCGCCGGCCCCGGGTTGCTGTTCGGCGGCGAGCTGCTCGGCCGGCCGGACGAGCTGGTGTCGCTGGTGCTGACGCCCCATTGCGACCGCAACAGCGGCATCCCTCCCGAACTGCGACGCAACGCCACCTATGTCGACGGCGTGTGCAGGGGCGATGTCTTCGTCTCCGCTGCGGGCGCGGGAGTGTTCGTGCGGGCGGCACTGGAGGGGATCAAGGTGAAGCTCACCGAGTAGGGTGCGGCCATGTTCGCCGTTACCGCTACACAGACCGATCCCGACAACCCGCTGGCCGGGCTGACGCTCGGTGAGCATCCCGACCCCGAGCCCCGCGACGGCTGGACCACGGTGTCCGTGAAGGCCGCCGCCCTCAACCACCACGACCTGTGGACGCTCAAGGGCGTCGGCATCCGCCAGGACCGGCTCCCGATCGTGCTCGGCTGCGACGCGGCAGGCGTCGACGAGGACGGCAACGAGGTCATCGTGCACTCCGTCATCGGGCAGGGCGCCGACGAGACGCTCGACCCCAGGCGGTCGCTGCTGTCGGAGGTGCACGACGGCACGTTCGCCGACAAGGTGGCGGTGCCGCGCCGCAACCTGGTGCCCAAACCCGCCGCGCTGAGCTTCGAGGAAGCGGCCTGCCTGCCGACGGCGTGGCTGACCGCCTACCGGATGCTGTTCGACAAGGCGGGCATCGAGCCGGGGTCGACCGTGCTCGTGCAGGGCGCCGGCGGCGGCGTCGCCACCGCGCTGATCGCGCTGGGCCGGGCGGGCGGGTTCCGGGTGTGGGCCACCTCCCGCTCGGAGGAGAAGCGGGAGCGGGCCCTCCGGCTCGGCGCCGACCGGGTCTTCGAGCCGGGGGCCAGGCTGCCGGAGCGGGTCGACGCGGTGATGGAGACCGTCGGCCAGGCCACCTGGGACCACTCGCTGAAGGCGCTGCGTCCCGGGGGACGGATCGTCGTGTCGGGCGCGACCAGCGGGGCGGTGCCGCCCGCCGATCTCAACCGGGTCTTCTTCCTGCAGCTGTCGGTCGTCGGCTCGACGATGGGCACCCGCGACCAGCTCGCGCGGCTGGCGGTCTTCCTGGAGCAGACCGGCGTGCGCCCGCTCATCGACCGGTCGATGCCCCTGGACCAGGCACGCGACGGGTTCGCCGCGATGCTCCAGGGCGAGTTGTTCGGCAAGGTGGTGTTCACGCTCGACGATAAGTGAGGGGTTACTCCGTCGCGCTCCCGGGTGATACAAAGAAGGGGAAGGTGTGTCACCCGAGAGGTCATGACCCATGGAGCCCTTCCGTCCGGGCACGATTCACTGGGACACCGCAGGCGAGTACCGCAACCTTCTCGTGGCCGGCAGCGCGCTCGTCCTGCAGACCATGCACCCCGCGGTGGGCGCGGCCGTGGGCGAGCACTCGACCTACCGGCAGGACCCCTGGGGCCGGCTCGCCCGCACCCTGAACTCCGTCCAGACCTGGGTGTACGGCGGCGCCGAAGCCGAACGCGAGGGCAGGCGGCTGAGAGAGATCCACGCCTCGATCAGCGGCACCGACGACAAGGGCCGCCCCTACCACGCCCTGAACGGCGAAGCCTACGCCTGGGTCCACCTCACGCTCTTCGAGCGCTTCGTCACGCTCAACCGCTACTTCGGCACGCCGTACTCCAGGGAGATGGAGCGCCGCCTCTACGCCGAGTCGCGGCAGCTCGGCCGGATCCTGCGGGTGCCCGAGCGGGAGGTGCCGCCCACGCTGGACGACTTCTGGCTCTACTTCGACCGCATGGTGGCCGACCGGCTCGAACCGCATCCGACCGCGCTGGAGGTGCTGGCCACCATGCGCGGCACGCCGGCGCCGCCGATGGTGCCCAAGCCGCTGCGCGGGATCTGGCGGCCGGTGGGCATGGGATCGGGGGAGTTCAACCACTTCGTCACGGTGGGGACGCTGCCGCCTGCCGTACGGGGGGTGCTGGGGCTGGAGTGGTCGGAGAGGGACGAGCGCAGGCTGCGGCGGATCGGGCGGGCGGTGGCGGCGCTCACGCCGCGCCTGCCCGAACGGGTCCGCTACCTGCCGATCGCCTACCGGGCCAGGCGGGCCGCGCGCGAGCCCAACCGGCCGCTATCGGCGTAGCGCCGCAGCGAGAGGAAC
>NZ_JBSFNE010000017.1:53867-96547 GCF_053586935.1 Nonomuraea sp. NPDC003727
CCGGCCGCTATCGGCGTAGCGCCGCGGCGAGAGGAAACCGGCCGCTATCGGCGTAGCGCCGCGGCGAGAGGAAACCGGCCGCTATCGGCGTAGCGCCGCGGCGAGAGGAAACCGGCCGCTATCGGCGTAGCGACTCGCGGATCTGCTCGCCGGCGGCCTCGAGCGCCTCCTGGCAGGCCGACAGCGTCTCGCGGGTCAGGCGGCTCTCGGAGGCCTCCTCGCGCACCTTGGCGACGAAGTCGGCGAGCAGCTCGCCGAGCTCGGCGTCGAGTTCGGCCCTGCTGTCGGTCGTGCCGTTGTCGGCGGTACGGCCGCCGGCCGGGCCGCCGAGGTCGCTCCACACCTGGGTCCAGACGCGCCGCCACTCCCTCGACAGCCGCTCGCCCTCGCTCTGCCACTGGGCGGCGTGCTCCATCCACTGGCGCTTGTGCTGCTCGCTGATCCGGCGCACGTGCACACGCTGCTGCTGCGCGGCGCCCCTCTTGACGTCCTTGGCCATCGCGGTCAGCTCTTCGCGCAGCGACTTGACCGTCTCGCGGACGTCCTCCTTGACCTCGCGGGCGATGTCGCGCACCGAGTCGGTGATCTCCTGTTCGAGGTCGGCCAGCTCGTCCAGGCGGGAGTCGAGCTCGGCGCGGCCCTTGTCGGTGATCGAGAACACCTTCTTGCCGTCGATCACCTCGTGGGTGACCAGGCCCTCCTCCTCCAGCCTGGCCAGCCGCGGGTAGATCGTGCCCGGCGAGGGGGAGTAGACGCCGAGGAAGCGGTCCTGGAGCAACCTGATCACCTCGTAGCCGTGGCGCGGGCTCTCCTCCAGCAGCTTGAGCAGGTACAGCCGAAGCCTGCCATGGCCGAACACCGGGCTCATTCCTTCTCCCCCTTGAGCAGCGTGACATCGGCCGAGACGGTGGTGGCCGTGAGCGAGGCCATTCCACCACCCAGCCTTCCCGACAGCGACTTGGCCCCGAGGTCGCCGATCCTGTACAGCTCGTCGAAGGCCGAGTTCAGCCGGCCCGTGGTGGAGCGGATCGCGACATCGCTCTCCACGTCGTACGGCAGGCGCACCAGGATGTCGCCGGAGACGGTCGTCAGCGTGACGTGCCCGGTCGGGCGCAGGGCCAGGTCGGCGGTGATGCGTCCGGAGATGGTGTTGGCCCGCAGCCGCCGCGGCGTGCCGCCCGCGACCGCCAGGTCGCCCGAGACGCTCTTGAACGCCAGGTCGCCCTCCATCGCCCTGGTCTCCACGTCGCCCGAGACGGTCTCGGCGTGGACGTCGCCGCTCACTCCGTCCAGGACGATCTCGCCGGAGACGCTACGGACGTTGGTGCGGCGCTCGAACCCGGCGACGACGGCCGAGGCGGAGACCACGCCGACGCTGATCGGGCAGTCCTTGGGCACGGTGATCGTCAGCGTGGTGGCGCGCTTGCCCGAGCGTTTGAGCCAGCCGAGCAGGCCGTCCCAGGTGAGGTCCTTGTAGGCGATGGTGAGGGTGCCGTCGTCGTCATGGGTGACGATCAGTGGCGCCGAGTCGATCTCGGCCACGTCGAGCGTCGGTGGCCCCTCGCTGGCCAGGACGGCCAGTTTCCCCGCGACGACGCGCACGTTGAGCGCGGCCACGGTGTCGAAGGTGAGCTGCTGCGGGCGCTCGATCGTCCACTGCGACATGGTTCCGTCCTTCGTTGCCGACACGTCCACCACAAGACACGATATGTCGCGTTTCGCGAAACATCAAGATGTATCGCGTCAGGGCGCGTCGGGCGCCAGGCGTCACTCGTCGTCGTCGGAGTCGTGGCGGGCCAGCCACGTGGCCAGGCGCTCGATCGGCGTCTCGAAGTCGGGGTTGAGATCCACGAACTCGCGCAGCCGCTCGCCCAGCCAGAGGATGCTGACCTCCTCCTCGCCGCGACGCTCGACGAGCTCCTCGATCCCCCGGTCGGTGAAGTACATCTCTCTCCTGTTCCCTCGGTCGAGGCGAGCCCACGACCGTGAAGCAACTCTAACGAGCGCCCGGAGGTGCTCCGCCGTGAACCTTTCGCGCGCGGGCCGGTAAATACGGGCATTCGATCATTCGTACCGAAAGGCACCGCATGCCGCAGCCCGCCGCGACCGTGGAGGTCGCCGACGCCGAGCTGATCCGGCGGTCGTTGCACGAACCCGAGATGTTCGCCGCCGTCTTCGACCGTCATGCCCCGCACCTGCACAGGTACGCGGCGCGGCGGCTCGGCCCTGACGCCGCCGAGGACGTCGTCTCCGAGACGTTCCTGGCGGCCTTCCAGAGCCGCCACCGCTACGACGTGGCATACGCCGACGCCAGGCCCTGGCTGTACGGCATCGCCTCCAACGTGATCAGCAAGCGGCGCAGGGACGAGATGTCCCGCTACCGCGCCTACGTCCGCAGCGGCGTGGACCCGGCCGAGATCACCGGAGGGCTCGTCGAGGACAGCGTGACCACGCTGACGGTGAACCGCCCGCTCGTCGCCGCGCTGGCCGGGCTCAAGCGGCGCGATCGCGACGTGCTGCTGCTGATCGCGTGGGTGGGGCTGAGCTACGACGAGGTCGCACGCGCCCTGGACATCCCGGTCGGGACGGTCCGCTCGCGGCTCAACAGGGCCAGGAAAAAGGTTCGCCAGGCACTGGACGACACCACCACCACACCGAAGGACGGTCTCCATGGATGAGATGGACGAACTGCGTCGCCTCTGGGCCACCGTGCCCGAAGGATCGGCGGCGGACCTCGCCGGTTCCCGCACGCTCCTGGCGCGCGCCTACACCGCGGACCGGCACGCGCGGGGGCCGCGCCGGCTCCCCGTCATGACGGCTTGGCGGTCGGTCCTGCCGGTCAAGGCCGGGCGGTCGGTCCTGCCGGTCAAGGCCGGGCGGTCAGGTCTGCCGGTCAAGGCCGGGCGGTCAGGTCTGCTGGTCAGGGCGGTGGCCGTGGCGGGCGCCACGGCCGTGATCGGCGTGGCCGTCCACCTGGTCCCCGGCGCGCTGCCGCCCGCGAGCGCGCAGGACGTGCTCGAAAGGGCGGCCGACGCCGCCGCGGAACAGAAGGAGGTGACGCTGCGGCCGGGCCAGTACCTCCACGTCAGGTCCGTGGCCGCGCAGACCCTGACGGTCGGCCGCAAGGACGGCTCCGGCGCCGACCACCTGGCCCTCACGGTCGCCGAGGACAGATGGGAGCCCGCGACGGCGGGCAGGCCCTGGCTCGTCAGAGAGGAACGGACGGCCGCCACCCCGCTGCCGGGCAGCCGCCTCCCCTCCCTGCCGTGGCGGCGTGGCGTCGAGGACAGCGTCTACGAGTCGTCCTGCGACAAGACCCCCGGTGACGAGCTGTCGTACCTGCGGCTCGGCGACTGGCCCACCGACGTGGCCGCGCTGCGCGCCAGGATCGAGAAGGCCGCCGCACAGGAGGCAGGACCCGTGAACCTGCGCCTGTGGACGACGATCAGCCGGCTGGTGCGGATGTCGGCCGCTCGCCCGGCCCTGGCCGCGCCGCTGTTCGAGGTGGCCTCCGGCCTGGACGGCATCAGCCTCGACGCCGAGGCGACCGACGCCGCGGGCAGGCCCGGCATGGCCGTCGGCATGGCCGAGAACGACAGCCTGCGCTCCGAGCTGGTCTTCGACAAGGACACCTACCGCTACCTCGGTACCCGCCACGTCGTCATGAAGGACAGGACGGAGACCCCGGGCGGCCACACCTTCGTCATTCCGAAGGGCACCGTCACCGGCAGCGCGCTGCTCGGCGTCGAAGCGGCCGACACCATGCCCGAGCCGGCACCCCACGCTTCCCGACTCAAGATCCCCTGCTGAGCCTCAAGGTCCCCTCCTGAGTCTCAAGGTCCCCTCCTGAGTCTCAAGATCCCTACTGGAAGGACAACAACACCATGCTGGTACTTACCGCTCTGCTGGCGGCCGCCGTGGCCGTCACGCCCTCGCCCGAGTACGACGCCGCCCACACCAAGGCGGTCAAGCTGGAACAGGCCCAGGTGTCGTGCATGAAGGCGGCGGGCCTGGAATACCGGCCCCTCGACATCGAGAAGGCCACCAGGAGCACCGCCGACCGCAAGGCGCTCAACGGGGACTACGCCGCCATGCGGGCCAAGCGGGCCACGGAGGGCTTCGGCGTCTGGTCCGAGCTGGTCCACCCCGAGCGCGACGAGGACAAGGACCACCCGAACAACGCGGTCTTCATGTCGCTGCCCGAGAAGCAGCACAAGGCCTACCAGGCGGCCCTGGACACGTGCTTCTCCGCGTCGGCCAAGACCGTGCTCGGCAAGGACGTCCGCTCGCTGGACGACTACTACGAGCAGCTCGACAGCGCCTACGACACGCTGGCCGGAACCGAGCTGGACGGCGCCGCCGACCTGGTCAAGCTGGGCAAGTCCTTCGCCACCTGCCTCGAGGTCGACCCCGCCAAGCCCACGCGGCTGGCCGAGCGAGGCCGCCGCTTCTTCCTGGACGAGCGCACCAAGGTCGCGCGCGGGCAGGGGGTCAGCGCGCCGGCCGAGGCCACGAGCGTGCGCCCGGCGATGACGCCCGCGCAGGCCAGGCCGTACCTGGACAAGGAGATCAAGGCCGCGCTCCAGGACCTGGGCTGCGGCAAGGACTTCTACGCCGCCTACGCGCCCAAGGCGTGGAAGCTCCAGCAGCAGGTCTACGCCGACTACGGCGTGCCGTTCGCCTGGTAAGAGCACGCCGGAAGGAGGAGGAGCAGCACCCCGGAAAGCCGAACGCCCCGGCCTGTCGGTCACAGGCCGGGGCGTTCGCGCGTTCCGCGAGCTGTCTGTCAGCCGAACACCGCGTGCTGGATCTCCTCCAGCTCCCTGTCGTGCGCGGCGTGCGAGCCGGTCGCGGGGGAGCTGTTGGGCGTACGGGAGATCCTGCGCAGGCGGCGACCACCGAACAGGTCGGGGTTCTCCGCCAGCTTCAGCGTCAGGTACGGCCACGGCCCCATGTTGACCGGCTCGTCCTGCGCCCAGATCAGCTCCACGTTGGGGCTGTAGCGGGCGAGCTCGGCGTTGAGCTCGTCCTCAGGGAACGGGTAGAGCCGCTCGATGCGGACGATCGCCGTCGTGTCGGCTGCGGCCGACTTCTCGCGGGCCGCGGCGAGGTCGTAGTAGACCTTGCCGGAGCACAGCACGACCCTGGTGACCTTGCCCGCGTCGACCGTGGTGTCGCCGATGACCGGCTGGAAGGTGCCGGAGGTGAACTCGGCGGCGGCCGAGGTGGCCTTCTTGTGCCGCAGCAGCGACTTCGGCGTGAAGACGACCAGCGGCTTGTGCCTGCCCGCCAGCACCTGCCAGCGCAGCAGGTGGAAGTAGTTGGCGGGCGTGGTCGGCTGGACGACGGTCATGTTGTCGAGCGCGCAGACCTGCAGGAAGCGCTCGATGCGGGCCGAGGAGTGGTCGGGACCCTGACCTTCGTAGCCGTGCGGCAGCAGCAGGACGACGCTGGACTTCTGGCCCCACTTCTGCTCACCGGACGAGATGAACTCGTCGATGATCGTCTGGGCGCCGTTGACGAAGTCGCCGAACTGCGCCTCCCACGCCACCAGCGCGTCGGGCCTGACCACGCTGTAGCCGTACTCGAAGCCCAGTGCCGCGTACTCGCTCAGCAGCGAGTCGTAGACGTAGAACTTGGTCGTGTCGTGGTTGAAGGTCTTCAGCGGCGTGTGGTCCTCACCGGTGTGGCGGTCGACCAGCACGGCGTGGCGCTGGACGAACGTGCCGCGGCGGGAGTCCTGGCCGACCAGGCGCACCGGGCGGCCGTCGATCAGCAGCGAGCCGAAGGCGATGGTCTCGCCCATGGCCCAGTCGATGCTGTCCTGCTCCACCATCTGGCCGCGGCGCTGGATGATCGGCGCCAGGCGCGGGTGCGGGGTGAAGCCCTCGGGCAGGTTGAGCTGGGTGTCGACCACGCGCTTGAGCGTCTCGTCGGAGATCGCCGTCTGCGTGTCGGCGTGGGACCACTTGACCACCTCGGTGGCGGGCACGTGCAGCTCGCCGGCGTCGGCGGGGTGCTTGGCCGCCTCGCGGACCTCGGTGAAGGCCTGCTCCAGCTTCGCCTGGTAGTCGCGCAGCGCCGACTCGGCCTCCTCGACCGTGATGTCGCCGCGGCCGATCAGCGCCTCGGTGTAGAGCTTCCTGGTCGAGCGCTTGGCGTCGATGATGTCGTACATCAGCGGCTGGGTGTAGGCGGGGTTGTCGCCCTCGTTGTGGCCGCGGCGGCGGTAGCAGATCATGTCGATGACGACGTCCTTGCGGAAGGCCTGGCGGTACTCGAAGGCCAGCCTGCCGACGCGGACGACCGCCTCGGGGTCGTCGCCGTTGACGTGGAAGATCGGCGCCTGGATCATCCGCGCCACGTCGGTCGCGTAGACGCTGCTGCGCGACGAGGCGGGCGAGGTGGTGAAGCCGACCTGGTTGTTGACCACGATGTGGACGGTGCCGCCGGTGCGGTAGCCGCGCAGCTGCGACAGGTTGAGCGTCTCGGCCACCACGCCCTGGCCGGCGAAGGCCGCGTCGCCGTGGACGAGCACCGGCAGGACGGAGAAGCCCTCCTCGCCGCGCTCCAGCAGGTCCTGCTTGGCGCGCACGACGCCCTCGAGGACCGGGTCGACCGCCTCCAGGTGGGAGGGGTTGGCGACCACGGAGGAGACGATGGTCTTGCCGCCCGGCGCGGTGAAGGTGCCGGTGGCGCCGAGGTGGTACTTCACGTCACCGGAGCCGTGGGCGGTGCGCGGGTCGATGTTGCCCTCGAACTCGCCGAAGATCTGGCCGTAGGACTTGCCCACGATGTTGGCCAGCACGTTGAGGCGGCCACGGTGGGCCATGCCGATGACGACCTCGTCGAGACCCTCGCCCGCGGCCTCGCTGATGACCGAGTCGAGCAGCGGGATCAGCGACTCGCCGCCCTCGAGGGAGAAGCGCTTCTGGCCGACGAACTTGGTCTGCAGGAAGGTCTCGAACGCCTCCGCCGTGTTGAGACGCGCGAGAACGTGCAGCTGCTCCTCGCGGTCGGGCTTGGCGTGGGGCTTCTCCACCCGCGCCTGGATCCAGGCCCGCTCCTCGGGGTTCTGGATGTGCATGTACTCGATGCCGACCGTGCGGCAGTAGGAGTCGCGCAGGACGCCCAGGATCTCGCGCAGCTTCATCAGCGGGCGGCCGCCGAAACCGCCGGTGGCGAACTCGCGCTCCAGGTCCCACAGGGTCAGCCCGTGGGACTGGATGTCGAGGTCGGGGTGCTTGCGCTGCTTGTACTCCAGCGGGTCGGTCTCGGCCATGAGGTGGCCGCGGACCCGGTAGGCGTGGATGAGCTCGATCACGCGGGCGGACTTGGCCACGTCGTCCTCGTGGGAGGCCGACACGTCCTGCGTCCAGCGGACCGGCTCGTACGGGATCCTGAGCGCCTCGAAGATCTCGTCGTAGAAGCCGCCCTCGCCCAGCAGCAACCGGTGGATCGTGCGCAGGAAGTCGCCGGACTGGGCGCCCTGGATGATCCGGTGGTCGTAGGTGCTGGTGAGGGTCATCACCTTGGAGACGGCCAGGCGCGACAGCGTGTCGGGCGAGGCGCCCTGGTACTCGGCCGGGTACTCCATCGCGCCGACGCCGATGATCGTGCCCTGGCCCGGCATGAGGCGCGGCACGGAGTGGACGGTGCCGATCGTGCCCGGGTTGGTCAGCGAGATCGTCGTGCCGGTGAAGTCGTCGACGCCGAGCTTGCCGGCGCGCGCCTTGCGGACGACCTCCTCGTAGGCCATCCAGAACTGGCGGAAGTCCATGCCCTCCGCGGCCTTGATGGACGGCACGAGGAGCTGGCGCTCGCCGTTGCTCTTCTGCACGTCGATCGCCAGGCCGAAGCCGACGTGCTCGGGCTTGACCAGCGTCGGCTTGCCGTCGACCTCGGCGTAGGAGTGGTTCATCTCCGGCATGGTCTTCAGCGCCTTGACGATGGCATAGCCGATCAGGTGCGTGAAGGAGACCTTGCCGCCACGACCGCGCGCGAGGTGATTGTTGATCACGATGCGGTTGTCGATGAGCAGCTTGGCGGGAATGGCCCTGACGCTGGTGGCCGTCGGCACGACCAGCGAGGCGTCCATGTTCGCGGCCGTGCGGGCCGCCGCGCCGCGGAGCTTGACCTCTTCGGCGCCGGCGGGCACGGGGGTGGAGACCTTGGGCTTCTCAGTAGCGGTGGTAGTCACGGCGGCCTTCGGTGCGGCGGGGGCGGGCGCGGTCGCTGTGCCGTTCGCCGCCTCCCTGGCCGGGGTTCTGCCCGGTCCATAGTCAGGGTTGTAGTCAGCGAAGAAGTTCCACCAAGCCTGGTCAACAGACTCGGGGTCCTGGAGATACTTCTGGTACAGCTCGTCGACAAGCCATTCGTTCTGACCGAAGCTTGCCAGCGGGTTTGTCCGCGACGACTCAGACGACACGGCGGAAATCGCCCTCTTCCGCAGATCGGCATTGATAGAGAACCTGTCCAAGGCTACTCGCCCGGACCGGCATAGTGCGCCCTTGAGGCCACACCACTCCGCCTGATCCTCTCAGGAGAGTTCGAAGTGGTCACGCCTCCCTAGTCATTCCTGGGGGTGCAGCCATTGTTACCATTCGGTATCGACCATCTGGTGCAGGTTTTACCTCCTGCTAACAATGAGTCGGCTTTCGACCCTAATGTCCGATGTGATCCGGTTCAGCAGGTCGGCCAGCTCCTCCCCGGCCTCCTTCAGCTCCTCCAGCGACAGCGGTTCGAGCCGCTCCAGGAGGAAGAGCGCGTCGGTGGTCTCCTCGGTGATCCGTGTGCGCGCCACCTGCCGCCAGTTCCAGCGCCTGCACGTGACACCGGAGTCGTCGCGCCAGACGACCTCGCCCGGCTCCGGCGTGCCCAGCGCCTCCTCCGACGGCTCGTCGCCCCTGGCCCGCAGCAGGTGCGCCGCGCCCTGGTAGTGGCCGAGGTCCTCGCCGCCGATCGGCAGCACGTGCTTGACGCTGACGGCGTTGTAGGCGTCGACGACCAGGTTGATCTCGGGCAACGGCAGGCGGCGGGTCAGTGCGTCGACCGAGGGTCTGGTCCGCTGCGGCTTGGCGCCGAACGCCCGGTAGGCCGCCCGCCACGGGTCGATCTTGTCCTGCTGGACGGCGTGCGAGGATGCCTCCTCGAGCCAGGCGCGCGAGCGGTCGTCCGTGGGGCCGTTGCGCAGGCCGTACGCGGTCATCACCAGCACGGCGAAGTCGGGCCGCAGCTCGAAGATCTCGGGGTCAACGCGAACGTCGTCAATCATCTTCCCAGCTTAGAAGGACACTCGCATGAACCATCTCGTCCTTGATCTCAAGTATCACTGGGCCGTCTTCGGCCTGGCGCTGTTCCGGCCCGTGGTGACGCTGAACGGCTATCCGGTACCGGTCCGATGGGGACGCAACGTGATCCCCGTGGTGCCCGGCTCCCATCACCTGCATGTGCACGTGCCCGGCATCCTGCCGCCCCAGGTGGGCGCCGCCGACCTGCAGGTGTGGGTGGCGGCGGGCCAGTCGCTGCCCGTGGAGTACCGGGCGCCGGCGTGGTCCTTCTCGCCGGGGGCGCTCGGGCCCGCCCCCCAGCCGTGGAACGGCCTGGCCTTCCAACTGGCGCTGCTCGGGGTGCTGCTCGTGCCGCTGGCCTTCATCCTCTTCCTGCTCGGCGCGGTGCTCGTCTCGATCGCCCAATAGCCTTTGCAAAAAACCCTTTGCGATTTACGCTGGGTGGCATGGAGGACGCCTTCCACATCAGCGACCCGCGCACGCTCAAGGTCGTCGCCCACCCGCTCAGGGTCAGGCTGCTGGGCCTGCTTCGCGCCGAGGGGCCCGCCACCGCCAGCTCGCTGGCGCGCACGGTGGGCGAGAGCTCCGGCTCGACCAGCTATCACCTGCGCGAGCTGGCCAAGTACGGCTTCATCGAGGAGGACCCGTCCGACGACGCCAGGGAGCGGCGCTGGCGGGCCCGGCACCGCTTCACCGCGTGGAACACCGCCGAGCTCTCGGTCACCCCCGAGGGCAAGGAGGCCGTGGCGATCATGCACCTGCGGCAGATCGAGGCGATCGCCCGCTCGATGGAGGAGTTCCAGGAGGGGGAATGGCCGGTGGAGTGGGTCGAGGCCGCGGGCATGGGCGACCGGCTGGCCAGACTCACCCCCGAAGGCGTCCTGGAGTACTTCGAGCGCGTCGCCGACCTGCAGCGCGAGCTGGAGGCCAGATACGGCGCGGCGCCCGGCGCCGAACAGGTCTACCTCGGCACCACGGCCTTCCCCCGGAGGACGCGATGACCCTGGGGCCCTCTGGAACCCCTGAGAGCTCGGGGATCTCTGAGGGATTGGCGACCTCTGAGAGTTTCGGGACCTCTGAGAGCTTTGAGACCCCTGAGGGCTTTGAATCCTTTGAGGTCAAAGGGATCATTGGGACCCCAGGGACACCGCTGACAGCGCTTTCGGCGCGCCGCCGCTACATGCTGGTCAGCCTCCTCACCTGGCTGCCGCCCGGCCTGATGATGGCCCCGATGGTGCTGCTCATGACCGAGCGGGGCCTCACCATCGCCGAGGTCGGCGCGGCCATGGCCGTCTACTCGGCGGTGAGCATCGCGCTCGAGCTGCCCACCGGCGGCCTGGCCGACGTCGCGGGCCGCAGGGTCGTCCTGTCGGTGTCGGCCGCCTTCACGGCGGCGGGGCTGTCACTCATGGTCGTGGCCGACTCCTTCGTGCTCTTCGCGGCCGCCGCGGTTCTCAACGGCGCGGCGAGGGCGCTGTCCAGCGGGCCCGCCGAGGCCTGGTACGTCGACACCCTGCACGCCGCCGAGGGCCCCGCCGCCGATCTCAAGCCGGGGCTGTCCAGCGGATACGCGATGCAGGCGGTGGCGCTGTGCGGCGGCACGCTCGTCGGCGGGATCGTGCCCCTGGCCGTGCCCGGCGGGCTGGCCGTACCCCCGGGAATGGGCGCGGTCGCCGCCGTCGTGCTGCTGGTGGTCGTGCTCTTCGCGCTGCCCGAGCCGCCCCACCCGCGCGGCACGCTCGGCGAGGTGCTGCGCGCCGTGCCCGCCACCGTGGCCGCGGGGCTGCGCATGGCCGCCTTCGACGCCGTGCTGCGGCGGCTGATGCCGATCGCGGTGATCTTCGGCGTCGCGCTGGTCGCCGTCGAACTGCTCACCCCCGTACGGCTGGCCGCCCTCACCGGCGAGGCGGAGACCGGCGCCACCGCCTACGCCTTCGTCGCCGCGATCGGCTTCGCGGGCAGCGCCCTCGGCAGCGCGCTGGCCCCCAGGATCGCGGCGCTGCTCGGCGGCTCGGTGCGCGGCGCGGTGGCGGGCATCGTGGTGACCGCGCTGTCGCTGGCCGCGCTCGCCGCCACCGCGCGGCTGGACGGCGCGGCCGGCCTGGTGACCGCGGGGCTCGCCTACGCGGGGATGTTCACCGGGCTGTCGATCAACGCGCTGCTGCGCACCGAACTGACCCACCTGCGCGTCACCTCCGCCGAGCGCGCCACGATGACCTCCGTGACCGCCATGTCGCTGCAGGCGGGCGCGGGCCTGGCCAACCTGGGTCTGGCCGCGCTCGCGCTCGCCCTCGGCACGGCGGCCGCGTGGTGGCTGGCCGCGGCCTTGGTGCTGGCCTCCGCCCTGCTGTTCGTCAGGCTCCCCGCCGTCCGTCCGGCCGCCCCGGAGGAGCAACCGGCCGCATGAAGCCCCTTCCCTGACCTCCGTCCCCGCGCCCACCCGGACGTGGCGCCCGCCTCGCCGTGCGAACCGCTCCGGCGTTCACCCGGGCGTGCGTGCGCCTCGCCGTGCGAACCGTTTCCCCCGTGTTCCCCCGTGCGGTAGGGGCGCTCGTCGGGCCTTGTGAACCGTCCCTGCACGGAACCAGGCCGTGGGTTCCGGGGCCCGCGCGGCACGGGTGCTCGTCGGGCCGTGCGAGCCGTCTCGTCGTTCGCCCGGGCGTGCGCCGCGCCGTGCGAACCGGGGCCCGCGCGGCACGGGTGCTCGCCGGCGTGCAACCGTTCCGGCGCGGCAGGGGTGCTCGTCCGTCGGGTCGGGCGGGCGGGCGCGTCCTGGGGTGCCCGGCGAGAAGGCAGGTGGGGCGGCGGAACCGAACATGGTTCTGGAACAATGGCGAGATGGCGAAGTTTGTGGTGACGGCGGCGAACGAGGCTCAGCGGGCCGCCTGGTTGGACGGAACGCTTCCCTCGGTCGAGAAGGTACGGCCGGGCCTGTGGTCGATCCCGGTGCCCATCCCGGTCAACCCGTTGCGCTACGTCCTGGTCTACGCCCTCGAGCTACCCGGCGGCGTCGCGATCATCGACGCGGGCTGGAACACCGACGAGGCCTACGAGGCGCTGGCCGCGGGCCTGGCCGTCGCCGGCTACGCGATCACTGACGTCAAGGCCGTGCTCGTCACCCACATCCACCCCGACCACTACGGCCTGGCCGGCCGCATCCGTGAGGCGTCGGGCGCGTGGATCGCGCTCCACCCCGCCGACGCCCGGCTGCTGAGCGACCGCTACGACGACGAGTACGTGGAGTCGCTGGTGGAACGGGAGAGGGCGCTGCTGGTCAGGTCGGGCGTGCCGGAGCGGACGCTGGGGGAGCTGGCGGGCGCGTCGATGATGATCAGGCACATGGTGACGATGGCGCCGCCGGACCGGCTCGTCGAGGACGGTGACCGGCTCGACCTGCCCGGCTGGGACCTGCGCGCGGTCTGGACGCCGGGGCACTCGCCCGGACACCTGTGCTTCGTCTCCGGCGAGCGCAGGGTGCTGTTCTCGGGCGACCACGTGCTCGCGAAGATCACCCCGATCGTCGCCGTGCACCCGCAGTCGGGTCCCGACCCGCTGGCCGACTACCTCGACGCGCTGCTCGCCGTGCGCAAGCTGGATGTGGAGGAGGTGCTGCCCGCCCACGAGTACCGCTTCATGGAACTGGCCGAGCGGGTGGACCACGTGATCGGCCACCACGAGGAGCGGCTGGCGGAGATCGAGGGCGTGGTGGCCGCCCACGACGGCATCACCTGCTGGGACATCGCCACCCGGCTGACCTGGTCGCGGCCGTGGGAGTCGATCCAGCCGTTCATGCGCAGGGCGGCCACCAACGAGACGCTCGCGCACCTGGTGTGGTTGGAGAACAAGGGGCGGGTCAGGTGTGTCCAGGGCGAGCCGGACATGTGGCATTCCATGTAAATCCTGTAGGAAAAGTTGACTAGATCCGGCGGGATGCGTAGCGTCGGTCGCGACGGCTGAGCAGCGGCCAGAGGAGAGCGATGAGCATCGTCACCGTCGTCGGCAACCCCCGAGCGGGATCCCGCACCCACGGCGCCGCGGTGGCGGCCACCGCCGCCATCGCCGCCCGGCTCGGCCACGAAGGGGAAAGGGACGTCATCGACCTGTCGGCCCTGGCCCCCCACCTGCTCCACCCCGGCGCGCACGCCGGCCTGGAGGTGGCGCTCGACCTGGTCCGCGGCGCGTCGGTGGTCGTGCTGGCCAGCCCCACCTACAAGGCCACGTACACCGGACTGCTCAAGGCCTTCCTCGACCGGCTGCCGCACCGGGCGCTGTCCGGCAAGACGGCGCTGCCGGTGCTGGTCATGGGCGACCCGCGGCACGCCCTGGCCGTCGAAGCGCACTTCCGGCCGCTGCTGGTGGAGCTCGGCGCGGCCGTGCCCACGCCAGGGCTGGCGCTGCTGGAATCGGAGCTGCCGGGCGACGAGGCGCTCGCCGCGTGGGCCGACCTTGTGGCGCCGCAGATCCTCCTCCTCCGCGAGGGCGTCCCCGGCTGACCCGCGGTCCTTCCCGCCTCCCGTGCCTGCTGTCCTTCCTGTACTCCTTGTGCTCTCTGTGCTTTCTGTGCTCCCTGTACGGCAAGCTGTTGTGCTCCCTGTACGGCAGGCGGGGCCGGGCGCCACCCCTGGCACCGGGCGGGCGCCAGTCCAGGGATACGCGTCACCGGGCGCACGGGGCCGGGCGCCCCAACGGACCCGCCACGACCCCCCACGACCCGCCACGACCTGCCGACCTGCCGGGCTTCCGGGCTGTCGAGCTTCCGGGCATCCGGGATTCCGGGATTCCGGAGTGCGGGCGACGTGACGGTGGCCCGCCGGAGTCCCGCTGGAGTGCGCGTGATGGACGGGCGGTCAGCGGTGACCACGGTGGCCTCGACCCGGCCTGCCGTACAGGGAGGTGTACAGGGAGGCGAGGATCGGCGGCCCTGAGGTCGCCGTACCGGAAGCGAGCCTGTCAGTGGCGGGTGACGGTGTGGCGGCCGCGGGGGACCGGGAGGTCGAGCATGGTGCGGATGCCGGGCGGGGCCGCGCAGAGGGCGGGCACGATGTTGACCGCTCTGGCCGCGGCCGCCGCGAGCCCGTGGGAGACCTCGTCGACGGTCACCATCATCTGCGGCACGCCCTCGATGTGGATGGCGAACCCGGGCTCGGGCCAGCGGCGCACCTTGGCCGCGTCGGCCTTGTACACGCATTCGATGGTCATGAAGGGCCGCCCGCGCACCAGCCCGGAGAACACCCAGCGCGAGGCGCAGACGGTGCCCTCGCTGACCAGCCCGGCGGCGATCTCGAACTCCTCCGTCGCCAGCTCGAACTCGTCGCTCTCCTCCACCTCGTCCAGCCGCACGTCGAGCGCGTCGGCCACGAGCTGGACGCTCTCGGCGAACAGCGAGCGCTGGAAGGCCCGGTAGGGGCGCACCGCGGCGGTGTAGTCCTTGGCCGAGCGGGTGAAGCCGACCAGGTCCACCACGATCTGCCGGGAGGGATGGCCGCGGAAGTCGGACGACTCGCGAACGTAGATGTGGTCGACCCTGCTCGACAGCCCGGTCAGCGCCAGCGGCAGGAAGTCGCTCATGAAACCCGGGTTGATCCCGGTGCCGTGGAACGACGTGCCGCCCCTCTCGCAGGCCTCCTCGATGCGTTCGACGACGCCGGGCCCGTAGGAGCGCGGATAGACGAAGCCGGTGGTGGTGACGACGTTCTTGCCCGAGGCGAGCAGGGCGCAGATCGTCTCGACGTCGGAGGTGTGGTCGCGGCCGAAGTAGGAGGCGGGCAGCGGCATGTGCAGCACGCAGTCGGCGTCGAGCGCCATGATCCGCTCGACGTCGTCGGTGCACCTGACGCCCACCTCGGGCAACCGCGCCAGCTCTCCCGCGTCGACGCCGACCTTGTCGGGGTCGTAGACGAGGACACCGGCGAGCTCGAACTCGGGCCTGGTGAGCACGCTGCGCAGTGCGCAACGGCCGACGGCGCCAGTGGCCCACTGGATCACGCGGAGGGGCGGCTGTGCGGGCATGCAAGGCCTCCAGCCCGGATGGTGGGCGGGGCCGTTACAGGGAGGGGTGTCGTCCTTGACCGCCGCCCTAGCGGGGGCAAGAACTCTAGCAGAAATCCGCATGACTGATCACTGTCCGCAACAGCTTCGCCGGGATATTGTGCCCTTACTAGAATGTTGTTCTCCTACGGTGGAGGGTTCGCATGCTCCGGTTCGACGGCAAGGTCGCGATCATCACGGGCGCCGGGCACGGGCTCGGCCGCTCGCACGCGCTCCTCCTGGCCGAGCGAGGCGCGCGGGTCGTGGTCAACGACCTCGGCGGCGCTCTCGACGGCACCGGCGCGTCGGCCGGTCCGGCGGCCGACGTGGTCGAGCTGATCAGGAAGAACGGCGGCGAGGCCGTCGCCAACGCCGACAACGTCGCCACCCCCGAGGGCGCCAGGGCCGTCGTCCGGTCCGCCGTCGACGCCTTCGGCAAGGTCGACATCGTCATCAACAACGCGGGCATCCTGCGCGACAAGTCGTTCGGGAAGATGACGGTCGAGGAGTTCGACGCGGTGCTCGCGGTGCACGTGCGCGGCTCCTACCTGGTCAGCCAGGCCGCCTACCCCTACCTCAAGGAGCAGGGCTACGGGCGTGTCGTGAACACCTCCTCGCCCGCCGGACTGTTCGGCAACTTCGGCCAGGCCAACTACTCCACGGCCAAGATGGGCCTGGTCGGGCTGACCAAGACGCTGGCGATCGAGGGCGCGCGCAACGGCATCAAGGCCAACGCGATCGCGCCCATCGCCTGGACGCGCATGACCGAGGCGCTGCTTCCGGCCGAGTTCGAGGCGAAGTTCACGCCCGAGCGGGTGAGCGCGCTGGTGGCCTTCCTCGCGCACGAGACCTGCGAGACGTCGGGCGAGGTGTTCAGCGTCGGCGGGGGAAAGGTGGCGCGGGTGTTCGTGGCCGAGGGGCCGGGGTGGAAGGCCGACGACCTGTCGCCCGAGGCGATCGCCGGCAACTGGGAGACGATCATGGCCGAGCAGCCGTACGTGCTGACGGCCGCCGACTCGATGAAGGCGATGCTGTAGCGGGCGGCGCGCATCTCCCTGCCGCTGCGGCCCTCGGCGACCGTCCGGACCACCTGGAGCTCCTGGGGGCCAACCGGTCGGCGAGGCGCAGGGCGGCGGGAACGCCGCCAGCTCGGTGCGGGCCCGCTCGACGGGCCCGCCGCCCGGTTCGACGGGCCGCCCGGTTCGACGGGCCCGCCGCCCAGTTCGACGGGCCTGCCGTCCCGCTCGTGCAGTTCCACGGCCTGCGCGTAAGGCTTCTCCTCGCCGGTCGCCACGGCGTGGCAGCGCAACGCGCCCGCCGTGGCCCAGGGGCGGTCGGCGGCTCGTGCCCAGGCCTCGATCGATCCGGCGGCGGGGCTCGGCGGCCCGCTGACGGCGCGCCCAGCCGTACGGCGGGCTCCACCTCCACCGGGCCGCCTGCCGTGGCGAGGAGGGCCGCGGCGAGGAGGGCGGTGTGAGGAGGGCGGTGTGAGGAGGGCGGTGTAGTGGCCAGGCCGCGTCCAGGGTGTCTCCAGCCGGTCGAGCCCCGTTCAACGTCCGGCGCCCAGGTCCAGCAGGCTCAGCGGGCAGGCCGAGGAACCCGGGTCCGCCGCCGCGCCGGTCGGCTCGCGGCACCGGCCGGTGCCGCCCTCGATGGCCGCGATCCTGACCGGCACCGGCTCCAGCCGCTCGACCCGCGCCCGCGAGCCGGTGTGCCTGGCGATGGCTGCCGCCTCGGCCGCCGCCACCTCTGCGCGGCGCCTGCCCTCGAGGACCTGCTGCCCGGCGTCTGCAGCACCTCTGGTAGTCCCACGACCAGCCCCTTCCCTCTGGTAGTCCCGCGACCAGCCCCTTCCCTCTGGTAGTCCCGCGACCAGCCCCTTCCCTCTGGTAGCGCCGCGACCAGCCCTTCCTTCCGGCAGCACGGGGCCTTCGCTGCCGTCGGCTCCGCGGTGTGCCGGCCTCCGTCGTCGTCGTTCCAAGGTGTCGGCTTCCGCCGTCGCCGGTTCCACGGCGTGCCGGCCGCCGCTGCCGGATGCCTGCGGCTCGGGGAGCGGCCCGAGCAGGAGAGCGAGGCGGCCACGCTCCCGCCGGGCGGGCAGGCGCGGACGGCCGGCGGGCGCGCGGACGGCCGGCGGGCACGCGGGGCGCACCCGCGCGAGAACCCATGGTCACCGCCGAGTTCCGCCGGTCAAGACCCTACTTTGCTCGATCGGCGGCAGAAGATCTGCAAATCTCGGCCGGATGACACGCTCTTGATCCCTTGATTTCGTCATAAGTATCCTCTTATCGTCGCGGCATGACGGGTGACGTCCCCGGCTCGCCGGGCGATGTTCTGACGTTGATCGGCAGGGGCCCGGCCACCACGCGGCCGGACCCCGACGACCACAACCTCGCTCCGGGCACCAGCAACGGGATCGCCGCATGTTGATCATGAGAGGCATCGTCAAGCAGTTCCCCGGCGTGCGGGCGCTGGACGGGGTCGACCTCGACGTGCGGGCGGGCGAGGTGCACTGCCTGCTCGGACAGAACGGCGCGGGCAAGTCCACGCTCATCAAGGTGCTCGCGGGCGTCCACCGGCCCGACGCGGGCACCATCGAGCTCAACGGCGCCACCATCGCGCCGAGCAGCCCGGTCGAGGCCATCAGGCTCGGCGTGGCCACCATGTACCAGGAGCTCGACCTCGTGGACGGGCTCAGCGTGGCGGAGAACATCATGCTCGGCCACGAACCCACCCGCCTCGGCTTCACCCGCCGCAAGGCGCTCAGGAACCGGGCCGGCGAGATCCTCGACCGGCTCGGCCACGGCGAGATCAGGCCGTCGACGGAGGTCGGCAGGCTGTCGCCGGCCGCCAAGCAGGTGATCTCGATGGCCCGCGCGCTCTCCCACGACGCCCGCGTGATCGTCATGGACGAGCCTTCGGCCGCCCTCGCCCACGACGAGGTCGCCAACCTCTTCCGCATCATCAGGGAGCTCACCGCGCAGGGCGTGGCTGTGGTCTACATCTCCCACCGGCTGGAGGAGATCAGGGAGATCGGCGACCGGGTCACCGTGCTCAAGGACGGCAGGACGGTCGCCGTGGGCCTGACCGCCCGCGAGACCCCGACCTCGCGGATCGTCTCGCTCATGACCGGCCGCACCGTCGAGTACGTCTTCCCGCCCCGCTCCGACCGCGCCGCCGGCGCCGAGGTGCTGCGCGTGGAGAACCTGAGTGCGCCCGGCGTCTTCACCGGCGTCTCCTTCGCCGTGCGGGCCGGTGAGATCGTCGGCCTGGCGGGCCTGGTCGGCTCGGGCCGTTCGGAGATCCTCGAGGCCGTCTACGGCGCGCGCCGCGCCACCGGCAGGGTCCTCCTGGACGGCAGGCCCGTCGGGGGCGACACCGCCCGGGCCGTGCAACAGGGCATGGGCCTGGCCCCGGAGGAGCGCAAGGCCCAGGCGCTCCTGCTCGACCAGTCGGTGACCGCCAACATCACCCTCGGCAGCCTCGGCCGCTACGCCAGGTTCGGCTGGCTGGACCGGGCGCGCGAGGACAGCGAGGCCAGGCGGCTCGTCAGGACGCTCGACATCCGGCCGCCCGATCCGCAACGGCCGATCAAGACGCTGTCCGGCGGTAACCAGCAGAAGGCGGTGCTGGCCCGCTGGCTGCTCAACGACCGCAAGCTGCTCCTGCTCGACGAGCCCACCAGGGGAGTGGACGTCGGCGCGAGGGCCGAGCTGTACGCGGTGATCAGGAAGCTGGCCGACGACGGCATCGGGGTGCTGCTGGTCTCCAGCGAGGTGCCCGAGGTCCTCGGGCTGGCCGACCGCGTACTGGTGGTCCGCGAGGGCCGGGTCATCCACGAGGCCGCCGCGCGGGAGCTCGACGAGCACACGGTGCTGGACATGATCATGGAAGGGAGCGCGGCGTGAGGTCCGAAGGCGTTTCCGCGGCCACGGCCACGGGCCGAACCGGCGTCCTCGCCAGGGTCGGCGAGGTGCGGCACCTGGGCCTGGTGGGGGCGCTGGCGCTGCTGGCCGTCGTGGGCCTGGTCACCGTGCCGGAGAACTTCGCCACCGCCGCCAACCTGGTGAGCATCCTGTCGCTGGCCGCCACCATCGGGGTCATCACCGTCGGCATGACGTTCGTGATCATCGGCGGCGGCATCGACCTGTCCGTCGGCGCGATCATGGCGCTCGCCTCGGTGTGGGCCACCACGCTCGCCACCCAGTCGTACGGCCCGCTCGTCATGGGCCTGTGCGCCGTCCTCGTCGGCACGGGCGCCGGCCTGGTCAACGGCCTGATGATCGCCTACGGGCGGATCGTGCCGTTCATCGCCACGCTGGCCATGCTGGTGGCCGCGCGCGGCCTGGCCCAGCGGATGTCGGACCGCAAGACGCAGCTCATCCAGCCGGGCAACGAGGCGATCGTCGCGCTGTCGACCACCAGGGTGCTTGGCATCCCCCTGCTGGTCTACATCTTCGCGCTGGTGGTCGCGGCCGGCTGGATCGTGCTCAACCGCACCACCTTCGGCCGCCGCACGTACGCGGTCGGCGGCAACCCCGAGGCGGCCCGGCTGGCCGGAATCGACGTGCGGCGGCACACGATGCTGCTGTACACGCTGTCGGGGCTCTGCTGCGGGATCGCCGCCATCCTGATCATGGCGCGGACCACCACCGGCTCCTCCACCCACGGCGACCTCTACGAGCTGGACGCCATCGCCGCGGTCATCATCGGCGGCACCCTGCTCACCGGCGGCCGGGGGACGATCATCGGCTCCATCCTCGGCCTGCTGATCTTCACGTTGATCACCAACCTGTTCATCCTCAACGGGCTCAACACCAGCGACCAGTTGATCGCCAAGGGCCTGATCATCGTCGTCGCCGTCCTTCTCCAGCGGCGGAACCTCAAGGAGAGAGCACCATGACCGAGAAAGTCGCGCGCCGAGGTCTCCTCGTTGGCGGGGCCGTCCTGCTGGCCACCGGATGCACCAGCAACCAGCCCACCGCCCAGCCGTCCGCCCAGAACTCGGCGCCCGCTCCCGCTCCTGCCGGCGGCAACGACCAGCCCGGCACGAGGGTCGTCATCGGCTTCTCCGCGCCCGCCGCCGACCACGGGTGGATCGCCGCGATCGCCAAGAACGCCGAGTCCGCCGCCAAGCGGTACACCGACGTCGACTTCAAGCCCGTCGAGCCGACCAACGACATCAACGCGCAGATCTCCGCCGTCGAGTCGCTGATCGCGGCCAAGGTGAACGCGCTGGTCATCCTGCCCAACGACGGCCGGCAACTGAACCAGGTCGCGCTCCAGGCCACCGCCGCGGGCATCCCCGTCGTCAACCTCGACCGCATCTTCCCCGACAAGCTCGCCTACCGCACCTGGATCGGCGGCGACAACTACGGCATGGGCGTCGCGGCCGGCCACTACATCGGCAGGAAGCTGAAGGCCAAGGGCGTGGCCGACCCCGTCATCGTGGAGATCCAGGGCATCGCCACGCTGCCGCTGACCCAGGACCGCAGCAGGGGCTTCGCCGACGCGCTCAAGACGTACGGCTTCGACGTCACCGCCAGTCAGGACGCCCAGTTCACGGTCGAGACGGGCAACAAGGTCGCCGCCAACCTGCTCCAGGCGCACAAGAAGATCGACGCGCTGTGGAACCACGACGACGACCAGGGCGTCGGCGTCCTCGCGGCGATCAGGGAGGCCGGCCGCGACGAGTTCTTCATGGTGGGCGGCGCCGGCTCGGCCAACGCCATGCGGGAGATCCAGTCGGGCGCCTCGGTGCTGGAGGCGACCGTCACCTACAGCCCCACCATGGCCTCCTCCGCCATCAGGCTGGCGAGGTTGATAGCCCAGGGAAAGGGCATGAGCGACCTCGTAGAGAACCAAGTGCCGCAGTCGATCACGCTCGCTTCGGAGACCATCACGAAGGAGAACGTGCAGAAGTACCTACCTCTGGGGTTCGAATCCTGATGACACAGACCACCCTCGGCGTCGGCATGGTGGGCTACGCGTTCATGGGACGCGTCCACTCCCAGGCCTGGCGCAACGTGGCGGCCTTCTTCGACCTGCCGGTGACCCCGGTCATGGCGGCCCTGTCCGGCAGGTCCCGCGAGGCCGTCACGGCCGCCGCGGCCACGATGGGCTGGGCCGCGGTCGAGACCGACTGGAAAGAGCTCGTCAACCGCGACGACGTGCAGATCGTCGACATCTGCACGCCGGGCGACTCCCACGCCGAGATCGCCGTCGCCGCGCTCCAGGCGGGCAAGCACGTCATCTGCGAGAAGCCGCTCGCCAACACCGTCGAGGAGGCCGAGGCGATGACGGCGGCGGCCGCCGCCTCCTCCGGCAGGTCGATGGTCGCCTTCAACTACCGGCGCGTGCCCGCCGTCGCGCTGGCGCGGCAGATGGTCGCCGCAGGGGAACTCGGGCAGATCAGGCACGTCAGGGCGCAGTACCTCCAGGACTGGATCGTCGACCCCGACTTCCCGCTGGTGTGGCGGCTGCAGAAGGACAAGGCGGGCTCGGGCGCGCTCGGCGACATCGGGGCGCACATCGTGGACGTCGCCCAGTTCGTCACCGGACAGCACGTCGTGGGCGTCTCGGCGCTCACCGAGACCTTCGTCAAGGAACGGCCGCTGGCGTCGGCCTCCGCGGGGCTCGGCGGCAGCCGTACCTCGGAGAAGGGGACGGTCACCGTCGACGACGCGGCGCTGTTCATCGGACGGATGTCCGGGGGAGCGATGGCCTCCTTCGAGGCGACCAGGTTCGCCACCGGGCGCAAGAACGCCCTGCGCCTGGAGGTCAACGGGTCTCTCGGCAGCCTCGCCTTCGACTTCGAGGCCATGAACGAGCTGTGGGTGTCGTCGGGCGGTGAGGGCTTCACACGGATCCTCGTCACCGAGCCCCACCACCCCTACGTGGGCGCGTGGTGGCCGCCGGGGCACGGCCTCGGCTACGAGCACACGTTCACGCACGAGATCAAGGACTTCCTCGAGGCGATCGGCACCGGCACGGACCCGTCGCCGTCGTTCGCCGACGGGCTGAGGGTGCAGCGGGTGCTGGCGGCGGTCGAGCAGAGCGCGGCCGAAGGTTGCTACAAGGAGATCTCATGACGAGACCAGTCACGTTGTTCACGGGCCAGTGGGCCGACCTGCCGTTCGACGAGGTGTGCAGGCTGGCCGCCGAGTGGGGCTACGACGGCCTGGAGATCGCCTGCTGGGGCGACCACTTCGACGTCGGCCAGGCCGTCGCCGACCCGTCCTACGTGGCCGCCAAGCGGGCCCAGCTCGACAAGCACGGGCTCAAGGTCTGGGCCATCTCCAACCATCTGGCGGGACAGGCCGTGTGCGACCACCCCATCGACGCCCGCCACCAGGCGATCCTGCCGGCGCGCATCTGGGGCACGGGAGACCCCGAGTCGGTACGGCAGGCCGCCGCCGAGGAGCTGAAGAACACCGCGCGCGCCGCCGCGCTGCTCGGCGTCGACACCGTCGTCGGGTTCACCGGGTCGTCCATCTGGCACACCGTGGCCATGTTCCCCCCGGTCCCGCCGTCCATGATCGAGGCCGGGTACCAGGACTTCGCCGACAGGTGGAACCCGATCCTCGACGTGTTCGACGAGGTGGGCGTGCGGTTCGCGCACGAGGTGCACCCGTCCGAGATCGCCTACGACTACGTGACCACGCAGCGGACCCTCGAGGCGGTCGGCCATCGTCCCGCCTTCGGCCTCAACTGGGACCCCTCCCACATGGTGTGGCAGGACCTCGACCCGGTCGGCTTCATTCTCGACTTCGCCGACCGGATCTACCACGTCGACTGCAAGGACACCAGGGTCCGGGTGGGCGACGGGCGCAGGGGCCGGTTGTCGTCGCACCTGCCGTGGGCCGACCTGCGGCGCGGCTGGGACTTCGTCTCGACGGGGCGGGGCGACGTGCCGTGGGAGGACTGCTTCAGGGCGCTGAACTCGATCGGGTACGAAGGGCCCATCTCGATCGAGTGGGAGGACGCGGGGATGGACCGGCTCGACGGGGCGCCGGAGGCGCTGGCGTACATCAGGCGGATGAACGCGATCACCCCGCCGGCGGCGGCGTTCGACGCGGCGTTCGCCGCCGAGTAGGCGCCGGGCGGCCGTCGATCGTCTGGTAGGCGGTGGTCCAGAAGTCGCGGTGCAGGCGGTTGCGGGCAAGCGCGCATGATGTCCGCGTCATGCGCCTCGCCAGAAAACGGGCATGCGCTCACGTCGCTCCCGATGGCATGCTGGCAACGTGGTCGTACGCCTCCGCATCGCCGAAGAGCTGAGACTGTTCCTGCCGGTGGCCCGCCGCCAGGAGTGGCACGACGTGCCGCTCGACGGCACGGCCACGCTCGGGCACCTGGTCGAGGCGCTCGGCGTCCCGCTGACCGAGGTCGGGCCGATGCGGGCCGGTGACAGCGGCGTCGAGCCGTCGTACCAGCCCGCCGCCGGCGACGTGATCGAGGTGCCCCCGGTGCCGCGCCCGCAGCGGCTGCCCGAGGGGCCGCGTTTCCTGCTCGACGTGCACCTGGGCACCCTGGCCAGGCGGCTGCGGCTGCTGGGCATCGACACCGCCTACCACAACGACATGGACGACCCCTCGCTGGTCGCCCAGGCCAACGCCGAGCGGCGGGTCCTGCTGACCCAGGACCGCGGGCTGCTGCGCCGCCGCGCGCTGTGGCTGGGCGCGTACGTGCGCGGGTCGCGGGCCGACGATCAGCTGCGCGACCTGCTCGGACGGTTCGCCCCGCCGCTGCGCCCGTGGACGCGCTGCACCGCGTGCAACGGCGAGCTGGTCGCTGTCGGCAAGGAGGAGGTCGAGCCGCTGCTCGAGGTCGGCACCCGGCGCAACTACGACGCCTACGGCCAGTGCGAGGAGTGCGGCCAGGTCTACTGGCGCGGGGCGCACAGCGACCACCTGGAGGAGATCGTCCGTACGGCTTACGCGCACCCCGCGACCGGCGGCTGACGTCCTCCCGCCGTACGCGCATGCGTACGGTGCGCGCTGCCTGGACCGGGTCCTGGACGCCTGGCCGTCACCTTGCCGCGACCCCGATTCCGGCACCGCCCCGCCTCGCCCGCACAGCGGCGGACGTCGTGCGCGCCTGCGATGCAACACTTCGCCGCCGCCTTCAAGGTCGTGAAGGAACGACGAAAGGCGAAGGTAGTTGGAATCCGATTCCCGCTTCGCGGAATTCGTGGCGGAGCGTGGTGATGCGTTGCTCCGCTACGGCTACGTGCTCACGGGCAACGCGCACGACGCCGCCGACCTGGTTCAGGAGGCGCTGCTCAAGCTGCGCGGCGCCTGGCACCGGGTACGGCTGAAGGACCGCCCGGAGAGCTACACGCGTACCACGATGGCCAGGCTGCACGTAGCCGCCTGGCGACGACGGCGGCGCGAGCACCTTGTCTGGAGCCCGCCCGAGACGGAGCATCACGACACGCTGCCGACGGGGGACGAGCAGGCCCTGTGGGAAGCGCTGGCCGAGTTGCCGCGCAAGCAGCGCACGGTCGTGGTGCTGCGGTACTACGAGCAACTGACCGACGCGGAGATCGCCGACCTGCTCGGCATCTCGACCGGGACCGTGCGCAGCCAGGCCTCGCGAGCGATGGACAAGCTCCGCGCCGCCCTACCGATTCCAGAGACGGCCCAGAAGAGGAGCGTGCGATGAACGATCTCGAGGAGACTCTGCGCAGCACCCTCGGCCACGCGGCCGAGCGGGCACCACGCCGGCTCGGCGCACTCGCCACCCAGGTGGAGGCCCGCCATCGGCAGCGCAGGCGGCGCACGCAGGCCGCGCTCGTGGCCGCAGCGGTGGCCGTGCTCGCGGGCGGCACCACGTTCGTCCTGACCGGGCCGGGGCCGGCCGCTCCGACCTTGGGAAATCCCCGAGCCACAGTCAGCGCCGAGGTCGCCACTCCTGCGCCGGCGGACCGAGCGCTGCCCGAGCCGGTGGAGAAGGTATGGCCGCAGGCGGTGCACAAGCTCCCCGCGAGGCTGCCGGACGGCAGCAGGTTCCAGCCTGTCGCCTTCATCGACGACCGGACCGTGCTGGTCGAGACCCAGGCGAGCTTCGAGAAGGCCGACGCCCTGTTCGCCTACGACCTCGAGACGCGCGAGGCGCGCCGACTCACCGACGTGCCGACACCGGAGGGGACGGTGCTGTTCGCCTCCGACTTCACCATCGGCGACGGTCACATCGTGTGGTGGACGGCGAACAAGGAAGGCGTCGCGCAGCTCTGGTCGGTGCCGGTGACCGGCGGCAATGCGAAGCTCGTGGCCGAGCGGAAGGCCACCGTGCCCACGGAGGAGCGCGACAACGACGCCGCGCTGGACCCGCCGGCGGTCGCGAACGGCAGGATCACGTTCTCTTTCCGCAGCGGCGGCGTGTTCAGGGTGTCACTCGACGGCGGCACCACCGAACCGGTGCCGGACGCCGAGAGGCTGCACGTTCTGAAGGGGCCGTGGATCGGTCCGGGCGGCTGGTACGGCCCTGATGAAGGGGTGCGGTTCGGCGAGATACGCAATGTCGAGACCGGCGAGACCAGGACCGCTGTCACCCGGCCCGGCGAGCGGGACGTCAGGTGCGGCGTGACATCGTGCATGGGTCTCCGCGCCGGCGGCAGGGAAGCGTTCGTCCGGCTGCGCGACGGGTCCGAGGAGAGGGAGCTCCCCGGCGGCTTCACTTTCCACCGCCTGCCGGCGCGAGACCGTTTCCACACGGCGCTCGCCGGGGACGCGAACGCCCGCGGGATGGCGCTACATGACCTGGCCACCGGTACCGCCGCCGACCTCGGGATCCGGATGGGCAAGGACAACAGCATCGCCTCCCCCCAGCCGGCGCTGGACGAACGGCTGATGGCCTACCCCGTCGGGGACGAGATCGTCGTCCTCGATCTGTCGAAGATCCCGTAGGGCTGGAGCCTGAGGTCGCCGGCCGAGTGACGGACGCACGGGCTCACCCGGGCGGCCCAGGTGAGCCGGCGCTCGCGGATGCGTGGTGGCGGCCGTGGGGA
This sequence comes from Nonomuraea sp. NPDC003727, assembly GCF_053586935.1. Lineage (NCBI taxonomy): Bacteria > Bacillati > Actinomycetota > Actinomycetes > Streptosporangiales > Streptosporangiaceae > Nonomuraea > Nonomuraea sp. NPDC003727. The sequence goes on from NZ_JBSFNE010000017.1 coordinate 80,193, forward strand.
AGGCCCCCACGGCCGCCCGCCGCCTCGCTAGTCGAACAGGACGATCTGGCGCAGCGCCTCACCGTTGCGCAACGCCGCCACCGCCTCGTTCAGGTCGGTCAGCTTGATCCGGGCGCTGATCAACGAGTCGAGGTCGAGCTGGCCCGCCTTGTACAGCTCCGCGAAGTACGGGAAGTCGTGCCTGACGTCGGCCTCGCCGTACAGCGAGGAGAGCAGGTTCTTGCCCTCGAACAGCAGGCTGAACGCCGAGATCGACACCATGTCGTCCATGGCGCCCGCGCCGACCACGATGACGTCGCCGCCCTGGCGGGTGAGCTGCCAGGCGCTCTGGATGGTGGCCGACTTGCCGACGACCTCGAAGCCGTAGTCGAAGCCCTGCCCGCCGGTGAGCTCCTGGAGCGCCCCCGGCAGGTCATCGGGGGTGACGGCGTGGGTGGCGCCGACCTTCAGCGCCAGCTCGTGCTTGGCGGCGAGCGGGTCGACGGCGAGGATGGTGCGCGCGCCCGAGATGCGGGCGCCCTGGATGACCGACAGGCCGACGCCGCCGCAGCCGATGACGGCGACGGTGGAGCCCGGCCGGACGCGCGCGGTGTTGACGGCCGCGCCGACGCCGGTGGTGATGCCGCAGCCGATGAGGGCGGCGGCCTCCCACGGCACGGCGGGGTCGACCTTGATCGCTCCCTGCCACGGGATGACGATCTCCTCCGCCCAGGTGCCGCTCCCAGCCATGCCGTACACCATCGTGTCGCCCATCCGGAAGGTGCCGGTGGTGAAGGACTCGACGACGTACTTCATGCAGAGGTACGGCTGGCCCCCCACGCACAGCGCGCACTCCTGGCAGGCGGGGCGCCAGTTGATGATGACGTGGTCGCCCGGCTGGACCGAGGTGACGTGGTCACCGACCTCCACGACCTCGCCCGCGCCCTCGTGGCCCAGGACCAGCGGCACCGGCTGCGGAAGGGCGCCGGTCATCGCCGACAGGTCCGAGTGACAGACCCCGGTGGCCTTGATCTTGACGCGCACCTGGGCCGGGCCGACGGGGGCGAGAGTGATGTCGTCGCGGATGTCGAGCTTGTCGTCTCCTACGGTGTGGAGCAGCGCTGCGCGCATGGGGGTCACTCCTCGAGTGAGAGGGCGGCTTTCGGACATGACCGCACCGCGTGGCGGACGCGGTCCAACATCTCCGGCGGCGGCTCAGGCAGCAGGATGTGCAGCTGGTCGTCGTCGTCCACCTCGAAGACCTCGGGCGCGAGCCCCATGCACACGGCGTTGGCCTCGCAGACCAGGTAATCGACTTTGATCTTCATGACAGCCTCCTGTGGTCCCATGAGACCACTCTGGTCGGCTCCACGACGAACGCGGCGCGCTTTTTCCCGGTGTGTTCCACGTACTCCCTGAGCAGTTCGTCGGGCACGCCGGGGGTCATCCGCCGGGCGATCTCCATGCCGATGTCGAGGGTCGTCTCGACCTGCTCGGCGACGCCGTACACCAGGACGCCGCGGAGCTCGGCGTAGTCGTCGCCCGACTCGATCAGGCAGCTGACCCGCGGGTCGCGTTCCAGGTTGCGGGTCTTCTGCGCCTTGCCGTAGGTCCAGAAGGCGATCCGGCCGGCGTCCAGGGCGTAGAACATGGTCACCAGGTGCGGGGTGCCGTCCGGGTTGATGGTCGCGAGCTGCAGCTTGCGCGACTCCTGGAGGAAGGCGGCGATGTCGTCGTCGGACATCGCGATGCGGGCGCGCTGGTTCACGTGCCAAGTAGAACAGGTTCCAGAATCTCGTTCAAGAGGAATGTTCGGTTCGAGTCGTGAGTAAGGTGCTCGTCATGGAGATGCCGCCCGATCTGCTGCTGGCCGCCGAGCGCGCCAAGGGGTTCATGCCCGCCGACGAGGGCATGGCGCTGTTCAGGGCCGCCCTCCGGTACGGCACGCGCGGCCCCATCTGCGAGATCGGCACCTACTGCGGCAAGTCGGCCGTCTACCTCGGCGCCGCCGCGCGCCTGACCGGTTCGGTCGTGGTGACGGTCGACCACCACAGGGGATCGGAGGAGATCCAGCCGGGCTGGGAGCACCACGATCCCACGCTCGTCGACCCGCGCTTCGGGAAGATGGACTCCCTGCCGACCTTCCGCACGACCATCGCGGAGGCGGGCCTCGAGGACGAGGTCATCGCGATCGTGGGCCGCTCGGAGCAGGTCGCGCGGCTGTGGAACACGCCGCTGGCGATGCTGTTCATCGACGGCGGCCACTCCGACGAGCCGGTGACGCGCGACTACGAGGGCTGGTCACCGCACGTGATGGTGGGCGGGGCGCTGGTCTTCCACGACATCTACCCTGATCCGGCCGACGGCGGGCAGGCGCCGTACCGGGTGTATCTGCGCGCGCTGGAGACCGGCGCCTTCGAGGAGACCTCGGTGACGGGCTCGCTCCGCGTCCTGACCCGCCTGCGCTAGCCGGCCCCGCCTTCCTGCGGCCGGTCCCGCCTTCCTGCGGTCAGGCCCGCCTTCCTGCGGCCAGGCCCGCCTTCCTGCGGACAGGCCCGCCTTCCTGCGGCCAGGGCACGCCTTCATGGAGCCGGGTCCGGTTCAGTGAGCGCGGCGCCGCCGGCAGCCCCTCACCGGTTCCTGCGGAGCCACGCGCGGCGGGTGTGGGCCTGCCAGGAGAGGAAGTCCTCGGGGCTGTGCGGGTCGTGACCGAGCTCGATCAGCGCCCGGTCCGCCCACGCGGCGGCCTGCTCGGGCTCTGCCCCTGCCATCAGCTGGACGGCGTGCTCGGCGTGGCCGGGCAGGTGCCCCTCGCGGAGCATGGCGGCCGCCGCGAGGGCCGCGCCCTGCGTCAGGTGGGCCCGGAAGCCGTCGGAGGCGGCGTAGGCGGTCAGCCTGCACAGCTCGTCCAGGTCCGCGCCGCCCACGTACGTGGCCGCGAACGCCACGCCGCTCCACAGGTCCGCCCTGCGCGTCGCCGGATACTCGGCGACGCGCGCCGAGACGTCCTCCGGCGAGGCGCAGTCGTGGAACCAGATCATGCGCCCCAGCCCCTGGTCGAACAGCGCGCGCCGGCTCCTGGTGAGCAGGCGGGGAACGGCGCGCTCACCCACCATCCGGTCGGCGCGGGCGAGCGAGCGCTGGAAACCGAACCCGTCGACCGCCAGCCAGCGCAGCAGCGGATGCGTGCCGCCGAGACCCTGGAGGGGGCGGACCCGCAGCCCCGCGTACGCCCGGCCGGCGCCGAGGTACGCGAGGTGCTGGTGCCGTATGGCGGGGCCGGCTAGTAGCTCGCGAAGGCGCCGGCCCCGGGTCATGGTGAGCAGGTCGAGGGTCGCGCACGCCGTGGCGGCGCCCGCGTACCCGAAACCGCGCTGCTCGGGTGAGAGCTCGTCGATCCTGCCCGTCTCGCGGGACAGGACCGCGTTGTAACCGAAGACGTACGACCGCTCGGAGCGCTCGATGGCCGCTCGGGCGGGCCCCGACCGCAGGCGGAAGCGGCGCCTGCCGAGGTCGGCCTCGGCAGGGTCCTTCGCCAGCAGGCGCCGGAGCCCCGACGAAGGGGAGACGGTCGGATCGGTCGTGACCTGCTCCAACAACGCAAGCGTGCCCGTGTCGCCCACTCTTCCCCCGAAGACGCATCGAACGGCCACTGACGAACCTAGTGAGCGCGTCGCGGCGTCCCTCGGCGGCGCTCCGCCCCCTGTGGCAAAGAAGCGATAAAACGGCTTGCGGGTGCCGGCGGCCGGGAAGCGCCGTGCGGGGTCAGGAACGCTCGCCGTACAGGGAGGGGCTGGTCTGCCCGGAGACGGGGATGTCGCGGAACAGGCCCGCGGCCGGGGTGAACCCGGAGAGGGCGTCGGCGGCCAGGATCACGGCGGCGGCGGTGTAGCCGGAGCGCTCGTGCGGGAAGTGCTTGCGGTTCACGAACTGCCAGCCGGTCCAGTACGAGCCGTCCTCGTGACGCAGGTGCTGCATGTCGGCGAACAGCCGTCCGGCCCGCTCGCGGTCGCCGACGGCGTCGAGGGCGAGCACGAGCTCGCAGGTCTCCGCGCCCGTCACCCACGGCTGGTCGGACACGCAGCGGATGCCGAGGCCGGGCACGACGAAGGTGTCCCACTCCTTGTCGAGCAGGTCGAAGGCCAGGTCGCCGCGGACGGCGCCGCCGAGCACGGGGTAGTACCAGTCCATCGAGAAGCGGCTCTTGTCGGCGAACGCCTCGGGATGGTTCCGCAGCACGTTGGCCAGACGGTCGGCGGCCAGCTCCCAGTGGGGCTGCGGGTCGCCGAGCCGCTCGCCGAGCAGGACACCGCTGCGCAGGCCCTGGTGGATGCTGGAGCAGCCGGTCAGCAGCGCGTAGCCGGACGGGTGGCCCTCCGCGTCACGCTCCCAGACGATCTCGCCGCGCGGGGTCTGGAGGTCGACGACGTAGTCCAAGGCCTTCTTGACCATGCCCCAGCGCCCGTGCGCCGCCTCCAGGTCCTCGGTGACGAGGAGGTCGTGCCAGGCGCCGACGGCCACGTAGGCGGCGTGGTTCGTCTCGCCGCCCCGCTCGACCGCCTCGCCCGCGACCAGCTTCATCGGCCACGAGCCGTCCTCGCGCTGGTGGGCTGCCAGCCAGGCGTAGCCGCGCTCGACCTCGTCCCTGAGGCCCGCCACGGCCATGGCCATGAGGCACTCGACGTGGTTCCACGCGTCGACGTGCCCCTCGGGCCACGGCACGCCGCCGTCGCCCTCCTGGATGGCCGAGATGCTCAGCGCTGTCCGGAGGACGTGCTCCCGCGTGATCACGCAGGCTTCCTGATGTAGAGCACCACGCTCTTGCCGACGACCTGGTTCAGCACGGCCTCGGCCACCCTGGTCGTCCGCGGGCGCTTCATGATGTCCCAGACCAGGAGCTTGTGGTACGCCTTGGCCAGCGGGTGGTCGTCATTGTTCACGCCGACCGCGCACTTGATCCACCAGTACGGCGCGTGCAGGCCGTGCGCGTAGTGGTGCGGCCCCACCCTGAAGCCCGTCGCCTTCAGCTTGGCCCTCAGCTCCGCCAGCGTGTAGATCCTGATGTGCCCGCCGGGAGCCGTGTGGTAGGCCTCGCTCAGCGCCCAGCAGATCCGCTCGGGCAGGAACGCGGGCACGGTGATCGCGGCCAGCCCGCCCGGCTTGAGCACCCGCAGGATCTCCCGCATCGCGGTCGTGTCCTCGTGGATGTGCTCCAGCACCTCGGCGGCGATCACCCGGTCGAAGCTGTCGTCCTCGAACGGCATGTCGAGCGCGGTGCCCTGGACCGTCTCGCCGGTGCCCTCGGCCTCGCCGGCCTCCTCCATCGCCGCGAACATCGACTTCACGCCGTCGAGCTCGGCCTGGTCCATGTCGAACGCGACCACGTCCGCGCCCCTGCGCAGCACCTCGAAGGCGTGGCGGCCGCCGCCGCAGCCCAGGTCCAGCACCCGATGGCCCGGTCCGACGGGCAGCCGGGTGAAGTCGACGGTCAGCACTTGCCGAACTCCTCAATGGCCTCTCTGTAGGCCTCGACGGTCTTCTTGGCGACGACGTGCCAGGTGTAGCGCTCCATCACGCGGTCGTAGCCCGCCTTGCCGACCCGCTCGCGCTCCTCGGGGTCGTCGTGCAGGCGGCGCAGCACCGCGGCGAGCTCCTCGGGGTCGCCCGGCGCCACCTGCACCGCCGCGTCGCCGACCACCTCGGGCAGCGCTCCGGTACGGCTGGCGACCAGCGGGGTGGCGCAGGCCATGTGCTCGACGGCGGGCAGGGAGAAGCCCTCGTAGAGGCTCGGGACCACGGAGATCTCCGAGGTGGCGATCAGCTCGCCGAGCTCGTCGTCGGAGATGCCGTGGACGAAGCGGACCCGGTCCTGGAGCGACAGCTCCTGGACGAGCTGCTCGGTGGGGCCTCCGGGGGTCGGTTTGCTGACGACGGTGAGGTTCACGTCGCGCTCGGTGGCCAGCTTGGCGACCGCCCGCAGCAGCGTCGCGACGCCCTTCATCGGGGAGTCGGCGGAGGCCACGGCGACGATGGAGCCCTTCCTGCGCGGCTTGTCCGGCCTCGGGTGGAAGTAGCGCGTGTCCACGCCGAGCGGGATCAGGCGCATGTTGGCCTGCGGGACGTTGAAGTCGCGGTGGATGTCGGCCAGGCTCGACTCGCTGACCGTGAGGATCGGCTTCAGCCTCGGCGCCACCTTGGCCTGCATCCTGACGAACCCGTACCACCTGCGCATGGTCAGCTTCTTGGCGCCCGTGGCCGCCTCGAGCTCGATGCGCCGGTCGACGCTGATCGGGTGGTGGATGGTCCCCACGACGGGGAACAGCTTCTGGATGCCGAGCAGGCCGTACCCGAGGGTCTGGTTGTCCTGGACGACGTCGAAGTCGCCGACGCGCTTCTTGAGCTCGCGGTAGGCGCGCAGGGTGAAGGTCAGCGGCTCGGGGAAGCCGGCCGTCCACATCGTCCCGACCTCGAGCCAGTCGATCCAGTCGCGGTACTCGTGCAGCTTCGGGGTGCGGAAGGGGTCTTCGTCGCGGTAGAGGTCGAGGCTCGGGACCTTGTTGAGGATGACGCCCTCGTCCAGCTCCGGGTACGGCTGGCCGGAGAAGACCTCCACGTGGTGACCCAGTGCGACCAGTTCTCTGCTGAGGTGGCGGAGGTAGACGCCTTGACCGCCACAGGTGGGCTTACTCCGGTAGGAAAGCAGCGCAATCCGCACGGATACCCCTTTCTCCACCGGTACCGTGAAAGATGACCTTAGTCTGCGCACCTTACCATTGGGTAGGTATGCGGGACCTCTTGTGGAATTGTTCCTCGGTTGGCTTTCACGGCGCGCGAACTGGGAAGTTAGCCTGACCGAACGGCGTTCGGTGGAACGCGTTCTATGGCGGTTGCTGCTTCACCAGGGACCTGGCTGTACATTCCCGTCCCAACGACTAACGATGGAGGACCCCGTTGGCCAGGCGCGCGCTGATCACCGGCATCACCGGGCAGGACGGTTCCTACCTGGCCGAGCATCTGCTCTCCCTGGGCTACGAGGTGTGGGGGCTGGCCAGAGGACAGGCCAACCCGCGGGTGTCCCGGATGCGCAAGCTGCTGGCCGACGTCCAGGTCGTCAGGGGCGACCTGCTCGACCAGGGCTCGTTGATCTCCGCGGTGGAGAAGGTGCAGCCCGACGAGGTCTACAACCTCGGGGCGATCTCGTTCGTGCCGATGTCGTGGGAGCAGGCCGAACTGACGGCCGAGGTCACCGGCATGGGCGTGCTGCGGATGCTCGAGGCCATCAGGGTGTGCTCCTCGCGCGGCGCCTCCATCCGCTTCTACCAGGCCTCGTCCTCCGAGATGTTCGGGCAGGTCAGCGAGACGCCGCAGAACGAGCGCACCTCCTTCCACCCGCGCTCGCCGTACGGGGTGGCCAAGGCCTACGGGCACTTCCTCACCCAGAACTACCGGGAGTCCTACGGCATGTACGCCGTGTCGGGGATCCTGTTCAACCACGAGTCGCCGCGACGGGGCGCCGAGTTCGTCACGCGCAAGGTGTCGCTCGGGGTGGCCCGGATCAAGCTGGGGCTCGCCTCGGAGCTGCGGCTCGGCAACCTCGAGGCACGGCGCGACTGGGGGTTCGCCGGCGACTACGTCAAGGCGATGCACCTCATGCTGCAGGCCGGCGCGCCCGAGGACTACGTGATCGGCACGGGACGCACGCAGTCGGTGCGGGAACTCGTCGAGGCGGCGTTCAAGGCGGCCGACCTGGACTGGGAGCGGTACGTCGTGTGCGACCAGGCGCTGCACCGGCCGGCCGAGGTGGACCTGCTGTGCGCCGACCCGAAGAAGGCCCGCACCCAGCTGGGGTGGGAGCCCGTGGTGTCGTTCGAGGAACTCGTGGCGATGATGGTCGAATCGGACATCCGCCTGCTCTCCAACGGGGGCGACCCCGACCAGGACAGCTCCTGGCCCTGACCCCTGGTGCGGGTGCGGGTGGGGGCGGTAGGCGGCCCTGACCCCCGGCACGGGGTGTGGACGGCTGTGACCTCGCCGGCCCCGCATGGCGGTGGCCTTGGCGCGGCGTGGCTGTGGACAGCCGCTCGCTCATCCACAGAAACCCGTTCGGTCGTCCCCGCCCGCGCCCCTCCCCAGCATGCTGTCCCCGTGCCAGCCTCCCTCCTCGACCGAGCCCGCCTGTTCACCGGCCTCATCCCCGGCTCCACCGCGTGCCATCGCACCGCCGCCCACGTCTGGGGCCTGCACGCCCTCGACGACAGCCAGGACGAGTGGCCGGTGGAGCTCGCCGTACCGCGGGCCACGCACCTCCCGGGGTGCACCGTCCATCAGGTGAGCCTGCCGCCGGCCGACGTGACCGAGCACAGGTCCGTCCGGGTGACCACACCCGAGCGCACCGCCGTCGACTGCGCCCGGCACCTCCCGCGGCGCGACGGCGTCGCCATCGTCGACCAGTTCCTGCGCCGCGGCGTCGACCACGACGCGCTCATGCGCCGCGCCACCGGCTTCGGGCGGCTGTGGGAGACGCTCGCCATGGCCGACAGGGGCGCCGCCTCCCCCCGCGAGACGTGGCTGCGGGTCATCCTCGTCGAAGGCGGCCTGCCCAGACCCGCCACCCAGATCCGCGTCGACCTGCCGGGTGACAGGCTCGCCTACCTCGACCTCGGCTGGCCCGCGCACTTCCTCGGCGTCGAGTACGACGGGCACGAGCACCACAGCTCGCCCGCCGACCGGCGGCGCGACGCCAACCGCCGCGCCGCCCTGCGCGAGGCGGGATGGCGGGTCATCCCCGTCAGGCGCGACGTCGTCCCCGCCCGCTCCGCCGACCTCGTCGAGCAGGTCGCCAACGCCCTCATCGAATGCGGCTGGCAGCCCGCTCCGGCCGAGGTCACCCGCATCCTCGCCCGGCTGCGCGCCGCCCGCCGCCGCCGGTGGTGATCACGGATGCAGCGACAGCCCCTTGGTGACCTTGTCCACCGTGTTCCTGGGCCCGTAGAGCGCCAACCCCACCACCTGCAGGTCCTCGGCCGCCACCGCCCGCACCGCGGCCCTGTTGTCGTCGTCGTTGCCCGTCTTGAACAACTCCTCGGTGTAGACGGCCACCCGTACCCCCCTGGCCAGGGCGCGCTCGCGCACCCGCGCGAGGTCCTCCCCGTCGCCGGCGTAGACGAGCACCGGCTGCCTGAACATCGGCAGGTAGACGTTGCCCGACCCGTCCTCGTACGGCTGCCCGACCGTCTCGGGCTCCCCACCCGCCACAGCGCTGGAGAGGAAGGCGGTGACGTTCAGCTTCTGCCAGACAGCGAGATCCCGGCGGACCACGATGCCGATCTTCGTATCGAACCGCATGCGCCCAGCCTTCCGTTTCACGGCCCAGGCGGTCTTGAACGCTCGTGCGCACCTTGGGCTCCTCCTGCCCGCGTGTACGGCCGGCGGTCACGCTCCGCCGTCACCGGCCCGCAGGGGTGGGCGGCGGGCCCAGGTGGCCCAGCGCCAGAGCCATTCCAGCGGACCTTGGCGGTATCTCCGCAGCCAGAGCGTGGACCACAGCCACTGCACGGCGAGGATGGCGCCGGCGATCGCCACGACCATGGCCGAGGTCCAGCCGTCAGGCGAGCTGCCGATGAGACGGGCGGTCACCAGGACCAGGAGCGTGGCGGTCAGGTAGTTGGTCAGCGCCATGCGGCCCAGCGGCGCGAACACCCTCTGGAGCACCGGCCGCAGCGGCGTTCTGAGCAGGAGCAGCAGAGCGCACACGTACGCACCGGCGATCAGCAACCCGGCGAGGCCGAACCAGGGGTGCGAGTCACCAGCCGGCGTTTCGATCTGCAGCAGGACGGCGGGCACCGCCCCCGCCGTGAGGAGCAGGCCCAGCGCGGCCGGACCCCACACGGCACGCTCGATCCTGTCGATCACGCCGTACCGGGTCAGCGCCGAGCCCAGCAGGAACAACCCGGGCACCAACGGCACGCCGTTGCCGCCGAGAATCGGCGGCAACACCAGGAGGACCGCGGCGAGTCCCGCGACGGCCCAGCGCGGCAGCCAGGTCGAGGGCAGCAGCACCAGCAGGCCGACGACGGCATAGATGGTCAGGATGTCGCCCCGCCACAACACGAACATGTGAACCAGGCCGATGGCGAGCAGCGCCAGGAGGCGGCGCAGCAGGAGCACCCGCGGGTGCGGGACCTTCCGTCCCGCGGAGTCCAGCAGCAGCGAGAAGCCGACCCCGAACAGCAGGGAAAAGATCGGGAAGAAGCGCTGGTCGACGAACAGCCCCAGCCAGGCGCCGTCGTCCTGACTCGCCGCCACCATGGGCTGCGTGACCGATGCGCCGTCGACCATGTGGGCGATCGGCTTGACGTTGGCCAGCAGGATTCCGCACAGGGCGAACCCGCGGACGACGTCGAGCGCGGCGATGCGAGGGCGGGCGGCCGAGCGCGGCTCCCCATGGGCGGCGACGTGGCGACCTGCCTGGAAGGGGAAGCCGAGGTCGGACAGCCCGGGTGGGGGAGCAGCAGTGCCGCCCGGCTCGTGGTGGCCGGGCCGAAGCCGGGCGTGCTGGGGCGGGCGGAACTCTTCATCGGACGGGCGGAACTCTTCACGGGACATGAGGACACATCCTGCGGACCCGGGTCCGGGAGCGGCACGGGTCGAAAGCAGGGTTCGCGGCAGCGGGACCGTACTTTCGGCCGGTTCAGCGCAAGGGCTCGGCGGCCTAGCCTGAAGCGCGTGAACGGCCGTGATCGACTGGACGGGCGCCCCGAGGGCGAGGCCGGCGCCCGGGGTGTGGCGACGGCGGCTGAGGCCGAGGTTCGGGGTGTCGGGACGGTGGCCGAGGGCGACGTCCGAGGTGTGGGATCGCGGGCGAGGCTGAGACTCCTGGTGGGGACGGTGGCCAATTCCGATGTCCGAGGTATGCGGGTGGCGGGCGAGGCCGGGCTCGGGGTCGTGTTCGCCGGTCTGCTGGCCTTCTGGGCCTATCGGGTCGCGGACAGTTGGGGCGGCGGCTACTGGACGTTCGGGTGCGTGGCCGGGGCGATCGTGTGCGGGCTCGCCCTGGCGCGGCGGCGCGGCCGGGCGTGGGCGGCCCTCGCCGGCCTGGCCGTCGCGGTGGCGGCCGTCCTGGCCTCCCGGTTCGGCGGACTGCCGGCCGAGCCCGGCCCGGCCATGGCCCTGGCCCTGTCCGTGCTGGTCGGGTCGGCGGTCAGGGCGCTTCCTGTCCTCCAGGCCTGCGCCGTCGCTGCCGGTGGGCTGGCGGTGGCCGCAAGCAGCCTGCTCAGCGCCCACGCGTCCGCCTCCCCCCTCCCGCCCGTGACGGCGCTGAACGCCGGCGCATGGCTCGCCGGGGTCGCGATCGGGCTGTGCTCACGGCTGCTGGCCGCCCGCCGCCGGGCCATGGCCGAGGACGTACGCCGCCACGAGCGCCTCCAGCTCGCCAGGGAACTGCACGACGTCGTCGCCCACCACGTCACCGGCATCGTGCTCCAGGCCCAGGCCGCCCAGGTCCTCGCCCGCAAGCAGCCGGACCGGCTGAGCGGCCCCCTGTCCGACATCGAGACCGCCGGCTCCGACGCGCTGGCCGCCACCCGCCGCCTCGTCGGCCTGCTTCGGGAGGCCGTTCCACCCACGCCGCCTCGCGAGAGCCTCGCCGACCTGGTCGAGCGCTTCGACGGACCCGACGTACGCCTGCGCCTGCCCGGCGGCGAGGACGAGCCGGCCTGGCCGCCCGAGGTGAGCAGCACCGTCTACCGGGTGGTCCAGGAGTCGCTGACGAACGTCGCCCGCCACGCCCCGCACGCCCAATGCGTCGAAGTCACCGTCGCCCGCGAGCACGACACGGTCACGGTGGAGGTCTCCGACGACGCCCCTCCCGCCCCGGAACGGCGCTACCGCCGCGGCGGATACGGACTGGTCGGCATGCGCGAACGCCTGGAGGCGCTGGGCGGCACGCTCCGCGCCGGTCCCCGCCCAGGGCAGGCCGGCTGGTCGGTGCTCGCCACCCTGCCCCTGCCCACCCGCTCGCTCACCCGCCCGCCTGCCGGAAACGTCGATGACCATCCCAAGGAGCGACCATGACCATCCCGGAAGGGTTGATGACGGTCGGGGAGCGGGCGCTTGTGACGTTCGTGGATGGGTTGGTGAGGATGGATGGGGTGCCCGTGACGATCGTGGATGGGCTGGTGACGGCCCTGGATGGGCTGGTGACGGTGAGGTGGGGGTGTGCGTGACGGTCCTGGATGGGCTGGTGACGGTGAGGTGGGGGTGCGTGACGGTCCTGGATGGGCTGGTGACGGTGAGGTGGGGGTGCGTGACGGTCCTGGACGGGCTGGTGACCGTGAGGTCGGGATGTTCGTGGCGACCGTGGGAGGGCTGATGGCGGCGGGGCGTGGGCGCTTGTGGCGTTCGTGGGATGGATTGGTGAGGGTGGGGTGGGGGTGCCAGTGACGAGCCTGGAAGGGCCGATGACGACCGGGCGAGGGGGCCCATGACGATCAGTGTCCTGCTGGCCGATGATCAGGCGATGGTGCGCGCCAGCCTGCGCGTCATTCTCGAGGACCAGCCCGGTATCGAGGTCGTCGCCGAGGCCGCCGACGGCGACGAGGCGGTCGTCCTGGCCCGGCGGCTGCGCCCGGACGTGTGCCTGGTCGACATCCAGATGCCCCGCCTCAACGGCATCGAGGTCACCCGCGCTCTGGCCGGGCCCGGCGTGTCCGACCCGCTGCGGGTCGTCGTGGTCACCACGTTCGACCTCGACGAGTACGTCTACGGCGCGCTCCGCGGCGGCGCCGTCGGCTTCGTGCTCAAGGACGCCGGACCGGACCTGCTGGTGGAGGCCGTCCGGGCGGCGCATGCCGGGGACGCGCTCATCTCCCCGTCGATCACCCTGCGGTTGTTGCGTCACGTGACGTCCTCCGGGGCCCCTGCCGCCCGCCGTTCCGCGCAGCCGCTGTCGGAACGGGAGACCGAGATCGTCCGGGCGATCGCCAGAGGCCGCACCAACCAGGAGATCGCCGCCGAACTGTTCATCTCGCTCAGCACGGTCAAAGGCCACGTCTCCGCCGTCCTGACCAAGCTCGGCGTCCGCAACCGGGTCGAGATCGTCTCCTGGGCCTGGGAAAGCGGCCTGATGGGTGGCTGGTAGTAGCCCACCCCACCTGATGGCCCCGGAGCCCCACGGCTCTAAGGCGCGGGGTGCGTAGTCGTGGAGCGAGCTCGCCGACGGTCTGCTCTGGCCTGCCGATGAGTACGCCCGCGACCAGGACAGCCAGCAGGCACCCCCGCCCGTAACCCCGACGACACGATGCGACGGACACAGATGCGGCGGACACAATGGGAAGGTGACGCGTGACTGGTCCCGTTACTGGCGCTCTCCCGACAGGCCGCTGGAGGCGATGCACGCCCACTTCGAGCAGCACGTCTACCACCGCCACAGCCACGACACCTACTCCTTCGGCGTCACCGAGATCGGCGCGCAGGCCTTCACGTGCAGGGGCTCGGCCCACACCAGCGCCACCGGCATGGTCATGGCGTTCAACCCCGACGACCCCCACGACGGCCACGCCGCGGACCGGTTCGGGTTCACCTACCGGATCATCCACATCGGCCCCGAGGTGGTCGCCGACGCCCTGGAGGACACAACGGGCAGCCGCCTGGGCCTGCCCCTGTTCACGGCACCCGTCCTCGAAGACCCCGTGCTCGCCCACACGTTGCACGCCCTCCACCGCGCCCTCCTCGGTGGCGCCTCCACCCTGCGCCGCGACGAACTGCTCAGGGCCACGGTCGCCGCGATGGTCCGCCGCGGCAGCACCACCGGGGACCTGCCCAGCGGCACACCGCTGACCGGCGCCCAGCTCATCGCCGAACGCGTGCGCCGCCGCCTCGACGACTCGCCGCTGGACGATCTCACCGCCGCTGACCTCGCCCAGGCCGCAGGGTGCAGCCGTTTCACGGTCTACCGGGCCTTCCAGTCGGCGTACGGCTTCGCGCCGAGCGACTACCAGCGCCAGCTCAGGCTCAGGATCGCCCGGCGCCTCATCGCCCGCGGGCTTCCCCTCGTCGAGGTGGCCACCCAGTCGGGGTTCGCCGACCAGAGCCACCTGACCCGCTGGTTCACCCGCACCTACGGCGTCACCCCCGGCATCTACCGTCAGGCAGGCCTTCTTCCCAGGAGATGACACACCGTACGACGGCTCGCCGGCTCCCGCGGACACCGAGGCCGGACGAGGAAGCATGCCTGACCGGTGACCAGAACGCGCCAGCCCCCGTCCGGGGTCTCTTCCAGGTCCCTGGCGTCGCTACGCCTTCATCTCGATCGCAATCCCACCTTCGACCGTTGCCGCCAGTGCCGCGGCCGGAGATGGTTGCTGAATGGGCGTGCTCGTGGACGGCGTGCCCTGTGCCGGGTATCCCTGTCTCGGCCTGTTGCCCTCGATGTGCCCTCTCTGCGAGCCGAAGCTGCCCTTCAGGCATGTCAGGCGCACCCGGAGGCGTTCGCCTGCGGACGTGCTCTGCGGATGTGCCCTCAGGAGGACGTGTTTCGCGGGACGTGTCCTCAGGAGGACGTGCCCTGAGGACGTGTTCTGCGGGCGTGCTCTGCGAACGTGCCCTGAGGACGTGCTCTGCGGATGTGTCGTCGGGAGGACGTGTCCTGCGGATGTGTCCTCAGGAGAGGGTGACGGGAAGGTCCTTGATGCCGTTGATGAAGTTGGAGCGCAGCCGCCGGGCCTCGCCGGTCTGTCGCATCCGGGGGAACCTTCTGGCCAGTTGCTCGAACAGCACCCGCAGTTCCAGCTTGGCCAGATGGTTGCCGAGGCAGAAGTGCGCTCCTCCGCCGCCGAAGCCGATGTGCGGGTTCGGGTTGCGGCCGACGTCGAACGTCTCGGGGTCGGTGAAGACGGCGGCGTCCCTGTTGGCCGAGGAGTAGAACACGACCACCTTGTCGTCGGCTTTGACGGGTTGCCCGCCGAGAGTGAGGTCGGCGGTGGCCGTCCTGCGGAAGAGGTTGACCGGCGAGACCCAGCGGACGATCTCGTCGGCCGCGGTCCTGGCGAGAGTGGGGTCGGCGGCGAGCCGTCCCCACTGGTCGGGGTGCTCGAAGAGGGCGAGCATGCCGCCGGACGCGGCGTTGCGCGTGGTCTCGTTGCCGGCCACGACGAGGAGCAGGACGAACAGCTCGAACTCGTTCTCGGTGAGGCGTTCGCCGTTCTCGTCGGGCTGGAGGAGCTTGGTGACGATGTCGTCGCGAGGGGCGACGCGGCGCTGGGCCGCGAGCGTGGAGGCGTAGGAGTAGACCTCCATGGCGGCGGCGCCGCCCTCATCGGGGGAGGCGTAGTCGGGGTCCTGGGCGCCGATCATGCGGTTCGACCAGGTGAAGAGCTTGTCGCGGTCGGCGACGGGGGCGCCGAGGAGTTCGCAGATCACGTAGAGCGGCAGGGGAGCGGCGATCTCGGTGACGAAGTCGGTGTCTCCTGAGCACTTGTCGAGGAGGTCGTCGCAGATGTCGCGGATGTGCTGCTCGAGGGCGCTGATCGTGCGAGGGGTGAAGCCGCGGTTGACCAGGGCGCGCCGCCTGGTGTGCTCGGGCGGATCCTGGTTGAGCATCATCATCCGCTGCAGCGCGCGCTGCTCCTCGGGCATCTCGTTGAACAGGGCGAGCTTGCGCGCCGACGAGAACAGGTCCGAGTGGCGGGAGACGTGGGTGACGTCCTCGTGCCGGGTGACGGCCCAGAAGCCCGGCTCGCCGGGGTGCCAGTAGACGGGCGCGTGTTCCCGGAGCCAGCGCAGTTGCTCGTGCGGGGGGCCGGAGGTCGCGTACTGGTCCTGATCGACGAGATCGATGTGCACGAGCCGTCACCTCGACTTGATCAAGCGCTTGGTAGGACAATGTATTGAAACGTGTTCTATTACACGGCCGGACAACGGTCAAGGCGCCGATCGGTGCCTTCCGCGTGCCGTCACCGTCCCGGATGGGCGGCGCTTCCGCTGTGACACCTGCCCGCGTAGACGCCTGGAGACGCCTCCTCCTACGTGTGCGCGCCCCGCCGTGCGGGCTGGCTCCGTCGATGGAGGCTGGGGGCCGTCCTTCTGTAGGGGGTCGGCGTCCGCCTGCCGGCAGGATCCGGCCGAGCCCTGGTGATACAGGTTCTCGACTCGGGATCAGAGGATGCCGGGGGCGCGACATGCCGAGGTCTCGGGGCTCCCACCTGTACGGCGGGTGCCGGACCGTGCGTCGTCGGGTCGCCTGTACGGCGGATGCCCCGGCTCCGCATGTCGAGGGTAAGGCGCGTGTCCGGCGTGTGCCGGACCGTGGTCGTCGAAGGTTCGCTGGGTCGCTGTATGGCGGGTGCCGGACCGTGCGTGTCGAGGGTTTGTCGGCCCGC
>NZ_JBSFNE010000017.1:96645-157970 GCF_053586935.1 Nonomuraea sp. NPDC003727
GCTGTATGGCGGGTGCGGGACCGTGCGTGTCGAGGGTTTGTCGGCCCGCTGTATGGCGGGTGCGGGACCGTGCGTGTCGAGGGTTTGTCGGCCCGCTGTATGGCGGGTGCGGGACCGTGCGTGTCGAGGGTTTGTCGGCCCGCCTGTACGGCGGGTGCCGGGCCGCCATATGTCGTCGTCCTCACAGGTGCCGGGTGCCGAAGTCCACGCGCATCTCCTTGATGCCGTTGATGAAGTTGGAGCGCAGCCGGCGGACCTCGCCCGCCAGGGCGATGTCGGGCAGGCGGCGGGCGATGGTCTCGAACAGCACGCGCAGCTCCATCCTGGCCAGGTGCGCGCCGAGGCAGAAGTGCGGCCCTCCGCCGCCGAAGCCGAGGTGCGGGTTCGGGTCCCTGCCGATGTCGAACACCTCGGGACGCGCGAACACCGAGGGGTCCCGGTTGGCGGCGCTGTAGTAGACCACGATCTTGTCGCCGCGGCTGACCGGTTGGCCGCCGATGCTGGTGTCGGCCATCGCGGTCCGGCGGAACTGCATGACCGGCGTGGCCCACCGGACGATCTCCTCGACCGCGGTGGGAAGCAGTTCGGGATGCGCCAGCAGCCGCCGCCACTGCTCCGGGTGGTCGAAGAACGCCTTCATCCCGAGCGAGGCCGCGTTGCGTGTGGTCTCGTTGCCCGCCACGGCCAGCAGGATCGTGAACATCCCGACGTCGTCGGGTGACAGCACCGCCCCGTCGGCGTCCGGAGTGATCATTTTGGTGATCAGGTCGTCGCGGGGGTCGTGGGTGCGCTCGGCCGCCAGCGCGTTGCCGTACGCCATCAGCTCGCTCCCCGCGGCCTGCCCGTCCTCGTAGGTGGTCTGGAACTCGGGGTCGTCCCACCCGATCAGCCGGTTCGACAGGTCGAACAGCAGGTCCCTGTCCTCGACGGGCGCGCCGAGCAGTTCGCAGATCACCTGCAGTGGGAGCGGCGCGGCGACCTGGGTGACGAAGTCGCCCTCGCCCGAGCACCGGTCGAGGAGGTCGTCGCAGACCTCCCTGATGTGCTGTTCGAGCCTGCCGATCATGCGGGGGGTGAATCCCTTGTTGACCAGCGAACGCCGTTTGGAGTGCTCGGGCGGGTCCTGGTTGAGCATCAGCAGCCGTTGCAGTTCCTTGTCGGGCTCCGGGTACTCCCCGCTCATCGCCAGGCCCTCGTAGGAGGAGAACAGTTCGGGGTGCCGGGAGACGTGCACCACGTCGGCGTGCCTGGTGACCGCCCAGAATCCGGGGCTTTGCGGGTCGGGGTGCCAGTGCACGGGGGAGTGCTCCCGCAGCCATGCCAGATCCCGGTACGGCACGCCGCGCTCGTAGACGGCGGGGTCGTAGAGCTCGATCATGCGGCGCTCCTCACTTGATCAAGCGCTTGGTCTCGTATGTGTTGTATTACGGTCCTGTACGCCCGTCAAGGAGTACTGCTTTTCTAGCTAGGTTGCATTCCTAACTAGCTTGTTTTACGGTCTAAGTCGTTACGGAAACTTCCTCGATGGTCGGAGGTCGCCCCCCATGCCTGTCGTCCTGTTCGCGCTCCTGGTGATCCACCTGGCCGTCGTCAGCCCCCTGCTCGGCCGCCGCTCCTACGCCGCCCTGCGCGAGAACCGGAGCCGGTACACGCGGATGTCCCTCATCTGGATCGGCGAGCTGTGGGCGATCGCGCTCGTGGCGCTGGCGATCGTCGGGCTGTCCCCCGAGCTGGACCTGGCGGGCATCGGCCTGCTCGCGACCGAGGACCTCTCGACGGTGCTCGGGATGATCGTCGGCCTGACGATCGTGACCCTCGCCGCCGGCCTGGTGATCCGGCTCAAGAAGATCACGATGCCGGGGCAGGCCGCGTTCGAGGCGCTCATCCCCAGGACGGCGGGCGAGCGCTGGCTCGCGCTCGGCCTGGCCATCAGCGCAGGCGTCTGCGAGGAGATCGTCTACCGGGGGTTGCTGATCTCGGGCTTCATGTCGATCCTCGACCTTCCCCGGCCGGTCGCGGCGGGCCTGGCACTGGCGATCTTCGTCGTGGGGCACCTCTACCAGGGCTGGAGGGGCATGGTGATGGTGACGCTCGCCGGGTTCTCCCTCACGATGCTCTATTTCTCGACCGGGTCGCTGCTCCTGCCGATCGTGCTGCACATCCTGGTCGACGTCCGCTCCCTCCTCATCACGCCCCGGCTCGCCCCCACCGCCGAGGGCAGGGAGAACGGCACGGCGGGCGTCCCCGCCGCCCACGCCTGACCGCTTCCCGCCGCCGGCGGGACCACCCGACCTCTCCTCACCCCGAGCCGCCGGTGCTGCTCGGGGTGAGGTGTTGGACGGCCCGCCGAGGCACACGCCGTGGCCGGGGAAGCGAAGGGCTTGCCGGATCAGGCAGGAAGATCAACGGGCGGCGAGGTGGGCCGTTCCAATGGCTGGAGATCGCTGGGCGGCGAGGTGGGGCCTGCGTGCGGCGAAGTGGGGCTTGCGTGCGATGAGGCGGGGCCTGCGTGAAGCGAGTTGGGGCCGGCGGGCGGTGAGATGGCCGGCGGGCGGTGAGGCGGCGGCCGTTCGGGTGACTGGAGATCGGGGGCGGGCCGTCTCGAGGGGTGGGGATCGGTGGGGAGGGAAGGCGGGCTGCTGGGCTGGCGGTGTAGGTGGTGGAGCGGGATAGGTAGCATCACTACCGTGGAAAGATGGGGCGCATGACCGCTGATCGCCGTGCGAGCTGGCTCAAGGGCGTGCTCGACCTCCTGGTCCTCGCCAGCCTCACCGAGGGCGAGAACTACGGCTACGAGATCGCCAAGAGCCTCGCCGAATCAGGCCTGGGCCAGATCAAGGGCGGCACCCTCTATCCCGTCCTCAACCGCCTGGAGGAGGCCGGCCTGGTCGCCGCCGAGTTCCGGGTGACCGAGCGGGGCCCCGGCCGTCGCTACTACCGGCTCACCGAGCAGGGCAGGCGGACGCTCACCGAGCAGGGCGGCCTGTGGCTCGCGTTCGACCGGTCCGTGCGGTCGGTGCTGGAGCAGGGAGGCGTCAATTGAGCCGCTACTTCGACGAGCTCGCCGTACGGCTGCGCGAACGCGGGATTCCGGAGGAGACCGTGCGGGCCACGGTCGCCGATCTGAGCGCTTACCTGGCCGAGACCGGCGCCGACCCGGAGGAGGAGTTCGGCACGGCGGAGGAGTTCGCCGAGCAGCTCAAGGTGACGCCGGAGACGGAGCCGGCCGTCCAGGCCGACACCTGGCGCTGGACCGCCGACATCTTCGTCGACGAGCGGCGGCTGAACGAGTTCGGTGACCAGGGCTGGGAGGTCGACAAGGTCGACGCGCTCGGCTGGTTCGTCAGCCATCGCGATCCGCGCGAGCCCCAGCGGTGGGAGTACCGCAGGGAGGTCGGCACCCGCAAGGGCAGGCAGGCGCTGGCCGAGCGGCTGGCCCCCGACGGCTGGGAGCCGTGCGGCACGTGGGTGTTCTACGAGTACTTCAAGCGTCCGAAGGCCGCCAGCCTAGGTCCTGACGCGGCGATCGACTCGCCGCCGAGCGCTCCGGCGAAGGGCGTCTTCTTCAGCAGGCGGTTCTACGCGCTGATCGTGGTCATGGTGGTGGCGCTGGCCGGGGCGCTGGCGTTGCTGCCGTCGGCGTCGGGCGCGGGGGAGGGGTTCCTGGTGGGCCTGCTTCTCGGCGCCGCGGGCGCTGGGCTGGCCGGTCTGGTCGCCCTCTGGGTGGCCGCCCGCCGCCATGACAGGTCCCGCCGCGAACCCTGACGTCGCAGGCCGACCGCCGGCGGGTCTCAGGGGAACACGCGGCCCTCCGAAGAGGGCCGCGTGCCGTTCCAGGTGTCAGAACGCGAGCCGCTGCCAGTCCGGCACCTCGCTCGCGCTCAACGTCCGCGCGAAGACCGCCATCCGGTCGACGGCCCCGCTGAGCCGCTGTCCGCCGCCCTGGTCGGCGGCGAAGCGCAGCGGCCGGGTGGCGCACCCGGTGATCCCGTCGGCGGGTACCTTGGCCCCGCCCGCACGGGCGCCGTCGACGTACACGGTGATCGTGCCGTTCCGGCCCATGGTGATGACCAGGTCGACGTACTTGTTCGCGGGCACCGTCGCGTCGGTGGTCACGTTCAGGCCCGCTCCGATGAAGCGGACCTTGCCGGCGGGCGTCAGGTCCATCAGGACGCCGTCGGTGCCGGGGTCGCCGGAGGGCTGGAAGTCGAACAGCCGCCGGTATCCCGACCCGGCCGTCTTGACGCGGGCCGCGAACGACGCCTCGGGCAGGAAGCCGAGCGTCGTCGGCGCGGTCGTCAGGTAGGTGGACCCGTCGAGCACCAGCCCTCCGCCGCCGTCGTAGGCGGCGTTGCCGGTCACGGTGGCGTTCCTGCCGTTGCCCGAGGTGTCGGTGACGGTCGAGCCCGAGCTGGGGTCCCATGCCACGAGGGGCTTGTCGGGGGACGGCACCGCGCAGGGGGCGACGGCGAGCACGGCGCCGCCGGTGCCGGACCACGCGTCTCCTCGGGCGGTCGCGACGACGCGCGCCGTGCGTGAGCCGTCGGCGGGTCCCGAGGTGACGGTGAACGTCGCCGTCCTGCTGCCGCCGCCGGGCACGCCCGGCAGTTCGGCGGACGACGGGGTGGCGGTCCAGCCCTTCGGCAGTGCCAGCGTCACCGCGCCTCCCGGTACGGCACGCCCGCCGGTGGCCGACACGGTGACCTCGACCGGGAAGCTCGCCTGCGGTCCCGTCGCGGCGGGCGCCTTGACCGCGACCGCGACCTGTCCGGCGATCGTGTAGGTCTGCCCCGCCCTGGCGGTGAAGGTGATCGTGTCGCCGTCGCGGGTGTGCGGGACCTTCTTCCCGCCGGCGTCGACGAGGCGGTACCGGCCGGCGATCACCTTGTTGCGCACCTTCAGCGGTCCTGCGGATCCGGCGCGCAGGGTGATCTCGGTGGCGGTGCCGCGGTCCCACGCGGCGTCGACGGTCACGTTGCCGCGGGCGCGCAGCCCCTTGACCGAGCCCGTGGCCCAGGCGGACGGCAGCGCGGGCAGCACGTGGACCACACCGGACTGCGACTGGAGCAGCATCTCGGCCATGCCCGAGGTGGCACCGAAGTTGCCGTCGATCTGGAACGGCGGGTGCGTGTCCCAGAGGTTGTCCAGGGTGCTGCCGCGCAGCTGCTCGCCGAGCATCTTGAACGCGTGGTCGCCGTCGAGCAGCCGCGCCCAGAAGTTGATCTTCCAGGCCTTCGACCAGCCGGTGCCGCCGTCGCCGCGCGCGGTCAGCGAGACCTTGGCCGCCTCGGCCATCGGGGTGCCCGCGGTGATCTGCCGTCCGGGGTGCAGGGCGAACAGGTGGGAGACGTGCCGGTGGGTGTTGCTGGGGTCGTCCCAGTCGGTCTTCCACTCCTGGAGCTGTCCCCAGCCGCCGACGCGCAGGCCGGGGTCGAGCTTGGCCAGCGCCTGCCGTACCTCCGGCTCGTCCTCGCCGAGGACGGCGGCGGCCTCCAGCACGTTGGTGAACAGGTCGTGGACGATCTGCTGGGACATCGACGCGCCGGCGGAGAAGTCGCCCTGCTCGGGGGAGTAGCTGGGGGAGACGACGAGCTTGCCGTCGCGCGGGTCGGTGTGGAGGTTGTCCACCCAGAACAGCGCGGCCTCGCGCATCGCCGGGTAGACCGAGCGCAGGTAGGCGGTGTCGCCGCCGAAGCGGTAGTGGTCGAACAGCTGCTGGGTGGTCCACGCGGCCGCCTCGGGGAACCAGAAGGCGGTCGCCCAGTCGTGGACCCCGGTGTAGCCGAACGGGTTGGTCTCGTTGTGGACGACCCAGCCCCGCGAGCCGAACATCTCACTGGCGGTGCGCCGGCCGGGGGCGACCATGGCCTTGACGAAGTCGTCGTAGGGCCTGGTGGTCTCGGCGAGGTTGGTCTGCTCGGCCAGCCAGTAGTTCATCTGCAGGTTGATGTTGACGTGGTAGTCGGCCGACCACGGCGGGCTGGTGGAGTTGTTCCACACGCCCTGCAGGTTCGCCGGCAGCGAGCCCTCCCTGGAGGAGGCGATGAGCAGGTAGCGGCCGTAGGCGAAGAACATCGCCTCCAGCGCCCTGTCGTCGGTGGATCCGCCGCCGGTGTAGGCCCTGAGCAGCTGGTCGGTCGGGATGCGCGGGGCCTGCTGCCCGAGGTCGAGCCGTACCCTGTCGAACAGGCCGCGGTAGTCGTCCAGGTGCGCGCTCCTGAGCGCGTCGTAGCCGCGGGCCGCCGCCTGGTCGACGGCGGCGGTGACCTTGGCGTGCGGGTCCTCGCCGCGGTAGGCGGGATACGTGCCGGCGTAGTCGGTGCCGGCCGACAGCACGAACATCGCGCTGTCGGCGCCGGTCACCGTGATCCGGTCGGCCCCGTCGGTACGGCTGCCGCCGCTGGTGACGACCTGGACCTGCGACTCGAACCGCATGCCGTTGTCGGCAAGGGCGCCGCGGACGGTGAGGCGGCCGTCCTTGACGCTCACGGTCTTGTCGTCGCGCGGTGACGAGGTGCGCAGCGTGAAGGAGACCTTGCCCGCCTCGGAGGCGCTCAGCCTGCCGACGATCACGTTGCCCGGGTGGCTGGCGAAGTACTCGCGGGTGTAGGTGACGCCGCCCGAGGTGTAGCCGACCTTCGCGACGGCTTCGCGCAGGCTCAGTTCCCTGCGGTAGCCGGTGGCGGCGGTGTGCCCGGTGTCCAGCCAGAGGTCGCCGAAGGTCTGGTAGGCGCCGAAGCCGCTCTTGGGCTGGCCGAGTTTCCTGGCCACGTCGTCAGGCGACATCTTGCCGTCGCGGTCGATCTGGGCCTGTACCTCGGCGATCGCGCCCGGTCGGGGGCTGGTCCAGTTGCCGTGGGTGTAGCCGCTCCTGGATCCGGGGCCGCCGGTCCACAGCGTCTTCTCGTTGAACTGCAGTTGCTCGGTCGCCACCCCGCCGAACACGGTCGCGCCGAGCGCGCCGTTGCCGATGGGCAGGGACTGCGTCTCCCAGCTGGTGGCGGGCTTGTCGTACCAGAGCGTGAGGTCGTCGGGCGGGTCGAGGGCGGTGGCCGCGCTCGCCGGAGAGGTCACGGGCGACACTCCGATCATGAGGGCGGACAGCATGACTAACGCAAGCCGAGGGGCCACGGATTCCTCCGGTGACTGGTGGATGTGCGCCACGTTGTTAACACTTGAAAGGTGGGGGTAACAAGAGCTTCGATCCGATGTTTAGTTGGATTTTTCGTTCACATACAGGGACAGATCTCCATAGATCCAGG
Organism: Nonomuraea sp. NPDC003727; assembly: GCF_053586935.1. Classification (NCBI taxonomy): domain Bacteria; kingdom Bacillati; phylum Actinomycetota; class Actinomycetes; order Streptosporangiales; family Streptosporangiaceae; genus Nonomuraea; species Nonomuraea sp. NPDC003727. The sequence continues at coordinate 103,908 of NZ_JBSFNE010000017.1, forward strand.
TCACGGATCGGATGTATCTGCGATGGAGGGCTTGACAGTCATGCGGCCACCCTCGAGCATCTGAGGGCGAGACATCCGATGTATAGCTGAAGGATGCGGTGTGAAGCTGCTGCGAGTTGGACCGGTCGGCCAGGAGCGGCCCGCGGTGATGGACGCGGGTGGAAGCCTGTACGACATCGGAGAGCCCGAAATCGACGGGGCTTTCCTCGCCTCAGGGGGAGTGGCGCGCGTCCGGGCCGCGCTGGAGCGCGGCGACCTGCCGGTGATCGACGCCGAGGGCCTGCGGGTCGGCCCCCCGATCGCCAGGCCGGGCAAGATCGTGTGCATCGGCCTCAACTACAGCGACCACGCGGCCGAGACCGGGGCCACCCCGCCTGCCGAGCCCGTGGTGTTCATGAAGGCGCCCAACACCGTGGTCGGCCCCGACGACGGGATCCTGGTGCCCCGCGGCAGCGTGAAGACCGACTGGGAGGTCGAGCTCGCCGTCGTCATCGGGCTGACCTGCCGCTACCTGGAGTCGCGTGAGGACGCGCTGGCCGCGATCGCCGGTTACGCGATCTCCAACGACGTCTCCGAGCGCGAGTTCCAGCTGGAGCGCGGCGGCCAGTGGGACAAGGGCAAGTCGTGCGAGACCTTCAACCCGCTCGGCCCCTGGCTGGTCACCGCCGACGAGGTGGGCGACCCGCAGGACCTCGGCATGCGGCTGTGGGTGAACGGCGAGCTGCGCCAGAACGGCAACAGCAAGAACATGATCTTCGACGTGGCCGAGATCGTCCGCTACCTGAGCGCGTTCATGGTGCTGGAGCCCGGTGACGTCATCAACACCGGCACGCCCGCCGGGGTCGCGCTCGGCCTGCCCGGCCAGCCGTACCTCAGGGCGGGCGACGTCGTCGAGCTGGAGATCGACGGGCTCGGACGGCAGCGCCAGACGGTGGGCCAGGCATGAGTGACTACCGGATCGTGGGCATGGAGACCCACGACATCCGCTTCCCGACCTCGCGGGAGCTCGACGGCTCCGACGCGATGAACCCCGACCCCGACTACTCGGCCGCCTACGTGGTGCTGAAGACCGACGACGGCTTCGAGGGGCACGGCTTCGCGTTCACCATCGGCCGCGGCAACGACGTGCAGACCGCGGCCATCAGGGCGCTGGAGCCGTACGTGATCGGCAGGGACGCCGAGGACCTCGGCGGCCTGTACAAGACGATGGTCTGGGACTCCCAGCTGCGCTGGCTCGGCCCGGAGAAGGGCGTCATGCACATGGCGGTCTCCGCCGTGGTCAACGCCCTGTGGGACCTCAAGGCCAAACGCGAGGGCAAGCCGCTGTGGCTGCTGCTCGGCGAGATGACCCCTGAGCAGATCGTCGACCTGGTCGACTTCCGCTACCTGAGCGACGCGCTGACCCGCGACGAGGCGCTGGCGATCCTGCGCAGGGGCGCCGTCGGCAAGGCCGAGCGGATCGCCTACCTCCAGGAGCACGGCTACCCCGCCTACACGACCTCCCCCGGCTGGCTCGGCTACGACGACGACAAGCTGCGCCGCCTGTGCAAGGAGGCCCTGGACGACGGCTTCCGGCAGATCAAGCTGAAGGTCGGCGCCGACCTCGACGACGACATCCGCCGCTTCAAGGTCGCCCGCGAGGTCTGCGGCCCCGACTTCCCCATCGCGATCGACGCCAACCAGCGGTGGGACGTGGGCGCGGCCATCCGCTGGGTCAACGCGCTGGCCGAGTTCGCCCCCCACTGGGTGGAGGAGCCCACCAGCCCCGACGACGTGCTCGGCCACGCCACCATCGCCAGGGCCGTCGCCCCGATCAGGGTGGCCACCGGCGAGCACGTCCAGAACCGCATGATCTTCAAGCAGATGCTGCAGGCGGGTTCGATGTCCTACCTCCAGCTCGACTCCGCCAGGGTCGGCGGCGTCAACGAGAACATCGCGATCCTGCTGCTGGCCGCCAGGTTCGGCGTGCCCGTCTGCCCGCACGCGGGCGGCGTCGGGCTGTGCGAGCTGGTCCAGCACCTGTCCATGTTCGACTACGTGGCGGTCACCGGGACGATGGAGGGACGGGTCATCGAGTACGTCGACCACCTGCACGAGCACTTCGAGGACCCGGTCGTGATCGAGCACGGCCGTTACGCCGCGCCGCGCCGCCCCGGCTTCAGCTCCGAGATGCGCCGCGCGTCCATCGCCGCCCACTCCTTTCCCGACGGTGAGGTCTGGAGGAACCAGTGACAGACATCAGAGCTCTCGTGACGGGCGGCGGATCCGGCATCGGGCTCGCCACCGCCGAGGCGTTCGCCGCCCGCGGCTGGCAGGTGGCCTGCCTGGACCTCAACCCGCCGGGTGATCCGTTCATCGCCGTCAAGGCCGACATCACCGACGACGACCAGGTCCGTACGGCTGTCGCGGAGGCCGCCGAGCGGATGGGCGGGCTCGACGTCCTGGTGAACAACGCGGGCATCGGCGCTCAGGGCACGATCGAGGACAACCCGGACGCCGAGTGGCAGCGGGTGTTCGACGTCAACGTGCTCGGCATCGTACGGGTGTCGCGGGCGGCGCTGCCGTACCTGAGGCGGTCGGGCCACGCCTCGATCGTGAACACCTGCTCCATCGCGGCCACCGCGGGGCTGCCCAACCGGGCGCTCTACAGCGCGACCAAGGGCGCCGTGCTGTCGCTGACGCTGGCGATGGCCGCCGACCACGTGCGGGAGGGCATCCGGGTCAACTGCGTCAACCCCGGCACCGCCGACACCCCGTGGGTCGGCAGGCTGCTGGACGCCGCCGTCGACCCGGAGGCCGAGCGGGCCGCGCTCAACGCCCGCCAGCCGATGGGCCGCCTGGTCTCCGCGCGGGAGGTGGCCGCGGCCATCGCCTACCTGGCCGGCCCGGAAGCGGGCGCGACCACCGGCACCTCGCTCGCCGTGGACGGCGGCATGCAGGGCCTCCGCCTACGCCCGAGCAACGAGCAACACACCCCCCAAGAAGAGGCGACATCATGAAGTTCGGCCCCGTGGTCGCGAGCGCGGCCCTCCTGGCTCTCATCACCGCGTGCGGCAGCTCCACCGGGAGCGGCGCCAGCCCGAGCGCCGCCCAGGGCGGCGGCACCGGCGGAAAGATCGGTATCGACCACCCGCGAGCCGACTCCGACTTCTGGAACTCCTACATCAAGTACGTCCCGAAGATGGCGGCCGAGCTCAAGGTCGACCTGATGAACCCGACCAACTCCCAGAACGACGTGGCCAAGCTGGTCGCCAACACCCAGGCGCTGGTCAGCCAGGGCGCCAAGGTCATGGTCATGGCCCCGCAGGACACCGGCGCCATCGCCTCCACGCTCCAGCAGCTGGAGAACAAGAACATCCCGGTCGTGACCGTGGACACCCGTCCCGACAAGGGCAAGGTCTTCATGGTCGTCCGCGCCGACAACCGCGCCTACGGCACCAAGGCCTGCGAGTTCCTCGGCGAGAAGCTGGGCGGCAAGGGCAAGGTCGTCGAGCTGATGGGCGCGCTGTCGTCGGTCAACGGCCGTGACCGCGCCGAGGCGTTCCGCGAGTGCATGAAGACCAAGTTCCCCGGGATCACCGTCTTCGAGGAGCCCACCGAGTGGGACGGCGGCAAGGCCGCCTCCATGCTGCAGACCCGCCTGGAGCAGAACCCGGACGTCAAGGGCATCTACATGCACGCCGGAGGCGTCCACCTGGCGCCCACGCTGCAGGTGCTGAAGGCCAAGAACCTGCTGGTCGCCCCCGAGGACCCCAAGCACGTCTTCGTGGTGTCGAACGACGGCATCCCGCAGGAGTTCGAGGCGATCCGCAAGGGCGAGATCGACGCCACGGTCTCCCAGCCCGCCGACCTCTACGCGAAGTACGCGCTGTTCTACGCCAAGGCCGCCGCCGAGGGCAAGACGTTCAAGCCCGGCCCGACCGACCACGACTCGACCATCATCCAGCTGCCCAACGGTCTCGAGGACCAGCTTCCCGCTCCGCTCGTGACCAAGGAGAATGTCGACGACCCGAACCTCTGGGGCAACCAGGTCAAGTAATGAACATTCACGTTGAAGCCCGGAACATCGTGAAGCGCTTCGGCCCGACCGTCGCGCTGAACGGAGCCGGCATCTCCATCGCAGAGGGCGAGACCCACGCCCTTGTCGGCAGGAACGGCGCGGGCAAGTCCACGCTGGTGTCGATCCTGACCGGGCTCCAGCGCCCAGACGAGGGCGAGGTGCTGTTCTCCGGGCAGGCGGCGCCCGCTCTCGCCGACAGGGACGCCTGGCGGCGGCGGGTCGCCTGCGTCTACCAGAAGTCGACGATCATCCCCGAGCTGACGGTCGCCGAGAACCTCTTCCTCAACCGGCAGACCACCGGCGGGATGATCAGGTGGAAGGACCTGCGCGCCCGCGCCCGCGAGGTGCTGGACACCTACCAGGTCGACGTCGACGCCGACATGCTCGCCGGCGACCTCGGCGTCGAGCGGCGCCAGCTCGTGGAGATCGCCCGCGCGCTGTCGTTCGGCGCGACGTTCATCATCCTCGACGAGCCGACCGCCCAGCTCGACGGGCCCGCCATCGAGCGGCTCTTCGAGCGCATGCGCTCGCTGCGCGAGCAGGGCGTCACCATGATGTTCATCTCGCATCACCTGGACGAGGTGTACGAGATCTGCCAGAGCGTCTCGGTCTTCCGCGACGCCAGGCACGTCCTGACCAGCGCGGTCGCCGACCTGCCGCACGACGAGCTGGTCGCGGCCATGACCGGCGAGGCCACCGGCGCCTACGAGTACCGCTCCCGCACGCCCGGCACGGACGTGGTGATCGCGGCGCGGAACCTGTCGCTCAACGGCCGCTACAGCGACGTCGACCTGGAGGTCCGCTCGGGCGAGATCGTCGGCCTCGCCGGCTCGGGCAGCAGCGGCAAGATCGGTCTGGCCGAGACGCTGGTGGGGCTGCGCAGGGCCGACTCGGGCGTGGTGAACGTCAACGGCACCCCGATCAAGGACGTGCCGTCCGCGCTCAGGGCGGGTCTCGGGTTCGTCCCCCAGGACCGGCACCACGAGGGTTTCGTCCCGCTGCTGTCGATCGGGGAGAACGCCACCCTCCCCATCGCCCACAAGCTGGGCAGGTTCGGCTTCGTCTCGCCCGCGGCCAGGCGGGCGCGTGCCGTACGGATGATCGAGGATCTCGACATCAAGACCGAGGGGCCCGACCAGCCGGTCGGCGACCTGTCGGGCGGCAACGCGCAGAAGGTGGTGCTCGCCAGGGCGCTGGCCGACGACCCCCGGGCGGTCGTGGTGATCAACCCGACGGCGGGCGTCGACGTGAAGGCCAAGCAGTCGCTGCTCGGCGCGGTCGAGGACGCCGTGGACCGGGGAGCCGGAGCCGTGCTGGTCTCCGACGAGCTGGACGACCTGCGCGTCTGCGACAGGGTGCTGGTGATGTTCCACGGCAGGGTCGTGAAGGACGTGCCACGTGGGTGGAGTGACCACGAGCTCGTGGCCGTGATGGAAGGTATCGAACAGTGACAACCATGACCGCACCCGCACCGCGCCTCAAGCTGGCGAGGTTCCGCGACCTGACGCTGGTGCCGGTGATCGTGCTCTTGCTGGTCGTGGGCGCGTTCGTGGATCCGGTGTTCCTCAGTCCGGGCAACCTCATCAACGTCCTGCAGCAGCAGTCGGCGCTCGCGCTGGTCGTGCTGGCCGAGGCGCTGATCCTGATCGCGGGCAAGTTCGACCTGTCGCTGGAGTCGACGGTCGGCATGGCGCCCGCGATCACCGTGCTGATGATCCCCGCCGCCTCCGGCGCCATGGGGTTGCTGGCGATCCCCATCTGCCTGCTCATCGGCGCGGCGATCGGCGCGTTCAACGGCTTCCTGATCCTGAAGTTCCAGCTGTCGGCGTTCGTCGTGACGCTGGCCATGCTGATCGTCGTGCACGGCCTGCACCTGGGGCTGACCGGCGGCAAGAGCCTGTTCGAGCTGCCCGACTCGCTGCTCTACCTGGGCAGCGCCTCCTGGCTCGGGCTGCCCGCGGCCATCTGGATCGCGGGCGTGCTGTTCGCCGCCGGCATCGTCGCGCTCGGCTACTTCCGCCTCGGCCGGGCCCTCTACGCCATCGGCGGCAACGCCGACGCCGCCCGCGCCGCGGGCATCAGGGTGGAGCGGGTGCTGTGGAGCGTGTTCATCATCGGCGGGGCGCTGGCGGCGCTCGCCGGGGTCCTGGAGACCGGCCGCCTGGGCGGCATCAGCGCCAACCAGGGCGTGGGGTGGATCTTCATGGTCTTCGCCGCCGCGGTCATCGGCGGCGTCAGCATGGACGGCGGCAAGGGCACGATCTTCGGTGCGCTCACCGGTGTCCTGGTGATCGGCCTGGTGGAGAACATCCTCACGCTGCGAGGCGTCCCGGGTGAGTGGAAGCAGCTCGTCTACGGCGTGATCATCCTGGTGGCGTTGATGATCAGCAGGGTGGCCGGAGGGAAGGCGCAGGACTGATGCAGCGACTGGCGTTGCGGACCCGGCTCAAGGCCGGCTGCGAGGAGATCTACGACAAGGAGCACGCCGCCATCCCGGCCGAGCTGGAGGAGGCCATGCGGGAGCACGGCGTCTACTCCTGGCGGATCTGGCGCGACGGCCGCGACCTGTTCCACTTCGTGGAGGTCGAGGACTACGCCGCCCTCCAGGACGCGCTGCGGGACCACCCGGCCGACCAGGCGTGGCAGGCGAAGATGAACCGCCTGCTCGACGGCGACTTCGACAAGCGCGCGGGCGGACTCAAGCTGGTCTGGGAGATGCGGTGAAGCCGGCGCGGCCGGTCCTGTCCAGGCTCGGGTTCGGCGGCGCGCCGATCGGCAACCTCTACACCGAGGTCAGCGACGACGACGCGCGCGCGGCCGTCGACGCCGCCTGGGACACCGGGACGCGCCTGTTCGACACCGCGCCGCATTACGGCCTCGGCCTGTCCGAGCGCCGTCTCGGCGCGGCGCTGGCCGGGCGCTCGGGCTACGTCCTGTCCACCAAGGTCGGCCGGCTGCTGGTGCCCGCCGAGCCCGCCCCCGACCCCGACGGCTTCGCCGTCACGACCGGCCTGCGCAGGCAGTGGGACTTCTCCGCGGCCGGCGTCCGCCGGTCGATCGAGGAGTCCCTGGTACGGCTCGGCCTGCCCGCCGTCGACCTGGCCCTCATCCACGACCCGGACGACCACGCCGAGCAGGCGCTCGAGGAGGCCTACCCCGAGCTGGCCGCGATGCGCGACGAGGGTCTGGTGAAGGCGATCGGCGTCGGGACGAACCAGTGGGAGCTCCCGCTGCGCTTCGTCCAGGAGACCGACATCGACGTGGTCATGCTCGCGGGGCGCTACACGCTGCTCGACCGTACGGGCCTGCCGCTGCTGGAGGAGTGCGCCGCCCGCGGCGTCCAGGTGATCGCGGCCGGCGTCTTCAACAGCGGCCTGCTCGCCACCGACGAGCCGGGCGCCACGTTCAACTACGCGCCCGCGTCCGCCGAGCTGGTGGACCGGGCCTCGAAGATCGCCGGGATCTGCGCCCGGCACGGGGTCACGCTGCCGCAGGCGGCCATCGCCTTTCCGCTGCGGCATCCGGCGGTGGCCTCGATCGTGCTGGGCGCCAGGACCGCGGACGAGGTGCGCAGGAACGCCGCCCTCGCCGACCGTCCGGTGCCGGACGAGCTGTGGGAGGAGCTCGGCTAGCTGTCCCCGGCCGGGAACGTGGTGCCGGCCGGGCGCATGCCGCTGAGCGCTCGGCCGCACGCCCGGGGCATGCCGGTGAGCGCTCGGGTCAGCGCGGGGGGCGCATGCCGGTGAGCGCCGTGTCCACCAGGGCGCTCGCGTACTCGTGGGTGAGCGGGCCGCCGCGCTGCATCCAGCGGTTGAGCAGCGGCCCCCACAGCAGGTCGATGGCCAGATCGAGATCGAGGTCGGCGGCGAGCTGCCCCGCCTCCTGGGCCGCCCGCAGCCGCTTCCGCTTGATCTCGCGCATCGGCAGGTCGAGCCGTTCGGCGTAGGCGGCGGCCAGCTCGGCGTCGTGGACGATCTCGGTGTTGAGCGCGCGCATCGGCTCGTCGTAGCGGGGATCGTTCAGCTCGTCGACGGTGGCGTGGAGGACCGTCTTGAGGTCCGCCGCCAGGTCGCCGGTGTCGGGCAGGGCCGCCTCGTCGCCCGGCCCCCCGCCCATGGCCGCGAGGAAGGCGTCGAAGAGCACGGCGCCCTTGGACGGCCACCACCGGTAGATGGTCTGCTTGCCGACGCCCGCCCGCGCGGCGATGCCCTCGATGCTGAGCCTGGCGTAGCCGACCTCGGTCACGAGCTCGAAGGCGGCGGTGAGGATGGCCTGCCGGGAGGTCTCGCTCCGTCGGGCCGCGTTCGCTGTCACGGGCAGCAGCTTACCTGAGACGAGACGGACCGTCTTGACATTCCACATCCAGGCCCCCATAGTTGTCGACGTAATACGAGACGAACCGTCTCGACTCGTACAGATCGGAGCCTCACCCATGCGTACCGCCGATACCGCCAGGACCTGGTTCATCACCGGCGCCAGCCGCGGTCTGGGCCGCGCGTTCACCGAGGCCGCGCTGGAGCGCGGTGACCAGGTGGTCGCCGTGGCCAGGAACATCGAGCCGCTGCGCGAGCTGGAAGCCGCCCACCCGGGCGACCTGCTCGTCCTGCCCCTCGACGTCACCGACCGCGCCGCGGTGCTCGCCACCGTCGCGGCCGCCCACGAGCATTTTGGCAGGCTCGACATCGTCGTCAACAACGCGGGCGCCATGTCCGCCGGCATGGTCGAGGAGTTCACCGAAGAGCAGGCCCGAGCGCAGATGGAGGTCAACTTCTTCGGCGCGCTGTGGGTCGGCCAGGCCGTCATGCCGTACCTGCGGGCCCAGCGGGCGGGGCACATCGTGCAGATCTCCAGCATCGCCGGGCTCGGCGGCTTCCCCACGACCGGCCTCTACAGCGCGAGCAAGTTCGCGCTGGAGGGCATGAGCGAGGCGCTGGCCATGGAGGCGGCCCAGTTCGGCGTCAAGCTCACGATCGTGCAGCCCGGTGGGTACTGGACCGACCTCTACACCAGCATGACCGCCACCACTCCGCTGCCGCCCTACGCCCCGCTACGGGCCGAGCTGGAGAAGCAGTGGGCCGAAGGGTCGATCGACAGCGAGCCGCGCCTGGCCGCCCAGGCGGTGCTCGCGCTGGTCGACAGCGACGAGCCGCCGCTGCGGCTGCTGCTCGGCAGCATGGTGTACGACCTGGCCTTCGACATCTCGCGGCAGCGGATGGACACCTGGGGCGGGTGGGAGCGGGTCAGCCGCGCCGCCGAGCACGCCGTCCCCGCTCCAGGCGCCTGAACGACCGGCGTCCGCGGGCTCCGGGCCGGGCACGCGTCCGCGCAGGGCCGGCGGCTTTCCGGCCGTCACGCCTCCGCCGGGACGAAGATCCACGCCTTCGACTCGCCCTCCTCGTAGGGCGAGTCGAGGCGCTTGGCGACCACGCCGGGCAGGCCCTGGTCGCGGGCGGCCTGCCGTACCGGCTGGGCCTGGCCGGGCCACGCGGGCGCGGTCTGCCACCTGGCGCCCGCGATCTCCAGCGCCTCCAGCGCCGCCCTGCGCGTCCGGTACGGCTCGCCGACCAGTGAACGGCCGGCGTCGTAGAGCAGGTCGTAGGCGACGAACACCTCCTCGCCCGCCAGGGAGACGATCTCGCCGTCGAGCACCGCCGTCCGGCTGCCGAGCCGTTCGGCCAGCGGCCTCAGCAGCGGCACGTCGGTGCGCCCGCCCTCGATCGGCACCAGCGTCCTGCGCCCGCCCCACGCGAACTCGAAGGCGTAGTCCTCGGCGTTCCTCGGCAGCCGGGCGCGCCGCACGGGCAGCATGGGGGCCAGATCGGGCAGCGGATCCCGCGACGGGGGATCCATGCGGTGGATCATCCAGTTCTTGCCGTTCGTCTGGAACAGCGCGAACCTGCCCTGCGCCCGCTCCCCGTGCAGCACCACCTTGACCTCGCGGTCCGACCACTTCTCCGTCTCGTAGGTGCCGCGGTCCCAGATCGTCATCGTGCCGCCGCCGTACTCGCCGCGCGGGATCTCCCCCTCGAACGTCGAGTACTCCATCGGGTGGTCCTCGGTGTGGACCGCCAGGTGGTTGACCGCCGGGTCCTCGGGCAGGCCCTTCGGTATCGCCCAGGAGGCGAGCACGCCGTCGCGCTCCAGCCGCAGATCCCAATGCAGCGACCGGGCGTGGTGCTCCTGGATGACGAACGTGTCGTCGCCGCCCGGCTCGGGTGCCCGCTCAGGTACCGGCTCAGGCGTCTTCGCCGGGTCTCTCATGTCGCGATACCGCTCCAGCTTGTCGGCCACGACGTGGTTCTACCCGCGGCGCTCGTACCTGGTGATCCACAGGCCGGAAATCACCTCGACGTCCTCGATCCTGGTGAACCCGAGCCGCTCGTAGAGGGTCCGCGCCGGGACGTTGCCGCGGCCGGTGGAGACGACGGTCGTCCGGCCGTCCGCCCGGTCGAGCAGCTCGGCGACCAGCGTCCTTCCGATGCCCCGCCGGTGAGCGCGGGGATCGACGACGAGACGGTCGATGTCGACCAGGTCGTCGGTCTCCGTCCACGCCACCGCGCCCACCAGCATGCCCTCGTCGTCGAAGGCGCCCCGCCACGCCAGCGGCGCGGCGATCAGGTCGTCGAGCGTCTCGCGCAGGGGCGGGATCCGGTCGTCGCCGATGAGCTCGGCCTCGACGGCGTAGGCGGCGTGCTGCAGGTCCAGCAGGGTCCTGTCCGGTTCGAGATCATCTATCCGCATCCGCCGAGTATCCCAGCCCACCGCAGCCGACCGCCTGGTCCGAGCACCGGGGCGCGCCGGGACGCGCGGGTCCGCGCGCCGTGGTGGTGCGCCGGGAGAGCGTGCCGGGTCATGCGGCCCGGTCCGTGCGTCGCGGCGGTGGGGTGGGGCGGGGTTGTCCGGCGGCTCAGATGGTGGCGATCGGTTCGGGGGCGGCGACCGTGCACGTCGGAGCCACCTCCGGCCGCATGCCCCTGACCTCGGCCATGAACAGCGGCGACGGCAGCACGTACGGCTCGGCCGCCGCCAGGTCCACCTGGTAGCCCATGTCCTCCAGCGCCGCGACGCTGGTCCTGCTGATCGGGTTGCCGAGCTGCGAGACCCTGCTGGTCATCAGCTCCACCCCGAACACCGACTCGCGCCAGTGGCCGCCCACGCTGCCGGGCCCGCCGACGTTCTCCACCGGGACGGCATGCGGTCCGGCCGCGCCCAGCAGCACCCCGAACTCCCTGCTCGCGGCCGGGCCCACGAAGGTCGGGTCGGGACCGCCGAGACCCGTCGACAGCCCCAGCGTCTCCCAGATCGTGCCGAAGCCCAGCGCGTGACCCATCTCGTGCACGATCACGTCGTGCAGCAGCCCCGTCTGCTCCATCCGGTCCAGGTCGAAGGTGTCGAACCGCATGACGCCGACCGCCGGGAGCGCGCTGCCGGACCTGAGGAGCAGGGGACCCGCCTGGCCGAGGATGTTGCCCTGCTCGGTGCCGGGACCGTCGATCTTCGCGCCCTCCGCGAGGATCACCAGGTCGTCGATCCGCTCGCCCGCCGCGATGCCGGCGGGAAGGCCCTCCAGCTCGGGGATCCGGACGTCGGGGAGGTCGCCCACGATGACCCGCGCCCAGCGGTCGGCGGCGGCGGCGAACGCCGCCTTCTGCGTCTCGCTCAGCCCGCCCATGAACCGGACCTCGATCGTGTACGGCGACTCGGTGTTCGCCAGGGCCTTCGCTCGCCGTGCGTCGGCACGCGCCAGATGGATGTCCATCTCCACCATCTCCTTGCGGCTCCTTGAGGTGTCGTCCAGGGCCGAGTGTGGGCGACAGGGGAGGCGTCGCGCCTGAGTACGCCCCTACTCATCCATACGGGCTTGACATCATGCTGCCCTGCGCTAATCTCTTCATCGGAGAAGATAATTAACAAAAGCAGAATCTTGATAGATGAAGCTGAATGGAAGGGGAGCGACATGACCCGCGACGCCGCCATCGAGAGCGACACCGCCGCCGTTCGCGCGCTGCTGGAGCGGGCACGGGAGGCCTGGGACCGCGGCGACGGCACCGCCTACGGCGCGCAGTTCACCGCCGACGCCACCGACGTGACCTTCGTCGGCAGCGTCTACCAGGGCGGCGCGGAGATCGGCCGGGCCCACCAGGTCCTGTTCGACAGCTTCCTGAAGGGCAGCCGCCTGGCGATGGAGATCATCGACATCCGCTTCTACGGCCCGGACACCGCCGTCGTCGTCAGCCGCGGCGACGTCTACAAGAGCAGGCCGAAGAAGCTCGGCAAGGTGCAGACCTACACCGTCGTACGCGAGGCGGACGGCCAGTGGCGGATCGCGGCCATCCAGAAGACCAAGCGGCAGGGGCTCATGGAGGCGATCTCCTTCATGTTCCAGCCCGCGACCCGGCCCCGCAGCGCCTGACTTCCAGGGCGCACAGCGTCACCCGTCGCATGGTTTGCTTGTCTCGTGAACGAGTCGGAGATCTCCCGCTATCTGGACAGATTCGGTGCGACGCGGCCGGCCGAACCGGACGCGGCCGGCCTGCGTGCCCTTCAGCGCGCCCACCTGAGAGCGGTGCCGTTCGAGAACCTGAGCATCCATCTCGGCGAGCCGATCTCCCTCGACCCCGGCGCGCTCCACGACAAGATCGTCGCGCGCCGTCGCGGCGGATTCTGTTACGAGCTGAACGGGTTGTTCGCCGAACTGCTGACCGCGCTCGGCTACCGGGTGACCCTGCTGGCCGCCAGGGCCTTCCAGGGTGAGCGGCTGGGGCCGCTGTTCGACCACCTGGCGATCCGCGTCGATCTCGACGAGCCCTGGCTGGTCGACGTCGGATTCGGCGACTTCGCCGACGAGCCGCTGCGGCTCGACGAGCGGGCCGAGCAGAAGGACGGCGCGGGCGCCGTCCAGGTCGTCCCCGCACCGAGCGGGCACGGCGACCTCGACATCGTCCACAAGGGCGACCCGGCCTACCGGCTGACCGCCCGGCCGTACGAACTGGCGGACTTCGGCCCGACCTGCTGGTGGCAAACCACCTCTCCCCAGTCGCACTTCACCAGGTCACCGGTCTGCTCCCTCCGCACCGCCGAGGGCCGGACCACGATCAGCGGCCGCAAGCTCATCCGGACGGTGAACGGCGAGCGCACCGAGCAGGTGCTGCAGGAGAGCGACCTCCGCGCCGCCTACCTCGACCACTTCGGGGTCGCTCTCGACCGGCTCCCGTCCACGGGAACCGCGGCCACGGCGCCGTAGCCGGACAGGTGCGGCAGGGCCGGCTCCCGGTCGGAGTCGGCAATAGGGCCGCTCCACGGCACCTGGCCTCTCGCGGGGAGGGGGAGCAGGGGGCCGCCTGCCGTACGGTCCCCGGCGTGCGCGGCACCGGTCGCGCCGTGTCCCCGCCCGGCGGCGGTGAAAGTCGGCGGGCACCTGCAACCTTTCGCCCGGTGGGTCGCGTTGGGTACCGGCGAGAGGAGATCACAGTGGATCGTCACGACGGCTTCGACGAGTTCGTGCAAAGCCGCCAGCAGGCGCTGATGCGGACCGCGTACCTGCTCACGGGAGACGCGCACCTCGCCGAGGACCTGTTGCAGAGTGTGCTGATCAAGGTCGTGGGGCACTGGCGGAAGCTGTCCAGGGACGGCAATCCCGAGGCGCCACCGTCAGAGGGCCTTCTGCAGCCAGGACTCCACCCCTGCCACGTGGACGACCGCCCACGACCGCGCCACCTCCGCCTGCCGCGACGCGATCGCCTCGTAGATCGCGATGTGCTGTTCCCGCGTCTTCTCCAGGGCGCCCTCCTGGGTGAGGCCGCGCCAGATGCGCGCCCTGGTGGTCGGGCCCGAGAGGCTCTCGATGAACGAGCACAGCACGGCGTTGCCCGACCCCTGGGCGATGCGCTGGTGGAAGGTGAGGTCGTTGGCCACCAGCTCCTCGATCGTCGGCTCGGGCGGCAGCGAGTCGAGCACCGCCTTCAGCTCGGCGATGTCCTCGTCGCTCATCGTGAGCGCGGCCATCGCGGTGGCGGCGGGTTCGAGGATGCGGCGCACCTCGAAGAACTGGATCACCGTGTCGTCGCGGTGCAGGTCGAGGACGAACGACATCGTGTCGAGCAGCAGCCGGGGTTCGAGGCTGGTGACGTAGGTGCCGTCGCCCTGCCGTACGTCGAGGACGTTGATGAGCGCCAGTGCCCGTACGGCTTCGCGCAGCGAGTTGCGTGACAGGCCGAGGCGTTCGGCCAGGTCAGCCTCCTTGGGCAGCCTGTCGCCCGGAGAGAGCTCGCCCGAGAGGATCATCTGCTTGATCTTGTCGATCGCCGCGTCGGTGACCGCCACGTATTCCCCCTAGACATCGGATGTCTAGGAGTGTACGGCCACGAACCGGACGGGATCGACCTCGGGGAGCCGCCGGATCAGGCCGCGGGCCTCCAGGGCGCGGAGGTGGGCGGCGGCCTCTCCCGCCGCCATGGCGCGGAGCACGGGCGGGAGGTCGCCCCACGGGCGGTTCCAGGTCATGCGGGCGGCGATCTCCCAGATGGTGAGGGGCTCGCCGGCCAGGGTGGCCAGCGAGGCGAGCTTGTCCTCGTGGTGGGAGCGGATCTCGGCGGCGCGCGCCGCCGCGTCGGGGAAGGGCCACTCGTGGGCGGGGAGCGCCTCGGTACGGCCCAGCGCGGCGACCCGGTCGAGCGAGGACAGGAAATCCGCCAACGGATCTACATCGTCCCGGTCATAGGGATAAATGCCGATATGAGGAGTGATGTCGGGAAGGATGTGGTCGCCGGTGAACAGCCGGTCGGCGTCCTCCAGGTGGAGGCACAGGTGGCCGGAGGTGTGGCCGGGCGTGTGGATGGCCCGCAGGACACGGCCCGGCACGTCGAGCAGGTCGCCGTCGCGCACCGCCAGGTCGGGCTCGGCGGGCGGCTCCGGCCGTCCCTCACCGGCAGGAGGCAGCTCGGTCGCGCCCGCGCCCGCCCGCCGCAGCATCTCGGACTGGAAGGCGTGGTGCTCGTCCTCGCCGAGGTCGCGCATGAGCTTCACCAGGCGCGCGTCGGCCTCGTGCAT
This sequence comes from Nonomuraea sp. NPDC003727, assembly GCF_053586935.1. Taxonomy (NCBI): domain Bacteria; kingdom Bacillati; phylum Actinomycetota; class Actinomycetes; order Streptosporangiales; family Streptosporangiaceae; genus Nonomuraea; species Nonomuraea sp. NPDC003727. Next base: position 119,017 of record NZ_JBSFNE010000017.1, read on the forward strand.
CGCGATCCACGCGCCCGACTCCTCGCGCACGCGTCCGGCCAGCCCCGCGTGGTCCGGGTGGAAGTGGGTGACGACCACGCCGCGCACGTCCCGCACGTCGACGCCCACGGCCGCCAGGCCCGCGCGCAGCGCCTGCCACGCGTCGTGATGGTTCCACCCCGCGTCCACCAGCACCGGGCCGCCGGGCGAGTCGATCGCGTAGACGAGCGTGTAGCCCAGCGGGTTGCCGGGGATGGGCACCGGCACGCTGCTCACCCCGCCGCCGAGGTCCCGGGGCCGCTGGTCGGCGTACGCCCGGCGGCGCGTCGGCCTCCCGGCCCGCTCCGGCGTGGCGCCGGAGGGCTCCAGCGTCGGCCTCCCGGCCCGCTCCTGTGTGGCTTCGGAGTCCCGCGTCGGCCTCCCGGCCCCCTCCCGCGTGGCGTCGGAGGACTCCCGCGTCGCCTCTCTCGGGGGCTCGCCCCCGCTTCGCCGTACGGTCATGCGACGCGTTCCAGGATGGTGGCCGTGGCGAGCGCGCCGCCCGCGCACATGGTCACGAGGGCGGTCGACAGGTCGGCCCTCTCCAGTTCGTGCAGCGCCGAGGTCACCAGCCGGGCCCCGGTCGCCCCGACGGGGTGGCCGAGCGCGATGGCCCCGCCGTTGACGTTCACCCGGTCCATGTCGGGCTCGTGCACGGACGCCCAGGACAGAACGACCGCCGCGAACGCCTCGTTCACCTCGAACCTGTCGATGTCGCCCATGGCCATCCCGGCCCTGCCGAGCACCGCCGCCGTGGCGTCCACGGGGCCGTCCAGGTGGTAGTGCGGCTCGGCGCCGACCAGCGTCTGGGCGAGGATGCGGGCGCGTGGGCGCAGGCCATGCCGCCGGGCCGCCTGCTCGCTCATCAGGAGCACCGCCGCCGCCCCGTCGGACACCTGGGAGGAGGTGCCTGCGGTGTGCAGCCCGTTCTCGCCGAGCACCGGCTTCAGCGCCGCGAGTCCCTCCGTGGTCGTCTCGCGCAACCCCTGGTCCCTGGAGACCTCGCCCACCGGGACGATCTCCCTGGCGTACCTGCCGTCCGCCCACGCCTTGGCCGCGAGCCGCTGCGACCGGGCGCCGAACCAGTCGAGCCGCTCCCTGGTCAGCCCCCGCCTGCGGGCGATGCGCTCGGCCGCCGTGAACTGGTCGGGCAGGTCGATCGCCCAGTCGTCGGGCTTCGGCTTGGCGGGTAACACGTTGCTGCCGAGCGGCGCCCTGCTCATCACCTCGACCCCGCAGGCCACGCCCGCCTCGATCACCCCCGCCTGGATCAGCGCGGCGACCAGGTGCACGGCCTGCTGGGACGATCCGCACTGCGCGTCGATCGTGGTGACCCCGGCCTGGTACGGCAGGCCCGCGTACAGCCAGGCGTGCCGTCCGACGTGGCCGCCCTGCTCGCCCGCCTGCGTGACGCACCCGGCGAACACCTGCTCGACCAGGCGCGGGTCGATCCCCGCCCGGTCGACGAGGCCGTTGAGCGCCGCCGCGAGCACCTGGAGGGGCTTGCGCTCCGACAGCCATCCGTTCCGCTTGCCGATCGGTGTCCTGACGGCCTCGACGATCACCGGTGCGCTCATAGCTGCCTCCAGAATGATGCTCTGGAGGCAAAATGTAACGCGTTCTACTTTGCCGTGGAAGGCCTGATTTCCAGCACGATCTTCCCGACCGTCCTGCCGGTCTCGCCGAGCTCGTGCGCCTTGGCCGCCTCGGCCAGGGGGAACACGGCCGCGATCTCCGCCCGCAGCCGCCCCGCCTCCACCAGTGCCGCGATGGCCTTCATCGCCGCATGGTCCGGCTCGACCAGCACGTCGACCGCCCGCACGCCGCGCGCCTGCGCCTTGGCGGAAAGCTCGTCGTCCCGGCGCGACAGCACCAGCGACACCAGCGTGCCCCCGGGCCTGAGCGTCTCCAGCGAGCGCGGCCCGTAGTCGCCGCCGATCGTGTCGAGCACCACGTCGACGTCCTTCACCGCCGTGGCGAAGTCCTCGCTCCGGTAGTCGACCAGCTCGTCGGCGCCCAGCGAGCGGAGGAAATCGTGCTTGGCCGCGCTCGCCGTACCGATGACGTGGGCGCCGCGCGCCTTGGCGATCTGGACGGCCAGGTGGCCGACGCCGCCCGCGGCGGCGTGGACGAGCACCCGCCGGCCGGCCCGCACGCCCGCGGCGTCGACCAGCGCCTGCCAGGCCGTCAGCGCGGCCAGCGGCAGCGCACCCGCCTGGACGTGGTCGACGCCGGCGGGCTTGCGGGCGAAGGTCCTGGACGGCGCGGTGACGTACTCGGCGAACGCGCCGTGCCCTGAGGGGTAGCGCAGCATGCCGAAGACCTCGTCGCCGGGCTGGTAGAGGGACACGCCGACGCCGACCGCCTCGACCACGCCGGAGACGTCCCAGCCGAGCACGAACGGCGGCCTGCCCAGGAGGCCGCCGCTCGCCCGGTGCTTCCAGTCGGTCGGGTTGAGCCCGGCCGCGTGCACCCTGACCAGTACCTCGGTCGGTCCCGGCGCCGGCACGGGAAGGTCGATCTCCTTGAGTACCTCTGGTCCGCCCAGAACATCCTGACTGATGGCTCTCATGTGGTACACCCTGCCCGAGGTGCCGGAAACGGGCCAGTGGCCCGATGGTCGAGGTCCTGTCCGGCGGAGCACGCCTGATGGCCCCGGCCGTCGCTTCGGCCGGGGCCGAAGCGATCCGGTCCTACGGTCGACGCCATGAACATCACGGACATGGCCACCGGGCATGTGACGATCACGCCGAGCATCCTGTATTTCGGGACGCCGGTCGTGCTGCTCTCCACCGAGAACGAGGACGGCTCGGCCAACCTCGCCCCGATCTCCTCGGCGTGGGCGCTCGGTCAGGTGGTCGTCATGGGCCTCGGCGTCGAGGGGCACACGGGGCGCAACCTCGCCGACCGGAGCGAGCTGGTGATCAACCTGCCGGAGCCGGGGCAGTGGGCCGCGGTGGAGCGGCTCGCCCCGCTGACCGGGTGCGACCCGGTGCCGGACACCAAGCGGGGCAGCTTCCGCTTCGTGCAGGACAAGTTCGCGGCCGCGGGGCTCAGGCCCGAGCCCTCCGACCTGGTCCGGCCGCCCAGGGTCGCCGGATGTCCCCTTCAGCTGGAGGCTCGTGCCGTCAGGGTCAGACCCGACCTGTCGGGCGACTTCCTCATCGTGGAGGCCGACGTGCTCAAGGTCCACGCCGACCCGCGCATCGTGGTGCCGGGCACGCAGCACGTCGACCCGGCCCGGTGGAGCCCGCTGATCTACAACTTCCGGCACTACTTCGGGCTCGGCCGCGAGCTCGGCCACAGCTTCCGTTCCCAGACCCCGCGTCGCGGCCCCGGATCGCCCGCGTGAGCGGGGTCAGAGGCCGGACAGCAGGCGGGTGGCGGCGATCTCGATGCGGCGCTGGATCTGCTCGTACGTGCGCCGCCCGCGCAGCATCTCCAGGAGTTCCTGCACCCACACGCTGGACAGCAGCCCGGTCAGGATCAGGTCGTCCTCGGCGGTCTGCTCGCCGCCTGCCACCCGCAGCAGCAGCCCGGCCATCCGGTCGCCGAACGGGGTGTCGACCTCGGCCATGATCAGGGATCGGATGAGGGCGTCGGCCAGCTCCGGCTCGCGCATCAGCCCGCGCGTGGCCCTCATGAGCACGTCGACCGCCCGCCCCGCGGCCGTCGGAGCGTTCGGCGGGCGCCGCTCGATGCTGCTCTCCAGCAGGTCGATCTCCTCGCCGACGACCGCGACGACCAGGTCCATCTTGGAGGGGAAGTAGCGGTAGAGGGTGCCGAGGGCGACCCCTGCGCGTTCGGCGACCGTGCGCATCTGCATGGCCTCGACGCCGCCGCGCGAGGCCAGGGCGGCCGCGGCCTGGACGATGCGCTTGCGGCGCTGGTGCTGGCTTCTGGTGCGGACACCGGCGGCGGGCTGGTCCTCCTTGCCGGGAGGCGTGGGGAGAGTCGCATGCGGAGGGCGCATGAGAACACGTTATCCGATGTCCGTGTCGTCCCGCTTGTTACTCGCGAGTCACAAGGAAGCGCATGTCTGCCGCATGTCCCAGGAGACGGGGGATCGCGCATCGGGGGCGGGCACTGGACAGATATTAGAATCTGTTCTAGTTTGTGGCGCGGTTGACCGAGCGCTTGCTGGGAGGCGGGATGACCGCGGACACCCTCGCCGGCTTACTCGCGCGCAGAGCCGCCGACGACCGTCCCGGCCTGCTGTTCGAGGACGCCATCTGGACGTGGCGGGAGGTCGTCGCGGCCTGCCGGGCCCGGGCGGCGGCACTGGCGGGGGCCGGGCACGTGGGCGTGCTCTGCGACAACGTGCCCGAGCTCGTCTTCCTCATCGGCGCCGCCGCGCTGGGCGGCCCCGTGGTCGTCGCGCTCAACACCACGAGGTCCGCCGACGAGCTGGCCAGGGACGCCCGCGCCACCGACGTGGGCCTCCTGCTGTGGGACCCGCCGTACGGCCCGACCGCCGCCTCCCTCGGCCTGCCCGCCTTCCCCCTCGCCGACCTCGCGCACTCCGCTCCGCCGCGGCCGCCCGCCGGGGTGACGAGGCAGGACGGCACGGACGGCACGGACGGCTCGCCCGGCTCGCCCGGCGAGCTGGTGATGCTGATCTTCACCTCGGGCACCTCGGGCGCCCCCAGGGCGGTGCGGATCACCCAGCGGAAGATCGCCGTCCCCGGCCTCAGCCTCGGCGCGATGCTCACCCCCGACGACGTCGTCTACTGCTCGATGCCGCTCTTCCACTCCGGGGCGCTCATGGCCGCCTTCGCCCCCGCCGTGGCCTCGGGCGCCGCGCTGGCCGTCCGCAGGAGGTTCTCCGCCTCGAACCTGCTACCGGACGTCCGCCGCCACGGCTGCACCTACCTGCACTACGTCGGCAAGGCGCTCTCCTACGTCCTGGCCACGCCCCGGCGGCCGGACGACGCCGACAACCCGCTGCGCATCGCGTTCGGCAACGAGGGCAGCGCGACCGCCGTCCGCCGCTTCGGCGAGCGTTTCGGCTGCCACGTGATCGACGCGTTCGGCTCGACGGAGAGCGCCGTGTCGATCTCGCCAGACCCCTCCGGCCCTCCCGGATCGCTCGGCCGGCTCCCCGACGGCGTCGAGATCAGGAACCCGCTGACCGGCGAGCGCTGCGCCCCCGCGACCATCGAGGACGGCCGGCCCGCCAACCCCGACGAGGCGATCGGCGAGCTGGTCAACGTGGCGGGCCTCGGCCTGTTCGACGGCTACTACAACGACCCGGCCGCCGACGCCGAGCGGATCAGGCAAGGCGCCTACTGGTCGGGCGACCTGGCCTACGCCGACGCGCACGGCTACGTCTTCTTCGCGGGCAGGGGGACCGAGCGGCTGCGCGTGGACGGCGAGAACCTGGCCGTGGCGCCCATCGAGGCCGCGCTGCGCGAGTTCGACGGGGTGGTGGAGGCCGCGGTGTATCCGGTCCCCGACGCCGCGGCGGGCGACCAGGTGATGGCGGCGCTCGTGCTCGACCGGCCGTTCGACCCGGCCGCCTTCGCGGCCTTCGCCGCCGGGCTGGGCGCCAAGGCCGTACCCCGGTACGTCCGCCTGTGCCGGGAACTGCCGCAGACGCCGTCGCACAAGGTCGTCAAGCGGGTCCTGGCCGGCGAGGCCTGGCGCACCGCCGACCCCGTCTGGTGGCGTCCCCCCGCCAGGGGCGCGACGGGTTTCCTGAGGCTGACAGGGGAGGACATCAGCGTGATCGAGGACGAGTTCGCCCGGCACGGCCGTACGCACCTACTGGAGAGCTGAGTGGATTTCACCCTGGACGAGACCCAACAGGACCTGCGCACCCTCACCGCCGACCTGCTGGCGAAGGACCCGAGCTGGTCGGCCATGGAACGGGCCGGACTGGCCGCCGTCTGCACCCCCGAGGAGGGCCTCGGCGCGGTGGAGATGGCCGTCGTCCTGCGCGAGGTGGGCGCGGCGGCGGCCGACGTGCCCGCGCTGCCAGTCCTCGCCGCCACCCTCGCCATGGCCGCGTACGGCAGGCAGGTCGACGGCCTGCCCACCGTCGCGGTCAAGGGCATGAGCGCCCCCTACGCGCAGCAGGCCACGCACGCCCTCTACGCCACCGGCGAGGGACTGTTCCTCACCGACGACTTCCAGGTCGTCCCCGAGTTCACCGCCACGGGCGAGCCGTCCGGCACGATCGTTCCCGGCCGCAGCGAGAAGCTCGCCGACCCGGGGCACGACCTGCGGAAGATCGTCACGGTCGCCGTCGCGGCCCAGGCGAGCGGCGTCCTGGCCGGAGCGCTCAAGCTCACCACCGACCACATCAAGAACCGCCGGCAGTTCGGCCGCCCGCTGGCCGAGTTCCAGGCCGTCACCATGCAGATCGCCGATGTGTACATCGCCTCGCGCGCCCTCGACGTCGCGATGTGGTCGGCCGCGTGGGGCATGGACGGCGACGACGCGGCCATCGCGGGCTTCCACGTCTGCGAGGCGTTCCGGGCGCTGTTCACCTGCCAGCACCTGCACGGCGGCCTCGGCCTCGACGTCACCTACCCCCTGCACCGCTACTTCGGCCACGCCAAGCACCTGTCGCACCTGCTCGGCGGCGCCGACGCCCAGCTCGACCTGATCGGAGCGCACCTCTGATGCTGATCGACCTGACCCCTGAGCAGCGCAGGCTCCGCGACGAGCTGCGCGAGTACTTCCAGGCCTGCCTCACCGCCGAGGACCGCAAGAAGATCGCCGAGGACCCGTTCGGTCACGCCTACATGGACCACTGCCGCCGGCTCGGCAGGGACGGCAAGCTCGGTCTCGGCTGGCCCAAGGAGTACGGCGGAGCCGGCTACGGCCCGCTGGAGCAGCAGATCTTCGCCAACGAGATCGCCAGGGCCGCCGTGCCGTACCCGATCATCACGCTGCAGACCGTCGGCCCCACCCTCATGCAGTACGGCACGCCGAAGCAGAAGGACTTCTTCCTGCCGCGCATCCTCGCCGGCGAGTGCCACTTCGCCATCGGCTACAGCGAGCCCGAGGCGGGCACCGACCTGGCCGCGCTGCGCACGACCGCGGTGAAGGACGGCGACCACTACGTCGTCAACGGGCAGAAGATCTTCACCAGCGGCGCGCACTACGCCCAGTACATCTGGATGGCCGCGCGCACCAACCCCGACGCGAAGAAGCACAAGGGCATCACGATGATGATCGTGGACTGCGCCGACCCGGGCTACTCGTGGACGCCGATCATCACCATGGACGGCCGCCACCACACCAACGCCACCTACTACCAGGACGTCAAGGTCCCCGAGGACATGGTGGTCGGCGAGGTCGACAGGGGCTGGGACCTGATCGTCAACCAGCTCAACCACGAGCGGGTCACGCTCGGCCCCGCGGGCAACCTGGCCCAGACCTACGACCGTTTCCTGGCGTGGGCCCGCGCCAAGGACCTGCTCGACGTCCAGGACGTGCGGCGCGCGGTCGCCAGGATCCACGCCTACTACCGCACGAACGAGCTGCTCAACTGGCAGGTCGCGGCGAACATGGACCTCGGCTGGCTGGGCGCGCCCGACGCCTCCGCCACCAAGATCTACGGCTCCGAGCGGATGCAGGAGATCGGCAGGATCGTCTGCGACGTCCTGGCCAGGTACGGCGACCCGGCCGACCCCGAGACCGCCCACCTCATGGAACGGGTGGACCACGGCGTGAAGGGCGCGGTCGTGCTCACCTTCGGCGGCGGCGTGAACGAGGTGCAGCGCGAGCTGATCGCCATGCTGGGGCTGTCGCTGCCGAGGCCGCCGCGATGATCGGCCACGAGGAGCTCATGGAGCTCGCGAGCAAGCAGATCGCGCTCGGCGAGGTGGACGGCACGCCCGCCCCGGACCCCGTCAACGAGCCGATGATCAGGCACTGGCTCGCCGCGATGGGCGACACCAACCCCGTCTACCTGGCCGACGGGGTGGCGCCGCCCGCGATGGCGCAGGTGTGGACGATGCAGGGGCTCGGCCCCCGCCAGTCGTCACCGGTCGACCAGATCATCACCGCGCTCGACGACGCCGGATACACCGGGGTGGTCGCCACCAACTGCGAGCACACCTACCACCGCTACCTGCGGCTGGGGGAGCGGGTCAGCGCCGCCACCCGCTTCACCGAGCTGAAGGGCCCCAAGACAACGGCACTCGGCGAGGGCTACTTCGCCACCTGGAACGTCACCTGGTACTCGGAGGACGAGGCGGTCGCCGAGATGCTCTTCCGGGTCCTCAAGTTCCGGCCTGAGCCCAGGCGGAAGCCGTATCCGCTGCGGCCGGCCATCAACCAGGACACCGCCTTCTTCTGGGAGGGCGTCAAACAGGGCGAGCTGCGCATCCAGCGCTGCGGCGACTGCGGCGAGCTCAGGCACCCGCCGGGGCCGCTGTGCCCGTCGTGCCGGTCGGCCAACCGCGACCACGTGGTGGCCGGCGGGGAGGGCACCGTCTACAGCTTCGTCGTGCACCACCACCCGCCCGTCCCGGGAAGGGAGGCGCCCTTTGTGGTGGCTGTGGTGGAGCTGCCGGAAGGGGTGAGGATTGTGGGCAACATCGTGGACTGTCCGGTTGAAGACGTGGGTATCGGTATGGAGTTGCGTGTGACCTACGTCTCTATAGACGATGAACTGACCCTTCCTCTGTGGGCACCGCGGGAGCCGTGATGCGTACGCTGACCGAAGGACAGGCCGAGATCGGATCGGTGCTCCCCGAGCTGTCGATCGACCTCACCCCCACCCTGATCGTCTCCACGGCGCTGGCGACCATGGACTACACCCCCGTCCACCACGACGTCGAGGGCGCCCGCGCCCAGGGCTCCAAGGACGTCTTCCTCAACATCCTCACCACGATGGGGCTGGTCGAGCGGTACGTCACCGACTGGGTCGGCCCCGAGGCGGTCATCAAGCGCATCAACGTCAAGCTCGGCGTGCCCGCCTACGCCGGCGACCGGCTGTCGTTCAGCGGCGCCGTCGTCGACGTCGAGGACGGCGAGTACACGGTCGAGGTCCGCGGCAAGGTGAGCCTCGGCGACCACGCCACCGCCACCGTCGCCTTCCGGCTGGCCGACTCCGGTACGGCACGGCCGCGGGAGGGCGCGTGAACTCGCGGGCGGCGATCGCCGGCATCGGGGCCACGGAGTTCAGCAAGGAGTCGGGGCGGTCGGAGTTACGGCTGGCCGCCGAGGCCGTGCTCGCGGCGCTCGACGACGCGGGGCTGACGCCGTCCGACGTGGACGGGCTGGTCACCTACACGCAGGACACCAACCAGGAGATCGCCGTCGCCCGCGAGGTAGGCATCGGCGACCTGACCTTCTTCTCGCGCGTCCACTACGGCGGCGGCGCGGCGTGCGGCACCGTCATGCACGCGGCGATGGCGGTCGCGACGGGCGCGGCCGAGACCGTGGTCTGCTACCGCGCCTTCAACGAGCGCTCGGGACGCAGGTTCGGGCAGCCCGACGCCAGGGTGGGCGGCGAGCCGTCCTCCCAGGGGCTCGAGATGAGCTGGCATGTGCCGTACGGGCTGATGACGCCGGCGGCGTGGGTGGCGATGTTCGCGCGCAGGTACATGCACGTCTTCGGGGCAACCTCCGAGGACTTCGGCAGGGTGGCGGTGGCGATGCGCCGGCACGCGGCCACCAATCCCGCGGCGTGGTTCCACGGCAGGCCGATCACGCTGGAGGAGCACCAGGCGTCGCGGTGGATCGTGGAGCCGCTGCACCTGCTGGACTGCTGCCAGGAGAGCGACGGCGGGGTCGCGGTCGTCGTGACGTCGGCCGAGCGGGCGCGCGACCTGCGGCGCTCGCCCGTGGTGATCGCCGCGGCGGCGCAGGGCTCCGGCGCGGGCCAGATGATGATGACCAGCTACTACCGCGACGACATGACCGGCCTGCCCGAGATGTCAGTCGTCGGCCGGAAGCTGTGGGAGATGTCCGGCCTGTCGCCCGCGGACATCCAGACGGCGATCCTCTACGACCACTTCACCCCGTTCGTCCTCAACCAGCTGGAGGAGCTCGGCTTCTGCGGCAGGGGAGAGGCCAAGGACTACGTGAAGGACGGCGGCATCGAGCTCGGCGGCCGCCTGCCGGTCAACCCGCACGGCGGCCAGCTCGGCGAGGCCTACATCCACGGCATGAACGGCATCGCCGAGGCCGTCCGCCAGATCAGGGGCACCTCGGTGAACCAGGTGCCGGGCGCGGCCAACGTCCTGGTCACGGCCGGGACCGGCGTGCCGACCAGCGGGCTGGTCCTCACCGCGGACCGCTGAGCACGGACCTATGAGCAGGGACCGATGAGCGGGGACCGCTGAGCAGGGAGGCGGCGGCGCGCCCGCCGCCTCCCTACGACTACCTGGGGATCCGGAGAAGTCACCGGCATCTCCCCGGCGATCCACCGGAACGCTTCCCGGAGATCCGGTGGAAGGCCTGCGTCTACATGGGGATCCAGAGGAACACCAGCATCGCGATCGCCAGGCAGGCAAGGAAGCCGATCAGCTCCCACGCCCAGTCGTGGTGGCGGCGCCGCTTGCGCTTCTTCTTGCTCGCGGCCTGCTTCGGCGCGGGCCGCTTCGGCTTGCCACCCGCCGGCTTGCGCGAGTCCTTCGCCGACTGCTCGGCGGCGGCCTTCTTCGCGGCACCGGCCTGCTTCGGCGCGGGCTTTCCGAGGGCGTTCGCGCTCCGCCCGGCCACCGCGTCCTTGAGGACACCGGCGGCCCGCGCCGCCACCGACCCCTGCGGATCGCCGGAGGTCTGGGCCGACCCCTTCCGATCACCGGAGGGCCGCGCCGTCGCGATGCCCGCCGGGCCACCGACGGCCTGCCCGATCCGGACGTCTACCGGGCCATCGAGGGGCTGTCCGGTCCGGGTGTCTGCCAGGCCGCCGACGGCCTGTCCCGCCCGGGTGTCCGCCGGGTCACCGAGGGTCTGCCCGATCCCGCCCTCTACCGGGCCACCGATGGCCTGCCCGATCCGGGTGTCTGCCGGGCCGTCGACGGTCTGCCCGATCCCGCTCTCTACCGGGCCGCCGACGGCGTGCCCGATCCGGAGGTCTGCCGGGCCGTCGACGGTCTTCCCGATCCCGGTGTCTGCCGGGACGCCGACGATCTGCCCGGTCGCGAGGCTTTCCTGGGTGCCGGTGGTCGGCGCGGGTGCGGGAATCTCCCCCGGGGCGGGAGGCAGCACGTAGACCGGCTCCTTCGCCGGCCTGCGCGGCACGAACAGGCTCGCCGGCTCCTCCCTCGGCTCGCCCTTGTGCACCAGCAGGTCGGCGAGCGCCGCGCGGTCGCGGGCGCGCATGGGCAGGTCCACCGGATCGTCGGCGGGCGCCACGGGAGGCGGCGCCGCCGCCCACGCGTCGTCGAGGATGTCGCCGCCGACCAGCGGAGCGGGACGCGCGGCCCCGGCGGGCGCGCCGAACGTCGCGGACGGACCGAACGTCGCGGGCGTGCCGGGCGTCCCGGCGACGTCGGGCCTGCGGGAGGTGCCGGGCGTGCCGAAGGCGGTGGGCCTCGGGGTGGTGGAGGGCTTGCCGGGCCTGCTGAAGGCGTCCCAGGCCGCCGGGGCGTCGAGCACGTCGGCGGGGGTGGGCGCCTGCAGCGCGGGCGGGCGCGCGGTCAGGGCGTCGCGCAGCTTCGGCATCGGCGCCGTCGCCGCCTCGTGGGGCGCGATCTTGGCGGGGTCCGGCGGGGTGAGCAGCTCGGTCGGGAACAGCCCCGTGTTCGTCGCCGGATCGGTCTCGCTGAGCGGTACCGGCCAGACGGGGGCCGTCGGCCACATCGGCTTGACGAACAAGGAGCCCGCCACGGGCGCCGGAGCCGGGGCGGACGCGGCGGGGCGCGGGCCCAGCAGGCGCGTCCTGAGCGCCTCGGGCGGCGGGCGCCACGGCAGGCGGCCGAGCACGTCGCGAAGGGGCGCCACGCCCAGCGCGCCGTACACCTCGGCGACCGGCTGGTCGGGGCTGGGCCCCGCGGCGGTCAGCGCGGACGTCAGTGACTGGCGGAAGCGGAGGGCGGCGTTCTGGATCAGCTCGACCGCGGTGTCCTTGGCCACGTCGAGCACCCAGGCCAGTTCGTCGTCGGTGAGCCCGATGACGACGGACAGCATGAGCACTTCGCGCTGGTGCGGGCGCAGGTCACGCAGGACGCGCTCGACGAGCGCGGTGGCGGGGTCGACGAGGGGATCGATGACGGGAGGCGCGTAGACGATGTCGCGGCGGTAGATCTCCCGCCGCGCGAGCGCGTACAGCGCGGCACGCGGCGGCTCCACGGAAGGCACGCTGGACAGGACGGCTTCCAGCGCGTCGGAGGCGGAGCCCGGGTCACCGAGCTGGTCCGCGCAGTAGGCGAACAGCCCGGCGGCGTGACGGTCGTAGAGCTCGGCGACCAGATCCTCGCGAGATCGCTGATCGGTGAGCGGGTGGGTCACGGGGCCGTATTCCTCTGTAAGAAGAGTGGACGCTGGGGATGAGGGGGCGGCGTCGGAGCGTTGCAGGCAATCATGCCGGTTGCCGAGGCGGAATGCACCCTTGGATGCCCATTTAGTCATCGCCTGAAGCGGTTCACGTCGGGGCCAACGGGACACAGGAGTATCGCCCGCCGTAGTCTGTCGAGCAGAGATCATGGGGCGGGCCGCGGCCCCGCCGGTCGAGCGAGAGGTCGCGCATGATCACCTTTGACTCCGTCACCAAGCGTTACCCCGACGGTTTCGTGGCCGTGGACAACCTGTCCATGGAGGCTGAAACCGGGCAGATCACCGTCCTGGTCGGCCCCTCGGGATGTGGCAAGACCACGACACTGCGAATGATCAACAGGATGATCGACGCCAGCGAGGGGCGGATCCTGCTCGACGGCGCCGACGTCAAGGAGATCGATCCCCCGACGCTGCGGCGCGGCATCGGCTACGTCATCCAGCAGGCGGGGCTGTTCCCGCACCGCAAGATCGTCGACAACGTCGCGACCGTGCCGTACCTGCTGGGCTGGGACCGGAAGAAGGCCCGCGATCGGGCCATGGAGTTGCTGGAGCGGGTCGGGCTCGATCCCAAGATGGCCCAGCGCTACCCCTTCCAGCTCTCCGGCGGCCAGCAGCAGCGCGTCGGCGTGGCCCGCGCCCTGGCCGCCGACCCGCCCGTGCTGCTCATGGACGAGCCGTTCAGCGCGGTCGACCCCATCGTGCGCACCTCGCTGCAGGACGAGCTGCTCAGGCTGCAGTCGGAGCTCAACAAGACGATCGTGTTCGTCACCCACGACATCGACGAGGCGATCAAGCTCGGCGACCGGGTGGCCGTGCTGCGCGTCGGGGGCAGGCTCGCCCAGTTCGCCGACCCCAAGACGTTGCTGTCGGAGCCCGCCGACGACTTCGTGCGCGAGTTCCTCGGCAAGGACCGCGGCATCAGGCGGCTGTCGTTCGTCTCCAGCGAGCACCTGCGGCTGCGTACGGACCTGATCGTCCCCGCCTCCTCGCCGGACACGGCCGCCGCGCCCGGCGCCTGGCTCATGGCCGTCTCCGAGGACGGCAGGCCGGTGGGCTGGGTGGGCCGCGACGAGCCGTTCGGCACCTACGTCCACGGCAAGGACTCCATGCGGGCGGCGCTCGACGCGGCCCTGCTGTCCCCGTCGGGGCAGGCGGTGGCGGTCGACCCGGAGGGCAGGGCCGTGGGCATCGCGACCCGGCAGGCGCTCGACGAGGCGCTGGGGGAGGCCGCCGATGGATGACGAGCAGCCGCTGTTCAAATGGAGCTGGGTCGAGAGCAACTGGAACTCCGACTCGCCGAACAGCATCGTCAACCTGCTCCAGGCGCACATCGTGATGTCGATGGCGCCCGTCGTGCTCGGGCTGCTCCTCGCGCTGCCGCTCGGTCTGGCGTGCGTGCGCTGGCGCTACCTCTACCAGCCCACGGCGGCCGTCATGAACGTGATCTACGCCCTGCCGTCGCTGCCGCTGTTCATGCTGCTGATCCCCCAGACGGGCCTCACCCAGCTCACCGTGATCATCCCGCTCACCTTCTACGCCCTGGCCGTCCTGGTCCCGGCCGTGGTCGACGGCATGGGATCGGTGCCCGACCACGTCAGGCAGTCGGCGGTGGCCATGGGCTTCACGCCCCTGCGCCGCCTGGTCCTGGTCGAGCTGCCGATCGCGGTGCCCGTCGTGCTGGCCGGGCTGCGCGTCGTCACGGTCTCCAGCATCAGCCTGGTCAGCGTCGGCGCGCTCATCGGGCAGGGCGGGCTCGGCAACCTGTTCACCGACGCCTTCCAGCGCGACTTCTACACCCCCGCCATCGCGGGCATCGTGCTCATCGTGCTGCTGGCCCTGGTCGGCGACGGCATCGTGCTGGCCGCTCAGCGCCTGCTGACCCCCTGGGTGCGGGCCAGGAGGGCGTCATGAACTGGATCGTCGACTTCTTCACCGACCCCGCCAACTGGTCGGGGCCCGACGCCATCCCCGCCCGGCTCCTGCAGCACCTCGGCTTCTCCGTGGCCGCGCTGGCCCTCGCCGCGCTCATCGGGATCCCGCTCGGGCTGCTGATCGGCCATACCGGGCGCGGCTCGGTGGTCGTGGTCGTCAGCGCGAACCTGGCCAGGGCGCTGCCCACGCTCGGCCTCCTGGTGCTGATCGTCCTGCTGCTCGGCACCGCCGGCATCTGGCCGGTGCTGATCCCGCTGGTGGCGCTGGCCGTACCACCGATCCTGGTCAACACCTTCGAGGGCGTCAGGGGAGTCGACCCCGACCTGCGCGACGCCGCCTACGGGATGGGGCTGCGCGGGCCGCAGGTGCTGTTCGGGGTGCTCGTGCCGGTCGCGCTGCCGCTGATCATGCTGGGGCTCAGGCTGGCGGCCGTCCAGGTGGTGGCGACGGCGGCGGTGGCCGCCTACGTCGGCCTGGGCGGGCTCGGACGTTACATCATCGACGGATTGGCGACACAGGACTACGAGAGTGTCGTCGGCGGTTCTGTACTGATCGTCGGCTTCGCTCTCGCGGTCCAGGGGCTGTTCACGCTCGTGCAGCGGCTCACGGTGTCCCCGGGGGTGAGCCGGCGACTGCGGGTTCGATAATCTCTCCAATACCCCCCGTTTAGAAGGGAATTACGCATGAGGCGCATATTCGGCACCGCGGCGGTGCTGCTGTCGGCGATGCTCACCCTGTCCGCCTGCGGTGGCGGCGGCAGCGGGAGCAACCCGCTGAACACCACCACCAGTGCCGCCCCGACCGGGTCCGCGCCCGCGACCGGCGGGGGAACGGCGGTCGTAGGCTCGTTCAACTTCCCCGAGAGCGTGCTGCTGGGCAGCATCTACGCCCAGGCGCTCAAGGCCAAGGGTGTCAACGTCACGGAGAAACCGAACATCGGCAGCCGCGAGGTCGTCTACAGCCAGGTCCAGAGCGGCGGGCTCACCGTCCTGCCCGAGTACAACGGCGCGCTGCTGTTCTTCGTCGACCCCAAGTCGACGGCCGCCTCGACGGACCAGGTCAACAGCGAGCTCAAGAGCAAGCTGCCGGCCGAGCTCGAGATCCTCGACTCCTCGCCGGCGCAGGACAACGACTCGCTGACGGTCACCAAGGCGACGGCCGAGCAGTACAAGCTGACCAGCATCGAAGACCTCGCCAAGGTCTCCAAGAACATGACGGTCGGCGGGCCGCCGGAGTTCAAGAAGCGCCGCGAGCAGCAGTTCAAGGACGTGTACGGCCTGGAGTTCAAGGAGTGGAAGCCCACGGGCGACACGACGGCCGACGCGATCAAGGACGGCACCGTGCAGGCGGGCAACGTCTTCACGACCGACCCGAAGATCATCATCAATGACATGGTGTCGCTGCAGGACCCCAAGAACGTCTTCAGCGCCCAGAACGTGACGCCGCTGCTCAACAAGGCCGCGGCGACCGACACGATCAAGACCACGCTCAACGCGGTGTCGGCCAAGCTGACCACCGAGAACCTGACGCAGATGATGCAGAAGATCTCGGTGGACAAGGACGACCCGGCGACGGTGGCCAAGGAGTGGCTGTCCTCCAACGGCCTCCTGTAGCGCGCGCCGGCGACGACGCCCGCCCCCGGTGAACGGCACGGCTCTCACCGGGGGCGCTTCGCGTGTGGGGGTCGCCCCCCCCTTCGCCGGACGCGATGAACGGGCCGACCGGGCGAGTGCCCGGGTGCGCCCGGCGGAAACTCGATGGACGAGGCGACCCAGGCGATGCAATAGTCCCGCCGTGACCGCGACCACCGCCTCCTCCGTACCCGTCTCCCTGGCCGGCGGCCTCGTCCTGCGGCAGGCACAGCCCGCGGACCTGGACCAGATCGGCGCGCTTCTCGCCGAACGCGGTGAACCGGCCGACGCCCTCGACCACCGGCTGGTCGTCCAAGACCCCGACGCCGGCTGGTCCGCCTGCGCCGTGGTCGTCGACGGCGACCGGGTCGTCTCCACCGCGACGCTCCTCGACGAAGACGTCCGCATCGGCGGCATCCACCTGCCGGCCGGCCAGATCGAGCTGGTCGCCACCGACCGCGAGTACGAGGGACGGGGGCTCGTGCGGGCGCTGGTGCGATGGGCCCACGACCGCTCCGCCGCCCGCGGCCACGTCATCCAGGTGATGATCGGTATCCCGTACTTCTACCGGCTGTTCGGCTACGAGTACGCCATCGACATCCCGCAGGCGCCGGCCGTACGCACCCCCCCGCCCGGGGAGGCGACGCCCGTGCTCCGGGCCGCCCGGCCGTCCGACGTCCCCGCCATGGCGGCCCTGCAGGAGGCGGCCCAGAACCGGTTCGACGTGGCCATGCCGCACTCGGCGGCCCGTTGGCGGTGGCTGCTGGCCCACGAGGCGAGCACCCTCCGGGTCCTCGAACGCGCCGGCACCGTCGTCGCCGCCGGACGTACCACGCCCCCCGGCGACGAGGTGCTGCTGGCCGAGGCCGCCGCGGTCGACGAGGCGGCGGCACGGGACCTGCTCCGCGGCGTCGCCGCCCTGACACCCGGCAGCCGGCTGAACGTCGTCCATCGGGCCGGCACCGTGACCGCCGCCGCCTGGCAGGAGTTCCTCGACCACGAACCACGCAAGCGGGCCGAGCAGTACTACGTCCGCGTGCCGGACGCCGCGGCGCTGCTCGACCGGCTGCGGCCGCTGCTCCGGCAGCGTCTCACCGCGGCCGGGATCGATCGCGCCGGCCGCGACATCGTCATCTCCACCTTCGGCGCCCACTACCGGATCCCGGTCCACGCCGAGGGCATCGGCGAGGTCGTCACCGGCGGTCCGATGCAGGGGCCCGGAACGGTGGGAGGCCTCGGCGTGGCGCCCGACCACCTGGCCGCCCTGCTGTTCGGCCCCCACGGTTACGAAGGGCTGTCCCGGATCAGGTCCGATGTCTACACCGGGGAGGAGGAGCTGTTCCAGGCGCTTTTCCCGCCGCTCACCGCCGATCTGCTCACCTACTACCTGCCGTACTAGCGCCGGTGACCGGACAGCCGCCTGACCCGCTTCCCCCCTGTCACAAGGTCCCGGGGAAGCCGGGGAGCACGAGATGGAAGAAGTGCTGCGCGGTGTAGGTGGCGAGCTTCCTGGCCTTGCCGGTCCTGACGTTCACCGCGTAGGCCGTGAAGGGAACGAACGGAGGGTCGAGTTCCGAGGCAGGGGCGTCGTCATCGCGGTTCCCGCAGACGAAGGGCCTCGCCACGGCGATGATCTCCTGAGGGCCGGCCCAGCTGCGCAGGTGGACGAAGTTGCCGGTCATGGACAGGCCCCGCACGGGGACTCTCCGGAGCACCTTGCCGGTCGTCCGGTCCAGGTGCACGAGATCCTCGCCGCTTCTCAGGCAGTCGGTGCCGGGGACGGTCACGCTCTGCACCGCGACGACGGTCTCCCCGTCGGGACCGAGCCCGCCGACCAGGTAGTGCCCCGCGACGTCGACGGTCTTCGCGTTGCCCGCCGTGGACGTCCCCCACAGGTGGCTGATGGTCCGCAGCCGGGTCCTGGGCGCGTACTCCGCCAGGGTGATCGTGTCGCCGTCAGGGGACAGGCCGATGGGGTTCCAGCCGTTGGGCAAGGGCCGGACCATGCGCTCGCGCATGTCGAACAGCATCGCGGGGTCCTTCAGCGGCGGGCTCTTGGTGAAGGCCACGAAGCGGCCGTCGTCCGACAGCAGCAGATGGGCGAGGCTGCCGAGCCATGCCCTGGGCACCTTCGTCGGGGCGGTCGCCACCGCTCCGGAGGCGAGGTCGCGTACCGCGAAGGTGCCGGACGCGGAGTCGTAGTAGGCGATCTTGCGGCCGTCGCGGCTGATCGCCAGAGGGCTCGTCCTGACGAAGGGTCCGGGATCGCGCAGGGCCTGCGCCAGCCGATAGGTCCTGCCGCTCCTGGTGACCACCCGCCAGCCGCCGTCCACGCACCCGGGCGGCACCTTGCCGTCCTCCGGCCGGCAGAGCGTCTTGTAGGCGTGGCTCAGCGGCTCCACCCCGCGTGCCGGCAGGTCCGTCACCGTCCCACGCGCGGGCTCGCCTGCCGCGTCCGGTTCCGCCGGCAGCAGTCGTACGGCGGCCGTCGCGGCGAGCGCGATCGCGATGACCGCGGCGGTCGCGACGATCGGGGCGGCCCTGCGCCGCCGCCGCTCCCTGATCCTGATCGTCCGCTCGGTCAGGTCCACCTCGGGCGCGTCGTCGGCCAGGTCGTCCAGCACGTCTCGTAGCCAGGTCATCGGTGTGCCCCCTTCAGGTCTTCCATTCCGGCGAACGTCGGCGCCAACTCAGGCGCGAGCGCCCGTAACCGGGCGAGCGCGTGGTGGGCCTGGCTCTTGACCGTGCCGATCGAGCAGTTCAGCAGCTTCGCGGTCTCGTGCTCGGTGAGGTCCTCGTAGTAGCGCAGCACGATCACCGCCCGTTGCCTGGGCGGCAGCCGTGCGAGCGCCTGCCGCATGGCGAGCCGGTCGATCGTGGACTCCTCGCTGGAGTGAGGCCGCTCCGGCGGATCGGCGCTCGGCAGCTCGGCCGTCCTGACCAGCCGGCGGCGCCAGGAGATGTACTGGTTGACCAGCGCCTTGCGGGCGTACGCCTGAGGGCTGGCGACCTGCGCCAGCCTGGGCCAGCGCCCGAGCACCTTGACCAGCACGGTCTGCAGCAGGTCCTCGGCGAGGTGGGCATCTCCCGTGAGCAGGTAGGCCGTCCGCATCAGCGACTGCTGGTGGGCGGCCATGAACTCGCGGAAGCTGTCGTTGCGGTCCAAGGTGACTCCTCTCGCCCGTTACCGACGCCGGCGAGCGGGTGAAAGGTTGGGTCGGATCGGCCGGCCCGCCGGGACGCGCTCCAGGACACCACACGAGCATGCCGCCGGCCGGCGAGCAGGTCCCGTGCCCGTTTCGCGGGACCTGACGGCAAACGTCACCGTGATCCATCTGTGCCAGAGTGGTCGGGTGAGTGAGTTCACCGAGGCGATGGCGCAACTCGCGGCGGGGGTAGCCGTGCTGACCGTACGAGACGGCAGGGACGACGTGGGCGTCACCGTGTCCGCCCTCATGTCGGTCTCCGCCGACCCGCCGCTCGTGCTCGCCAGCCTGGGCAGCCGCGGCTACCTCACCGAGGTGCTCCTCCGGCAGGACCGCTGGGCCGCCTCGCTGCTGTCGGCGGGGCAGGCGGCCATCGCCAGCAGGTTCGCCGCCGCCGGCCGTCCGAGCGCCCGGCACCTGGTCGCGGGCACCCCGCACCACCGCGGCCCGCACAGCGACGCGCTGGTCGTCGAGGGCGGGGTGGCGGCGCTGGAGGTGGAGACGTCGCGGGTGGTGCCCGCGGGTGACCACACCCTGTTCGTGGCGCGGGTGCTCGCGGTCGACTACGTCGACGCCACCCCGCTTCCCCTCGTACGGCTGCGCGGCCGCTACCGCCCGGTCTAGGGGGCCGTGTCCCGAAACGCCGCGGCCCGGAACAGGGTGACACGGTGCAGCAGAATGTCGGGATGACCGACCCCAGAATCGATCCCCCCGCGGCCGGTGACGAGCGGGAACTGCTGGTCGCCTTCCTCGACTGGCACCGCGAGACCCTGGCCGTCAAATGCGCGGACCTGAGCGAGGCGCAGTTGCGCGAGCGGTCCGTGCCGCCGTCGGCGATGTCGCTGCTCGGCCTGGTGCGCCACCTCACCGACGTCGAGCGCTACTGGTTCCGCCACGTGCTCGAGGGCGCGGACGTGCCGACCGTCTACTGGGGCGACGTCGACGACGCCGAGTTCGACGTGGCCGCGGCCTCCGCCGTCGAGGCGCTGGCCGTGTGGCGGGCCGAGGTGGAGGAGTGCCGCAAGGTCTCGGCCGGCACCCCGCTGGGCGCCCTCGCCAGGCGGGACCGCCGGGGTGACCACCACTCGCACCGCTACATCCTCATCCACATGATCGAGGAGTACGCCCGGCACAACGGCCACGCCGACCTGCTCCGCGAACGCATCGACGGCGCCACCGGAGAGTAGCCCGAACCGCGGGTCCTGGGACGCCGAAGCGGGTGGCGGCCCGCGGGGGGACCGCCACCGCTGCAGGCGCGGCTACCTGATGACGATCTCCCCTGGCAGCAGGAGCGGCCCGTACGCGGGAAGCCCCAGCTCGCCGGCGAGCCTGGCGAACGGCCCCCACGCCTCCAGCCGCATCCTGGCCAGCGCCGCCGACTTGTCCTCGCTGGACTCCGGCCCGCGCAGCCGCTCCAGCGGGTGCAGCCGGGGGTAGGTCCGCACGGGCGCGTCCGCCGCCAGCCCGGCACGCTCGCGGGCGATGCCGAGGGCGTCCTCGAGGCCGCCGAGCTCGTCCACGAGACCGTGCTCGTGCGCGTCGGCCCCCGTCCACACCCGGCCGCGGGCCAGCTCGTGCGCCCGCTCCCTGGTCAGGTGCCGGCCTTCGGCGACCTTGCCCACGAAGTCGTCGTAGATGCGGTCGAGCCAGGCGTTGACCCTGTCCCACTCCTCGGGCGAGAACGGCCTGGTGGAGGAGAACATCGCGGCCTTCGCGCCCTCGCTGATCACGTCGGTGGTCACGCCGGCCTTCTCCAGCAGCCCGCCGAGGACGGCCTTGCCGCCGAACACGCCGATCGACCCGGTCAGCGTGCCGGGCTGGGCGACGATGACGTCGGCGGCCATCGAGACGAAGTACCCGCCCGACGCGGCCAGGTCGCCCATCGACACGATGACCGGTTTGACCCTGCGCGTGAGGACGATCTCGCGCCACACCGCGTCTGAGGCCACGTAGGAGCCGCCGGGACTGTCGACCCTGAACACCACGGCCTTGACGTGGTCGTCCCTGCGTGCCGCCCTGATCGCGGCGCTGATCGTGTCGGAGCCCATGGCGCCGCTGCCGCCGAGGGGGCTGCGCCCGCTGCGACCGAGCCTGATCATGCCGTGGCCGTGGACGAGCGCGACGCTGGGGGCGGTCGGGTGGGGCAGCTTGCGGGCGGTGAGAGCCCGCGCGTACTTGACGACGTACTGCAGGTGGGCGTCGGCGCCCGCGGCCTGCTTGACCTCGTCGTAGACCTCGTCGCGGTAGGCGAGCCGGTCCACCAGCCCCGCCTCCACGGCCTCGGGGCCGATGAACGGCCCCCTGTCGATCAGCTCCCGCACCTTGTCGGGGTCGAGCCTGCGCCCTTCGGCCACGCCCGCGACGACCTGCTCGACGACCGACTCGGCCAGCCTGCCGTACGACTCCTTGTGGGCGTCGGTCATGTGGTCTTCGGTGAAGGTGTTGGCGGCGGTCTTGTACTCGTGGCGCTTGCCGACCTCATAGCCGATGCCGAGCTTGTCCAGGGTGCCCTTGAGGAAACGCTGTTCGAGCGCGATGCCGGTGAGACCGACGTCGCCGCTGGGCTGCAGGTAGACGCGATCGAACGCGCTGGCCAGGTAGTAGGGGACGGTGCCCTGGCCGAACTCGCCGAACGTCTCGCCGAAGGCCACGGTCAGCCTGCCCGACGCGCGGAACCGCACGACGGCCTCGCGCAGCTCCTGGACCATGCCCAGGCCGAGCGGGGCACCGCCGATCTTGACGATGAGCGCCTTGACGCGGGAGTCCTGCCCGGCCCGCTTCAGGCCGGACAGCACGTCGGCCAGGCGGGGCTTGCGCATGGTGAGGAGCGCGGCGAGCGGATCGGTGGGTGGGCCCTCGGTCAGCCCGTCGGTGAGGTCCAGTTCGAGGACCAGGGGCGCGGTGCGCCGCTGCCTGAACCGATCAACGCTGTCAACGATCACCTTGGTCGCGTCCATAAATGTCACCCTAAGCGACGACCTCGGACCTGCGAGCGCCCGCGCTCCCTCCCTCTCACAGGTCCATCCGATCGGATGATCCACCGCCTACCGAAGTCTGATGAGCGGATCCGAAGGTCGGACGCCGCCCGTCCCCCGGACGCCGACACCACCGAAGCCGCCCGTCCACGTCCGCCGAAGCCGAGCGTCCACGCCCGACGCCGACACCACCGAAGCCGAGCGTCCACGCCCGACGGCGACGCCGCCGAAGCTCCCCGTCCGCGTCTGACGGCGCCCTGGGGACCGCGAGCGTGAAAAGGCCACGCCCGCAGGCGCGCGGGCGTGGCCGGGGAAGGGGACGGTCAGGCGGCGGTGCAGGTCAGCGTGGCGGGCGGGGTGTTCGCGCCGCCGCGCGGCAGCTTGCCGTTGAAGCCGAACCTGGTGGACGCGTCCACGGCCAGCGTGCCGTTCCAGCGCGCGTTGGTCACGGTGACGTCGGCCCCGCTCTGGGTGTACCTGCCCTCCCAGAGGGTGGTCACCTTCTGCTGGTCGGGGAAGGTCCAGGCGACCTTCCAGCTCTTGAGGGGCAGGGTGCCGGTGTTCTTGACGGTGACGTTGGCCTGGAAGCCGCCCGGCCAGGAGGCGCGGTTGGTGTAGGTGGCGGCGCACTCGACGTGCGGCACCGCCTTCCAGACGTCCAGACGCGGCGTGGTGACCTGCTTGCCCGCGCTGGTGTAGGTGATCGGCTTGCCGGCCGCCTTGAGCTTGGCGAGGATCTCGTCGACCGAGGCGTCGGGCAGCTTCTCCCTCATCAGCGCGAAGGCGCCCGCGACGTGCGGGGCGGCCATCGAGGTGCCGCCGAAGCCCGCGTACCTGTTGTCGGGCACGGAGGAGAAGATCGGCCAGCCGGGGGCGAACAGGTCGAGCATCTCGCCGCGGTTGCTGAAGGCGGAGACGTCGTCGGTGTGCGTGCCGACCTGCGGGTACTCCACGTCGGTCGAGCCGACGGTCACGACGCTGGAGACGCAGGCGGGCCACGAGACGGACGCCTCGTGCCCCTCGTTGCCCGAGGCGACGACGGTGGCGACGCCCTGGGCGAGCAGCTCGTCCGCCCTGGCCTTGAAGTCGGCGCCGTCACCGGTGTCGCAGGCGGTGTCGTACTTGCCGCCGCCCAGGCTGAGGTTCACCGAGGCGACGCCGTACTGCTTGGCGATCAGGTTGACGTAGGCCATCCCGGTGAGGACGGAGGAGTCGTAGGCCAGGACGCACGGGGTGGAGTCGGCGCCGCCGCAGTACTCGGGGTTGGTGAACCTGCTGAACACCTGCACCGGCACGATCGTCGCGCCGGGGGCGACGCCGTCGGAGGGCTCGCGCTGCGAGGAGTGCGCCTTGCCCGCGACGATGCCGGCCACGTGGGAGCCGTGCGCGCAGATGCCGAAGAGCGCGTCGGAGGGCGGCACGTTCTTCATGCACGCGTCGGTGGTCGCGCTGGCCGCGCCCGCGCCGATCTGGAACGGCGCGCCGCTCGGGCACAGGGAGGTGGCCATGTCCGCGGCGTTCTCGGCGGAGAAGCAGGCCTCGGCGGCGATGCGGCCGCCGAAGAACGGGTGGTCGCCGTCGATGCCGGTGTCGAGGACGGCCACCGCCTTGCCCGCGCCCGTCACACCGGCCGCGTGGGCCTTGTCGGCGCCGATGATGGCCGTGCTCCTGACCAGGTTCGGCGCGTTGAGGTGGTCCTCGCGGATGGCGACGACGTCGGCCTGGCCGGCGATCTTCTTGAATTCCTCGACGGTCCCCTCGTAGACGAAGAAGTCGAGCCTGCCGGCGAGCGACTCGGGGGTCGGGGCCACGTTGTCGACGCCGGGGGCGACCGCCTCGGCCGTGGCGGCGAGGGACTTGGCCTGCGCGGGGCTCTGCACCTGGACGATCGCCCGGTGAGTGCCGCTGATCCGGACCGCGGGGTCGATCTTCCTGATCGGATCGTCCGCGGTGGCGTGCGCGGGGGCCTGGATGAGCCCGGCTGAAACGGCGGCGAGGGTGGCCGCAGCAGCCAGGAGAGACCGCAGTCTCACTGTGCCTCCGAGGGGGGTGATCGATTTGTGGGGTTTGAGTGTACAGATGTGACTTTTGTTGTCAGAAGAGAGCTGACGTGTCTTTTGGGTAACGCAGACGCAGGCCGGACCCGGAACCGGGACCGGCCTGCGTGCCGTGCGGGCTCACCCGCCGAGTGAGGTGGCGGCCTTCCTGAGCGCCGGGCCGGAGGTCGAGCCGAGCCTGACCTTCTCCGCCGCGTTGACCTTCTCCAGGGCAGACGTCGCGCCGTGCGCCCAGTTGAGCCAGGCCGTCAGCAGCGCCCCGTCGAGCGTGGCGCGCGCGCCCTTCGACGCCTTCAGCACCTTGTACGCCTTGCCGAGCGACGAGGCCTTGGTCAGCTCGGGGAAGACCTTGCTCGCCTTGTGCGCCAGCTTCAGATAGCAGGTGAGGGTCTCGTCGGACAGCTGCCCGGTGCCGCGGTAGATCTCCACGGCCCACTGCTTGGCGGTCATCGCGGTGCCTGCCGTACCGCGGGTGCAGACGGCCGCGGGAGCGGCGGGAGGCGTCACGGTGACGGTCACCGTCACCGTGATCGTCGGCAGCGGGACGGGGGTCGGGTCGGGCGTGTCGACGTCGTCGCCGGGGTCCCCGGACTGCGGGTCGTCGTCGGAGGGCCGGGGCGACGGGCCGCTGACCGAGGGCGCCGGAGCGGGCGCGCTCTGGGTGGCGGTGGGCTGCGGCGCGGCCCCGGTCATGGCCGCCGCCAGATCCAGGCGCGGAGTGACGACGTCGGCTCCGTTCACCTGGTAGGAGAACGGCCTGCCGGTCGCCTTCAGCTTGTCGACCAGCGCGCCGATCGCCTGGTCGGGGAAGGCGGCCTTCATGACGGCCAGCGCTCCCGCGACGTGCGGGGCGGCCATCGAGGTGCCGCTGTGGGTGGCCATGACGTCGTCGGGCACCGACGACTCGATCTCCACGCCGGGCGCGAACAGGTCGAGCAGCGAGCCGGAGTTGGAGAAGTCGGCGATCTGGTCGCCGTTGTTGCTGGCCCCGACCGCGACGGCCGACGAGACGCACGCGGGGAAGGAGGTGCCGGTGAAGTACTCGTTGCCCGCCGCGACGACGGTCGCCACGCCCTTGGACAGCAGGTCGTCGATCTTCGGCTTGAAGACCTGCCCCTCCTCGGTGCCGTCGCACGAGGTGTCGGACAGCTGCCCGCCGAGACTGAGGTTCAGCGCCGCGATGGGGGTGGCGGGAGCGAGCGACGCGATGTGGTCCATGGCCAGGCGCAGCGACGACTCGAAGGCCATCAGGCAGGCCGCCGCGCCGCACGCGTCCTCGTCGTTGACCCTGCTGAACACCTGGACCGCCACGATGCTCGCGCCGGGGGCGACGCCGCCGCCACCGGCCGCGATGCCCGCCACGTGGGTGCCGTGCTCGCACAGGTTCTCGCTGCCGAGCAGGCACTTGGCGTACTCGGCGTCGGCCGCGCCAGGACCGATCATCTGGCTCTGGCCGTTCGGGCACAGCGACTCGACGCCGTCGTACTCGGTGGAGGAGAAGCACGCCTCAGCGATGATCCGGTTGCCGAAGAACGGATGGTCCCGGTCGATGCCCGTGTCCAGGATGGCGACGGCCTGTCCCGCGCCCGTCGCGCCGGTGGCGTGGACCTTGTCGGCGCCGATGACGGGAAGACTCGAGATGGCGGTCGGCGGATAGGCGCGATCGCGGTGGATGGAGGAGACGCGCGGGTCCTCGGCGAGCGCCGCCAGCTCCTCCGCGGTGCCTTCGACGACGATGAACGGCTGCGCGGCCGGCTGGAGCACGACCTGGGCGTCCTCGGCCGCGGCCTGCGCGGCGACCGGCGCGGTCTGCCCCGGGTCGGTCAGCTCGACGATGACCCGGGTGCTGCCCTCGGCGACGGCCAGGCCCTCTTCGAGCTTCTCCCCGGCGGCCGTGGCGGACGGCGACGGCGAAGGAGTGGCGGGGGGTTCACCGGCGAGGGCGGGAGCGGCCGGCAGTAATGCCAGCAAGACCGAGCACACGATCAGGCGTCGCAGTCGCACACGTCCTCCGAGGGGGGTGATGATCTCGGAGTGTAGAGAGCTTTGTCCGCTTAGCCCAGAGGATGCGGTGGTTTCTCAGCAAACGTTCATGCGGAAGCCGCCCGAGATCCGGGCGGCTCCGCGGACGCTCAGCCGGCGCCCGGCGTGTGCCTCAGCCAGATCGCGCCCAGCGGCGGCACGCGCAACGTCGTCGCGTACGGCAGGCCGTGGTGCGACTCCTCGGCCGCCTCCACCGCCCCGAGGTTGCCCACGCCGCTGCCCCAGTAGTCGAAGGCGTCGGTGTTGAGCGCCTCCTCCCACTGCCCGCCGTACGGCAGGCCGAGCCTGAACTCCTCGTGCGGAGCCCCGCTGAAGTTGACCACGCACGCCACCGCGGACCCGTCGAGCCCGAACCGCAGGAACGAGAAGACGTTGCCGGGCGCGTCGTCGGCGTCGATCCACCGGAACCCGTCGGGCGTGGTGTCCTGCTCCCACAGGGCAGGGGTCTGCCGGTAGAGGGCGTTGAGGTCGCGGACCAGCTTCTGCACCCCGCGATGCCCGTCGAAGTCGAGCACCCACCAGTCGAGCCCGCGCTCCTCCGACCACTCCGACCCCTGGCCGAACTCGCCGCCCATGAACAGCAGCTGCTTGCCCGGATGCGCCCACATGAACGCGAACAGCGCCCGCAACTGCGCGAACCGCTGCCACTCGTCTCCCGGCATCTTGCCCAGCAGCGAGCCCTTGCCGTGGACGACCTCGTCGTGCGACAGCGGCAGGACGAAGTTCTCGCTGTAGGCGTACATCAGCGAGAAGGTCATCTGGTGGTGGTGGTACTGGCGGAAGATCGGCTCGTGGCGCAGGTAGGCGAGCGTGTCGTGCATCCAGCCCATGTTCCACTTGAAGCCGAACCCGAGGCCGCCCAGATGCACGGGACGCGAGACGCCCGGCCAGGCCGTCGACTCCTCGGCGATCGTCGAGATGCCCGGTGCCTCCCGGTAGCAGACGGAGTTCATCTCCTTGAGGAACTCCACCGCGTCGAGGTTCTCGCGACCGCCGTAGATGTTCGGCGTCCACTCGCCCTCGCGCCGGGAGTAGTCGAGGTAGAGCATCGAGGCGACCGCGTCCACCCGCAGCCCGTCGATGTGGAACTCCTTCAGCCAGTAGAGCGCGTTGGCGACGAGGAAGTTGCGCACCTCGTTGCGGCCGAAGTCGAAGACGTAGGTGCCCCAGTCGGGGTGCTCGCCGCGGGCCGGGTCGGCGTGCTCGTAGAGCGGCGTGCCGTCGAAGCGGGCCAGCGCCCAGTCGTCCATCGGGAAGTGCGCGGGCACCCAGTCGAGCACCACCCCGATGCCGCGCTGGTGCAGGGCGTCGACCAGGTGACGGAACTCGTCCGGGGTGCCGAAGCGGGCGGTCGGCGCGTAGTAGGAGGTCACCTGGTAGCCCCACGAGCCGCCGAACGGGTGCTCGGCCACCGGCAGGAACTCCACGTGCGTGAAGCCCATCTCCTCCACGTAGTCGGCCAGCTGCGTCGCCAGCTCGGTGTAGCCGAGCCCCGGCCGCCACGAGCCGAGGTGCACCTCGTAGGTGCTCATCGGCAGCCGCTGCGGCACCTTGGTCTGGCGCTCGGCCATCCACGCGTCGTCGGCCCACCGGTAGTCGGAGTGGTCGACCACCGACGCCGTCTGCGGCGGCACCTCCGTCCTGCGCGCCATCGGGTCGGCCTTGTCACGCCAGAGCCCGTCGGCGCCGAGGATCTGGAACTTGTAGCGTTCGCCCACGCCGATGTCGGGCACGAACAGCTCCCAGACTCCGGACCGGCCCAGCGAGCGCATGGGGTGGGCGACGCCGTCCCAGTGGTTGAAGTCGCCGACCACCCTGATGCCGCGCGCGTTCGGCGCCCAGACGGCGAACGCGGTGCCGTCGACGTCCTCATGGCGCATCGTCCGCGCGCCGAGGGACTCCCACAGCCGCTCGTGCCTGCCCTCGCCGATCAGGTGCAGGTCCACCTCGCCGAGGGTGGGCCAGTGCCGGTACGGGTCGCGCATGTCGTACGGCTCGCCGCCGCTGTAGCGCACCCGCAGGACGTAGTCGGGGATCTTGTCCAGTCCGCCGACCGTGGCCTCGAACACCCCGTGAGCGACATGCCTCATCGGTCGCGCCTCGTCGTCGAAGACCACCTCGACCTGTTCGGCCAGCGGTCGCAACGCCCTGAACGTGACCCCGTCAGGACCCAGGTGCGCTCCGAGAATCGAATGCGGGTCGTGATGCGCCCCACCTGCGAGGCGGTCGAGCTCTGTCCTCATCGGCATGTTCCTTACCCTGCCCTACAGCGACCTTCCAACCCATGCCCTTGACCGCTGTCACCATGCGAATTCTGGAGACGGGCATTTCAGAAAAATCGGATTAACCGCGGCGGTCGCCGCCAGAAACGTGCGCGACCTGTCCGCCGCCGCCCGCAGCCCGTGCGAGCGCCGGTGATCGCCACCGTGGCCATGGTAACCGCCACTGCCCCGATCAACCCGCCGCCACACCCATAGCCGTCATTTCGGGTCCGGTCATGACCGTAAGGGCATGGTCCCTCACCCACCGGCTCGGGGCCGTCAGGCGAGGGACCATGCCCTTACCGCGGTGTCAGTACGGGTTGGTGGCGGTGACGTCGCGGGGCGTCACGCGGAACCCCTGCCAGTGGATCGGCATCGGGTCGGCGTCCTCGTCCCTGGCGACGTGGTGGAAGCCCACGTTCACCCACACCACCGGATCGGTCACCCGCTCGTCGTCGGCGTACCGGTCGACCGACCTGCCGCACCTGGGCGCGACGTTCTCGGTCGCGAGCCGCTCGCAGGCCCGGTACTGCGTCACGTACACGTCCGCGTGCGTGAACGCCTCGTCGGCGGGGCCGCGGTACTCCGCGCTGTCGGAGTTGTTGATCTCCCACGAGACCGGGTGCCGGTCGGTGTTGCGCACCCCCGGGTCCACCACCCGCCACCAGCGCATCCTGCTGTTGAGCGCCCTGGTCTCCCGGTTGAACACCGTCTTCACCAGCGACCGCTTCTTGGTGCGGTTGCCGGCGAAGTCGTACTGCTCGACGACGTCGCGGGCCCTGCCCTCGATGTCGAAGTCCATCCGCCAGAAGACGTTGTGGCTGTGGGACTCCTCGAAGTGCTTGCGCCCGACCCCGAGCGGCCAGCCGTGCTTCGGCGCGGTCGTGGTGCCCGCCAGCGAGCCCGTGGCGCCGATCCGCGGCGTGATCGAGCCGTCGTCGCCGAACACCCACTCGGAGACGTAGGTGTACCAGCCGACCTGGTAGGCGGCCAGCACCACCAGTTCGTGGCCCTGCGCCGTCCTGCGCTGGCTCTCGTCGCCCCAGCCGTCCTTGAGGTAGGCGTGGCCGCGCGGGCGCGTCGTCACGCACACCTTGCTCTTGGCCAGCTCGCCGCCGGGACAGTCGGCCGCCGTCAGCGTCACCGCGGCCGAGCCGAGCGAGCCGATGTCGTGGTAGCGCGGCTCGCCGCTGTCGTAGGGGACGTGGATCTGCGCCAGCGCCCCGCTGCGCAGCACGCTGATCGACCGGCTGTCCTTGGGCATGTAGCGCACCCTCGTGACGGTCAGGCCCTCGATCGTGCGCATCTCCCAGCACAGCCGCCAGCGCGCGCCGTTCGGCAGCGTCCTGTCGACCAGGTACGGCGAGCCGCACGCGTCGGCCGCGTCGGCCGCCGCCGGTGCGGACGGGGGCGGCGCGGGCGACGCCAGGGGCACGGCGAGCAGGCCGGCGAGCATGAGACGGAGGATCAACTCACCACTCCAGGGTGTGAACCTGCTTGGCGGACAGGTCGAGGACGATGCGGCTGGTGTCGAGGAAGGTGCCGTTGGGCAGCCGGACGAACAGCCGCAGGCACCGGTGCGTCCGGCACGGTCCCCGCTCCGGCGAGTAGATCAGCCCGCGCAGGGCCAGGTCGGACGGCGAGGCGAGCTCCCGCCCCGCGGCCTTCCTGAACGACTGGCGCACTCCCTGCCCCAGCGCCGGGTCGGCCAGCAGCAGCTCGGCGGCGCGCAGTTCCTCCCGCCTGGACGGCGGCGGCTGCACCCCTCTGCCCGTGGTCTCCTCGACCACCCTGCTCTGGCCGAGGTCGACGGTCCTGACGGTCAGCGTGTCGTTGCCGTAGTCGTAGATGTAGGCCTCGGCGCGCCGCGCCTGCTCGGCGTCCTTGTCGTCGTCGCGCTCGACGTAGAGCAGCTCGGCCTGGTCCGCCTTCAGGTGGGTGCCGGCCGTGGCGATCTCGCCGGCTCGGGCGATCTCCTCGGGCGTCAGGGGATCCCCCGGCGCGGGAGACTCCTGGACGGCCTGCGCCGCCTCCGGCCCTTCCCCGCTGGTGGCGATCAGGAGCGTTCCGCTCAGGAGCGCCGTGCCCAGCCCAGCGGCCGCGAACACAAGACCTCGTCGCATCCGCCCCCCTTACTCTTCGCTTATTTAGGCATGCGAAGAGTAATGCTCCGGGTGGGCTTCGGAGGGGGAAACGCCGGGAACGCCTCAGCGGAAGGCGGCCAGTGGGATGGGCAGCCAGGTGGGGCGGTGGCGGGCCTCGTACATGACCTCGTAGACCGCCTTGTCGTACTCCAGCGCCCGCAGCAGCGCCGCGTCCTCGGCGCCCACGTCGGCGTACCCCTCGAGGAAGGCCGTCCTGTTGTGGGTGGCCCACTCGTCCGCCTTCGGGCGCAGCGTCTCGCCTTCGGGGTGGTCGGTCAGCAGATGGCCCGCGGCGTAGTCGAAGGAGCGCAGCATCCCGGCCACGTCCCGCAGCGGGGAGGCGAGCGCCCTGCGCTCCTCCAGCGGCTGTCCCGGCTCGCCCTCGAAGTCGAGGACGAACCAGCCGACGGGTGTCCGCATGACCTGGCCCAGGTGGTAGTCGCCGTGGACGCGCTGCACGCGCACCTCTCCGGTCAGCTCCTCCACCTCGTGGAAGGCGCGCTCGACGACGTCGGCGTGCTCGGCCAGCTCGGGCACCTCGGCGATCGCCCTGGCCAGGCGGCGGCGGAAGCCCTCCACCATCCGCTTGACCTCGTGCGGCTCGACGACGTCGGTGGGGAAGGCGGCCGCCAGCCGGCGGTGGATCTCGGCCGTCGCCGCGCCGAGCCGGTGCGACTCGGCGGCGAAGTCGCCGCCCGCCTCGGCCGCGGACACGTCCTCCAGCTGGCCGTAGAAGTCGCGGACGCTGGCCAGCGCCAGGTCCCAGCCGTCGTTGCTGGTGGACAGGAACTCCTGCATGAAGGCCAGCGTGGTCGGCACGCCGTCGAGGTCGGTCTCGATCCACCCGTACGGCTTGGCGATGTGCGGCGAGCCGCGCTCGGCCAGCGCGGTGACGACCTCGAGCTCCGGGTTGACGCCCGGGATGAGGCGGCGGAACAGCTTGCAGATGTAGGCGTCGCCGTACACCAGCGAGGTGTTGGACTGCTCGGCCCCGAGGACCAGGCTGCGCTGCGTGGTGTCGATCTCCACCCCGTGCGTGTGGCGGAACCTGACGGGGCCGTGGTCCTGCCCCTCGGCCATGCCCTCCAGCAGCAGCCGGGCCAGGGTGGGGTCGTGCGCGGCGTCGTAGACGTGGACGCCGTCCTGCGTGATGCCGACGAGGGCGTGCTTGAGCCGGTCGGGCAGCTCCGCGCGGATGCCGATCAGGAGCTGGTAGCGGTCGCGCGCGTCGGCCTGCCGTACGGACAGGACCAGGTGGCACAGCTGGGCTTCGCCTTCGGTGCCGAGGACGGTGTGCGACTCGATGCCGAGGTCGTCGAGAGGGCGCCCCTTGCCCGCGAACCAGCGTTGATGGGTGATCCAGCGGGCAAGGAGGTCCTCAAGCACGACTTACTCCTCCTGGGGTACGGCGGGCGGAAGGGTGAACCAATAGAACCCATGCCCAGGGAGCGTCAAAAGATACGGAAGTTCGCCAATCGGCGGAAATGGAACTCCACCCATCGTCTCCACGGGCGATACGCCGACGAACCTTCGCAGGTCCAGCTCCACGGGCTGGGGGAACCGCGAGAGGTTGTTCACGCATAGCATGCGATCATCGCCGAGCTCGCGCACGAATGCCAGCACGCTGGGGTTCGACGAGTTGAGTTCGATGTACTCGCCGAGGCCGAAGACCGGATGCCGCTTGCGGATCTCGATCATGCGCTTGGTCCAGTGGAGCAGCGAGCCGGCGTTCTTCTGCTGCGCCTCGACGTTGATCGCCTGGTAGCCGTAGATCGGGTCCATGATGACCGGCAGGTAGAGCCGCCCGGGGTCGCAGTCGGAGAAGCCCGCGTTGCGGTCGGGCGTCCATTGCATCGGGGTACGGACGCCGTCGCGGTCGCCGAGCCAGATGTTGTCGCCCATGCCGATCTCGTCGCCGTAGTAGAGCACCGGCGAGCCGGGCAGCGACAGCAGCAGCGCGGTGAACAGCTCGATCTGGTTGCGGTCGTTCTCCAGCAGCGGCGCCAGGCGGCGGCGGATGCCGACGTTGGCCCGCATGCGCGGATCCTTGGCGTACTCGGAGTACATGTAGTCGCGCTCTTCGTCGGTGACCATCTCGAGCGTGAGCTCGTCGTGGTTGCGCAGGAAGATGCCCCACTGGCAGTTCTCGGGGATCTTGGGCGTCTGGGCCATGATCTCCGAGATCGGGTAACGGGACTCCCTGCGCACGGCCATGAAGATGCGCGGCATGAGCGGGAAGTGGAAGGCCATGTGGCACTCGTCGCCGCCGTTGACCGGGTCGCCGAAGTACTCGACCACGTCGGACGGCCACTGGTTGGCCTCGGCCAGCAGCACGCGGTCCGGGTAGAGCCGGTCGACCTCGGTCCTGATCCGCTTGAGGTAGGCGTGGGTCCTGGGCAGGTTCTCGCAGTTGGTGCCGTCCTCCTCGAACAGGTAGGGGATGGCGTCCATGCGGAATCCGTCGATGCCCAGGTCGAGCCAGAACCTCAGCACCTCCAGCATGGCCTCCTGCACCGCCGGGTTCTCGTAGTTGAGGTCGGGCTGGTGGTGGAAGAAGCGGTGCCAGTAGTACTGCCCGCGGACCGGGTCGTAGGTCCAGTTCGAGGTCTCGGTGTCGATGAAGATGATCCGGGCGTCCCGGTACTTCTCGTCGGTGTCGGACCAGACGTAGAAGTCGCCGAACGGGCCCTCGGGGTCGTGCCGTGACGCCTGGAACCACGGGTGGGCGTCGCTGGTGTGGTTCATCACCAGGTCGGCGATCACCCGCATGCCCCGCTTGTGCGCCTCGTCGACCAGCTTGACGAAGTCGCCGAGATCACCGAAGTCAGGGAGGATCTTCATGAAGTCGGCGATGTCATAGCCGCCGTCGCGCAGCGGCGACTCGTACAGCGGCAGCAGCCAGAGGCAGTCGACACCCAGCCACTGCAGGTAGTCGAGCCTGCTGGTGAGCCCCTTGATGTCGCCTGTGCCGTCGCCGTTGGAGTCGGCGAAGCCCCTGATGAGCACCTCGTAGAAGACCGCCCGCTTGTACCACTGCGGATCGCGGGGCTCTTCCTCGTCGAAGGTGTTCGGGATGGCAGCGGAGTTCACGGTGTCGGACAAATTGGACTCCCCGATCGCTGTTACCGATGAGCCGCTCGCACGGTGAAAACGTGCGCCGGATGAATATGAGGGTCGAGGCGCACGTAGTTGTTCTGCCGCCACCGGTACGACTCGCCCGACATCTCGTCGTCCACGACGAACTCGGAGTTCCAGTCGAGACCGAGAGCGGGGAGGTCGAGATCGACCGTCGCCTCATGAGTATTGTGCGGGTCCAGGTTCACAACCGCCAGGACCACGTCGCCGAGTCCGTGCCGTCGTGTGGCCGTGTCGTAGGCGCCGGGCAGCCGCTTGGAGAAGCAGACCATGTCCGGGTGGTCGATCCTGTGGAACCTCAGATTACGCAATTCCTGGACGGCCGGGTGCGCCCTTCGGAACAAATTCAGATGTGTGATGAAGGGGGCAAGCGTGCGGCCCTCGCGCTCGGCCGCGGCCCAGTCTCGCGGCTTGTACTGATATTTCTCGCTATCGAGGTATTCCTCGCTGCCTGGCCGTACTGGGCGGTTTTCGGTGAGTTCGTAGCCGGAATAGACGCCCCACGTGGGGGAGACGAGCGCGGCCAGGACGGCCCGGATCTTGAAGGCGGGCAGGCCGCCGTGCTGCAGGTACTCGTGCAGGATGTCGGGCGTGTTGACGAAGAGGTTCGGCCTCAGGAAATGCGATGTTTCGTGCGACAGTTCCGAAAAGTAGGTTTCCACGTCGTACTTCGAGTTCTTCCAGGTGAAGTACGTGTACGACTGGTGGTATCCGATCTTGGCGAGTGTCTGCAGCATCGCGGGGCGGGTGAACGCCTCGGCCAGGAAGACCACGTCGGGGTCGGTCGTCCTGATGTCGGCCAGCAGCCGCTCCCAGAAGCTCACCGGCTTGGTGTGCGGGTTGTCGACCCTGAAGATCCGCACCCCGTGGTCCATCCAGTGCCTGACCACCCGCTTGACCTCGGCGTAGATCCCCTCCGGGTCCTTGTCGAAGTTGAGCGGGTAGATGTCCTGGTACTTCTTGGGCGGGTTCTCCGCGTACGCGATCGACCCGTCGGCGCGGATCGTGAACCACTCGGGGTGCTCCTTGACCCACGGATGGTCGGGCGAGCACTGCAACGCGAAGTCGAGCGCCACCTCCATGCCCAGCTCACGGGTCCTGCCGACGAAGTCGTCGAAGTCGTCGATCGTGCCCAGGTCGGGATGGACGGCGTCGTGCCCGCCGTCCTCCGAGCCGATCGCCCACGGCGAGCCCGGGTCGTCGTGCCCCGGCGTGAGCGTGTTGTTGCGGCCCTTGCGGAAGGTCGAGCCGATCGGATGGATCGGCGGCAGGTAGACCACGTCGAAGCCCATGCGGGCGATGGCGGGCAGCCGCTTGGCGGCGGTCTGGAAGTTCCCCGACTTGGAGACGCCGCCCTCCTCGACGATCGCCCCCTCCGACCTGGGGAAGAACTCGTACCACGAGCCGAACAGCGCCCTGCGCCGGTCCACCCTGATCTTCTGCGGCTTGCTCCTGGTCAGCAGGTCGCGCAGCGGATGCGCCTCCAGCATCGCGGTCGTCTCGGGCAACTGGGCGATCGACAGGCGGGCGCGGGGATCGAGCGTCTCGTCGCGCAGCTTCGCCGCCACGGCCAGCAGCGCCGCCCGGTGCCCGCAGACCTCGGCCGGCTTCAGCTCCGTGCCCGCCCGCAGCGCGCCGGTCGTGACCATGTCCGTCTTCAACATGTTCGTTCTCAACGCGCCCGGCTTCTGCGCGGCGGTCGTGCCGGCGCCGGTCCTCAGCGTGCCGTTGCCGTTGCGCGTGGTCCCGTTGCCGGCGTGCGGGGCCGGGCAGTCGGCCGGCCGTACGGCACGGGCGGCGCGCTCGAACAGGCGCGCGCCCTCCTCGCACATCAGGTCGACGTCCATGCCGCGCGGGATCTTGATCTCCGCGTCGTGCAGCCACGTGCCGATCGGATCGCCCCAGGCCTCGACCCTGAACAGCCAGTCACCCTCGTCGGGCAGCGACACGCTCACGGACCACCTGTCGGTGCCCTTGGCCACCTCTCGCATATGTTTCAGGTGGCCACGCCTCCCGTCGGGCGAGGTGAGCACCACCCCGGCGGCCACCGCGTCGTGTCCCTCGCGGAACACGGTCGCGGCGATCTCAAAGGTCTCACCAGCAACCGCCTTCGCGGGCCACTGCCCGCAGTCGACGGCTGGGAAAATGTCCGTGATAGGGATTCGACCGATCATCGCGTCCTGTTCTCATGGTCGAGTGGCCGACTGTCGCAATGACGATCCTCGCACCTTCACGCGTGAAGCTGAGGACGCCATCCCGGACGGTGTTTCGGGTTCAAAGTGGGGAGTGCCCCAAGTGTCCCCATTAATGCATCTTCACGGAAGGGTTGTCAGAGGGAAGTGATCGATCTACGGGACTGCTGCTTGTCCACCACCACTCACCACCTAGGGTCGGAATCGTGAGAGCTATCCGCAGGTTCACCGTCCGCACCGTCCTTCCCACGGAGTTGGCCGCCCTCGGCGAGCTCGTGCACAACCTCAGGTGGTCGTGGCATCCAGAGACCACCGACCTGTTCTCCGAGGTCGATCCGGCCGTCTGGGAACGCGTTGGGCACGACCCCGTCGCACTGCTGGGCGCCGTCGACCCGGCCAGGTTGCGCCAGCTGGCGGGTGACCGCCGCTTCCTGCGTCGCCTCGCCGACGCAGCCGACGACCTGCGCGAGTACATGACCGCGCCGCGCTGGTACCAGACGCTGCCCGACGCGGCCGAGGCGATCGCCTACTTCTCGCCGGAGTACGGCATCGCCGCGGCCCTGCCGCAGTACTCGGGCGGCCTCGGCATCCTGGCGGGAGACCACCTGAAGGCGGCCAGCGACCTGGGCGTGCCGATCCTGGCGGTGGGGTTGCTCTACCGCCACGGTTACTTCACCCAGTCGCTGTCGCCCGAGGGCTGGCAGCTGGAGCACTATCCCAGCCTCGATCCCGGCGGCCTGCCGCTCACCCTGCTGAAGGACGAGGAGGGCACCGCCGTCCACATTCGGATCGGGCTGCCCGGCCACCGCGCCCTGCACGCGCAGGTGTGGGTGGCGCAGGTCGGCAGGGTGCCGCTGCTGCTGCTCGACTCCGACGTGGCCGACAACGACGCGGCCGCGCGCGACGTCACCGACCGCCTCTACGGCGGCGGCACCGACCACCGGCTCATGCAGGAGCTGCTGCTCGGCATCGGCGGCGTCAGGGCGATCCGCGCCTACTGCGGGATCACCGGTCACCCCGAGCCCGAGGTCTTCCACACCAACGAGGGCCACGCCGGATTCCTCGGCCTGGAGCGCATCCGCGAGCTGACCGAGTCGCGGCTGAGCTTCGACGAGGCGCTGGAGGCCGTGCGCGCGGGCACGGTGTTCACCACCCACACGCCCGTCCCCGCCGGCATCGACCGCTTCCCCGCCGACATGATCGAAAGGCAGTTCGGCGGCGACAACGCCTGGCCGACCGTGCCCGTCGAGCGCATCCTCGCGCTGGGCGCCGAGCGCGAGCCGGGCCGCTTCAACATGGCGATCATGGGCATGCGCCTGGCCCAGCGCGTCAACGGGGTCTCCGAGCTGCACGGCGAGGTCAGCCGGGAGATGTTCAAGGAGCTCTGGCCGGGCTTCGACCTGCACGAGGTCCCGATCGGGTCGATCACGAACGGTGTCCACGCGCCCACGTGGGTCGGTCGCGAGATCATGGAGCTGGCCGGTCGCGAGCTGCCGTCCCTGATCGACAAGGGGCAGGGCTGGGAGGGCGTCCACAAGATCCCCGACGCCGACATCTGGGAGATCCGCGGCCTGCTGCGCGAGCGCCTGGTCGAGGCGGCGAGGGTACGGCTGCGCCGCTCCTGGCGCGACCGGGGTGCCTCCGACGCCGAGCTGACCTGGGTCGACGACGCGCTCGACCCCAACGTGCTGACCATCGGGTTCGCCCGCCGCGTGCCCTCCTACAAGCGGCTCACGCTCATGCTGCGCGACCCGGCGCGGTTGAGGGAGCTGCTGCTCGACCCCGACAAGCCGGTGCAGATCGTCATCGCGGGCAAGGCGCACCCGGCCGACGAGGGCGGCAAGAAGCTCATCCAGCAGATCGTGCGGTTCGCCGACGAGGAGGACGTGCGGCACCGCATCGTCTTCCTGCCCGACTACGACATGGCCCTGGGCCAGCTGCTCGTGCAGGGCTGCGACGTCTGGCTGAACAACCCGCTGCGGCCGCTGGAGGCCTCGGGCACCTCGGGCATGAAGTCGGCGCTGAACGGCGGGCTCAACCTGTCCATCCGCGACGGCTGGTGGGACGAGTGGTACGACGGCACCAACGGCTGGGCCATCCCCACCGCCGACGGCGTCGCCGACCCCGACCGGCGCGACGAGCTGGAGGCCGCCGCGCTCTACGACCTGATCGAGCACGAGGTCTCCGACCGCTTCTACGACCGCGCCCCCGACGGCCTGCCCCGCAGGTGGCTGGAGATGGTGCGCCACACGCTGGCCTCGCTCGGGCCCAAGGTGCTGGCCGGGCGGATGCTCCGCGACTACGTCGTGGATCTCTACACGCCCGCCGCCGCCGGCGCCCGCGCGCTGTCGGCCGACGTCTACGCGCCCGCCAAGGCGTTCGCCGCCTGGCGGCTGCGCGCCGCCAAGGCGTGGCCCGGCGTCAGGGTGGAGCACGTGGAGGCGTCGGGTGTCGGCGACACGCCCGAGGTCGGCGCCGCCCTCGACCTGCGGGCC
Organism: Nonomuraea sp. NPDC003727; assembly: GCF_053586935.1. Classification (NCBI taxonomy): domain Bacteria; kingdom Bacillati; phylum Actinomycetota; class Actinomycetes; order Streptosporangiales; family Streptosporangiaceae; genus Nonomuraea; species Nonomuraea sp. NPDC003727. The sequence goes on from NZ_JBSFNE010000017.1 coordinate 157,568, forward strand.
ACCGTCGCGCTCGGCGAGCTCGAGCCGTCCGACGTGCTGGTCCAGACGGCGTACGGCAAGGTCGGCCCGCACGACGAGCTGCTGAACCCCGGCTACCTGACGATGGCGCTGGAGGGCACGAACGACGACGGCAAGGCGCACTACGCGGGGAAGGTGCCGCTCGAGAGCACGGGCGCCTTCGGGTACACGGTGCGGGTCGTCCCGCACCACCCGCTGATGGCCTCGCCGGCGGAGCTCGGCCTGATCGCGCTGCCCGAGGAGCCGGCCGGCATGACCAACGGCACCCTCCGCTGACCACCTGCCCGCGGCGACGCGGGCGGCGGCGGCCCGCACGTCGGCGCCACGCTCCAGGAGATGGAGGAGAGCACCCGCTCGGCGATCGAGCGGATGGACCGGGCGGTGC
>NZ_JBSFNE010000018.1:0-121615 GCF_053586935.1 Nonomuraea sp. NPDC003727
ATCGCGCCTGGGGGAGCGTCCCATGGTCGCGCCTATCTTCCGGCCGGCGCCCGGGTGGATCGGTCGCCACCGTAATTTGATCACCTTACGTCTGGTGTTGGCCACGAGCCCAAACCGGCATATATCGAACGCTTGTACGATGGCGGGGTGATTCTCGCGCCTGGCATGTGCTCGCGGTGGCATCGCGTGCCGCGGCCGATGCTGCAATACGCGGTCGGCGACCACGTCACCCGGTTCAAGAAGGTGACTGCTCGGCCCGCGAGGCTGGGAGGTCCTCGTCTACTTCCACAGCGGCGGCGATCGTTTCGGTGTGTGGCTGATACATCAGGCGGCCGCGATACGGCCTGTCGACGAGCCGACTTTCGGGCCGCCCTCCTGGCTGTGAAGTGGGCCGTCGCGCGCTTCCGGCCTTGCGGGCTGCGCCGCTGCCATAGCCTGCAAGCAGGCGATGAGAGGTGGTATCGGTGGAGCGTCCGACTTGTTGAAACGGCTGGCCAGCCGAGGGTCCCGCGAACGATCGGCGGGATCTCGGACGCGCTGAGCGGCGCCCGCCGTGCTCAGTTCTTCGCCGAACTGATGAGCGCCGAGCAGGGCCCCGAACTGGACAACGTGCTGAACGCCTGGTGGGGCCGCGCGATACTCGACCCCGACCCTGACCGCGACAGCATCCACCAGGCGGCGGAGACGGGCAGCCTGCCGACGTCCAGCATGGACGAGATCCGGCGCCGCCGGCAGGAACGCGCCTTGTAGGCGGGTGTCAGGGGCGGTAGTCGAGGTGGATGAGTTCCGGCGGGAGGCTGGGTAGCGGTACGCCGCGCAGCCGCATGGTCTCGCGCCGGTCTGCGATCCGTTCGGCTGCGTGTTCGGCCTGCTGGGTGTGGAGGTGGGCGGTGAGCGGCCGAGCCGGATGCCTGACGCCTTCGCCACCTCGACGCCTTCCGGCATCCGATCGTCGCGCCATACGTGAAGCCGCCGGGGCCGCGGCCCGGTCGGCGGCGTCCGAGGAGGGGCAGGCGGCCAGGGACCGGCAGGTGGCGGCCCATAGCTTGCCGCGATCAAAGCGTCGAACGTTTCGCGCAGCCACTGATCGTCGGCGCAGATCAGCTCCGCGAACTCACCGTCCACGCACCGCGTGGCCAGGTCCTGCACGTCGATCCCTCCCCGGAAACCTCTGATAGCGCTGCCAGGTCATCGACCGATACACTTTTTCTATAGCCAACGCCGCAAGAATCTGTCAAGCTCCTTCTTCGCACACCCTGGCGAGTGGCCGCCGTACCAGGAAGTGATCATGTCGGTTGAACGGCTCGACGATCTGGACTACCCCGCCTACACCACCGGCCAGGCTGCCCAGGTGCTCGGCGTGCAGCAGGCGTTCCTGCGGGGGCTGGACTCCGCCGGGGCGGTACGGCCGGACCGCTCGGCTGGCGGGCACCGCCGCTACAGTCGCCGCCAGCTCGTGTTCGTGATGCGCATCCGAGAGCTGTTCGACCAGGGCCACTCCCTGGCCTCCACCTTGCGGATCCTGTCACTGGAGGACGAGCTGGCGGTGGCCCGCGCCCACATCGGCCGGCTCCAGGATCTGGCGCGCGGCCTGGAGGCGGCCGCGGCCGAAGCAGTCGCATCGGACCCCGTGGAGGGTCACCCGCAGGGGATTTGACAATTGGGCACTAAGATTATCTACAATCTCTCTTAGAGGTTTTCCTCTGTGGCAGAGCAGGCATCCCCGGGTGCCGTCGGCCCCGGGGGGATCTTCGGAGGTGAGCACGATGCTGCTGACGTCGATCGACCCGTTCGTGCAGGAGTTCGAGCGTCAGTTCGACCGGCTGACCCGCCAGGCCGCCGCCGAGGGCGCCGGCGCCATCATGCCGATGGACGGAATCCGCCGCGCCGACGACGTGGTGCTGCGGTTCGATCTGCCCGGCATCGACCCCGACTCCATCGAGGTCACCGTCGACCGCGGGGTGCTCTCGGTCAGCGCCCGCCGCGAGGAGGAGCTCGGCCAGGACGAGCGCGTCTTCGTCCGCGAACGGGTGATGGGAGCCTTCACCCGCCGCGTCTACCTGTCCGAGCACCTCGACAGCGACAGGATCGACGCCGACTACACCAACGGGGTGCTGACCGTGCGCATCCCCGTGATGGAGAAGGCCAAGCCGCGCAAGGTGGAGATCAGCCGCGGCGACAGCAAAGCCATCAACGCATGACCCGCTCCGGGGACGGGCCATGGCGCGGCACCGCCGCGCATGGTCCCGTGGCCCGCCCCCGGCCCGGAGGCCGATCGTCCACGCTGCCGCGCTCGCCAGGTCGCCGACCTTCTCCAGGTCCAGCACGCGGTACGGAACCCTGGCAGGAACCGTGGAACGCCGAGCCGGACTGACCCGAGACGGCCGGCCTTCCCGAGCTTTCACGCAGTGAACCAAGGGATCGGGCGATGGCGAAGGACTTCTACCAGGCGCTGGGGGTCACCAGGACTGCCGGCCAGGAGGAGATTCAGCGTGCCTATCGCAGACTGGCACGCCTCTACCACCCTGACGTCAATCGCGAGCCCGGCGCCGAGGAGCGCTTCAAAGAGATCTCCGAGGCCTACCGCGTCCTGGGGGACCCGGCGGCGCGCAGGCGCTACGACGCGGCCGGACAGAACTTCCAGCCGGCTTCAGCGGGCTGGGACCCCGACATGCGGCCGCACGTACGGGTCCGGCGAGGAGCGCCGACGCCGGGGCCCGCCCCGGTCTGGACGACGGCTCCCGGTTTCGACGACCTGTTCGGCGACATGTTCGGCCACCGCCCGTACCAGGGATGGGCCCCCGCCGCAGGCGCCCATCAGGAGGCCGAGCTTGAGATCACCGTCGAGGAGGCCTACCACGGCGCCCGCCGTGTCCTCACCCTCGACGATCGCCACCGGATGGAGATCGTGGTTCCTCCCGGGTTCATCGGAGGCCAGCGCCTCCGAATCGCGGGGCAGGGCGGGCGCGGCAGGGCGGGAGCGCCGGACGGCGATCTCTTCCTCGTGGTGCGCGTCGCCGACCACCCGAAGTACCGGGTGCAGGGGCGCGACATCCACGTTGAGCTTCGTCTGGCTCCGTGGGAGGCCGCGCTGGGAGCCGTCGTGCCGGTGGACACCCCGGCCGGCCCAGAAATGATCAAGGTGCCGCCGGGCACCTCGAGCGGGCACCGTCTCCGGCTCCGCGGCCGTGGCCTGCCCAACCCCCAGGCAGCCCCCGGCGACCTGTACGCCGAGGCCCGGATCGTGGTCCCCAACCCGCTCAGCGAGGACGAGCGCCGCCTGTTCCAGCAGCTGGCGGCCAGAACCGGATTCGACCCGAGAAGGCAGCCGTGACCGCCGCACCGCAGCTGCCCCCTCTAGCCAAGTAGGGACCGTTGGCGGTGTGCCTGCCAGGGGTTTGCCCAGCCGGGAGGGCACGGCGCCGTCGACTGTGGCCACCTGATGGCAAATGTAACGGTTCGCGACAATTCGGGGCATAGAGATCAGTGGGGGTTGCGATGGGGTGTCTGACGGTGACGTGCAAAGACGAGGGCCACCGTGTTGTCGTCCGCCCGCTCGGGGAGCTCGACATGGCGACCGCTGACCTTCTGCAGGCGGTGCTAATGCCCAGCACCGGACGGCTCCCGCGCTGGTGGTGGACCTGAGCCAGGTGTCGTTCATGGACTGCTCGGGGCTGCGCGTACTGATGGCGATCAAGCAGCAGATCCTGCCCTACCGACGAGAGCATCCTCAACTACGGTGAGCTACTGACAGAACTTGTCGCCGACCACCGTCAACTTCTCGCCGCTCAGCGGCCGGGCCGGGGCGCCACGCGCGCCCGCGCATAGAGGGGCCCGAATAGTCCGAAAACCCTGGTCGCCGTGCCCGGGGTCCCGGTAGTAATCGCGGAAAATCTAACGGATGTACCCCTGACCTGCCCTGATGTGAGGGCGTCTCGATTTTCCGCCGTTGCTACCGGAACCTCCTTCAGCCGGAACCCGGGTTCGACATGGTCGCGGCCCGGTCGAGGCGGTCGCAGACCTCGCGCAGCACCGGGACCAGCTCCGGCGGATCCAGCACCTCGAAGTCGAACCCCTTCACCGCCACGTGCACCGCCAGCTCACGCAGCGAGTTCGAGCCGGCGGTGAACAGGCAGGTGCGCGCGTCCACGGCCTCCAGCCGTCCAGCGCCGGGCGACGTGCGCGGCGCCACCTCCTCCAGCGGGGCGTGGAAGAGGACGCGGGCCTGGTACGTGTACGGCGCCGAGGTGATGGCGTGCGAGACGTAGGCGGCCGCGTCCTCCTCGGGCGGCATGCGCGGCGTGAAGCGCGCCCCCGGTGGCCCGAGCGGCTCCTCGATCCGGTCGACCCGGAAGGTACGCCAGTCGTCCTTGGCCACGTCCCACGCCACCAGGTACCACCGGCGCGGGGTGTGCACCAGCCGGTGCGGCTCGACCTCGCGCGCGGTGACGCGGTCGCGCCCCCGGTAGCGCAGCCGCACCCGGCGCCGGTCGCGGCACGCGGTGGCGATCGCGGCCAGCAGATCGGCGCTGACCTCCGGATCGGCCGCCCCGGGCAGCGCCACGGTCGCCGCGCGGAACGCCTCCACCCGGTGCCGCAGCCGGGAGGGCAGGAGCTGCTGGAGCTTGGCCAGCGCCCGCACCGCACCCTCCTCCAGGCCGGCGACGCTGCCCGTCGCGGCCGTACGCAGGCTGATCGCCACCGCCACGGCCTCCTCGTCGTCGAGCAGCAGCGGCGGCAACGCGGCCCCCACCCCGAGCCGGTATCCGCCGGCCACACCCGGAGTGGCGTCCACCGGATAGCCCAGCTCGCGCAGCCGTTCGACGTCGCGCCGCACGGTGCGCAGGCCGACCTCCAGCCGGTCGGCGAGTTCGGCACCGGTCCAGTCCGTACGCGCCTGCAGGAGCGACAGCAGGCGCAGCAGCCGCGCGGAGGTTTCCAACATGGGCACCATTGTGGCCACGATTGGTGCCCAAACCTGACACCAATCGCCAATACCGTGACGGACATGACGAACGAGATCCAGCCCTACCGCGTCGAGATCCCGCAGGCCGACCGCGACGACCTGCACGAGCGGCTGCGCCGTACCCGCTGGGCCCCCGAGCTGCCCGGCACCGGATGGGAGCGCGGCGTGCCGACCGGCTACCTGCGGGAGCTCGCCACCTACTGGGCCGACGGCTTCGACTGGCACGCCCAGGAGGCGGCGCTCAACGCGTACCCGCAGTTCACCACCACCGTGGACGGCGCGCAGGTGCACTTCCTGCACGTACGCTCCCCCGAGCCCGACGCCACCCCGCTCCTGCTGCTGCACGGCTGGCCCGGCTCGATCGTCGAGTTCCTCGACCTCATCGGCCCGCTCACCGACCCCGTGGCCCACGGCGGCGAGGCCGCCGACGCCTTCCACCTGGTGATTCCGTCGCTGCCGGGGTACGGCTTCTCCGGCCCGCTGCCCGGCACCGGCTGGACGGACGGCCGCACCGCCGCGGCGCTGGCGGAGCTGATGTCCAGGCTCGGCTACGACCGGTACGGCGTGCAGGGCGGCGACGTCAGCGCGTTCATCGCTCCGCTGGTAGGACGCGCCGCGCCGGACAGTGTCATCGGCGTGCACGTCAACGGCCTGCTCACGTTCCCCAACGGCGATCCGGCGATCATGGGCTCGCTGACCGAGGCCGAGCGTGGGCGGCTGGCCGGGATGAAGGAGTGGCAGGAGAAGCTGGGCGCGTACATGCAGGTCCAGGGCACGCGCCCGCAAACGGTTGCGGCCGCGCTGCACGACTCCCCCGCCGGTCAGCTCGCCTGGATCGTGGAGAAGTTCAAGGACTGGACGGACCCGGCCGCTGAGCTCCCCGAGGACGCGGTGGACCGGGACCGGATCCTCACCGACGTGAGCATCTACTGGTTCACCGGCACCGCAGGCTCGGCGGCTCACACCTACTACGAGCGGTTCAACGACTTCACCATGTGGGCGCCGAAGGAGCGCGGGACGGTGGCGACCGCGGTCGCGGTGTTCCCCACGGACTTCTCGGTCCGCCCGCTGGCCGACCAGGCGCACAACGTGGTGCGCTGGTCGGAGTTCGAGCGGGGCGGCCACTTCGCGGCCCTGGAGACCCCCGACCTGATGATCGCCGACCTCCGGGCGTTCTTCCGGAGCCTGGGCTAACCGGACAGCAGGGGTCCGCGAGTGCCCCGCGCGTGGCGGCCAGCTTCGAGGAGGTTGACCTTGACGTGCAGGTCAGGAGTTACGGCCTCGGCGCTCTTGCGACCACACGCCCGAGGAACGCCCCATGATCCCCGCGCCGCCCCCGCCCGTTCGAGGCGGGGCCCAGGTCGGCACGGTACGCCATCGGCCTGGGCCGCACGCCGCCGGATGCGGCCCGGCTCGCCGAGGTCACCGGTGGGTGGGTCCGCGGCCTGCCCGGGGTCACGGTCGAACGCGCCGAATGCGGTACCGTACCGACCCTGTCCTGACACGCGCGGCCCTGCCCTCCACGAGGTTCCCAGGGTGGCACTGACCTTCCGGATGGTCCTCCCTCACGCGCACCCGCGCGTGAGGGAGCGGGAGTGGCGGGAGGCTGTGGGGTCAGGGAAGCCGGCGGGGTTGCGCGGGAGGGACCGGCGCTCGGCGGGTCCGCGCGAGCAGTTCTTCGGCGCTGGGGTTTCGGGATCAGGGACGTCGTTGCTGTCTGGCGAAGAATTCGAGGAGTTCGGGGGCCAGGGCGTGGGCGGCCACGTCGTGGGACTGGTTCGGGAGGAGCCGGTGGCAGGCGGCGGGGATGGTGCGGGCCACGGCGGTTCCGGCGTTGCGCATCCATGCGGGGCTGTCACCGCCGTCGAGGACGAGTGTGGGCTGGGTGAGCGTGGCGGCGATGGTGGGGAGGCGGTTTCCTGGCCGCATGATCTCGGCCTCGTAGGCGAGGGTGCGGGCGATGGCTTCGAGGTGCGGCCAGGTGGGATGGGTCCGCATGGCGGCGACCGCGTCGGCGGGGACCTCTGCGGCCTGGACCATGAACAGCTCGACCGCGTCGCCCGGCCGTCCCGCCTCGATCAGGGCGGTGAGGCGCGAGGCGAAGTCGTCCGGCAGGTAGGGAGCGGTCGGGTCGACGTGGTACGGCGGCTCCCACAGGGCCAGGCAGGTGATCGCGGGCAGTCGGGCCGCGGCCTCCAGCGCCAGTGCGGCGCCGGAGGACCCGCCGAAGACCATGGCGCTGCCGCCCGTCGCCGTGATGACGGCGGCAAGGTCCTCGATCTCTCGCTGGACGGCGTAGGGGCGGGTGTCCCCGCTGCCGCCGCGGCCACGGCGGTCGTAGTTGACCACCGTGAACCAGGGCGAGAGGGCTCGGGCGACCTCGGCGAGCGTTGGGTGGGACCGGTCGGTGACCGCGCCATGGACGAGGACGACCACCGGTCCCGAGCCGAGGCGGTCGAACACGATGCTCGTGCCGTCGGCCGACGTCGCGGTCCCGGTGACCATGGTGGGGGTCGTCACGTCAGTTGCTCGGCGCGGCGATGCACAGCGCGGACCAGTGGTGGCCGTCGGGGTCGGCGAAGTGACGCTGGTAGCGCCCGCCCGCGGTGACGGGCTCGCCGAGCTCCTCGGCTCCTGCGGCCACGGCCTTGCCGATCAGCTCGTCCACCTGCCCTTGGTCGTCGAGGCCGAGGACCAGGATTGCCTGGGTGGTCTTGGCCGGGTCAGCGACCTCGTTTCTGGCGTAGCCCGCGAAGGTCGGCTCGGCCAACAGCATGACCTGGGTGCGCTCGCTGATGATCACGGACGCCATGTCGTCGGCCATGCCGAAGTGCTCGAAGCCGAGCGCGGTGTAGAAGGCCTTGGAGCGGTGGAGGTCCTTGACGGCCAGGTTCACGAACAGGGCGGGACCGGACATTGTCGGTCTCTCTTTCTTCCGGGGTCTCCTTGTGGCCTCCAGTGTGCTGATCGGCCGATCGCCCGGCTTGTAGCCGCGTGCCGGCCGCTTGACGATCCGTGCCGGGCCTCAGCCGCTCGGCGTCAGGCTCGCTCGGCGGTACTCGACCGGCGGCATCCCGTACGCCTGCCGGAACAATCGGCTGAAATGTGCCGGGTCGGGTAGTCCCCAGCGGGCCGCGATGCTGCTGACCGGCTGGCCGGCATTGGCCGGATCGGCCAGGTCGCGGCGGCAGCGTTCGAGCCTGCGGTGCCGGATCCACGCCGCGAGCGTGGTGTCCTGCGACGCGAACAGGCGGTGCAGGTACCGCAGCGAGACGTGGTGCGCCGCCGCGACCGTCGCGGGACCGAGGCCGGCGTCGCCCAGGTGCTGCTCGATGAAGGTGTGGACGCGCCGCAGCAGCACCTGTTCGCGGGTCTCCGGCTCGAGCGCCGCGAGCTGGGACACCTGCTCGGCGACGGTGGCGGCCAGCAGGTCCATCACCACCGTGGACAGCCGGGCCGCGCTGGCCGGCTGGTAGGTCTCCACGTCGCGGGCCACCCGAGCCAGCAGCGGCGCCGCCAACGCCGCCGTGCCGCCGCTTCCAGAGATCGCGACGGCGGTCAGCCGAGCGACCGGATCCGCGGGCACGGCCAGCATCTCGCGCGTGAAGCTGAAGACGGCCAGCTCCACCGTCGTGTCGTAGACCAGCTCATAAGGCCGGGAGAAATCGTAGATGGCAAGGTCCCCCGCCCCCAACCGCGCCGCGCGGCCGTCCTGTTCGACCAGGATGGTCCCGGATACGGGCATCACCACCCGGTAGAGCTCCGGGCTCTCCTTCCGGATCAAGCCTGGCGTCCGCAGAACGCGGTGCGGCGTCGTGGTCTGGACCCTTCCGATGCCGACCGGACCGAGTTGGGCCGCCTCGATCTGCCCCTGCAGGGCGACGTTTCGATCCATCCGCACGTCCAGCGGCCCGAGGATGTCGCACACGACGCTCAACCAGGCATCCACCCGCTGCGCGGCGGGCACATCGCTTGCCCGGATCAGAACGGCCAACCCACCTCCCGCCATTCCGGAAGATCATAGAGCGCGACCACGATCGATCGAAAGGCCATGATCCAGACAACCCGCCGTTCTGGCTGACCTGGAGGCCGCCGTCGCCGACGCCGCCGGCCTGCTCGCAGGCGCCGGGTGCGCGGCGGCCCGGGCAGCGGGTCAGCTGTTTGCGCGGATTGTCTGGTTGATCCAGTCGGTGTAGGCGCTCACGTTGGTGTACAGGCCGGGGCCTTCGGCGCAGGAGGGGCTCGGGGCGCCGGGGCCGGAGGTGACGCCGATGAGCTCCCAGCGACCGCCGTGGCCGCGCTGGATCTGCGGGCCGCCGGAGTCGCCGTTGCAGGCCATGGCCTTGGGCGTGCGGCTGATGGTGCACAGGCGGGTGTCGGAGGCGTAGCCGGGTCCGCATTCGGAGATCGCGCCGCGGCGGGTCTCCAGCTGGCGCAGCTTCTTGGCCATCTTCCACTCGTTCGGGTTCTTGCTGAACGTGGTGATGCCGAAGCCGATGATGCGGGTGGGGGTGCCGGGCTTGCCGGCCTGCCGGGCGATCGGGACGGGCTTGACGGAGACGGGCTTGTCCAGGCGGATCAGCGCGAGGTCGGCGGTGTTGTACGGCGCCTTGTCCGTGCCCTGGGCGTAGCGGGGGTGGGTGATCGCTTGGGCGATCCTGCGGACGGTGCCGCCGGACTTGCGCTGGTCGCTGCCGATGCGGACGGTGCCCTTCACGATCGAGCCGATCTCCATGTCGACGCAGTGCGCCGCGGTGACCACCCACTGGGGGTTGATCAGGGCCGCACCGCAGTTGCCGTCCTTGAGGCCCAGGGCGGGCGCCGTGATGGGGATGGAGGCCATGAAGCCGTAGGACTCGGTGGGCTTGGTGCCGTTGATGATCGCTCCGGCGCTGCCGGCCGTCGCCGCGAGGCAGGCCGCGCCGGCCAGGGCGACGACGGCGGAACGGGACATGGCGCGGTGGAACGACTTCTTGCCAATCACGGGGGAGAAACCCTTCAGTGGAAGATTGAGACGTTATAAAGCTAGATGTCCGTCTTTTCCTGGGGGATCACGTCAGCACGCCAACATGGGGTAGGGGTAACCCCACCTGACCAGGGCGGACATCACGGCTCGTGCAGACCGAGGCGGCGGGGGACGCGTTCGCCGCCGGTTTCCTGAGCGGGTATCTTCGATCGCGGGATCTTCGTGAAGCCGGGTGCGAGGGCCTGTGCCGGCCGCCAGGGTCCTGTCCTCTCCGGAAGCCTCTTTGACCGGCCGGCTCGCCTGTCGGCTCGTCCGGGCTGGGGCGGGCGGCGCGTATACCTGGTCCGCGGCATCCCGTCGGGCTCCCGTCGCGGCGCATCGTCCTCGCCACGCCCGAGGCCACGCGGTGGGCGTGGTTCGGCCGGCGAGCGGAACGCTGTCGGGTGGCGTGCGGGTTACAGGCGACGGGAAGTGGCATGGACAGGGTGTTGATCTCGGGTATCTCAGGATCGGGAAAGACGACGCTGGCCGTGGCGCTGGCGACCGCGCTGAAGCTGCCCCGGTTCGAGCTCGACGCTCTTCATCATGGGCCGGGCTGGGTGCGGTGGCCGGATTTCGGGTCCGACGTGGAGGCGTTCTCTGCCGGGCCGCGTTGGGTGACCGACGACCAGTATCACGCTGCTCTGGGGGATCTGCTGTGGCAGCGCGCGGACACGGCGATCTGGCTGGATCTTCCCCGTCCGGCCATCATGCGGCGGGTCGTGCGGCGCTCGATCATCCGAGCGGTCACGCGACGTGAGCTTATGATGATCACCCACGCCCCTGCTCCGAGTGCAGCGAGGGCGCCTGTAGCTCGGACACTTCGGCGGACGGCAGGCAGCTTCATGAGGAGCCGCCGGTGATCGCGATGACCTCCAGATCGATACGGTGCTGCTCCTGGAGGGTGATGGCCGTGTGCGCGAGCGTGATCTGGGAGAACGGGAAGAGCGTGTCGGCGGTGATTCTCTCCCCGTTCTTGAGCAGCACGGCCAGAACGACCTTCTTGGGCTGGAAGTCCAATGGAACGTTCCGTTTCGGAGAGTGCTTCGCGACCAGTGAGGCGAACTGCTCCCGTACCTCGTGGGAGGCTGTCAGGGACTGCGTCGAGACCAGTGCCTGGTAGAAGAGGTGGCTCAACGGGGAAGAGCCAGACGCCTTCTTGACGTGAATGAGCTCGTCATCGGGGCCGAGCAGGTCGCAGATCTCGATTGCATTGGTTCGGTTGAGGGGGTTGCGGACGCCCTTGCGGTCCAGGCAGACGTAGCCGTCGCGCAGCTTGGGCACGTTGCTGTTGTAGTCCTCCTCCTTCCACCCGGTCCGCCAGGCGGGAAGGTCGAGCGAAGGCGCGGCTGACACGACCCGCGTGACGTGCGTGCGGATCCCGTCGAGGTAGGCGGCGCCGATCTCGTACCAGTGCCCGTCCAGCAGATGGAAGCGCCGAGATCCGATCGCACAGTCGGCCTCCAGCCACTTGAGCGCCATCGCGCCGCCCAGGGGCTCCTTACCGTCGCCCGAGGCGCATGCTTGGATCCTTCCCTTGCGGAGTGCTGGGACCCGACTGCCAGCCGGATGGCGCCGCAAGGGCTCGAGGATCTCCTCCAAACCCAGGTGATCATGGACGCGGATCCGTGTGCCGGAGATCTTGACCGCGTACGAGTTCGTGTCACCCAGCTGGGTGAGGCAGCTCGAGGGAACGGCAGGTGCCAGGTGGCGATCGTCCTCTGCCGACAGCATGTCCTCCAGCGCGGCGCCGAGTTGCTCGCTGGTCTTGGTGTCGCTGACGGGCCGAAGGTTGTCGACGAACTCCAGCAGGTCGTGGGGAAGTCCGCGAGCACACACGTCGGCGATGGCGCGGATGTCGGCCACGAGGTCGTCGGGAGCGAGGGCGAGGCGGAGCCGCAGCCCGGAGGAGCCCTCCACGCGGACATTCCGTCCGCCGCCATCGCGGGAGAACGTCAGGTTGACCCGCTCCAGAACTCCGCCGAGGCGACGAACGATCTCGGCAGGCTCGACACCGAAGCTGAAGATGGGCAGCCCCGCCGGGACGAAGGTGAGGTCGGAGCGACCACGCGCGGCAGGGAAGCGACGGGCCAGCCCATGCACGCGGTAGGGGTCGACGGCACGCACCGCGAACTGCAGGCCGAAACGCGGGTCCTTGTGCTCATCGAGCAGGAGTTGCCGACCGTGCGCGCCGAAACAGATGGCGTAGCAGACCTCGTCGACTGCCAGGATGAGCAGGCCGCCGGATCTCCGTTCGATGTGCCCGATGCGCAGGCCGGTGAGGAGGGCGGCGTCTGCGCACCAGTCGGCGGGCTCGTCTGGATCGTGGCAGCCGTCGACCCAGAGCGCGGGGACGTCCATGGCGGGAGGGACGCGCAGGTCGGCGTCGATCTCGTCTGCGAAGTCCAGATCGACCGCGTCCAGCAGGTTGTCAGCGTGCACTCGCGGCAGACGGTGCAGCGTCACGAGCCGGGTACGGGTGCGGGGACGTACAGGGGGCATGAAGCATCACACCTTCGGGGGAAGTCGATCCCGCGACCTCGGCCTCGGGATCCTGGGAAGGCCGTCGTCTCAAGCGCAGGACGGGAACGGCCGTTCCGGCAATAGTGCGATGATCCGCCACCTGTTTCCGGCGAAATGTGAGAGATGACTCCATCCGGACAGCGCATAGCCCTGAAATGCCTCGGCTGGAGTCTTTACCACTGATCAGTGATATGCGTTTTGAACGATGAGCCTGCAGGGGCGCAATTTGTCTCGCGTGCCAACTGAGGCGCTGCCGCGCTAGTCGCTCTCTTAGATGACTCGCCTTCTGGGCGGACGGTTTACTCGCGGTGGAAAATTGCATGCCGCCCTCAGATCGCCGATCTCAACGCAAGGAGGCCCAAAGTCCGGGCCCGGCTCTGCTGGATCCCGGACGTCGGCAGGGCTGTGAGGGCGTGAGTTGCACGATCGAGATGTTCATCCGCCTGCGCTTCGGGAGACGTCATGCGCGGCCTCGGAGGACGGTGGCGCGATGTCCCGCGTCGCTCGAGGTGGCGGAAGAGGCGCATCGGGTCCTCATTCCAGCGTGCACTCTTCATGACCTGTCCGCACACCCCGTACAGGTCCTCGAGGCGGGCGCCTGGCTGAGGATCGTGAGCGTACTTTGCAGTGGGCAAGCCGAACAACGAGGAAGTCCCTCTCCAAGGCCAGTTCCACGATGTCGGCTGCCTCGCCCGAACCGTCGTCGTCGAGGACGACGTCCCCTTCGCGTTCGGCAAGAAGGTCGCGGATAGCTCTGAACCGAATAGAATTCGGTCGTCTTGCTGCCTTCTGATTGCAAGCGCGAGAAGTGGCCCCATCTATGTGCTTGGATTCTAGAGCTGAGCGCAACACCCCACTCTGTGGGGTGCTGCCTTGACAAGGCGCGTCGGACCTCTAAGAAGAGTGGACCCGCTCCGCTCGCGGACAAACGTGATCAATACCTTCGCCTCCTGATACAGGGAATGAGCAACTCGGCCGCGTGTCGAGACCTGGGCATTAACCGCAAAACAGGCGCCCCCCAGTCGTCTTCTGCGACGACCGGTTCGGCGTGTTCTTCCCGCAAGTTCGAGCACTACGGCTTGATCCACCATGGGGCGGAAACGAGGCGCCGCGCCCCATCGAGTCCCGAGGGACACAAGCGATTGGCCATGTCGACTATTGGTGCCGACGCAGGATTGTTTCGATGGCTGTCTGATAGATCGGCCATCCTTGGTCAGGCCCGCCCGCCCACGACCACTCATACCGGCTGACCCCGAACTCCTTGGGATCTGGCGTACGTCCCAGTGCTTCGGACATCTGCAGATACGTGACTCCAGCACTCGCCAGCCGGGACTTCTGCCGGTACACGTCGGCCAGAGGGAAATCCGTTACCCGCAGGAGCTCCTCGTAGGGCTGCCCGCCGAGCTCCGTGTATAGGGCGTCGACGAAGTCGTGTGCGGCGATCGGAAGGAGATCGACGCGGGGAGGGGTGGACGGTGCCTTCTCGCCGATGGCGGTGTAGAGGCCGGACAGGTCGCCGTTGAACCAGTGGTTCGCTGCTTTGGCGGCGAAACGGGCGAATCGCTTGAACGTCGGGGGTTTGCCGGAAGCGGCGATCGTCTTGTTGAGTTCGCGGGCCACGGTGGTGAGTTCGGTGTGCCAGCGGTGACGCAGGTAGTCGTCGAGATAGCGGTTGGTCCATCCGCGCCGGTGACGAGTGAGGATATCGCGCAACATGCTGAAGCCATCGCGGCGTGTGCCTCCACCGGTCATCCGAAGCGCGACGCCCTCGCCACGCTGGAACCAGTGCTCGTAAGTAGGAAGTTCCTCTATCGGGCCGAGGCGGCTTTCTGCTTGTTCCAGTTCGTCGAAGAGGCTGGGGTGGATCGGGGTGCCGATGTCGGCGAGTTCTGCGAGGTGGCGCTCATGGTAGGCGCGCAAGCCTGACAGGGTGGTGCGTGATGTCGGTCCTTCGCAGACGTACCACGTGGTGAGGGCTACTCCGTGCCAGAACGACACAGCAGGGCCGAAGGTGTCGGCCATCAGTCGGTGAGGATAGGGCTCACTGACGACAGCCTCGGGCCAGCGGGGGAGTGTCGTGCCGTCCCAAAGGAGGTCGATCTCCTCCACGAGGTCGGAGGGGAGGAGCGTTCGGTACAGCCTGTAGCCGGGCTGCTGGCCGTACCCGACCGAATATCCGACATCCTCTACCAGGCCCCAGAGGGGCTTCATTCCGGACTCCTGCCGGGCATGCACTGAGTCGAATTCCAGCCACCACCGGCGCAACACGTCGACGCGCTGTTCGACGGGTGAGACCGCTGTGGTCTGATTTAGGAAGGCGGCGAGCATCGCCTCGACCTCGCCGACCCCAACTCCGTGCTCGGCCGCTGTCGCGCCAGCGTTGGACGCCCCTCCGACGTAGAGCTTGGTGGCCGGCAAGGCGCTGACCAGCTCCTCGCCTGGGTTCGGCGGCATGCCGAGGTAATCGAGACAGGCCAGCCAGTCGCCGGCGAAGTACGCGCTCAGTGTTGGCTTCAAGGCCTGATTGAGGACGCGACGGGCAAGCGGCGTAGTCACGCGCGTCTTCGCGACGATTGCGCCAAAGAGCGCACGCAGACGCGTCGCGCGGAAGCGTGCGGCGACCGAGAGCAGGTCATGCCGGGCCAGGGCGTCCAGCAACAGGACACGGGCGTGAGCGTGGCCGGCCCGATCCAGGCGTGCCCACCCACCACCGTAGGTGAACACCTCCACTTCAGGCGTGCGTGCTATGCCCAGGCTGGAGTAGGACTCCAGAACCGTCGCCCATGCCGCGCGTTGATCGTCAGCAGATTGCTCCGATCCCACGGCGCGGAGCACGACGGGTGCCATCAGGGTGTCGAAGAGCGGGATAAGCAGAGACCAGACCAGGAGTGCGTCGGCCGTCGAGCTGAGGTGGGTACGAATCGAGCCGCTCTGGGCGAGGGCGAAGGATTGTCCGGGGTAGTGACGGGCGTAGGCGGGAAGGTTGAGGTTGCCGGTCTTCAGTCGTGCCTCCTCTGGCAGGAACCAGGCTCCCTTTCGCTGCTGCGTCTCCAAGGAGAACGTGTCGTCTACAAAGGTGCGGTCCTGCGGAGTGAGGAAGGTCATGGACACGGTGTCGCTACTGCTGCGTCCAGGGCCACCCGGCGTGATGGACACCAGTGGGCGACCCGACAGGGCCATGAGCATCAGGTTCGCTGTCAGGACATCGAGTTGTGTGAAGGTCGCGTCGTGCCCTGCCTCGCATTCGATGCGGAGAAACTCCTCGGTCTCTGCGGATGCCAGCCTGGAGGCGAGAGCGGTTTCACCCATGGGCGCTCCTGATCACTGCGACGAACTCCTCGAATGTCCTCGGGCTCGGGGTGGTGGCCACGTAGGCGGCGTAGCCCTGGGCCAGGGTGTTCAGTTCACGCTCCTGACGTCTGGCCTCCACCTGGTCGATGGTGTGGAGAAACTGCTGGCGATTGTCGCCTTGCTCCGCCACGACGGTCACGTGCATGCCGGCAGGCACCGGATAACCGATAGGGGGTGCGCCACGATCAGGCACGGGTGCGTCGCCGAAGTCATCCGGCTCCGCAGGCCGCGGATCCATGTCGTTTTCCTTGCGTAGGGTTTCAAGATGATCGTCCAGGCCCAGCTCTCCGTGGTAGACCAGATCCAGATGCTGCGGCTGAGCCCGTTCGGTCAACGTCGGATGGTGCACCGTGCGGATGCCACGTCCAACCAGCTGATAGAACTCGCCGAAGCTGCCGTAGGGGCGCATCGGCACCACCACGGTGATCGCTGGCAGGTCGTACCCTTGGCCAAGCATCTTCAGCTGCACGATGGCTTGCAGGTTTCCGGATTCGGACTCGAAGCGCTTGCGAGTGGCGGCGACCTCCGAACTGGTCATCGAATGATGCAGCGTGCCGCAGGCGATGCCGTGTGCGTTGGCGATGCGGGTGATCTGCTCGGCATGACTCTGGCCGAGCGCGGCGAACAAGGCTCGCGGTCGCACGGGAGACAGCGCCTGCGTCTGCTGGGCCAGGCAGTCGCGGACGATCCGCATGACGCGACGGATCGGTTCCTCGGAGGTGGCGGTAATCCTGGCCACCTTCCGCTCGTCATTCATGATCTCCAGCAGGGCCGCCTTACCGACGATCGGTTCGCGCTCGCCGCTGGGCCAGAGGATCTCGTACTCAGTCTCCTCGACGTCGGGGGTGAACCTGTGGGCACGTAGGTGCTTGGCGTGACCGTCGGCGATCGAGTCGATGAGCCGGTAGCGGTACACAACGTCCGCAGTGATGGTCCTGCCGTCGGCGCGGCTGAAGCAGGCTGACATCAGCAAGCGACGGGCGCGTGGGAAACGCGTGAACAGACGACGGTACGACTCCGCAGCGGCGATGTGAGCCTCGTCGATCACGATGAAGTCGATATCATCCGGCTCCAACTTGGCGAGCAGGCCGCTGCCAGGACTTCCGAGGGAATGGAAATTGGTGACGATCACGTCGGCGTCCAGCAGCCGCTCCCGGCTGACGGACTGGATCGTGCCGAGGTCGCTGTCGAGTACCTCGGTGGCCGGAGCACTCATGCCGGAAAGCAACGGCCCACCCCGCAGCGTGTAGAGCACGTTCCCCGCCACCGCCGGATCCAGGGCCCTGGCGAACGTTCCCCGGATCACGCGTCCCGGAGTGACGATCAAGGCCCTGCGTCGGGTGAAGGCCAGCGTGGCGGCCACACCCAATGCTGTCTTGCCGGCACCGACGGACATCACGCATGCCGCGTTGATATCACCGCGCCGGTAGTAGTTCGCCAGCGCGACGAGTGCCTCCTTCTGGCATCCGCGCAAGGGGCTGAGATTCAAGTGCTGGCGGGCCCGGTCGAAGTAGTCGTCCATAGCCGCCGTCCGCCGGGGCGGTGGGGGAGTGATGAACCCCAGCGGGTTGGGATCCATGTCGTCCGGTACCGGGACGATAGGCTCGGGAATCAGATACGTAGCCAATAGAGGATCGCGCCGTAGCACCTTCTGCAACTGCGCCACGCAGCGGGCGGTGTGCTCACGGATGGCGGCATAGGAGAATCGCAGAACCTCGTATTTCAGGCCCACGAGGTCGTTCTGTCGAATCCGGTCGTGCACAAAGGCAGACCTGGAACTGTGGAACTCGTAACCGTCGAGCTCGACAACTACCTGCGATTTTACGCCCGTGATGAAGTAGTCGAGATGGTAGGAACGGTCGTCAACCGAGACCGGATGCTGGGGGCGTACATGCGTGGCGATGCCCGGCATGGCGGCGGCGCTCAGGACCCACTTGAGAAACGAGGTTTCCAAAAAGGAATCACCGGTCAGAGTGTCGATCAGGCGGGTCCCGTGCACCGGGCCTCCTCATCGAGGGCAGCGACCTTGGCTTCAAGATCCTCCAGTCGGTAGCCGTCGTCGAAACGCTGTAGCCGCCTGTTGATCGCCAGCGCTTCTCGTAGCGCGCCTTCGGTCCGCAGGAGCGAGACCCACGTCGCCACGCCTGAAAAGCGGACGTAGCCCTTCGACGCGTCATTCTCATCCATCAGGAATGGCCGAGGAGCGGCCTCGATCAGGCGGAGATCCAGGTCGGCGAAGATTTCGAGGAACCGCAGGCCACTAGGATCGGAAGCACGAGCCGACCACAGCCGGCCGATCGCGCCTTGCAGCAGGAAATGGTAATCAGAGACCGTGCCCGGGATCTCCAGTCCTTCCCACACCCATCGAACCAGCGACGGGATGTCCATGCCGCGCATGTCGGCGGACGATCTGGAAGATGCCGGCGAAGCGGACGTGTGCCCGCTGGGAGTGGGCCAGTAGATGGCGCCATAGTCCGTCTTGATAGGCCTGATCTGGGTCTCAGGCAGGCGGTTTCTGTCCACGCCGGGACTTCCATCGAATCCGACGCCCTCGACCTCGGCCATTCGGGAATACCACGCACGCACCAGGAGATACTCCTCTCGCATTCAGAAGGTCGGGAATCTGGATCAGCCGAGCATGCGGGCGAAGGCATGAGGCGTGACGATGGGGATGCCGTACGCGCGTGCCTTGCGAGCCTTACCGGACAGGGAATCGGGGTCGGCCGCGATGACGAGCCTGACCTTCTTGGTCACGTTGGGGTGCGGGAGGTAGCCTGCCTGGCGGGCACGGCCCTCCCACACCTCCCGGTCGTCGTCCATCTCGCCGGTGAACACGACCTGGTCACCTGGATGCAGTACGAACCGCCTCACCGGGGCGACGGGGACGGTGTCCACTTTCAGCGCCTCTTCGACGGCAGCGTCGGGCAGTCCGAGCAGAGCGGTGACAATCTCGAGTTCGCGCCGTTCGGCGTTGGTGACGATCCCGTCGGCCAGGGCCGCTCGTGCGATCTCAGCCAGGTAGTCCTGGTGCAGGACTTCGAGTTCCGCTCGGCTTAGACCGAGTGACGTGGCCAGCTCCACTAGGGCGTCGGCTTCTGCGGCGGAGATGTGGTGGTCGAGGAGCACCTGGTCCAGGAGAGCAAGGTACGGCTCGGCCGCGACGGGCTGTGCCGTCTGAGGGACGCGGTCGAGGATGCGGGCAAGGAAGTGGCTGTGGCGTTTGGCCGAGACGCCTCTGCGCACGCAGGCTGTCCGGATCTCGTCGAGCACCGGCCACTGGACAGTCGTGCTCGTGCTGTGAAGCGCTGCCGGCCAGGGGTAAGCGGGGCCGGACAGGGTCAGGTAGTGATGAAGCAGACTTGAGGCGGCGCGCGCGTCGATCAAAGCGTCATGGTGGCCGTCGAGGGGAATGTCAGCTACTGCGCAGCAGCCTGCCAGGTTTCGCGGTGCGTGGGGCAGGAACCGCCGTGCCTCGCTCATGGTGCACACGCCCAAGTCCAGCAAGGCTGGAATCGGTGTGCCGATGCGGGCGAATTCGTACTGCAGGAATCCGGCGTCGAACTGGAGATTGTGGGCCACCGGTACTCGGTGCCGCAGCAACGCGACCACAGTGCCTGCGATGTCCTTGAAGGTTGGGGCGTGACGAATGTCGGAGGCGCTGATGCCATGGATGTGCTGCGGGCCGAGGTCACGTTCCGGGTTGACCAGTGTGTTCCATTCGGCCGTCACTCGCCCGGTGGGGTCGGTGTGGACGATGCCGATCTCGATGATCCGGTCATGCCATGACGGCCGTAGCCCCGTGGTCTCCACATCGATCGCCGCGTAGCCGATTGGGCTGGCGCTCATGCTCTCCTCCTCGCACGTCGTCACTTGGAAAAGTCGCGCGCCAAGAAGGAATCGCCTGCTCTACCTGTGGAACGTGATTGAACTGTGATGTTCGAGTAACGAGATGCCCTTTATGCGATTTGTGTCACCTCTGTTGAAGTCGATGGCGAGCTGCTCAAACAGCCGCAAGTCGGCATATTTCATGACATGTAGCTACTTCTACGCCTGCCGGGAAAATCCCCAAGCGCGTCACGCCAAGTCGTAGGGGGCCATCTCCTGCCGCACGGTGGTGTCGGCCTAATCGGAGGTCTGTGCTCTGATGGGCGCTCGGCATGGAAGGGCCGGGGGTCGAGCCGAGTTCGGTATGGCCCGGCAGGGTGGGCGCCTCCTGGCTGACGCCACCCGCTCAGACCATGGCCAGGTAGCCGGCGAGCTCGTTGGATGAGTCGGTGGCGATCCCGACGTATCCGTCCGGCCGGATGAGGGTGTGACGCACGTCGCCGTACGGCTCTGCGGTGGCGTACGCCCGCACCTGCGGGCCGTCCGGCACCCTGGGCGCGGGTTCCGGCGAGAGCAGCGTGCAGTGCGTGCCCCGCAGCAGGTCGAACATGCGCGCCCGGCTGCCGTCGGCCAGGCGCAGCGGCCCGTCGGGCACCCGGTCTCCGCCGTTGCGGGCCAGCGAAGCGCCCCGGTAGCCGACCTGCAACTGGTAGGTCTCCTCACCGCGCTTGTAGGTCTTCTTGTCGTGCAGGTCGGTGCTGAGGCCCAGCACGCGCGCTGCGATCGGACGGCGTTCCTCCTCATAGGTGTCCAGCAGCGACCGCGGCGCTCCGGCGAGTACGCGCGCGAGTTTCCAGCCCAGGTTGTAGGCGTCCTGCACACCGGTGTTGAGGCCCTGCCCGCCTGCGGGCGAGTGCACGTGGGCGGCGTCTCCGGCCAGGAAGACACGACCGTCCCGGTACCTGTCGGCCAGCGGGATGTTGACCCGGTAGAGGGAGGACCACAGCAACTCGGTGATGCGCACCCTCCGCAGCATCGACCGCTCAGCGAAGACCCGCTGAAAGCCGGACAGCGTCAGATCCGGCGTCATGCCCGGCTTGAGCGGCGCGAGCACCTGGAAGGTGTCGGTGCCGGCCATCGGATACAGCGCCACCATGCCCTTGCCCGGCCGGACCCAGATGTGGATATGGTCTCGGTCGAGTCCCTCGACATGTACGCCGCCAAGCGCCATGCGCTCCTCCTCGCGGGTCTCGCCGACGAAACCGACACCGAGTGCCTTGCGCACAAAGCTCCTGCCGCCATCGGCCGCGACCAGGTAGTCGGCCCGCAGCGTCACCCCCGTGCCCAGCCTGGCCGTCACACCTTGCGCGTCCTGCTCGAAGCCGGTCAACTCCGCGCCGTACTCCACCTTCCCGCCCAGCTCCGCCAGCCGTTCACGCAGGGCCTCCTCCGTGCGCCACTGTGGATGCATCACCACCATCGGGTACGGCACGGCGTCCGTCGCCGCGACGGGCTTGTGCATGCGCCCCTGATACACCGCCACCCTGCCGATCCTCACCTGCAACGGCGGATAAACCGTCGCGGACGCCAGCACGCGGTCGATCACTCCGAGGTCGTCGAAGATCTCCTGCGTGCGGGGCTGCAATCCCTTGCCCTTCGAACCCAGGGAGGGCTCCGGCGCCCGTTCCACGATGCGGTGGCCGAACCCGCGCCTGGCCAGTTCTGCCGCCAGCGTGAGCCCCGTGGGCCCGCTACCGACGATGAGCACGTTCGTCTTCTCAGTCATGGCCCGACCGTGCCAGGCCTCGCTGCCATATCCCTGTCACCGCCCTGCCGGGACCGCCGTACAGCCTGCTCGCGCGCTCTTCGAGGCCTGCGGGAGCTGCGGTCAGCCCGGCGGGACCGGAAGGATCTTGGCAGGAACGAAAGGGCCACGGCCGCCGACCTGTCGGTGGCCTTCGTCAGCCAGGCCGCCGCGGCTGCCGCATCGGACCGGATGCCCACGCGCCGCCGCCGGGTGGGGGTCCGGAACACCCGCGGCATCGGGCCGTCGGAGGTGGTCCGGAACGACCGTACGGGGCGTGTACACATGGACGCTTCCACCGGCAGGGTCGTGCCGCGGTGGCCGTCTCTGGCCAGGATCTGCTCACTGCTGGAGGGTCTGACTGCGGTCGATGAGATCCAGCACCGCGTCCCTCATCTCGCGGAGGACGGCGACGGTCTCCGCGGCGGCCGCGGCGATGGCCTGCTCACCGGGTGCGGTGTCGGGCTCGAGCAGCCGGGCGACGGTGTCGGCGAGAACCTTGTCGGGATCGTCGACGCCGGGCACCGCGGAGGCCGGGTCGGACATCGCGGTGCCGAACCCGGTGAGCAGGGCGTGTACGGCGTACGTCTGCTCCGGCAGGGGACGGTCGTGGCGGACCAGTCCGTGCCGGTGCACGATCGGCATTCCCATCTCGCACATGGCGCTGGGTGTGGTGCGGGCGAACAGCTCGCGGTCGCCGGTCTGCTGGGTGAGCAGCCGCAGCAGCTCGGTGTCGCCGCTGTGCAGGCGGCGCGCCAGCGGGAGTTTCAACCCGGTGCGGATCAGCAGCGGGGCGAAGCGGCGCGGCAGCACGACGGCGGGGTCGGCGGTGATGCGGGCGATGATCTCGTCCAGGAAGGTCAGCACGTCGCGTGCGAACAGCCCGAGGATGAGGTCTTCCTTGGCGGGCCAGTACAGGTAGACGGTGCCCTTGCCGACCCCTGCCACCCGGGCGATCTCGCTGACGGTGACCTTGCGCACGCCATGGTCGAGCACCAGCTCGCGTGCGCTGTCCAGGATGCGGGCGGCTTTACGCGAGTGGCGCTCGATCAGCTGGCTCACCGGGGCGGTCCTCTTCTCCCGTGCTCGGGTTCGGTCAGGCTGGAATCGGGTCAGGCGGCGGCGATGTCCAGCTGTTTGTTGTTCATGTCGGGGCCGTTCACCATCTTGCCTATGGCCGGGCCGATGACCGGCGCGTGCATGAGGCGGACCATCACGCTGCGCATGATCTGCTCCTTGCGGTCATGCGGGGTGAGCAGCCGGCGCATGACCAGCGCGCTCTTCTGCTCGGTGTGGATGAACGGCCGCATCCGGTCCTCCCACGCGCGCAGCGCGCCGGACAGGTCGCCGGGGTGGCGCTGCAGCATGGTGCCCAGGAGTTCGCCGCCGGCGATGCCGCTGGAGGCGCCCATGCCCGCGTACAGGGTAACGCACCATGCGGCGTCACCGATCAAGACGACCCGGCCCTTGTGCCAGCGCGGCATCCTGACCTGGTGCACCGAGTCGAACAGGAAGTCCGGGGCCTGCTCGAACCCCGTGAACAACCGCTCCAGCAGCGGGCCGGGGGGCTGCGGGCCGAACGCGGCCCTGATGGACTCGATCGGCGGGCGCGCGAACTCGGCGTCCGTGTCATCGGTGCGGTAGGAGAACAGCAGGCCCGGCATGTGGTCGCGGAAGGAGAAGATCCACGCAGAGCGTCCCGGCTCGGCCAGGACGAGGCCCTCGTCCTGGGTGAAGCCCTCTATGGACTCCTTCAGGACGGTCGCACCGATCATGTAGTTCAGCGGATGCAAATGGTTCTGGGAGCCGAAGACCAGCTCACGCACGGTGGAACGCATCCCGTCGGCACCCACCACCAGGTCGAAACGTTCGGTGACGACGGCGCCGGAGGCGGTGTCGTGCAGGGTGACCGTCGCGGCGGAATCGTCCTGCGTGATGCGGGTCGGCACGGTGGAGTAGCGGATCTCCACATCGTCCGGCAGCGCGGAGAACAGCGCCTGCTCGATGTCGCCGCGCACCACCAGCCGGGGTTTGCCAGGCAGGTCGGCCGGGCTCATGCCGGGGCTACGGCGCCCGGCCCGGTTCACCTCGTAGGTGGTGAGTTGCGGGCTCCTGCGGTCACCGATCGCCTCCAGCACGCCCAACCGGCGGGCGGAGGCGATACCGGTGCCGAACAGCATGATGAAGTACCCGCTCGAACGGCGCGCGGGCGCCCGCTCCACCAGTACCGGCTCCCAACCCACTTCCCGCAGCCGCAGCGCGGTGGCGATGCCCGCTATCCCGAGACCGACCACCAGAGCCCGGCCATGTCTGACTGTGCCCGTCATGACGACTTCCTTCCTGTCGTGTCGTCCATGACGCTACTGAACGAACTGACCAATTCAGTTCGTTTGGTCAGTTTGTGGTGGAGGCCACACGGGCGAACCTCCCGCACCGGGAAGACAGGAGTGTCAGAGGGTCGTCGCCATCGGCCTCCGGCGGGCTGTTCTGCGCGGGGCCAAGACTCCCCTCGGGTGTAAAGGCGTGCCGAAGCCGGCCGGATGGTCGGTCGCGGGCGCAGGCGGCCGGCGGGGGAGCGGCCGTCCTCCGCGGAAACAGCGGCAGTACCCGCACAAGCGGAAACAGCGGCAGTACCCGCACAAGCGGAAACAGCGGCAGCGCCAGCACAAGCGGAAACAGCGGCAGCGCCAGCGCAACCCGCGATCAGCGCCCCGGGTCCGAGCCGGGCGACGGATCCGGGGCGTGTGCAGGCGCTGCGGGCTGGGGCCGGGCCGGCCCGCAGCGGGCTGCCGGTTCTCCCTGGACGCCGAGGGGACCAGAGTGGCGGGGACAGGCGCGCAGCTCACCCCCCGGCTTCGCGCGAGCTGCGCGAGCCGGTCACGTGATGGGCGTTATGGGGGTGCTATCCCACCCCGATCCACGTCCACATGCCCCGCTGGCGGTGCTGGTCCACCGGGCACCACAGCAGGTACCGGCCATGCTTCAGGGTGACCGTGAGCGCTGTCCGTCCTCCAGGTGGGACGATCATGGAGGTGCGGCTGACGCCGGGTCCCCTGATCGACAGGCCGTGTGGGTGCGAGCCCACGTTCTTGATCCTGAAGGTGACGCTTCCGGGCCTGAAGCGCCACCTCGAGAGCGCGATGAAGTAGTTTCCTTCCCTCACCTTGACGACAGAAGTGTCAGCGGCGCTCGCCGTGACGTGGGGCGCTGCCACGGCGGCCGTGCCGCCGGCCGTCAGTGTCAGCGCGGTGGAGGCCAGTACTGCCGCCAGACAGTACGTGCCTCTGGAACGATGAACAGCGAACATGATCGCCATCCCTTCATCGCCGTACCACCGATGTCGGCCATGGCGCAGGCCTCCATCACCTCTCCACGCATACGGAGCGCCAACCCCACGAAAGTCTCTGAGGGTCGTACAGCATTCACCATTTCGGCGAGACCAATTCTTTCCTTTTCAACAAGATCCGGCCGTGGCCACGGCGCAGCGGACCGCGAACGTCCCGGCGGCGGTCCGCACCGGGACTTGGGCGCGCGCGGGCCAGACAGAGGAGGTTAGGCGCGGCAGACCGGGGCAAAACTTGCATTATGGCAGGTGGGGGATGGTTCTCCCGATGGCCGGTGCTGCGGCAGCTTCGGGGAGAGGACGGCAGGAGCGACGCCGCGCGCTCGGCGCGCACCGACGCGCTGAGGCCGCGCACCGAGGAGGCGGACACGGTCGCCCGCTCGGTCTGCCCCTACTGCGCGGTCGGCTGCGGCCAGCTCGTCTACGTCAAGGACGGCCGGGTCAGCCAGATCGAGGGCGACCCCGACTCCCCGATCTCGCGCGGCAGGCTGTGCCCCAAGGGCTCGGCCAGCAAGCAACTCGTCACCCATCCGGGCCGTCAGACGCACGTGCTGTACCGCAGGCCGTACGGCACGCGGTGGGAGCGGCTCGACCTCGACACCGCGATGGAGATGATCGCCGAGCGGGTGCTGACGACGCGGCGGGACACCTGGCAGCAGACCCATGAGGGCAAGGTCGTGCGCCGCACGCTGGGCATCGCCGGTCTGGGCGGGGCGACGCTCGACAACGAAGAGAACTACTTGATGAAGAAGCTCTACACCGCCCTCGGCGCGATCCAGGTGGAGAACCAGGCGCGTATTTGACACTCCTCCACCGTCCCCGGTCTGGGGACCAGCTTCGGGCGTGGCGGCGCGACGACCTTCCAGCAGGATCTGGCTCGTGCGGACTGCATCGTCATCCAGGGTTCCAACATGGCCGAATGCCATCCGGTGGGCTTCCAGTGGGTGGTGGAGGCCAGGGCGCGCGGAGCGAAGGTCTTCCACGTGGACCCGCGCTTCACCCGGACCAGCGCGCTGGCCGACCGGCACCTGCCGATCCGCGCGGGCAGCGACATCGTGCTGCTCGGCGCCCTGGTCAACCATGTCCTCGGCAACGAACTGGACTTCCGCGAGTACGTGCTGGCCTACACCAACGCCGCGAACCTCGTGTCCGAGGACTTCCAGGACACCGAGGATCTCGACGGGCTGTTCTCCGGCTTCGATCCTGAGACGTGCTCGTACGACCCGAAGAGCTGGTCGTACGAGGGCCCGGCCGAGCACGCGCCGGGGGAGACCCTGGAGGGCGGCCTGCACCACGCCGCGGCGGCAGGGGCGGACCGGTACGGCTCCAGCGGGGCCGCCGCGCACCCCAGCCCGCCGACGGACCCGACGCTGCGCCACCCGCGCTGCGTCTACCAGATCCTCAGACGGCACTTCGCCCGCTACACCCCGCAGCTGGTGGAGCAGCTCTGCGGCATCTCGCCGGAGGACTTCGCCGAGCTCGCCGACGCGGTCACCGCCAACTCCGGCCGGGAGCGCACCACCGCGTGGGTGTACTCCGTCGGCTGGACCCAGCACACGGTGGGCGCGCAGTACATCCGCACCGCCGCGATCCTCCAGCTGCTCCTGGGCAACATCGGCCGCCCCGGCGGCGGCATCCTGGCGCTGCGCGGGCACGCGAGCATCCAGGGCTCGACCGACATCCCGACGCTGTTCAACATCCTGCCGGGCTACCTGGCCATGCCCCACGCCCACCGGCACACGGGCCTGGACGACTACCTGGCTCGCGAGGGAGGAGACACCGGCTTCTGGGGCAACCGGCGTTCCTACCTGGTGAGCCTGCTCAAGGCCTGGTGGGGAGAGGCGGCCACCGAGGAGAACGACTTCTGCTTCGACCACCTGCCGCGCCTGACCGGCGACCACGGCCACTACACCACGGTGATGGGCCAGATCGACGGGACGGTGAAGGGCTACTTCGTGGTGGGGGAGAACCCCGCGGTCGGCTCGTCCGGCGGCCGGGCCCAGCGCCTCGGCCTGGCCAACCTCGGCTGGCTGGTGGTGCGCGACCTGACGCTGGTGGAGACGGCCACGTTCTGGCAGGACGGGCCGGAGCTCGAGACCGGGGAGATGCGCACCGAGGACATCGCCACCGAGGTGTTCTTCCTGCCCGCCGCGAGCCACGTGGAGAAGGAGGGCACCTTCACCAACACCCAGCGGCTCCTGCAGTGGCGGGAGAAGGCGCTCGACCCGCCCGGCGACTGCCGTAGCGACCTGTGGTTCTACTACCACCTCGGCAGGATTCTCAGGGAGCGGCTGACAGGGGACGAGATCGACCGGCCGCTGCGCGAGCTGACGTGGGACTACCCCGAGCACGGCGAGCACCGCGAGCCGTCGGCGGCGGCCGTGCTTCGCGAGATCAACGGTGTCGGCCCGGACGGCCGGGCGCTGTCGTCGCCCACCCAGCTCAGGCCCGACGGGTCCACCACGTGCGGCTGCTGGATCTACTGCGGCGTCTACGCCGGCGAGGTCAACCAGGCCGCCCGGCGCCGGCCCGGGAGGGAGCAGACGCCCGTGGCGCCCGAATGGGGCTGGGCCTGGCCGGCCAACCGGCGGATTCTGTACAACCGGGCTTCCGCCGACCCCGAGGGCCGTCCGTGGAGCGAGCGGAAGGCCTACGTCTGGTGGGACGCGGAGCGCGGTGAATGGACCGGGCACGACGTGCCCGACTTCGAAAGGAACAAGCCGCCGGACTACGTGCCGCCCGAGGGCGCCAGGGCCGAGGCCGCGCTGTCCGGGACCGACCCGTTCATCATGCAGTCCGACGGGAAGGGCTGGCTGTACGTGCCGGCGGGCCTGGCCGACGGGCCGCTGCCCGCCCACTACGAGCCGCACGAGTCGCCGGTCCGCAACCCGTTGTACGGCCAGCAGGCCAACCCCGCGCGACGGACCTACCCGCGCGCGGTAAGCCCCTACAACCCGCCGCGGTCGCCGCGCTTCCCGTACGTGCTGACCACCTACCGGCTCACCGAGCACCACACGGCCGGCGCCATGAGCCGGCCGCTGGCCTACCTCGCCGAGCTGCAGCCTGAGCTGTTCTGCGAGGTGTCCCCCCTGCTCGCCGCCGAGCTCGGGCTGGCCAACGGCGACTGGGCCACGATCGTGACGAGCCGTACCGTGATCGAGGCCAGGGTGCTGGTCACCGGCCGGGTCCGGCCGCTGCGGATCCAGGGCGAGACGGTGCATCAGATCGGCCTGCCCTACCACTGGGGGTGGGGCGGTGGCGGCCTGGTGACCGGCGACGTCACCAACGACCTGCTGCCGCTGGTGCTCGACCCGAACGTCTACATCCAGGAGAGCAAGGCCATGACCTGCGACGTGCGTCCCGGCAGGCGGCCGAGGGGCCGGGCGATGCTCGACCTGCTGGAGGAGTACCGGCATGACTGAGCGGATGGGCTTCTTCACCGACACCAGCGTCTGCATCGGCTGCAAGGCCTGCGAGGTGGCCTGCAAGGAGTGGAACCAGCTGCCCGACGACGGGTTCGTGTTCGAGGCGACCTCCTACGACAACACCGGGCAGCTCGGGGCGAGCACCTGGCGCCACGTCGCCTTCATCGAGCAGACGCGCCCCGTGCGGACGAACGGGGGCGGGGACGGGGACGGCGACGGCGGGGTGGACCGCTGGCTGATGTCGTCCGACGTGTGCAAGCACTGCACCCACGCCGCCTGCCTGGACGTCTGCCCGACCGGCGCGCTGTTCCGGACCGAGTTCGGCACGGTGGTGATCCAGGAGGACATCTGCAACGGCTGCGGCTACTGCGTGCCGGCCTGCCCGTTCGGCGTGATCGACCGCAGGGAGGACGACGGGCGGGCCTGGAAGTGCACGATGTGCTACGACCGGCAGCGCGGGGGCCTCGAACCGGCGTGCGCCAAGGCGTGCCCGACCGACTCGATCCAGTTCGGCCCGCTCGACGAGCTCCGGGAACGGGCCGCGGACCGGCTGGAGAGCCTGCACGCCGAAGGGCGCCCCGAGGCCAGGCTGTACGGCGAGAGCCCGGACGACGGCGTGGGCGGCGCGGGGGCGTTCTTCCTGCTGCTGGACGAACCGGAGGTGTACGGCCTGCCCCCTGACCCGGTGGTGACCACCCGCGACCTGCCGTCCATGTGGCGCTGGGCGGGGGCCGCGGCGCTGTCCGTGGCAGGTGTGGTGGCGGTCGCCTTCTCGGGCGGCTTCTCGGGAGGCTTCGCGGGATTCCGTGACGGAGGGCGGCGGTGACGCGGGAGCGGTCGATGGTGCCGGAGGCCGAGTTCCGCTCGTACTACGGGCGGCCGGTGATCAAGGCGCCGATATGGCACGAACCTCACATGCCAACCTATCTCTACCTGGGCGGCATGTCGGGGGGTTCGTCGATGATCGCCGTGGTGGCCGGGTTCGCCGGGCACCACCGGCTCGCGCGCGCGGCCCGGATCGCGGCGGCACTCGGGGCGGCCGCCGGCGCCGGCCTCCTCGCCGCCGAGCTGGGCAGGCCCGAACGCTTCCTCAACATGCTGCGGGTGTTCAAGCCGACCTCGCCGATGAGCGTGGGCTCCTGGATCCTTGCCGCCCAGGGAGGGCTGTCGGCGGTCGCCGCCGCCACCGAGCTGGCCGGGATCCTGCCCGTGGTGGGCGACGCGGCGGTCCTCGCCACGGGCGTGACCGGTCCGCTGACCGCCACCTACACCGCCGTCCTGGTCGCCGACACCGCCGTGCCGGCCTGGCACGACGCCTACAGGGAGCTGCCGTTCCTGTTCGCCGGGAGCGCGCTGGCCAGCGCCGGGGCGGTGGGCATGCTGGCGACGCCCCGCGCCGAGGCCGGTCCCGCCCGCGTGGTGGCGGTGCTCGGGGCCGCCATGGAGACCGTCTCCGGCGCGGTGATGGAACGCAGGCTGGGGCCGGTCGGCGAGCCGTACCGGCTGGGGAGGGCGGGCCGCCTGATGCGCGCCGCCCGCGCGCTGACGGCCGGTGGCGGGCTGTTCGCCGCGGTCGCGGGGCGCAGCCGTACGCTCACCGCCCTGTCCGGCCTGGCCCTCACGGCCGGCGCCCTGTGCACCCGCTTCGGCATCCTGGCGGCGGGCAGGGCCTCGGCCGCCGATCCGCGGTACACGGTCGTACCGCAGCGGCAGCGCCTCGACGGAGAGCGGCCCGCCTGATCGGCCTTACCCGCCTGCGCGTAGGTTCTCCCTTGGAGGCGTGTGGGCGCCTGGTGGCCCCCGCGGTCTTCAAAACCGACGAGGCCGAGGTCATCGGCCTGGCGGGTTCGATTCCCGTCCGCCTCCGCTCTATTTTCGAAGGGTGGACCCACGAAGGCAGGTGCCACGCACCGACGCCGTGCTCGCCGACCCGCGCCTGGTCGCGGCGGGCGGGCGGCTGGGCCGGTCGGTCGTCAAGGACGCGGTGGCGCGGGCCCAGCAGCGGGCGCGGCTCGGCGAGATCACCGCCGAGGAGGTCGCGGACGAGGCCGTGGCGGCGCTCCCCCCACAGGCCGCGAGCCTGCGCGCGGTGATCAACGCGACCGGCGTGCTGATCCACACCAACCTCGGCCGGGCACCGCTGTCGCCCGCCGCGGTCGAGGCGATGGCGGCCGCCGCCGGAGCCGCCGACGTGGAGTTCGACCTGGAGACCGGCGTCCGGGCCCGCCGCGGGCGCGGCGCGCTGGACGCGCTCGCGCGCGCCGTGCCGGCCGCCGAGGACGTGCACGTCGTCAACAACAACGCCGCGGCGCTCGTCCTGGTGGCCACCGCGCTCGCCGCGGGCCGGGAGATCGTGATCAGCCGCGGCGAGCTGGTGGAGATCGGCGACGGGTTCCGCATCCCCGACCTGCTGGTCTCCACGGGGGCGCGGCTGCGCGAGGTCGGCACGACCAACCGCACCTCCTTCGGCGACTACGCGGCGGCCGTGGGACCGCAGACCGGATGCGTGCTCAAGGTGCACCCGTCGAACTTCCGGATCGAGGGTTTCACCGGCTGCGCCGAGGTGCCGGAGCTCACCGGGCTGGGTGTGCCCGTCGTGGCCGACATCGGCTCCGGCCTCCTCACCCGCGAGCCGCTGCTGCCCGCCGAGCCTGACGCGACCACCATGCTCGAGTCCGGGGCGGATCTCGTGACCGCCAGCGGCGACAAGCTGCTCGGCGGGCCGCAGGCGGGACTCCTTCTCGGCCGCCACGACCTGGTCGAACGATGCAGGCGGCATCCCCTCGCCCGCGCGCTGCGAGTCGGCAAGCTGACGCTGGCGGCGCTGGAGGCCACGCTCCGGGGTCCCGCCGTCCCGGTCCGCCAGGCGCTGCACGCCGATCCGGCGGCGCTCGCCGACCGGGCCGAGGCGCTCGCCGGCACGCTGGCGGGCGCCGGGGTCGACGCGCGAGCCGTACCGAGCGAGGCCGCCGTGGGAGGTGGGGGAGCGCCCGGGGTCACGCTGCCGAGCGCCGCGGTGAGCCTGCCCGAACGGCTCGCCGCTCCGCTGCGCACCGGCGATCCGCCGGTCGTCGGCCGCGTCCAGGGCGGGCGGCTGCTGCTCGACCTGCGCACCGTTCCCCGCGACAGGGACGGCGACGTGGCCCGCGCGATCCTCGAGGTGAGCGGCTGATGCACGTCGTCGCCACCGCCGGTCACGTCGATCACGGCAAGTCCACGCTGGTGCGGGCGCTCACCGGGATGGAGCCCGACCGGCTGGAGGAGGAGCGGCGGCGGGGGCTGACGATCGAGCTGGGCTACGCCTGGACGGCCCTGCCCTCGGGGCGGCGCCTCGCCTTCGTGGACGTTCCCGGCCACGAGCGGTTTCTCGGCACGATGCTGGCCGGGGTCGGTCCCGTGCCGGCCGTCCTGTTCGTGGTGGCCGCCGACGAGGGCTGGATGCCGCAGTCCGAGGAGCACCTGGTGGCGCTGGAGGCCCTCGGCGTACGGCACTGCCTGCTCGCGGTGACCCGCGCCGACCTCGCCGACCCGGGCCAGGCCATCGAGCAGGCGCGGACCCGCCTGGCCGCCGCGGGGCTGGGGGGCGCGGGCCCGGACGCGGGCGGGTCGGGCGGCGTCGAGGCGGTGGGGGTGAGCGGGCGCACCGGTCAGGGACTCGGCGAGCTGCGGGAGGCGCTGGACCGGCTGGTCGCCCGGCTTCCCTCGCCCGATCCGCGGGCGCCGGTCCGGCTGTGGATCGACAGGGTGTTCACCGTGACCGGCAGCGGCACGGTCGTGACCGGGACCCTGCCCGAGGGCACGATCTCGGTGGGCGACGACCTGGCGCTCGGTGGCGAAGCGGTACGGGTGCGGGCGCTGGAGTCCCTCAAGGAGCCACTGGCCGCGGTGACGGGCGTCGCCAGGGTGGCGGTGAACCTGCGGGGCCGCGGACTTCCCGAGCGAGGCCTGGCCCTGGTCACCCCCGGCCGATGGACGTTCACGGACCTGGTGGACGTCCGGATCTCACCGGTCGGAGCGCTCCGGGATCCCGGCCGCGGTCCGGGCGGCGGCGACGAGGGGCGGCGCCTGCCCAGGCGGCTGATCGCGCACATCGGGTCGGCGGCGGTGGCGTGCGAGGTACGGCCGCTCGGTGGCCGTGTCGCGCGGCTGCGCCTGGCCGGCCCGCTCCCGCTCCACCTCGCAGATGTGCTGCTGCTGCGCGACCCCGGCCGCGACCGGACCGAGGTGCGGGTGCTGGCCGCGGCGAGCGTGCTCGACGTGCGCCCGCCGGCGCTCGGCCGCCGGGGCGCGGCGCGGGCGCACGCCGCACGGCTCGAGTCGGCCACGCCGGACGCGGCCTCCGCCCTGCGCACCCACCGGCTGCTGCGCGCCGCCGACCTGACCGCCATGGTCCGGACGCCCGGCGGGCAGCCGGTCTGCGGCGACTGGTACGCCGACCCCGATCATTGGGAGGAGCTGGCCGGGCGGCTGACCGGGGTGGCCCGGCGGTACGCGGCCGAGCACCCGCTCGATCCCGGCATGCCGCTCGAAGCGGCCCGGCACGAGCTCGCCCTGCCCGACCGGCGGCTGGTCGCCGCGCTGGTACGGCCGCCGCTCACACTCGGCGAGGGCCGGATCCTCACCCGGCCTCCCGGGCTGCCCACACAGGTTGCCAGGGCGGTCGAGCGGCTGACGGCCGAGCTGTCCGCGCATCCCTTCCAGGCGCTGGAGGCCCGGCGCCTGACCCAGCTGGGGCTCGGGCTCCGGGAGCTGGCGGCGGCCGTACGGGCGGGACGCCTGCTACGCGTGGCCGAAGGCGTCGTGCTGCTGCCCGGCGCGGACGCCAGGGCGGCGGAGCTGCTGAGACGGCTGCCGCAGCCCTTCACGGTCAGCCAGGCCCGGCGCGCCCTCGACACCACCCGAAGGGTCGCGGTGCCGCTGCTGGAACACCTCGATCGGAGCGGGGTCACCGAACGGGTGGACGATGTCCACCGCCGCTGCCGTTGACCCCATGAACGACACCGTGGGACGCGCGGGCCGAGACGCCGCGCGGGGAGCGGCGGCCTCGACCTGGACGACGTCATCCTGGTCGGGCACTCGGCGGGCGGCGCCGAGGTCGCCCGCTACGTGGCCCGGCACGGGGAGGACCGCATCGCCGGTGCCGCCTTCATCTCCGCCGTCCTGCCCTACCTCAAGCTGACCGACGACAACCCCGAAGGTGCGCCGGAGGCGGCTCTGCAGGCCACTCTCCAAGCCTTCCGGGCCGACCGGCCCCAGTGGTTCGCCCGGCAGGCGCAGGTCTGGTTCGCGACCCACCTCGACGAGGTGTCGCCCGCCATGATCGAGCGCACCGTCGCCCAGTGCCTGTCGGTCCGTGGGCGACGGCCAAGCTCTTCGAGGCGATGTTCCACGAGACTCGCCGCCGGCCTCAAGAAGCGGAGCCGGCCGCTGCCCCGCCCATGAGGCGCTCGGCGAAGGCGGACATCTGATCGCGCTGCTCGTCCGGTTCGGTGGCGCCGGAGCTGACGACGATACGGGTCACGCCCTGTTCGGCGAGGGCCGCGACCTGCTCTTCGGAGATGTCCATCGACGCGGACCGGGTGTACTCCAGCGCCGCCGGATCGCGTCCCGCCTCTACGGCGGTCTTCCTGGCGAGGTCCAGCTGAACGGCCCGCTCGTCGGGGTGGAGCGCGCCGCCGGGGAAGAACCCGTCGCCGCGCAGCCCGGCGCGGCGGGCGGCCGCCCGGCTCGACCCGCCGACGTGGATGGGCAGGTGCGTGACCCCGTAAGGCTTCGGGAAGCTGCTCAGGTTCTCGAAGGCGAAGAACTCCCCGGCGAAGCTGACGCCTTCCTCGCCGCCCTCCCAGAGCAGCCGCAGCACGTCGATCGCCTCGTCGGCCCGGCGGCCGCGGGTGGCGTAGTCGACGCCCACCGCCTGGGCCTCGCCGGGCAGCGCCCCCAGCCCCACGGTCAGCAGCCGCATCCGCCCCTTCGACAGCACGTCGATGGTGGCCAGGCGTTTGGCGAGGGTCACCGGGTGGTGGTACGGCAGCAGCAGCACGCCCGTGCCGAGCAGGATCCGGCTGGTGTGCGCGGCGGCGAAGCCCAGGCAGTCGAGCGGGTCACCGTACGGCAGCGACGGCGGCATGGCGAAGGATCCGATGGTCGCCCCGGGGTACAGCACGATGTGCTCCGGAACGTACAGGGACTCGAAGCCGCATTCCTCGGCGTGCCGGGCGTAGGCGGCGAGCTTGTCTGGGTCGACCCCGTGATACGGCGTGCTGTAACTGATCCCGAACTTCATGGCGGCCACGCTAGAACGTTGACACCAGCGTCAAGGCAAAACCCGTGAGGCCCCACACCCGCCGGCTGGCAAGCCGGACCCGGGCTCGCCGGCGCTCGACGACCAGCTCGCCGAACACCCGCTCTCCAGCCGCTCGACGGTGGCGCCTGGAAGCCGGGCCGACGGCGTTGTCGTCGTGGCGTGCGGGGTCGGCTGGTGAGGGCTTCCGGATTCGGGACCTCGTGGACCAGGACATTGATATAAGAGTCTGGTGATCACCAACCCGCGCCCGTTAAGGCCGTCCGATCCCCTTCACGTGGCGTCGTACCGGCTCGTGGGTCTGCTGGGTGAAGGCGGGCAGGGAGCGGTCTACCTGGGCGTCGCTCCCGACGGCGGTCAGGTGGCGGTCAAGGTACTGCACGCCCGCCTCGTCCAGGACGCCGAAAGCCGCCGCCGGTTCGTCCGGGAGGTGAACACGGCGCGCAGGGTGGGACCGTTCGGTACGGCACGCGTCGTGGACGTCGACATCGAGGGAGATCAGCCGTACATCGTCAGCGAGTACATCTCCGGTGAGTCCTTGCAGCAGCTGATCAGCCGGGAGGGGCCTCGCGACGCGGGCGGGATGCGCCGCCTGATGCTGGCCACCGCGGCTGCGCTGCAGGCCATCCACGAGTCCGGCATCGTGCATCGTGACTTCAAGCCGAGCAACGTGCTGCTGGCGCTGGACGGCCCCCGGGTCATCGACTTCGGTATCGCCCGGGCGCTCGAGGGCACGACCATGCTCTCGAGCGCGATCGTCGGCACCCCTCCGTACATGTCTCCCGAACAGCTCGCGGGAAAGGACGTCGAGCCGAGCTCCGACGTGTTCTCCTGGGCCGTCACGATGGTGTTCGCGGCCACCGGCCGACCGGCCTTCGGCCAGGACAGCATTCCCGCGGTGTTCAACCGCATCCTCAACCGGCAACCCGATCTGGACGGCGTTCCGGACGAGCTGAAGGGCCTGCTCTCGGCGTGCCTGGCCAAAGACCCGCGGGAGCGCCCGAGCGCCGGCCAACTGCTGCAGCGCATCCTGGGCCATCACGAGCCGACGCTCGCCCTTCCGGCGCCGCCCTCCGCTGATCGGCCGTTCGGCTTGGCCTTCGTCGCCCAGCTCGTCGTGATGCTGGCCACTCCCGTGATCGGCTTCGCCGTCCATTACGGCTACGGCGCGGACCCGGACGGCGGCCTGTCGCCGATCCCCTTCCCGTGGGTGGACGACGGGATTCCGTTCTGGCCCGGCATGATCGCATGGATCGTCATCGGGAGCCTGATCACGCTGGCGCTGCGGTTCGCGGCGAAACGGAGCTGACACGTGGACGTCGAAGGTCTCATCATCGCCCTGTTCGCGCTGGCCGGACTCGCCGGTTCGGCCTGGCTCTTCATCGTCAAGAGGAGACGCTTCCTCTCCGAGCATCGCCTCCTGATGGCTGTCACCGTCCTGCCGTTGCAACCGATCCTGATCACCGGGCTGGCGGTGTTGTTGATCACGCAATGGGGTCGGCTCGAGCTCAGCGGGGTGATGCTCGGTGTCCTCGCCTACGTCAACGGGCTCGTCGCCTTCGCCCTGGTCGTGGCGGTGCAGGACCTGCGGCAGGCGCGACGCCGACGCGGAGTCGACCACGTCTCTTCTCCGCACCCCACCGATGGCGGGACCGGGGGGTTCCGGGGCTGAGGCGGCCCCGGGCGACCGCCCGATCAGCACGATCGGGCGGTCGACACCGCTGGCAGGGCACCTTCACGTAGCGCCGGGGTGAGGTCAGCGCAGGCGGGCCTCGATGGCCTCGATGATCCGCGGCCGCAGTTCCGCGGCGCGGATGACGGCGTCGACGGAACCCACCTCGACCGCCCGCTGGATGTTGTGCACGCGGTCGAACTCCGCGGCCACCTCGCCGAGCTTCTCCGCGCGGACCGACGAGCGGAGCTCGTCCAGCTCCGCGGTCAACGCGGCCCGGTCGGCGCCGGCGGCGGCCGCGACGCGGGCCTCCAGGTCCCGCACGCGCGGGTCGGCCGCGGTGCGGGCGTCGACCTCGCCGGAGAACACCACTGCGGCGGCGGGGGCGCCGCCGAGCACCGAGGCGAACGAGCCTTCCAGCGCGAGCACGGTCATGTTCGGGTTCAGCGCCTTCGAGAAGACCACGAACGCGCCGCCGTGGTACCGCGAGATCACGCAGAACACGATGGGCCCGCGGAAGTTCACGATCGCGCGGCCGATCTCGGCGCCGTACTCCAGTTGCAGCTTCCGCATCGACTCCGGCGAGCCGTCGAAGCCCGACAGGTTCGCCAGCACCACCAGCGGCCGGTTGCCGCTGGCCGCGTTGATCGCCCGCGCGGCCTTCTTCGACGACCGCGGGAACAGGGTGCCCGCGGTGTAGGTGTCCGGGCCGTCGGTGGGAGGGAAGCCGCGCCGCGGTATCGCCCGCGACTCGATGCCGAGCAGGCACACCGGCATGCCGCCGAGATGGACGTCCTGCACCACCGCGGTCTCCGCGTCGGCCATGCCCGCCCAGCGTTCGAGCACCGGGTGGTCCTGGTCGGACAGCGCCCGCATCACGGTTCGGATGTCGAACGGCTTCTTGCGGTCCGGGTTGGCCTCGGCGGAGAAGATCTGACCGACCGAGGTGAAGTCACTGCCCGCCACAGCGTGCGGGAAGTCGGAGACGTCGCGGTCGACGGGGTCGGTCGTCGTCGCCCGCCGCGGCGCCTGCTCGCCAGGCGCGACGTAGGTGTGGTCGTAGTGCGACATCAGCACGTCGCGCGCGGCGGTCAGGTTCGGCGCCCAGTACTGCGCCTGCCCGTTCGGGCCCATCACCCGGTCGTAGCCGCCGATGCCGAAGTTGTCCTCGGCCGAGACGCCACCGGAGAAGTCGAGCGACTGCTTGCCGGTGAGCACCATCGCCGAGTCCGGCGTCATCACCAGGATGCCCTTGGTGTGCATGAGCATCGTCGCCTCGGCGTTCCAGTACGGCTGCGCGCCGACGTTGATGCCCGCGACCACGATGTTGATCTCGCCGCCGTCCTGGGTGAACTCGACGATCCGCTTGAGCGCCGCGGCCACCCAGTCCATGTTCTCGGTGCCCGACGCCATGGAGATGCGCGCGCCGGACGACAGCGCGTACCACTCCAGCGGCACCCGCATCCGCTCGGCCAGGTCCAGCGCGGCGATCACGCGGCGGCACTCCGGCTCCGACAGCGCGCCGAGCGACTTCGTCGGGTCGCCGAGCAGCACGACCCTGGTGAGGCCCTCGGGGTGCCGCGCGGTCGGCGTGGAGACCACGCCGGCCACGATCGCCGCGCTGTTGCGCCCCTTCGGCCGGTCGACCGGCACCAGCGCGTGGTCGTCGTCGAGGTCGTGTTCGACGAAGTCGCCGAGCAGGCCGGTCAGCTCGTACGGGTAGACCGTGTTGCGGCTGCTCGCGCGCAGGACCTTCTGCCGGTAGTCGTCGAGCGGCTCGATGGGCTCGTCCGACGGCTCGCTGATGGTCAGCTCGGTGCCGCCGGTTGCGTCGAGGGAGATGCGCACGGCGATCTTGGTCAGCTCGCCGGTCTCCTGGTCGCGCTGCCGTCCGATGAACAGGGTCTCCTCCAGCCCTGCGCCCACGGTCGTCGGCAGGACGCGCCGGGCGATCATCTCCAGCTCCGCGCGGGTGATGTTGCTGGGCGGCCAGACGTAGATCACGATCCGGTTGGTGTTGAGGCGCTTGTTCGACGGCCGCCGCGACTGGGCGCGGCGGATGGAGTCGACGCAGGCGGCGATGGTGTCCTCGGCCGTCGGCAGCGCGACCAGCCTGCCGTCGTGCTCGCGCAGCTCGGTCAGGTCACGCACCTGTGCGAACGCGACGAGGCGCTCGTCAGAACGGTTCTCCCGCGCCACGCACTGGAAGAGGTAGACCTCCTCGTCAGACGACGGCAGCCGGGTGAGGTCGAACTTGCCCAGCCGCTCCATCTGCATCCGCTGCGCGATGTACGGATGCAGACCGCGGATCAGCCGCTCCTCGGTCATGCCGGTGACCGACGGGCGGAAGGTGAAGTGGTGGTGCATCACCGCGCCGCGGCTGCCCGCGACGGTGGCGGTGAGCCTGCGGACCTGGCTCGGCATCGGGTGCGCGCTGATCACCTCGTGCAGCGCGGCCGCCATCGCGTCGGAGTCCTCGGGCTGCTCCTCCCACGCGAGATAGATGTCGGCGTCGATGGCGTCCTCGCCGCTCGCGAGCTCGGCGAGCCCGCGCAGCGCGCTGCCCAGCGCTTCGAAGCTCACCGCGGCGGATGCCACACATGAGCCCGCGCGCTCGGCGACCACGAACGTGCAGCCCGCGCCCGCGCTGGTGCGGACACCGGTGAGAGCCTTGTTGCCGTAGTAGCGCCGGGTCAGCACCTCCAGCATGATCGTGTTGTCCAGGTCGGCGCGGATGAGCCGCTGGCCGAGCAGCCGCACCAGCGGCTCGGTGCTGCGCACCATCTCGGCGATGCGCTCGGCGCGGTCCGGGGCGTCCGGGTGCGCGTCCAGGTGGCGCAGGTGCTTGCGGACACTGGCGTAGACGCGGGCGCGGTTGCGGCGCAGCAGCGGCTGGCCGAACCAGGCGAACACCACGCCGCGCGCGAGGTCGGCGACCACGGGGAAGCGGACCTGCGTCGCGGCCACCAGCCGTTCCAGCGCGAGGCCGGCGGGCTCGCGCAGCGTCTCGTCCGGCGGCGCCTCCCGCAGCCAGGCGCGCAGCAACGTCGCGACGGCCGTGGCGTCGGCGGACGCGCGTTGCAGGGCGAGGAAGATCCGGAACACCGCGGCTTCGAGCTCGGGGGACGGCTCCAGCCCGGTGACACCGTAGTGCCCGAGCGCCTTGGCGAGCTTGTCCTGGAACGCCTGCGGCAGCCCGGCCCGCTCGACGTCGAGGCTCTGCAGGTAGGTGTGGAAGTACTCGCGGGCGCTGCGCACGTGGCCGTCGCCGCCGCCGTCCTCGCTCGCCGGCCGGTTACGGCTCAGCTCGGCGAGGTCGGCGAACACCTCGATCAGCTCGAGCTCCTCGGTCAGCGGCCGGTGGCCGTCCTCGCCGGCGGCCCGCCGCGCGGCGAGGTAGTCGTCGAGCACCCGGCTTTCGTCGTGCGGGTCGACGTCGAAGCCCAGCAGCAGGCTGCGCAGGTCCTCCTGACCACGCGTGGTGCGCTCCCGCACCGGGACCTCCGCCGGCGCCGCGGGCAGGTCCAGCTCGACGGACGCGGCGGCCGAGGAGTGCTCGACCGCGGTGTCGGCGAGCGGCTCCAGCCGCAGCAGCGGTGCCCCCGTCTCCACCTTGCCGCCCACGGACACGACGCATTCCTTCAGCCGCGCCTTGAACGGCGCCCGCAGCACCGTCTCCATCTTCATGCTCTCGAGCACCATCACCGGCTCGCCCGCCTCGACCTCGGCGCCGACCTCCAGCGGCGTGGCCACGACCAGCGCGGGCGCGGGCGAGCGGACGACGCCGCCCTCGTCGCGGCTGACCCGGTGCGTCACGCCGTCCACCTCGATCACATGGATCGGCCCGTGCGTGCCGGTGAGCAGGCGGTACCGGGCGCCGTTGACGACGATCTGCCCGGTGTGCCGGTCGAAGCGGTCGAGCTCGACGTCGGCGGTACGGACGTCGTCACCCGCGTGGACGCCGACGCGGAAGCGATGCGCGCCGACCCGCGCGACCCGCACGCGGTATCCGACGCCACGCAGCTTGAGGTCCAGCGGCCGGCCGCTCTCGTGCTGCACCTGCGGGCGTCCGCCGAACGCCGTGGACAGCAGCCGCTGCCGCTCGACGCGTTCCTCCTCCTCGTACGCCTCGATGGCGGCGGCCGCCAGCGCGACGCCGGAGTGGCGGTGCGAGACGAGCCTGCCCTCGCCGCGGACACGGTCGATCCAGCCGGTGTCCGCGCTGGCGTCGATCACCTCGGGCTGGTCGAGCAGGTCGAGCACGAAGCTCTTGTTCGTCGCGCCACCCTCGATGATCACCGAGGTCTGCGCCATCGCCCGGCGCAGCCGGCCGAGCGCCTCGTCGCGATCGCGGCCGTAGGCGATGATCTTCGCGATCATCGAGTCGAAGTCGGCGGGGATGGTGTCGCCCTCGCTGACGCCGGTGTCCACGCGGATACCGGGCCCGGCGGGCAGGTCCATCCGTGCGATGCGGCCCGGAGAGGGCGCGAAGTCGCGGTCGGGGTCTTCGGCGTTCAGCCGGGCCTCGATGGCGTGGCCGCGTTCCACCGGCGGGTCGCCTTCGAGCCTGCCGCCTGAGGCCACCCGCAGCTGCGCCTTGACCAGGTCGAAGCCCGTGGTGCACTCGGTGATCGGGTGCTCGACCTGCAGGCGGGTGTTGACCTCGAGGAAGGCGAAGAGCTTGTCACCGGGGTGGTAGAGGAACTCGACGGTCGCCGCGCCGCTGTAGCCGACCGCGACGGCCAGTCGTTCGGCCGACCTCTTGAGCTCGGCCGCCTGCGCGGGGCTGAGCACCGGCGACGCCGACTCCTCGATGACCTTCTGGTTGCGCCGCTGCACCGAGCAGTCGCGCACGCCGAGCGCCCACGCGGTTCCCTGGCCGTCGGCGATCACCTGGACCTCGACGTGCCGGGCGCCGGTGACCAGCCGCTCAAGGAACACGATGCCGCTGCCGAACGCCCGCGCGGCCTCCTGGCTGGTGCGCTCGTAGGCGTCGGCGAGCTCGGCGTCGCTCGTGATCACGCGGATGCCGCGCCCGCCGCCCCCCGCGGTCGCCTTCAGCATCAGCGGATAGCCGATCTCGGCCGCCGCCGCCAAGGCGGCGTCCAGGGTCTCGACCGGCCCCCGGCTCCACGGCGCGACCGGCACGCCGACCTCCTCGGCGATCAGCTTCGCGCCGATCTTGTCGCCGAGCTTGCGCATCGCCTCCGCGCTCGGCCCGACGAACGTGACCCCGATCTCGTCGCACAGCTCCGCGAACGCCGGGTCCTCCGCGACGAAGCCCCAGCCGACCCACGCTGCGTCGGCCCCGGTCTCCACCAGCGCCCGCTCCAGCACCTTCAGGTCGAGATACGGGCGCGCGGACGCGGGTCCGAGGTCGTAGGCGATGTCGGCCTCGCGCACGAACGTGGCGGTGCGGTCGACGTCGGTGTGCAGGGCGACGGTCTCGATCCGAGTCCCGGTCTCCGCGGCGATGTCCCGTACGGCGTGGATGAGCCGCATGGCGGCCTCACCACGGTTGACGATGGCGACACGACTGAACACCCGACCGAGCCCTCCTGTAGACCAACGATGTGCGCGCCGCGACACACGGCGCCCCCCGGCATTGTTCACCCTTCCGTCTACCGGGCCGGCCGCGCTATGTCGCAGACAGCGCACGCTACCCGGCCCGAGTTGTGGGAAAGCCACCAAAACCGTCGGCCGCTCCGGCCCGACCAGGGCATGTGCGAGGGGAGTGGGCGACTCCCGTCCGTCAAGGCGCCGTCACGCCTCGCGGTCGCGACCGCCGGGCTGAGCCGGGGTGGACGAGTCACCTGACCGCGGCACGCCGGCCCACCGGCCCACCGGCCCACCGGCTCCACCGGCCCTACTGGCTACCCGGTCACCGGCTCCCGAGCTTCCGCAGTGCCTGCTCCGACGCCGAGCCCGGCTCGGCGGCGAACAGGTCCAGCCCGCAGCACGACGGCTCGTCGGGCAGCGCGATGAGCTCGCCGTGCAGGGTCAGTTCGCCCACGACCGGGTGGTGCAGCACGTACGTCCGGGACCGGACCTGCGCGACCGGGTGCTCGGCCCACATCCGCGCGAATTCCGGGCTCAGCCCCAGCATGTGGTCGATGTGCGCCGTGAGCCCGGAGTCCCCGCGATAGCGCCCGAGCAGCACGCGAAGATGCGCCACCTGGTCGCGCGCCGCCCGCTCCCAACCGGCGCGGTGCAGCTCGCGCCCGGAGGGTTCGGTGAACAGCAGGTGCGAGAGCGTGCGGCGGTCCTCAGGCAGCGCGGGGAAGTCCCCGAACACCGCCACGGCGAGCTCGTTCCAGCCGACGATCTGGGTGTGCCTGCCGACCACCAGCGCCGGCGTCATCACGAACGACTCCAGCAGGTAGCGCAACCCCGCGGGCAGAACCGGCGACTCGGTGGCCGTACACGCCAGGGGACGCCGCGCGATCCGGTGCAGGTAAGCCAGCTCGTCGGTGTCCAGGCGCAGCGCCGCACCGACGGCGTCCACGACCTCGTCCGAGACGCTGTCGCCCTTGCCCTGCTCCAGACGCGTGTAGTGGGCGATGCTCACACCCGCGAGCCGGGCCAGCTCCTCACGCCGCAGGCCCGCGACCCGGCGCGCTCCGCCGTAGTCGTGCAGCCCGACGTCCGCCGGACGCAGACGGGCACGGCGTGATTTGAGGAACTCGCTCAGCTCGGTCCGGTCGTCCACGCGACAACCCTACGTGTGAGCGTGCGGTGGGTGATCACGCCGTGAGTACGCAGGACACGGGCCTGGTCGGGTGGTCACGCCGGCTCCAGGCTGTCAGGCGAGCCCGCCACACGCGAGCGGACCGGCCTCGCCGCGCTCGCTCGCCGGCGGCTCCTCTATCGACATCCACCGAACGAACGGAGCGGAGCCGTGTCCCGAACACTCGGACTCATCGGCAGCGGAATGATCGGTTCTTCTGTTGCCCGCCTGGCCGTCGCGGCCGGCCTTGAGGTCGTCCTCAGCAATTCGCGAGGGCCCGAGACACTCGCTGATCTTGTCGCCGAGCTGGGCGAGCACGCCCGGGCGGCCACACCGGCAGAAGCCGCGCGCGCCGCCGACCTGGTGGTGGCGGCCATCCCGTTGCAGGCCTACGAACAGCTCCCCGCCGAAGCCCTGGCCGGCAAGACGGTGCTGGACACGGCGAACTACTACCCCGAGCGGGACGGCCACCTGGCCGAACTTGACGCGGGCGACCTGACCTCCAGCGCCCTGATGCAGCGCCACCTCGCGGGCTCCCAGGTGGTCAAGGCGTTCAACAACATCACCCCGCACCAGCTGGTCACCCTCGCCCGGCCCGCGGGCGCGCCGGACCGCAGCGCCCTGCCCATCGCCGGTGACGACGCGGAGGCCAAGGAAGAGGCCGCCCGGCTGCTGGACGTCCTCGGC
Source organism: Nonomuraea sp. NPDC003727 (assembly GCF_053586935.1). NCBI lineage: Bacteria > Bacillati > Actinomycetota > Actinomycetes > Streptosporangiales > Streptosporangiaceae > Nonomuraea > Nonomuraea sp. NPDC003727. The sequence goes on from NZ_JBSFNE010000018.1 coordinate 43,630, forward strand.
TATGACGCGGTGGACATCGGAACGCTTGCCGCCAGCTGGCGCAGTGAACCGAACACGCCGGTGTACATCCAGCCCTATCTCGGCGAGGTGCCCGCCATGAACGTCGAGGACTTCCTCCGCTGGACTCTCCAGACTCCCGGCGTCGTCGTTCCGGCGTCACAGGTCGGCAACCTGGCCGAGACCGCGGTTCGCCAAGCGGCGGGCGAGGCCAGGCTGCCGAGCGTCGACTGACTCCGCACCCCATCGAGGCGGCGCGGAGCCGGGGTGGGGTGATCTCCCCGGCGCGCCCTTCACCCTCCGGCCGCGCCACCCCGCACGGGCGAACTCAGCAGACAGCCGTCCGCTTCGCGGACTCCGCCGCGAGCAGGGCCGCACCGAGCTGGACGGCGACCAGCGTGCGGATCGGGATCGGGGTGGCCACCGCCTCGGCCTCGGCCTCGGTGAACCATTCGTCGAAGCGCGCACCGAGACGGGCTCGCTCGGCCCGGATGGCGGGCGTGGCGTTGCCCGCGCCGAGCTCGGCGTCGAGCATGCGCAGACAGGTCCCGGCGTACCTCAGCCGCATGCTGTGCACGAGCTGCCGGTTGCCCACCACCTCGGCCACCGTGGCGGGCCGGTCGGTGCCGGGGAAGGTCTCCCATTCGCCGATGAAGTCGTCGTGGGCGGCGACGAAGTCCTCGAGGGCGTCGCGGAAGGGCGAGCGCACCCTCAGGTCGGCCCTGACGGCGGAATGGGACCGCGCCAGCTCGGCGATCAGGGCGCGCTGCCCGGCCAGGTTGGCCTGGATCGCCTCGCTGTAGGTCTGCTCGGTGGGGGTCTGGTCGGCGACGCGGGGGTCGGCCCAGTAGGGCAGTTCGGTCACCAGGTGCAGGGCGTCGAAGCGGTCGGCGTAGTCGACGCTTCCGCCGCCGATGCCGTAGGCCGCCGCGATGTGGGCGCCTCTCGGGGTCATGTAGGCGGCCGGGCCGATCGGGACGGCGCTCGGCACCTCGGGCGGGCCCATGTGCAGCGGCAGGCCCTGGGCGGTCGCGATCGCGGTCAGGCGGGCGGCGAGCGCGGGGTCGTCCTTGCTGAGGTAGTAGAACGCGCCCTGGAGTTCGCCGTTGTGCAGGGAGTAGACGAAGGCGGGCTTGACCTCGTCCATCAGCCGCATCAGCGCCTCGGTCTCAGGCAGGGTGCGGTCGAAGAAGTAGTCCTCGCCGGCCAGCGGGAAGGTCCATTCGACCTGGTCGGCTTCGGCGGGGCGGTAGAAGTGCTCGGCGTAGGCGCGGCGGTCGCTCGGCCGCGAGTACCAGCCCTCGTTGAGCCGGGCGCCGTCGGGGTCGGCGCACGGGACGAGGTGCCAGCGGTAGCCGAAGTCCTCGCGCAGCGAGGCGTCCTCGACGAGCTGGCGCAGCAGGCTGCTGACGGTGAGCGCGCCGATGGGCTCGTTGGGGTGGGGCCCGCCGATGATCACGGCGTCGTGAGGGCCGGAGCCGATGGTGGCCGCGCGCAGCGGCTCACCCAGCCGCGAGGTGCCGATGCGGCGCAGCCGTACCAGATCGGGGTGGGCGGCGGCCAGCTCGTCGAGCTCGGCATGCATCTGGTCCACGGTGGGGAACGCGGTGTAGTCGGGCACTCGGCTCATGTGGTGGGCGACGTCCATCTCCGACCTCCTGATAAACTGGATTATTCTAGTAAACCAGATTATCTTTACGGCATGCAGGAGATGTCATGCGGCTGACCAGAGCGGAAAGTAAAGCGGCCAACAAGCGCGCGCTGCTCGAGGCGGCGCGCGAGATCGTCGGCCGGGAGGGCTCCAAGGCGAAGCTCGAGGACATCGCCGAGCTGGCCGGCCTGACCACCGGCGCGGTCTACTCACTGTTCGGCGGCAAGAACGACCTGATGGTCGCCATGGTCGACGACTACACCGGGCCGCTCGACCTGCGTTCGGTCGAGGCCGCCGCGCCCGGCATGCCGCTGGAGGAGATCGTGGCCGAGGTCGCCCGCGGGTTCCTGCGCATGTCGGCCGACCCCGAGGCCACCGGCAAGCTCCTGTTCGAGACGCGGGTGCTCGACCTCGTACTCAACGATCCGGCACTGCTCGGCAAGCTCAACGCCTCGACCAGGTCGATCGAGGCCGGGCTCGCCGCGCTGTTCACCGGCAGTGCGTACGGCGGGGCGCCCGTCACGGCCGAGCAGGCGGTGCGCCTGGCCCGCGCGCTCAAGGCTCTGCTGTCCGGGCTCGGGCTGGCCGCCGTGCTCGGCACCCACGACGGCTCCGAGGAGTTCTTCGTCGCCACCGCGCAGGCGCTGATCACGCATGAGGTGCTCGGCCCGGCCTGAACCACGGCCGAGGGTTCGGGGGGAACACGCGGCCACACATCACCCCACCCGAAAGGCACGACCATGCGCAGATCCGGCTTCGGCGTCATCGGTGCGCCGGTGTTGTTCATCGGCGTTCTCCAGCTGTTGGAGATCATGCTCTCGCCCGCGCTCCCGCTCATCCAGCAAGACCTGTCGGCCCCGCCCGGCGCGCTCGCGTGGATCTTCACCGGCTCGCTGATCAGTTCGGCGATCAGCACCCCGATCGTCGGCCGCCTGGCCGACATGTACGACAAACGCCTGCTGCTGCTCGTGGTGATGGCGATCAGCAGTGCCGGAGTGCTCATCGCCGGCCTGGCGCCCAACGTCACCGTGCTGATCGTGGGCATGGCGGTGGAGGGCGTCTGGCTGGGCGTGCTGCCCCTGACCGTGGGGCTGTTCCGCGACACCCTCGAGCCCGAGCGGGGCGCCACCGGCAACGGCCTGGTCATCGGCGTGTCCGCCCTGGCCGGAACGCTCGGTCTCATCCTCGCGGGGCCGATCACCGCGGCGCTCGGCTACCGGTCGCTGTTCTTCCTGACTCTGGCCGGTGCGCTGGTGGCCGGGCTCTGGGCCTGGCGCGTGGTGCCCGCGACGTCCCGCGCGGCCTCCGGGCGGGTCGACTGGGCCGGCGGGCTGCTGCTCGCCGGCGGGCTCGCCGTGCTGATGCTGGGCCTGACCGCCGCCTCCAGCTGGGGCTGGACGGCTCCCGCCACCCTTGCCCTGTTCGCGGCCGCGGCGCTGACGCTGGGCCTGTGGGCGGTCGTCGAGCTGCGCACCCGAGACCCGCTCGTGGACCTGCGGCTGCTGGCCGGGCGCTCTCCCGCCGGAGTGACCGCGATGGGGTTCGTGTTCGGCTTCGCCTCCTTCGGGCTCGTGGTCGCCCTGCCGATGATGCTGTCGCTGCCCGTCGAGACCGGGTACGGCCTGGGCGCCGACACGCTGTGGATCGGGATCTACATGGTCCCGCTGGGCGTCGCGGGCACCCTGATCGCGCCGCTGGTCGGGCCGATGACCAGGCTGCTCGGGCGGCGCACCGTGCTGGTGCTCGGCAGCGCGCTCGTCTCGGCCGGCACCGCCGTGCTGGCCTTCTGGCACTCCTCCCCGTGGCAGATCGTGGCCGGGGTGACGATCACGGGACTGGGCCTGTCCATCGGCCTCACCGCCGGGCTCAACGCCGTGGCCGCCGACGTGCCCGCCGACCGCGCGGCCGGCGTCAGCGGCGTGGTCTTCTTCGTCAAGAGCATCGGCGGCACCTTCGGAGCGATGCTCGGCGGCATGGTGCTGGCGGCCGGCACGGTGGCGGGAGTGCCCACCGAGAGCAGCTTCGTCGAGACCTTCCTGCTGTCGGCGGTGCTCGCCCTGCTTGCCGTCGGCGCCGCCCTGGTGATCCCCGCCGTTGGACGGCAGGCCGAAGGCGGGGGCGAAGCTTCGGCCCCGACGACAAAGCCCGCCGTACACCCGAGTGAAAGCCTGTGACGATGGCAAAGGTTTACATCTCCATCGACATGGAGGGCGTGACGGGCATCGCCACCATGGACCAGGTGGTCCGCGGCGGTCACGGCTACCCCCGGTCGCAACGGCTCATGACCGCCGAGGCCAACGCCGCCATCGAGGGGGCGTTCGCGGCCGGGGCCGAGAGCGTCCTGGTCAACGACAGCCACGGCACCATGGACAACCTCCTGCACGACGAACTCGACCCGCGGGCCCGGCTGATCTTCGGCTCGCCCAAGCTGGACTGCATGGCCGAGGGCATCTCGGCCGAGCACGACGTGGCGATGTTCCTCGGCTACCACGCCGCCGCCGGTTCGCCCGGCGTGCTCGCGCACACCTTCTCCTCGCACTTCCTCGGGGTACGCCTCAACGGCAGGCCCGTCTCCGAGGCGGAGGTCAACGCGCTGCAGGCGGCCGCGGTCGGCGTCCCGGTGGGATTGCTCACCGGTGACGACGTCATCTGCGGCGTCGCGGAGAAGGCGTTCCCCGGCGTGCGTACGGTCGCCGTCAAGGTCGCGCACGGGCACACCGCCGCGGACAGCCTCTCACCCGCCGAGGCCAGGCGGCAGATCCGGGAGGCGGCGGCGGAGGCCGTACGGGGGGCCGGGGAACTGGCGCCGCTCCAGCTGCCGGAGGTGCTCGAGCTCGAGATCGACATGCCCAGCGCGCCCGCGGCCGAGCTGGGGGCGCTGGTCCCGGGCGTGCGCCGGGTCGCCGACAAGACGCTGGCCGCCACCTTCGGCACGCCCACGGAGGTGCTGGGCTGCGTGACGGTCTGCTACCACCTCGCCGCCGACGCCATGATCAGCCGGATGGCCCTGTACGGCCGCCGCTAGCCCGGCCGCCGGTCCGCCGCCGGCGGGATGAGCCGCGCGGAGTGACAGGGGGTGACCTGCTCGCCCCCTGTCACCGGCACGCCGGACACCGCCCGCCACCCCGACGTGCTGGCCGCCCGGCGTCGGGAACGCGCCCGTATCCGCGGTGACGAACAACGACGTCGGGGCCGACCGTCCGCCCGAGCGGCCTGATCACTCAAGCCGGTTGGTCACCGCACTGGCCGACACGATGAGTAATGCTATAGTCACATCCAGCTATGGAGGTGGTCATGGCCGTGCCGCGTCACGTGGCCTGTGTGATGGACGGGAACGGCCGTTGGGCCGCGCAGCGGTCGCTGCCGCGCACCGCGGGCCACGAGGCCGCCGAGGCCGCGGTGATGGACGTCATCGAGGCGGCGCGCTCCTCCGGGGTCACCTGGCTGAGCCTGTACGCCTTCTCCACGGAGAACTGGCGGCGGCCGTCCGGCGAGGTCGACATCCTCATGCGGCTCGTCCGACGGGCCATTCGCAAACACGCGCCGGTGCTGCACGCGCGGGGTGTCCGCTGCAGATTCCTCGGCATGAGCGATCCGCGCATCCCGGCACCGCTGGTCCAGGACATCACCGACCTGATGACGCTCACCCGCGACAACAAGCGCATGACGCTGACCGTCGCCTTCGACCACGGCGGGCGCCGCGACATCGTGGAGGCCGCGCGGTCGCTGATCCGTTCCGCGACGCCGGCCGACCAGGTCACCGAGGCCAGCTTCGCCGAGCACCTGCCGTACTCCGACACCCCCGACGTCGACCTGGTCATCCGCACCTCCGGCGAGCAGCGCATCTCCAACTTCATGCTCTGGCAGGTGGCCTACGCCGAGTGGGTCTTCCCCCAGGTGCTCTGGCCCGACTTCCGCGCGACCCACTTCTGGGAATGCCTTGGCGCCTACTTCCGGCGCCAGCGCCGGTTCGGCGACGTACGCCAGCCCACCATCGTGACAGGAGAGGACCCTCGATGAGCCAGACCACCCCGGAGGATAACGTCGACGTCTTCGGGCCCGACTCCATCCTGCGTCGCCTGGTCAATGAGGCGCGCTGGGGTCTCGCGGTGACCAGGGCCACCCTGCTGGAAGCCGCCTACCCGCCGATCGGCGCGGCCCTGATGGAGAACTCCACGTTCCTGACGCACCCGTGGCGACGCCTGCGCAACACCACGATGAGCTCGCGGCGCATCCTCGACCCCGACCCGCGCGTACGCGACCGCGAAGCGGCCCGGCTCAACCGCCTCCACGCCCGCATGTCCGGCACCGACGCGCAGGGCCGCCCCTACGACGCGACCGACCCCGAGGCGCGCGCCTGGGTGGTGGCGACCCTGTTCGAGTCGACGGTGACGATGTGCCGGCTGAGTGGCGAGGCGCTCGACGCCGAGACGATGCGACGGCTCTACGACGAACACCGCACGTTCCTGGCCCTGATCGACGGCACCAGCGACCATCTCCCCGCGACGCTGCCGGAGTTCTGGTCCTACTACGACGACGTCATCGCCCACCGCCTGGAGAACAACGAGGCGGTGGGCGTCATCCTCTACCGGCTCTTCGCCAACGTGCCCGCACCTCCGGTGCTGCGCGGCCATCCCGCGGTGTGGACCGCGGGCCGGGCCGTGGCAAGCCCGGTGGTCACCGCGATCACCATCGCCTCGCTCCCCGAAGCCTTCAGCCGGCGCGTCGCCCTGCCCGATCTGCCGGGAGCCAGGACGCTCATGCAGGCCGCGTATCTGAGCGCCGCACTCGCCACGCGCTACCTGCCGGAAAGCTGGACGCGGGTGGAGTTCTTCATGGGTCTGCTGGACCCCTCCCACGAGGGCGCCGGCCCATGGGAGGCCGTACGCCGCCAGGCCGGCAAGGCCGCGGCCCTGGCACGTCTCCTCACCCCCGCCTCCGACGAGGACGACCAGGTGGTCCGATCGGCCGACCGGTTCTTCGCCGAGGTCCTCGACCAGACCGGCGACGGCTACCTGCGCTGGCCCGATCTGGCCGCCATGGCCAGAGAGATCGCCACGCGGCTCGACCTGGGCGAGCAGGAGGAGGAGCGGCTGTTCCAGGCGTACGCCGCCTGGTGGCGCGAGCTGCAGACCGCTCTCGACAGCGACGGCGACGGACGCGTCACCCGCCGCGAATACGCCGCCGCGGCCGCCTGCCTGCCCGGCTCCGGGCTCATCAGGATCGCCGACGTGCTGTTCGACGCCACCGACGTCGACGACGACGAGAAGATCGACGCCGAGGAATACCGCAACCTGTTCCGTACGGCCTTCCACCGCGACCTGACCGACAGCGGCGGCAGCTACTCACGCAGCGCCTTCGTCAGGCACTTCGTCTCCTTCATGTCCGGGCAACAGCACTCGAACGCCTACGCCTCGCTCCTTTCCCAGGGGTGACCGTACGGGGTCGGCCGGAACGACAGGTGGTTGACATACCGCCCGACCTGCGCGAACAGCCCGGCGCCGGTGGACCTGCACGTGTCCTGACCTGCCAGGGCGTTACGGCACCACGAGGTTGATGGCCACACCGACGGGGACGGACCAGACGGCACCGGCAAGGATGTAGCCCCACTGCCGGCGGCGTTCGGCCTTGATGGACTTCCTGGTCTCACCGAGCAGAATCTGCCGGATCTTCTCGGCTTGCTCGGCATCGGCTTCGAGTAGCCGCTGCTGCTCCTCGGCCTGCCGCACCGGCAGGTCGCGGGCCTCCTGCTGCGCCTGTACGTCGCGGCGCAGTTCGTCCATCACGGTGGCGGCTGTCGCCGGTGCCGCGGTCAGGTGCCGCGCGCCGGCATGTCGGCGATTCCCCTTGTCTCCTCCCGCCTGACGTGCGATGTGTTCGCCCAGCAGAGCAAGGGCTCGCCGCCGTGTTCGCGCATGCCTGCCGGCAGCCGGTCCCGCGCTCGGGGTTGTGGTGAATGGCAGGGCCGAGCCCCTCGGCCACGGCGCGCTGCGAGGTGGCGGAACCCACCGGTCGGCCGGATTGCCTGATGCAGGACTAACTTGGACAATTCATTATCTTGTGTGATTCGTGTTTATGGCAGTAGGTTGGGCGCTATGTCCGCATCCCAGACTCCGACCACCGCCGAGGAGCTGCGCGGTGCCGGCCTGCGGGTGACGGCCGCTCGCGTCGCGCTGCTCGAGACCGTCAGGAACGGTGACCACCTCGACGTCGAGGCTGTCGCCTCCGGGGTGCGCGAGCGCGTCGGCCACATCTCACTCCAAGCCGTGTACGAGGCCCTCCACGCGCTGACCGCGGCGGGGCTCGTGCGCCGCATCGAACCGCCCGGCAGCCCGGCCCTGTTCGAGGGACGCGTCGGGGACAACCATCACCATCTCGTGTGCCGGTCGTGCGGTGCCGTCGCCGACGTCGACTGCGCGGTCGGTCACGCCCCCTGCCTGACCGCCTCCCAGGACCACGGTTTCGCGATCGACGAGGCCGAGGTCATCTACTGGGGCCTGTGCCCCGACTGTTCCACCGCCCGCAGTGCCTCAGCACAGTGATCTGAATAGTCCGGAAGGATTCCCATGTCTGAGAACCACGACGCCATCGTCACAGACGCGAAGACCGAGGGTGAAGGTGGCTGCCCGGTCGCGCACGGGCGCGCCCCGCACCCGACTCAGGGTGGCGGGAACCGCCAGTGGTGGCCGGAGCGGCTCAACCTGAAGATCCTCGCCAAGAACCCCGCTGTGGCGAACCCCCTTGGCGACGGGTTCGACTACGCCGAGGCGTTCAAGAGCCTCGACCTTCCTGCCGTCAAGCGGGACATCGCGGAGGTGCTGACGACCTCGCAGGACTGGTGGCCGGCCGACTTCGGCCACTACGGCCCGTTCATCATCCGGATGGCCTGGCACAGCGCGGGCACCTACCGGATCAGCGACGGCCGTGGCGGCGCGGGGGCCGGCCAGCAGCGCTTCGCCCCGCTCAACAGCTGGCCGGACAACGGCAACCTCGACAAGGCCCGCCGCCTGCTGTGGCCGGTCAAGAAGAAGTACGGCAAGAAGCTCTCGTGGGCCGACCTCATGATCCTCGCCGGTAACGTCGCCCTGGAGACCATGGGCTTCGAGACCTTCGGCTTCGCCGGCGGTCGTGCCGACGTGTGGGAGCCCGACGAGGACGTCTACTGGGGTCCCGAGACCACCTGGCTCGGCGACCAGCGCTACAGCGGCGACCGCGAGCTGGAGAACCCGCTCGGCGCGGTCCAGATGGGCCTCATCTACGTCAACCCGGAGGGGCCGAACGGCAACCCGGACCCGCTCGCCGCGGCCCGCGACATCCGTGAGACCTTCCGCCGGATGGCGATGAACGACGAGGAGACGGTCGCCCTCATCGCGGGCGGTCACACCTTCGGCAAGACCCACGGCGCGGGCCCGTCGGACCACGTCGGCCCCGACCCCGAGGCCGCCCCGATCGAGGAGCAGGGCTTCGGCTGGAGGAGCACCTTCGGCACCGGCAAGGGTGGCGACACGATCACCAGCGGTCTCGAGGGCATCTGGACCAACACCCCGGTGACGTGGGACAACAGCTTCTTCGAGATCCTGTTCGGCTACGAGTGGGAGCTGTTCAAGAGCCCCGCCGGCGCCCACCAGTGGCGGCCGAAGGACGGCGCAGGGGCGGGTACGGTCCCCGACGCCCACGACCCGTCGAAGAGCCACGCCCCGACGATGCTCACGACCGACCTCTCGCTGCGCGTGGACCCGATCTACGAGCAGATCTCGCGACGCTTCCTGGAGAACCCGGACGAGTTCGCGGACGCCTTCGCTCGTGCGTGGTTCAAGCTGACCCACCGCGACATGGGCCCGGTCGCGCGCTACCTCGGCCCGGAGGTCCCGTCCGAGACGCTGCTGTGGCAGGACCCCCTTCCCGCGGTGACGCACGAGCTCGTCGACGCCGAGGACATCGCCGCTCTCAAGGGCCGGATCCTCGCCTCGGGCCTGTCGGTGCCGCAGCTGGTGTCCACCGCGTGGGCGTCGGCAGCGTCCTTCCGCGGCAGCGACAAGCGCGGCGGCGCCAACGGCGCGCGCGTCCGCCTCGAGCCGCAGAGCGGGTGGGAGGTCAACGACCCCGACCAGCTGGCGACGGTGCTGCGCACCCTGGAGGGCATCCAGCAGGACTTCAACGCCGCCCAGACCGGCGGCAAGCGGGTCTCTCTCGCCGACGTGATCGTGCTCGCCGGTGGCGCGGCCGTCGAGCAGGCCGCCAAGCAGGCCGGCTTCGACGTCGCGGTCCCCTTCACGCCGGGCCGCGTCGACGCCGCGCAGGAGCAGACCGACGTGGAGTCGTTCGCCGCGCTCGAGCCGACCGCCGACGGCTTCCGCAACTACCTCGAGAAGGGCAACCGGCTCCCGGCCGAGTACCTGCTGATCGACCGGGCGAACCTGCTGACCCTCAGCGCCCCGGAGATGACGGTCCTCGTCGGCGGCCTGCGCGTCCTGGGCGCGACCCACCAGCAGTCGCCGGTGGGTGTCCTCACCTCGACCCCCGGGTCGCTGACCAACGACTTCTTCGTCAACCTGCTCGACCTGGGCACGACGTGGAAGGCGACCTCCGAGGACGCGAACACCTTCGAGGCTCGCGACTCGGCCACGGGCGAGGTCAAGTGGACCGGCAGCCGTGTCGACCTGGTCTTCGGGTCGAACTCCGAGCTGCGGGCGCTCGCGGAGGTCTACGCGAGCGATGACGCGAAGGAGAAGTTCGTGAACGACTTCGTCGCGGCGTGGGACAAGGTGATGAACCTCGACCGGTTCGACCTGGTCTGATCGTGACGTCCAGGCCGGCCGGCGCCGGCCGGCCTGGACGCCTCGCGACACCGGGCCGGCGACGGCTGCCGGCGGCCCGACTGGTCAGCGGCCGGGACGGTAACGCTTGGCCGCCCTGGCGTGCGCCTCGTTCAGCAGCGTGTACGCCTGCCCGCCGGTCGCCTCGCCGGGGTTGAGGACGCAGATCCATCCCTGGACGGCGTACAGCGGGTGCGGGATGATCCGGTCGGTCACCGTGTAGTCGACGCCGGCGTGGTGGTCGGCGTGGGCCGCGGGCGGGTAGCCGATCAGCTCCTCGAAGGCGGCCCGGCCGACGGCGATGTTCAGCCGGAACACGCCGGGCCGGTCGAGGCCGGAGGCGCTGTCCCAGCCGGGGTAGTCCTTGACGACGACCGTCGCGTACGGCAGGCGTCCGTCGGTGGGCATCGTCCCCTCGGGGGCGTAGAAGAAGAAGGTGTCCCCCCATGCCGCCTCGGGGGTGCCGTTGTCCTCGCCGGCGGTGATGGCGACGGTGGCGGGCAGGCCGCTGACGAAGTCGATGATGTCGTTCTCGGTCACGCTCGGACGGGTCCTTTCGGAGTCGGGTTCCCTCCCTTCAAGTGTTTCATTGAAGTCCTTTTTGGGACTTTTCGTGCTTTCTGCTGGGACTCCGGCCGGAAAACCCTCAACCGGCTGTCAGCCGAGCGCGCGGTCGAGGTTGAAGGCGGCGCTGATCAGCGCCAGATGGGTGAACGCCTGCGGGAAGTTGCCGAGCTGCTCGCCGGTGTGCCCGATCTGCTCGGCGAACAGGCCGACATGGTTGGCGTAGGTGAGCATCTTCTCGAAGGCCAGCCGGGCCTCGTCCAGACGTCCGGCGCGGGCGAGCGCCTCGACGTACCAGAACGAGCAGATCGAGAACGTGCCTTCCATGCCCTGCAGGCCGTCCGGGCTGGCCTGCGGGTCGTAGCGGTAGACCAGCGAGTCGGACACCAGATGGTTGCCGAGAGCGGTGAGGGTGGACATCCACTTCGGGTCGGTGGGCGCCGAGAACTTGGCCAGCGGCATCATCAGCACCGAGGCGTCGAGGACGTCGCCGTCGAGATACTGGGCGAAGGCCTCCAGGTCGCCCGACCAGCCGCGGCGCATGATCTGCCGGTAGATCGTGTCGCGGGTCCGCTGCCAGCGGGCCAGATCGGCGGGCAGCCCGCGGTGGTTGGCCAGGCGGATGGCGCGCTCGATGGCCACCCAGCACATCAGCCGCGAGTACAGGAAGTTCTTGCGGCCGCCGCGGGTCTCCCACACGCCCTCGTCGGGCTGGTCCCAGTTGTCGCACACCCAGTCGACCAGGGTGCCGACGTAGTCCCAGTCGTCGCTGGAGATTGGTTTGCCCCACTTGTCGTAGAGGTAGATGGCGTCGACGAGCGCGCCGTAGATGTCGAGCTGCAACTGGTCGACGGCGGCGTTCCCGACCCGGACCGGCCACGATCCCTGGTAGCCCTCGAAGTTGTCGAGCAGGCGTTCCGGCAGGTCGCCGCGCCCGTCGATGCCGTACATGATCTGCAAGGGACCGGGCGTGCCGGGCGTGCAGGTGCACACGCTGGTCGTCAGGAAGCGCATGAACGCCGCGGCCTCCCCGGTGAAGCCGAGCCTGAGCAGCGCGTAGACGCAGAACGCGGCGTCGCGCACCCACACGTAGCGGTAGTCCCAGTTGCGCTCGCCGCCGATCGACTCCGGCAGGCTGGTGGTCGGCGCGGCCACGATGCCGCCGGTCGGGGCGTACGTGAGCAGCTTCAGCACCAGCGCCGACCGGTGCACCATCTCGCGCCAGCGGCCGCGGTAGCGCGAGGTGGACAGCCAGCGCCGCCAGAAGGCGACGGTGGCGGTGAACTGCTCCTCGGCCTCGGTGGTCGCGCACGAGCGCGGCGCGACTCCGTCGCCGACCCGGTCGAGGGCGAAGACGGCGTGCTCACCCTCCTGGAGTTTGAACTCCGACCACACGTCCGTGCCGTCGGCTTCCATCGGCACGGTGGCGGTCAGCGCCAGCGACAGGGAAGGCGTCTCGAAGACGGCCTGGCCGTGCGCCAGGCGGAGGGTGTGCTGCTCGCTTCCGTAGCCGAACCGCGGCGCTATCCGCGCCCGGAAGGGGAGCGCGCCCCGCACGCAGGTCACCCGGCGGATGAGCCGGTGGCGGTCGTGCTCGAGCGCCTCGTCGGCGACGGGCATGAAGTCCTGGATCTCGCCGACGCCGTCGTTGGCGTAGAAGCGGGTGATCAGGACGTTGGTGTCGGGGAAGTAGAACTGCTTGGTCCTGGCCGGCACGTCGGCGGCCAGTTCGAACGAGCCGCCCCGCTCGCTGTCGAGGAGCGAGGCGAACACGCTGGGGGAGTCGAACCGGGGACAGCAGTACCAGTCGATCGTGCCGTTCGTGCCGACCAGCGCGGTCGTGCGCAGGTCGCCGATCAGGCCGTGGTCGGCTATCGGCAGGTATCGGGAGTTCTCGCCGGGGATCGCAGTGGCCACCGGGGCCTCCTCGCGGTTTCGAGTGGTCCGACGGTCAAAGCCTAGGAAAGCGGGTCGCCGGGCCGGGTCTGCGTCACGTCAAGGACTCGGCAGGGTTTGGCCTCGCCGCGACCACCACCGCGACTTAGAGCGGGCGACGGCCGGGAAAGCCCAGTTCGGTGCGGTGGTACCAGGACAGCTCGCGTTCGCCCTCGATCCAGCACAACCGCACCGATCGCCCGTCCAGCACCGACGGGAAGTCCACCAGGATCGGCGCGATGCCCTTCACCTCGACCCCCTGCTGCGTCCAGCCGGTGAGGATCTCCTCGATACGGGCCTCGATGCCCTTCAGCTCGGCGAGCCCGCCCAGCGGCGAGGCGCCGTGCCGCTCGCGGTCGTGGGCGATCTCGGCCAGGTCGGCGCGGGCGGCGACCAGCTCTCGGGCCTCCTCGATGATCACGGGCAGCAGCGCGCGGGCCTCGTCGAGGGTGAAGGTCCTGTCCATGACGGCACGCTACCGGCTCGGGCCGGAGGCGCGGATCCGCGGCCCGCCCGTGTTGCCGTGACGAGGGATCCACGGTAGCGTCGCGCTTCGAATGATCTCAACATCTGAATGTTCATGACATTTGAAAAGAGGGACTCCGTGACCCGGGGGATCGACTTCACCCGTCCTGAGCCGCTGCCCGACCCGGGCCTCCGGCAGGTGCCCGCGCTCCCGACGACCGTCTGACACGCGATGGCCCACGCAGGAAGCCGGGACGCGGCGCTGAGGTGCGCGTTCTGCGGCAAGCCCCAGAAGCAGGTCAAGAAGCTCATCGCGGGTCCGGGCCGCATCTGCATCTGCGACGAGTGCGTCGAGGTGTGCACCGAGCTCGTCGACGACGACCTCGACCCCGCCGGCGCGCCGCCCAGGCCGCCGAAGCCGCGGGAGATCCACGCCTTCCTCGACCAGTACGTCATCGGGCAGGACCGGGCCAAGCGCACGCTAGCCGTGGCCGTGTACAACCACTACAAGCGTGTCAACACGCGATCACGCCAGGGCGGGCGCGACGGGCGGGTCGAGCTCGGCAAGTCCAACATCCTGCTGATCGGCCCCACGGGCTGCGGCAAGACCCATCTCGTCCATACGCTGGCCCGCATGCTCGACGTACCCTTCGCGACGGCCGACGCCACCGCGCTCACCGAGGCCGGGTACGTCGGGGAGGACGTCGAGACCATCCTGGCCAAGCTGCTCCACGCGGCCGGCAACGACGTGCGCAAGGCCGAGCGCGGCATCGTCTACATCGACGAGATCGACAAGATCACGCGCAGGAGCGAGCACGCGTCGCTCACCCGGGACGTCTCCGGCGAGGGTGTCCAGCAGGCACTGCTGAAGATCCTCGAAGGGACCGTCGTCAGTGTGCCCCCGCTGACCGGCCGCAAGCACCCGCAGGAGGAGTACGTCCGGATGGACACCACCGACGTGCTGTTCGTCGCCGGCGGCGCCTTCTCCGGGCTCGAACCGATCATCGACCAGCGGGCGGGGCGCGGGGCCGCCGGGTTCGGCGCCACGGTCCGCGGGGAGACGGAGCCCGACCCGTTCGTCGAGGTCATGCCGCAGGACCTGCGGCGGTTCGGGCTGATCCCCGAGTTCGTCGGCCGCCTGCCGGTCGTGGCCACCTTCCAGCCACTGGACGGTGCGGCGGTGACGCGGATCCTCACCGAGCCGCGCAACGCGCTGATCAGGCAGTACCAGCGGCTGTTCGAGATGGACGGCGTGGCCCTGGACTTCGCCGACGGCGCCGTCGAGGCGATCGCCGAGCTGGCGCTGCTGCGCCGTACCGGGGCCAGGGCGGCGCGCGCGATCCTCGAGGAGGTGCTGCTCGGCGTCATGTACGAGATCCCGGGCCGGGATGACGTGGCGCGCGTGGTGATCGGGCGCGACACGGTGCTCCGCAACGCCGGCCCGACCCTGGTGCCGCGCTCCGACGACGGGCGCCGCCACCGACGGTCGGCCTAGCGGTGGCCATGCTCGCGCCGCGCACCATCGAGGTCGCCGACGGTCGGGCCTGAGGGCTCGCGCCGTGCCGCCGGGGTCGCCGACGGCCGGTCTAAGGGGTCGCGCCGCGGACCGCCCAGGCCCGGACGGGCAGCGTGATCGACCCGTCGGCCGCCACCGGGAGCCGCTCGCGCAGCCGGTCCCGCAGGGCCGTCCGGTGCGCCTCGGACAGGGACGCGGCGTACGCCGGCGCCGGGCCCTGAGCGCCGAGGAACGGCCGCCAGTAGTCGTCGAAGTCCGGGAACACCGCGGCCACCTCGATCGGCTCGACCAGCACGTCGCTCAGCCCGGCGCCGGCCCACAACGCGCGCAACGGCTCCGGCCGGCAGAGCGGGAACCGGGTACCTTCGTCCAGCGCCTCCGCGTCCGGATCGAGTTCGGTGGCGGCCGCCCAGAAGGTCCGGATGATCGCCATCCGGCCGGAGTAGTCCCAGACGTACGCCGCGACCGTCCCGCCCGGTGCGGTCACCCGGGCCAGCTCGGCCACGGCCGCCGGCGCGTCCGGCACGAAGTTCAGCACCAGCCCGCTGACCGCGACGTCGAACCGCCCGTCCTCGAACGGCAGCGCCCCCGCCTCGGCGGCCGCGAACCGGACCAGCGGATCGGCGACCAGCTCCCGCGCGTGCCTGACGAATCCGTGCGACGGATCGACCCCGACCACCTCGGCCGGCGCGGCGGCGCCCGGCACCGCGGCGGCCAGCGCGCCGGTGCCGCAGCCGACGTCCAGCCAGCGCCGGCCGGCCGGTACGGCGAGCCACGAGACGAACGCCGCGGCCACCGTCCGGCTCCACCGGCCCATGTAGCGCTCGTACGCCTCGCCGACCTGCCAGATCCTCCTCCCGCCCATGGTGTGACGCTACGCCGGCGGGCCGGGCGCCGGCTCGCCGGGCGCCATGCCGCGGCCCTCCGCCCGTTGGCCGGGCGTCCCGCGCGGGTCGACCGGCCTGCGCGCCCAGGGCGCCGCGCCTGCGCGAGGGGTGTCGCGTCTACGCGCAGGGTGTCGCGTCTACGCGCAGGGTGTCGCGTCTACGCGCAGGGTGTCGCGTCTACGCGCGCAGGGCGTCGCCCAGGTGCCTGCGGGAGGTGACGCCGAGCTTCCTGAACACCTTGCGCAGGTGGTACTCCACCGTGCTCGCACTGATGAACAGCTCGGCGGCGATCTCCTGGTTGGTGGTGCCCCCCGCGGCGAGCCGGGCCACCCGCAGCTCCTGAGGTGTCAGGTCGTACCTGGCGCTGGGAGTGCGGACACGGGCCTGCTCCCCGGTGGCGGCCAGCTCCATCCGGGCCCGCTCGGCGAAGGCGGCGGCGCCCATGGCCACGAACCTCTCGTGGGCGGTCCGCAACTGCTCGCGAGCGTCGAGACGGCGGTTGCGCCGCCGGAGCCACTCGCCGTAGAGCAGGTGGGTGCGGGCCACCTCCGTGGCCAGCGGGGTCCGCTCCAGCAGTGCGAGCGCCTCCCGGTAGAGCCGCTCGTCGTCGGCCAGGAGAGCGCGGCTGCGGGCGAGCACGCCCAGCGCCCACGGGGTGCCGCTCGCCTCGGCGCGCTCGCTCAGCCGCGCCAGCGCCCGCTCGGCCACCGCGGTGTCGTTGTTGCGCACCGCCGCCTCGACCAGATCGGGCAGGACCCCGCCGCCGTAGTGCGGCGGATCGGCGGCGTAGCCGGCCTCCCCGGCGGCCTGGGCTTCGGCGTAGCGGCAGTGGCCGAGCTCCAGCAGCACGAGGGCGGCGCGGGCGAGCTGCACCTGGAGGCCGCCGGGCCGTTCGGCGTCGGGCCCGGCCTGGATCGCCACGGCGGCCAGCGTGCGTTCCCTGTCACCGCGCCAGGCGTGCAGCATGACGTCGCTCGTGCCGGCGAAGCGCAGGTCCGCGCCGATCGCCGCCGCCACGTCCATGAACTCGGCGAAATGCGCCTCGGACGCGGCGAAGCGGCCGCAGAGCAGCGCGTGGGTGGCCGAGCCGTGCGCGCCCGCCTGGAGCATGCGCAGCGCGCCCTGGCGGCGGGCCGCCGCCGAGAAGCGCCGCGAGCAGTCGCCCAGCGCGTCGATGTCCCACAGGTCGAGGGCGAGGACGGCGCCGAGCAGGAACCAGCGCGCCGCGTCGCCGTTCTCCGCGCCTTCGGCCTGCATGGCGAGCAGACCCTGCCGCATCAGCGGAACCGCCTCGCGGTAACCGACGGCGACCATGGTGGCGTGCGCCGCCAGCAGCACGTCCGCGATCGTGGGCTCACCCGGTACGGCGGGCGCCCGCAACGCGGCCCTGGCCACCCGCTCGGCGCTCATGCCGGGGCCGACGCGGGCCACGACGATGGCCGCGTCGAACGCCTCCAGCAGGGTGTCCCTGGCGGCACGAGGGTCCGGCCCGGCCAGGACCTGAGCGGCCTGGAGCAGCAGCGCCACCGCGCCTTCCCTGCCGAGCATGACGTTCAGGAAACCGCGCAGCCGCATGGCATAGGCGTCCAGCGCCGCGACACCCAGATCGGGGGTGAGCAGTTCCAGCAGTTCCTCGCCGCGGTGCGGCGCGCCGGCCGTCAGTGCCGCCGCGCAGGCCGCCAGCAGCCGGCCGTTGCGCTGCGGCCCCGGCGGGGTCAGCTCGGCGGCCCGGCGCAGGAAGGCGGCCTGCGCCAGGTGGCCGCCGCGCTCGCGCGCCCGCTCGGCGCTGGCCTCCAGCTCGGCCGCGACGGCTTCGCTGGGGCCGTCGGCGGCCGCGGCCAGGTGCCAGGCGTGCCGGTCGGCGTCCCGCACGGGGTCGGTGACCGCGGCCAGGGCCGCATGCGCCTGCCGCCGCCGGGACGCGGCGGCTCCGCCGTACACCGCCGAGCGGATCAACGGGTGGCGGAAGTGGGTACCCGGGTTCGAGGCCAGGAACTCGCCGCGCTCGGCTCGTTCGACGGCCGCCTCGATGCCGGCGGGAGGCGCGGCCGACAGGTGCGCGACCGCCTGCCGTACCAGGGCCGGATCGCCGGTGGGGTCGGCGGCGGCGACCAGGAGGACCTGCTGGGTCAGCGAGTCGAGATCGCCGACCTGGCGCAGGAAGCGCGCTTCGAGCCTGCGGTCCAGGGACAGCGGCTCGCCGAAGCCCGGTTCGGCCAGCTCGCCCGCGGCCAGCCCGCGGCCGAGCTCGCGGATGGCCAGCGGGTTGCCGCCTGTCTCCTCGAGGCAGCGCCTGACGATCACCCGGTCGATCTCGGCGCCCAGGGAGGAGTCCAGCAGCGCCAGGGCCTCGTCGTCGGGGAGCCCCGCCACGTGGAGCTCGTCCAGCCCGGCCAGGCAGGCGAGGGCGGGGTCACCGTCGCGGACACCGAACAGCAGGACGATCCCGTCGGCGTACAGGCGGCGGGCGACGAAGGCGAGCACCTCCAGGGACTCGCGGTCCATCCACTGGGCGTCGTCGCAGACGGCCAGGACCGGGCGGTCGGCGGCGGACTCCGCGAGCAGGGTCAGCGCCGCGAGCCCCACCAGGAAACGGTCCGGCGGGGCCGCGCGCAGCAGGCCGAAGGCCGTCTCCAGCGCGTCGCGCTGCGGCCCCGGCAGCCGTCCGCGCTCGCCGAGGAAGGGCAGCAGCAGGCGGTGCAGTCCGGCGAAGCCCAGCTCCTGCTCGGCCTCCACCCCGGCGACCCTGGTGACCTGTAACCCGGCCGCGGCGCCGACCGCGTGGTCGAGCAACGCGGTCTTGCCGATGCCCGCCGGGCCGCTGAGGACCAGCACGCCGCTCAGACCCGCTGCGGCTCTGCCCAGCAGGCCGTCGAGCTCGGCGGTCTCCGCCTTCCTGCCACGCAGAACCATGGTCTCAGACTAAGGGTTTCCCTGATCGGCACCTGAAAGGCTAAGGGGTTTCAAGGACTCGATCGCCGGGTCCGAGGGGGGATGGTTCTTGGGACATCACTCACGTCCTGGAGAACGTTCATGAGCAAGCCCGTTCTGGAGCCGGCCGCGCAGGCCTTCGCCGACGCGACGGCGAACCCGCCCTACCTGTTCGAGCTGCCGCCCGAGGAGGGCCGCAAGGCCGTAGACCAGGTGCAGTCGCCCGAGATCGAGGTACCGGGCACCACCCGGGAGACCGTCGAGAACCTCACCATCTTCCGGCCCGCCGACGCGACCGGCCCGTTGCCGGTCATCCTGTACATCCACGGCGCCGGCTGGGTGTTCGGCAACGACCACACCCATGGCCGGCTGGCCCGCGAACTGGCCCGGGGCACCGGCGCGGCCGTGGTGTTCGTCAACTACAGCCTCTCGCCCGAGGCCCGCTACCCGGTGGCCAACCAGCAGAACCGGGCCGCCCTGCACTGGGTGCTCACCCATGGCGCCACCTTCGGCCTGGACGCGGCCAGGATCGCGGTGGCCGGCGACTCCGTCGGCGGCAACATGGCCGCCGCGCTCACCCTGACCGCCCGCGAGCACCTCAAGGCCCAGGTGCTGTTCTACCCGGTCACCGACGCCGGCTTCGACACCGGCTCCTATCGGCAGTTCGCCACCGGCTACTTCCTGCGCCGCGACGCCATGCAGTGGTTCTGGGACCAGTACACAACCAGCGACGAGCAGCGCGCCGAGATCACCGCCTCGCCGCTGCGCGCCACCACCGAGGACCTGGCCGGGCTGCCGCCGGCGCTGGTCATCACCGCCGAGGCCGACGTGCTGCGCGACGAGGGCGAGGCCTACGCCGACAAGCTGCGCCAGGCCGGGGTGCCGGTGGTGGCCGTGCGCTACCAGGGCGTCATCCACGACTTCGTCATGCTCAACGCGCTGCGCGACACCCACGCCGCCGAGGCAGCCATCAACCAGGCCGTCTCCTTCCTGAAGGGCATCCTGTGAGCCACGACCTCCAGCAGATCGAGCAGGCCAACGCCACCGGCAAGATCCCCGCGGTGTTCGTCCACGGCCTGTGGCTGCTGCCCAGCAGCTGGGACCGCTGGGCCCGCGTCTTCGCCGAGGCCGGCTTCGCACCCGTCACCCCCGGCTGGCCCGACGACCCCGACACCGTCGAGGAAGCCAACGCCCACCCGCAGGTGTTCGCGCACAAGACGGTCGGCCAGGTCGCCGACCACTTCGCCGACCTGATCGCCACACTGGACCGCAAGCCGGTCGTCATCGGCCACTCCTTCGGCGGGCTGCTCACCCAGATCCTCGCCGGCCGCGGTCTGGCCTGCGCCGGCGTGGCCATCGACCCCGCCCCCTTCCAAGGGGTGCTGCCGTTGCCGATCTCCTCGCTGCGCGCCGCCGCCCCGGTGCTGGCCAACCCCGCCAACATCCACCGCGCCGTGCCGCTGACCTACGAGCAGTTCCGCTACGCCTTCGCCAACGCCGTCACCGAGCAGGAAGCCCACGAGCTCTACGACACCTTCTGCGTCCCCGCCCCCGGCGCGCCGCTGTTCCAGGCCGCCGTCGCCAACGTCAACCCGTGGAGCGAGACCAAGGTCGACAGCCTCACCCCCGACCGCGGCCCGCTGCTGATCGTCTCCGGCGAGAAGGACCACACCGTCCCCTGGGCCATCGCCAACGCCTCCTACAAGAAGCAGGCCCGCAACGAACACCATCCCACCGAGATCATCGAGATGCCCGGCCGCGGCCACTCCCTGACCATCGACAGCGGTTGGCGCGAGGTCTGCGACACCGCTCTCGCCTTCGTGAAGAAGGTGCTCTGACGCGCCGACTCCTCCTCGCGCGGCGCGTCATCGCCTCGGGCTGACCGGCGGCCGGGCCCGCGGCGGCCGGGGGCGGACCCGGCCGCGCGACCTCCTGCGAGGGGCGGAAAGATCTCGGATCCGGGGTTTGCCGTCCGGGTTATCCTCGGCTCGCCCCCGAGCCTTGGAGCCGCGATGTCACGCAAGCTCAGGACCCTGTTATCACTCTTCGTGCTGGCCGTGACCCCGCTGGTCGCCGGCCCGTCGCCGGCCGTGGCCGCGGCGCCGTCCGGTGCCGCGGTCACGGCACCGGACGGCGAGAAGTGGATCACCCTGGTCACCGGAGACCGGGTGTTGCTGCGGCCGGACGCGCCACGCGGACAGGACGTGGTGGTCAGACCCGCCCGCGGGCGCGACCAGGTACGCTTCCGCAGCTACACCGACCACGGCGACACCTATGTGGTCCCGTCCGACGCCGAGGGACGCGACCGTGAGCTGTTCAACCTGACCAGGTCGGGAGGAGCGCGCCGGGCGGCGGCCACGACCACGGCGGCGGAGACCTTCGACGTCACCATCCGCGTGCTCGACCACCAGGGCCGCCCCACCTCGACCTGGTCGGCGGTGTTCAACAGCCTCGAGGTGGAGCAGTCGTTCTCCCCCCACGACCCCTCGGGCACGGTGGTGGCCAAGCTCCCGCGCGGCTCCTACTACCTGCAGGCGGAGGTGCGGACCGGGCCGCTCGTCACGCACATCGTCGAGCCGCTGTTCGTGGTCGACGGGGACCGTACGCTCGACCTGGTGGCCACCGAGGGCAAGCCGGTCGGCATCACGCTGGACCGGCCGGAGGCGGTCGGCGGCGAGGTCGCGTTGATCTTCGAGCGGTACACGCCGGACGGCCGGTTCGTCGGGCAGGGGTACCACGCGGTGAACTTCGCCGACACCCTGGTGCGTCCGTCGACCACGGCGGCGCCGCCCGGACAGTTCACCTTCTACGTCGCCGGGCGCTTCGCCAAGCCCGACGGCGCGGGCGGCTTCGCGGGCAGCCCGTACCTCTACCACCTCCAGTGGGTGCAGCCCGACAGGGTGCCCGCGGACCTGGTGCGGCACATCCCCGACGGCAACCTGGCGACCGTCGACTCGACGTTCGCCGCGTCGGCCCCCGGCAAGGTCGGCCAGAAGGACTACCTGGTCTCGGCGCCGCTGCCGTTCTCCCTCAAGGAGTACTACATCCCCGACACCCACTGGCTGTCGTCGTTCGGCCAGTTCGACGGCGCGGTCGGGGCCACCCCCGAGATCATCACCTACAGCGGACCCAAGGTGTTCACCGCGGGTACGGTCTCGCGCGAGAGCTGGGGTGTGGCCGCGTTCGGGCCGTCCTTCCCGCCGGCGTGGCCGTGGTCCTGGACGAAGGCGGTGCGGTCCGGCGACACCCTGGACGTCGAGATCCCGCTGTTCACCGACCAGAACCCGATCAGGGAGACGCGCTCCACGGTCGACCGGGCCGCCACCGTCCTGTACCGGGACGGCAGGGTGGTCGGGCACACCGCGCTCCCCGGCAAGGGCTCCTTCACCTTGCCCCCGGGCGACGGCTCCTACCGCCTGACGGCCACGGCCCGCCGCGGCGGCGTCTCGGGCCTGTCGGCCGAGGTCCGCGCGTCATGGACGTTCAGGTCCGGCACGGGCGAGCAGCGGCTGCCCCTGGCCGTGGTCCGGTTCGCGCCCGGCCTGGACGAGTACAACCGGGCGGCGTCAGGGCCCTTCTCCTTCCCGGTCTACGTGCAGCGGCAGGACGGCTCCACGCCCAGCGCCGTGCGGCGGCTGAACGTCGAGATCTCCTACGACGACGGGCGGTCGTGGCGGTCGGTGCGCCTGGAGGGCGCGGGCGACCAGTGGAAGGCGACGGTCTGGCACCCCAGGTCGGGGCACGTCTCGCTACGCGCCGCCCTCGTCGACGCTTCCGGCAACCGCGCCGAGCTCACGATCCTGCGGGCCTACCGGATCCGCTGAGCCGTAACAGCCGAGGACCCCGCCATGGAGATGGCGGGGTCCTCCGCGTGGTGCGCCTCCTCGTCGAGACCGTGCCCCCTTCCGCGTCCGCAGCGGCGGCGGGGGCGGGGGCGAAGGGGGGCGGGGGCGAGGGCCGGCATCCACGGCGGGAGGGGAGGACGAGGAGACCTCGTCCTCCCCTCGACGGTTCAGCCGGTCAGCAGGAAGGAGCGGATCAGGCCGACCATCTCGGCCGTCTTCTCGAAGATCGCGAAGTGGCCGCTGTCGACCTCGGCGTAGGCGCTACCGGGAATGGCGGCCCGCAGCTCCCGCGAGCGTTCCACCGGGACGATCTCGTCCCGGGTCAGCCCGATCACCAGCGTGCGAGCGGAGATCTTGGGCAGCAGGTCCCGGATGTCGGCCTGGAGGTCCAGCTCGATCTGGCGGGCCAGGCCGGGAGCGGGCTGGTTGGCGGCCAGCACGGCGTTCAGCCCCTCGTCGCTGAGCGCGCTGAGGTAGCCGGGGGTGAAGCCCTGCAGCATGCCGAACCTGCTGAACAGGTCGAAGTCGGTCCGCGCCAGATCGCGCCAGAGCCCGAAGTTCAGCCGGTGCCGTACGTCGTCCCCGTGCGCCCAGCCGGCGATGAGCACGAGGCTCCTGACCAGGTCGGGGTGGTGCGCGGCGGTGGCGGCGGCCACCACCGCGCCCAGCGAGGCGCCGACCAGATCCACCGGACCGGGCGCGGCCGCCCGGGCGACCGCCACGACCTGGTCGGCCAGGCTCTCGACGGTCAGCGGCGCGCCGCCGTCCGTGGTCCTGCCGCTGCCGCTCAGGTCGGGCGTGACGACGGTACGGCGGTCGGCGAAGCCGCCGACCACGTGGCCCCAGCTGGCCTCGGCGCCCGCCTGCGTGCCGTGCAGCATGATCAGGCCAGGGCCGGCGCCGGTGAGCGCGTAGTGCACGTCGGCGTCGGCCACGGTGACCTTGGGCATGGGCTACTTCCTCCTGGGCGGGTAGTCGGTGACGGGGGTGAAGGCGACGGGCAGGCTGGCCAGGCCGCGGAACATCGAGCTGCGCTGGTAGACGAACTGCTCCTCGGGGATCGTCACGCGCAGGTCGTCCAGCCAGATGAGGCGCTCCAGGGCGGCGGCGATCTCCAGCCGGCCCAGGATGGCGCCCAGGCAGTAGCGCATGCCCGCACCGAAAGACATCGGCTGCACGCCGGTGCGGGTGATGTCGAAGCGGTCGGGGTCGGGGAACTCCGCGGGGTCGCGGTTGGCCGCGCCCATGAGGGCCACGACGAAGTCGCCGGCGGGCAGCGTGACGCCGCCGAGCTCGACGTCCTCGGTGAGCCTGCGGCTGTTGGACTGCACGGCCGAGTCGTAGCGCAGGCACTCGCTGACCGCGTCGGCCATGCGGTCCGGGTCCTGCCTGAGCAGCCGGATCTGCTCGGGATGGTGGATGAAGGCCAGGATGCTGTTGGAGATCTGGTTGGTGACCGTGTCGTGCCCGGCGAAGACCACCGAGATGATCGTGCTGATGATGGCGCTCAGCGTGAGCGGCCGGTCGCCGCCGCCCCTGCCCTCCTCCAGGGCCTCCAGCATGACGCCGATGAGGTCCTCGCCGGCCCGGTCGGGCCGTTCGGCGATCAGCTGGGCCAGGTAGTCGCTGAACTGGCCCATGGCGATGTGGCCGATCCTGATCTCCTCCTCGGTCGGGACGAGATCCAGGGTCGGGGCGATGTCCAGCGACCAGACGCGCACCTTCTCGTGGCCTTCCTCAGGCACGCCGAGCAGCTCGCAGATGAAGATCAGCGCGAGCGGCGCGGCGAAGTCCTTCACCAGGTCCATCTCGCCGCGCCGGACCAGCGGCTCGAGCAGCTCGTCGACCACGCGGCGGATCTGCGGCTCCATCGCCCGCATGCGCTTGGGCTTGAAGGCCGGGCTGATGAGGGAGCGCAGGAACCCGTGCTGCGGGTCGTCCTCGAAGAAGATCGTGTCCCGCATGACCTCCTTGAGCGCGCCGGGGCCGACCATCTCCTCCCAGTGGTCGCGGACGTTGGCGCAGGCGAAGCGCTTGTCGCTCATGGCCGTGCGCACGTCCTCGTAGCGGGTGACGTACCAGGTGCCGTCCTTGCCGCGGTGGACCGGGTCGTGGCGGAGCAGCCAGTGGTAGAAGGGATAGGGGTCGCGCTGGTAGGTGGGGTCGAGGCAGTCCAGGCCGGTGGCGGGAACGGGGGAGTCGGTGTCGGTCAGCTGTGTCGTCATCGGTTGTCTCCGGGTCAGCCGCGGACGGCTTCGACGGCCCAGGCGGGCAGCCGCCCCCGTCCGCGATCGTCGGTGTCGAGGTTGAGCCCGGCGGACCGGAAGAATCCGGTGGCCGTCGCGGTGACCAGGAAGGTGTCCACGCGCAGCGCGGTGATGGTCCAGCCCGCGCCGCCCAGGGTGGTGCGGAAGTCCTGCTCGGAGATCGTGAAGACGCCCGGGACCTCGACGGTCACCGCGTCGGAGAAGCAGACGACCAACAGCTTGGCGCCGGGCCTGGCGGCGCGGTGGAGCTCGGCGGCGTAGCGGTCGCGCTGCTCGGCGTCGAGGCAGTCGAAGACGCCGCTGTCGATGATCGTGTCGAAGCGGCAGTCGTAACCGCGCAGGTCGGTGACGTCGGCGACGGCGTACTCCACCTCGGCGCCGCGGTCGCGCGAGCGCTGCCGTGCCCACTCGATCGCGGTGGGCGCGATGTCCACGCCCGTCACCCGGTATCCGCGGGCGGCGAGGAAGATCGCGTTGTCGCCCGCGCCGCATCCGACGTCGAGCACGTCGCCGCTGACCTGCCCCCTGCCCTCGAACTCGACGACCACCGGTTGTGGTTCCCCGATGTCCCACGGGACCGTGTCGAATTCCATCCCCGGCACCGGAGACGCACCCCGGTAGAGGGTTTCGAAATCGGCGGCTACTGTCTCCGACATGACGACTCTCCTCCAGAAATGCCCTTTTTGCTCCTTTCTATAGGAAAGGGAAGGAAGTGAGCTGGGGGTGTTTCTTGCTGCTGACAGATTCTTTTCGATCTCCGCCAGATTCCGTATGTGGCGGGATACGTTGTCACCATGGCTGAAAAAGCGGTACCTGAGCGTTTGTCATGGGCGGTGGAGACGCTGGAGCTCGCGCCTTCGGATCGTGTGCTGGAGATCGGATGCGGCCGCGGCGTCGCCGCCGCGCTCGTCCTCGACCGGCTCAAGGAGGGCACCTTCGCCGCCATCGACCGGTCGCGGGTGGCGATCGAGGCGGCCAGGCAGCGCAACGACGTGAGCGTCGCGGCGGGCAGGGCGAGCTTCGAGGTTATGGGACTCGAGGAGGCCGCGTTCGACGACGGCTCCTTCGACAAGATCTTCTCGGTCAACGTCAACCTGTTCTGGACGCGCTCCCCGGCCAGGGAGCTGACCGCGCTGCGCCGCTGGCTGGCTCCCGGCGGCAGCCTGCACCTGTGCTGGGAGCCGCCCGGCGCGGGACGCGCCAGGGAGATCGTCGACAAGGTGGTCCCCGCCGTCGAGGCGCACGGGTTCGCGGCCACCCCCGTGACCGACGTCACCTCCACCTCGGCCGCCCTGGTGTGCATCGTGGCCCGCCCGCGCGACTGAGTGGTCCGAAGGTTGTACGGCGGGCTGCCTCTTTCGGTCCTGCGGTCCGACCTTCGGTCCGGATGCGTTGAAGGAGCCCGTTCGCCGCGTAGCGTCGCGGACATGGCCGATCCCGGTCGAACCTCTGGAGGGGATGGCTGTGAAGGTGAACGGATCCACGAGCGGGCTCCCCGTCCTGGAGCAGGCGAGCTACCACCACTCCCTGCACGGGGAGAGCGCCGGCTTCCTGCGGGTGGCCGTCCATGTCGACAACGACCTGGTCAGGCACGGCCTCAACGTCATGCTCGGCGCGCTCGCCCCGGTACGGCACGTCCGGCTGTGCGCGCTCCGCGCCGAGGTGCTGGAGCTGGCCCGCCAGCGGGCGTTCGACCTGCTCATCCTCGGCCTCGGCGGGCTCAACGGAGCAGAGGTGTGCATGCTGGCCGCCGAGGTGTGCCGGCACGACGTCAAGGTGCTGGTGCTGATCGCCGGGGTGGACGAGGACGGCCTCGACCTGGCCACCGCGGTGCCGTGCAACGGCTTCCTCGTCCAGGACGAGCTGACCGCCCAGGCGTTGGACGCCGCCATCTCCGGCGTGGTGGCCGGCGACGTGCCGATGCCGTCGTTCCTGGCCAACCGGCTGCTGAGTCGGGCCAGGGCGGACTTCCGCCAGTCGCAGTCGCGTATCAACACCCTGACCCCGCGCGAGCGTGAGGTGCTCGACCTGTTGGTCGAGGGGCTCGGCAACAAACAGATCGCGCTGCGCCTGCATATCTCACAGCACGGCGTCAAACGCCTGGTGTCCAATGTTCTGGCGAAACTCAACTGCTCGAACCGGACCCTCGCGGTGGCCATCGCCTTGCGGAGCGCATACGGCGCCTAGTCGAAATTCGTGTTTTTCCATCACGTCCCCGCCTTGGATGTGCGGGGGCGTGATTTTCGCTGTTCGGCGGCTTTTGGGCTAGCCGGATGGCTACCCCTAGGGGGGTGCCCATCTAGGTCTTCAGATAAGGCGGCGTCCGTGCTGATATGAGGAAAATGGTGATGATTTATATAGAAAAATGAGAAAGGGGACAGGCGATGCGCCAAATCAGAGTGAAAAAGCCTAGAAGGGCACCCGCGGTACTCGAAACTCTTGATCTTCGCACTCCTTCCGGCCGGGTCCTGTCCTACTAGATCCAGTGAGGTAGACCATGACCGCGACACTGCTACGTCGCGCGCTCGCCCTCGATCCCGCGCGGCTCACCCTGGCCCGGCTGGGCTTCCCCCAGGCCGCCCCCGGCGTGCGTGACCGGCTCGACGAGGTGGTCCGCAGCTTCGTGCGCGGCTACAACGACGGCCTCACCCAGTCCTCCGGCCCGCTCGACCTGTCCGGCGTCACGCCCGAGTTCCGTGGGTTCGCCTACGAGGGCGCGGCCATGAGCAGGTGCCTGCTCGACGTCCTGAGCCTGTCGGGCGGACGGCGGCTGCGCGACCTGCGCGAGGATCGGGGCGCGGGTTACATCCATCTCATCACCGTCGGCGCGGGATGGGCCTACGCCCGGCTGCGGCTGCCGGTCTGGCGGCTGGCCCGCCCCTGGCATCCCCTGCTGGGCTGGCTGGCCTGGGACGGCTGGGGCTTCCACCAGGCGTTCTTCCGGCCCGAGGCGGTCTTCGGCCGGCAGTGGATCGAGCGCGCGGCCCGCGGCCCGGTCAGAGCGATCAGGGACCAGGGCGTGGGCCGCGCGCTGTGGTTCTACGGAGCCGCCGAGCCCGAGCGCGTCGCGGCGACGATCGAGCGGTTCGCCCCCGAGCGCCGGGGCGATCTGTGGGCCGGGATCGGGCTGGCCGCCACCTACACCGGCGCGCTGGCGGCCGACGGCGTGGACGACCTGGCCGCTCTGGCCGCGAGCCACCGCGCGGACCTCGCCCAGGGCGCCGCCTTCGCGGCCAAGGCGCACCACCTGTCCGGCATCGAGCCCGCGGGCACGGCGATCGCCGTGGAGAGATTGACCGGCGCGGATCTGGCCACCGCGGCTGCGTGGACCGACCGCGCCTTCGAGCAGGTGGTCAGCCTGCCCAGCTCCACCACCGCCTACGAGGCGTGGCGTGCGCGGATCCGCCACGCCTGGGCGGAGGCCCACCAGGCGAAGGAGACGACATGATCGAAAGACTGCGGACGGGTGCGGCCGCCTTCTGCTCGGTGGTGCTGATCACCGGCGGGGTCTTCGCCGCGCAGGCTCCGTCCATCTCCGCCGCGGAGGAGGACCGGCTCGCCGGCCGCTTCGCCTTCCGGCAGACGGCGCTGAACACGACCGACACCCGGCGAACGGTCCGGGCGGTGGCGCCCGCCTACAAGCGGATCAGCCACTGGATCTCCTCCGTCGGCGCCGGTCTGGCCATGGACGACGTGGACGGCAACGGGCGCCCGGACGACGTGTGCCTGGTGGACACGCGGGACGACTCGGTGACGATCCGCCCGGTGCCCGGCACGGGCGACCGCTATCCGGTCGTCACGCTCACGCCCGGCAGCCTGCCGTACACCTCCACGATGGCGCCGACGGGCTGCGTGACCGGCGACTTCGACCAGAACGGCAGCACCGACGCGATGGTCTACTACTGGGGCCGCTCGCCGGTGCTGTTCCTGCGCACCGGGAGCACGTTGGCCTTCACCGCGCAGGAGCTGGTCAAGCCGTACCAGGTGTGGAACAGCAACGCGGCCTCGCTCGCCGACGTCGACGGCGACGGCAGGACCGACATCGTGATCGGCAACTACTTCCCCGACGGCGCGCGGGTGCTCGATCCGGCCGCCCGGCAGGACGAGCTGCACATGCAGACCTCCATGTCGTCCTCGGTCAACGGCGGGGTCAACCGCATCCTGCTGAACGCGGGCAAGCCGGGCGAGGCGCGGTTCTCCGACGTGCCCGGCGTGCTGGACGCGGCCGTGGCCAGGAGCTGGACGCTGGCCATCGGCGCGCAGGACCTGAACGGCGACGGCCTGCCCGAGCTCTACTTCGCCAACGACTTCGGCGCCGACCACCTGCTGCGCAACCTGTCGACGCCGGGCCGGCCCCGCTTCGAGGTCCAGGGCGGCATCAGGCACCTGACGACGCCCAAGTCCAAGGTCCTGGGGCGCGACTCCTTCAAGGGCATGGGCGTCGCCTTCACCCACCTCAACGACGACGGCGCGCCCGACATGGTGGTGAGCAACATCACCGAGGAGTTCGCCCTCCAGGAGAGCAACTTCGCCTGGGTCAGCACCCGGCGCGAGGTGCTGGGCGCGGGCGGCACGGCCCACTACGACGACCTCAGCGAACCGCTCGGGCTGTCGAGGTCGGGCTGGGGCTGGGACATCAAGGCCGGCGACTTCGGCGGGGACGGCGACGTGCAGGTGCTCCAGGCCACCGGGTTCGTCGCCGGTGAGGACAACCGGTGGGCGAACCTGCAGGAGCTGGCGATGGCCAACGACGTTGTGGTGAGCAATCCCACCATCTGGCCACAGGTAATCCCGGGCGATGATATTTCGGGATCTGATCCCAATCCCTTCTTCGCGCGAGACCGGGACGGCCGCTTCCACGACATCGCCGCCCGGCTCGGCGTGGCGGACCCCGGCGTCTCCAGGGGAATCGCCCTGGCCGACGTGGACCACGACGGCAAGCTGGACTTCGCCGTGGCCAACCAGTGGCGCGCCTCCTACGTCTACCGCAACACCAGGCCCACCGACCTGCCGTACCTGGGCCTGACCCTGAAGCGGCCCGCGGGCTGCGGCTCGTCGACCGCCACGACCCCGGCCGTCGGCGCGAGCGTGACGCTGCGCTCGGGCGCGGCGGGCATCTCCGCCGGTCAGCTCTACCCGGCCAACGGCCACGGTGGAGTCTCCGCCTCCGAGCTGCTGTTCGCGCTGGCCGACCCGAAGGCCCCGGTCCCGGTCACCGTGACCTGGCGTGACGGGTGCGGCACCCGCCACACCACCGACGCCACCCTGAAGCCGGGCTGGCACGAACTGGTTCTCCGTCCGGAGGTATGACCATGAAACGCGACCCCAGGACGGCGGCCCTGCGCCGGTTCGCCCTGTCCATCACGGTCTTCAACATCGTCGGCCATCTCCTTCTCGGCTTCGAGCAGGCGTACGTCACCCCGATCGCCACCATCCTGCTGGCCTACGTGCTGGAGCTCGGACTCGAGACGATCGACGCGCGGGCCAGGCGGCGGCCGGCGAAGTACCTGGGCGGCTGGGTCAAGCTCATGGACTTCCTGCTGCCGGCGCACATCAGCGCCCTGGCCTGCGCGATGCTGATGTACGCCAACGAGCGGCTGGAACCGGTGCTGCTCGCGGTGGTGATCGCCATCACCTCCAAGTACCTCTTCCGCGTCATGGTGATCGACCGCACCGGCAGGCGGAGCGTCCGGCACGTGCTCAACCCGTCCAACTTCGGGATCGTCGTCGTGCTGCTGGCCTTCCCCTGGGTCAGCATCGCGCCGCCGTACCACTTCACCGAGTTCGTCTCGGGCCCGGTCGACTGGATCATCCCGCTGGCCATCCTGTCCGCGGGCACCATGCTCAACGCCAAGCTCACCGGGAAGATCCCCCTCATCCTCGGCTGGGTCGGCGGCTTCGCGGCGCAGGCGCTCATCAGGACCGCCGTGGACGGCACCTCGACGTGGAGCGCCCTGCTGGTGATGAGCGGGACGGCGTTCATCCTCTACACCAACTACATGATCACCGACCCGGGGACCACGCCGGTGGCCCGCTGGCGGCAGGTCGCGTTCGGGGCGGGGACGGCCGCGGTCTACGGCCTGCTGGTCTCCTTCCACATCGTGTTCGGCCTGTTCTTCGCGCTGACCATCGTGTGCGCCATCCGGGGCGTCGCGCTCGCGCTCGTCTCGATCTCGCGGCGCAGGAGCGCGCCCGCCGGCGAGCCGGTCCTGGTGCCGGAACCCGCCGTCGCCCGCTGAGGAGCTGATCATGAGTTCTGCGATCGCCATCGTGGGGACGGGCTGCCGATACCCTGACGCCCGCGACCCCGGGCAGCTGTGGGAGCTGGTCCTGTCGCGCCGCCGGGCCTTCCGGCCGATCCCCACGGTCCGGCTGGGCTCGGGCTACCGCAGCTCCGATCCCGGCGACCCCGACCGCACCTATGTCGGGTACGCCGCGGTGCTGGAGGGCTGGGAGTTCGACCGGTCCCGCTTCCGCATCCCAGGCCCGGTGTACCGGGCCACGGATCCGGCGCACTGGCTGGCCCTCGAGGTCGCCGCGGACACGCTGGCCGACGCCGGGTACGGCGGGGCCGAAGGGCTGGACCGGCGACGCGTGGGCGTGGTGGTGGGCAACACCATGGCCGGGGAGTTCAGCCGGGCGGCGGCCCTGCGGCTGCGCTGGCCGTACGTGGAAGGCGTGATGCGCGAGGTGCTCGCGGCCGAGGACCCCGCGCGCCTGCGTGGCCTGCTGGCGCGGGCCGAGCAGATCTTCAAGGCGCCCTTCGCCGAGCCGTCCGACGAGACCCTCGCGGGCGGGCTGGCCAACACCATCGCCGGCCGCATCTGTAACTACTTCGACCTGGGCGGCGGCGGCTACACCGTGGACGGGGCCTGCTCGTCGTCGCTGCTGGCGGTCATCACGGCCTGTACGGCGCTGCGCGAAGGGGAGGTCGACTTCGCCCTGGCGGGCGGTGTCGACCTCAGCCTCGACCCCTTCGAGCTGGTCGGGTTCGCCAGGACCGGCGCGCTGGCGAACGGAGCCATGCGCGTCTACGACGCCCGGCCCACGGGGTTCTGGCCCGGCGAGGGCTGCGGAATGGTCGCGCTGATGCGGTTGGACGACGCCCTGGCCGCGGGCCGCGCCCCGGTCGCGGTCATCAGCGGCTGGGGCGTCTCATCGGACGGTCAGGGCGGCATCACCCGGCCCGAACGGGGCGGGCAGCTGCTGGCGATCGAGCGGGCCTACCGGCGCGCCGGGTGGGGGCCCGAGACCGTCTCACTGTTCGAGGGACACGGAACCGGCACCGCTGTCGGCGACAGCGTGGAGCTGGCCGCCCTCATGGAAGCCCAGCGCGGCGGCCGCGAGCTACCGCCCGCCGCGTTGGGCTCCATCAAGGCCAACATCGGCCACACCAAGGCGGCCGCCGGGGTGGCGGGGCTGTTGAAGGCGGCCACCGCGCTGCAGCGCCAGGTCATCCCCCCGACCACCGGCTGCGAGGAGCCGCACGAGCTGCTGCGTGCGGCCGGGGCCCCGCTCCGCGTCGTCGCCGGGGCCGAGCCCTGGCCCGACGCGCCCCTGCGGGCGGCGGTGAGCGCCATGGGGTTCGGCGGCATCAACGCCCACGTGGTGCTCGAAGCCGCCATGCGGCCGGTGGGTCGTCCCCTTACCGCGCCCGAGCGCAGCACGGCCGGGCGTCCGCGCGGCCACGAGGCGTTCGTCTTCGCCGCCGACACCGTCGAGGAGCTGGCGGCGACGCTGGCGAGGACCGCCGAGGTGGCCGCCGCGATGTCCTTCGCCGACCACGTCGACCTCGCGGCGAGCCTGGCGGTCTCGACGGGCCGGCGCCGGTACCGGGCCGGCATCGTGGCGCGGGATCCGGCACAGCTGGGCAGGCGCGCGGGGCAGGCGGCCGCGATGCTGGCCGGGGCAGGCGAGGCCAGGTTGCTCACCGCTCCGGGGATCTTCGTCTCCGGCATCGCCGAGGGCCGGGTGGGCCTGCTGTTCACGGGACAGGGCGCGCCGGTGCCCACCGGTCCCGGCGCTCTTTCCTCCGTGCTGCCCGAGGTCCGCTTCGGCACCGGGGAACGCGGCGACGGGCCCGTGGACACCTCGGTCGCCCAGCCCCAGATCTTCTCGGCGTCCATGGCCGGCCTGCGCTGGCTGGACCGCCTGGGGGTGACCGCCGTCGCCGCGGCCGGGCACAGCCTCGGCGAGATCACCGCCCTGTGTTGGGCCGGCGCCTTCTCCGAGCCGGACGCCCTGGACCTGGTCACCTTCCGCGGCCGGGTGATGAGCGAGGAGGGCGAGGCGGGGACGGGCATGGCCGCCGTCCACGCCCCGGCCGAGACCGTGGCCCGCCTGATCGACGACACCGAGCTGGTGATCTCGGCGGACAACGGCGCCTCCCAGGTCGTCGGCGGCCCGGTCGGCGAGCTCGAACGGGTGCTGGCGAGGGCGCGCGAGGCCGGTCTGCAGTGCACCAGGCTCCAGGTGAGCCACGCCTTCCACACCAGGGCCATGCTCGCGGCGGAGTGGCCCCTGTCCAGCCACCTGGCCGAGATGGAGATGGCGCCCATCTCCCGGCCCGTCTACTCCACGATCCTGGGTGCGAAGGCGACGCCCGCGACGGACCTGCGACGGGCGCTGGCGGCGCAGGTCACCGGTCCGGTGCTGTTCCGCCAGGCCGTCGAGCTGCTCTCGCGCGACTGCGACCTGCTCGTGGAGGTGGGGCCGGGCAGGGGGCTGGCGACCCTGGCCGCGGGCATCACCGACGTGCCCGCCGTCTCCCTGGACGTGGGGGCGGCCTCGGCCGAGGGACTGTGCCAGGTGGCCGCCGCGCTGCATGCCGTCGGCGCCGTGGACGATCTGCGCGCCATGTTCGCCGCGGGCTTCCACCGGCCCTTCGACCTGTGGCGGGACCCGTCCTTCCTGGTCAACCCGTGCGAGCGGACGACAGGGGAGCTCCCGGTCCCCGCCGAGCCCGGCGGGGACGCCGCGGCCGGCGACGTCGACGCGCTGGTGCGCGATCTGGTCGCCGCGGCGCTCGAGCTGCCGAGCGAGGCGATCAGCGAGAGCGACCTGCTGATCGGCGACCTCCACCTCAACTCGCTGCGCGTGGCCCAGCTCGTGGTGGACGCGGCCAACGCCTGCGACCGGGCGGTGCCCGAGCTGCCGCCCTCTCTGGCCGACGCCACGGTGGCCGACCTGATGGCCACCGTGCGGGAGCTGCCCTCCGGGGCCAGGGAAGCCGAGCCTGCGGTGCCGCGCGGCCTGTCGCCCTGGCATCGCCTCTTCGTGCCCGAGGCGCATCCCGTGGAGCCGCCCGACGCGCCCGCCGAGCCCCATGCCTGGCAGGTGCACGGTCTCGCGCCGCTGCGTGACGCGGTCGAGCCACGCCTGGTCACGGCGCCGCACGGGCCTCCCGCGGTGCTGGTCTTCCTGCCCGCCGACCCCGGCGATCAGGACATCGCCGTCCTGGTCGACGCCTCCCGTCAGGCCGTGGCCGCCGGAACGCCGCTGGTCGTCATCGACCAGGGCGACACCGCCTCCGGCTTCGCGGGAACGCTCCGCCAGGAGCACCCCGGCCAGATCGTCCGCCTGGTGCGCGCCGACTGCCCCGGCCGCTGTCCGGTGGCCGCCGAGGCGCTGGCCAAGGTGATCGCCGCTCCCGCCGACATGGCCGACGACCTGCTCGTCGACGACGACGCGCGGATCTTCGCCGTCACCCACCGGCCGCTGGAGCCCGCCACCGGCGCGCACATCGGGCTCGGCCCCGACGACGTGGCGCTCGTCACCGGTGGCGGCCGGGGCATCGGCCTGGAGACCGCTCTCGCGCTGGCCTCGCGAGGGGTACGGCTGGCGCTGCTCGGCCGCGGCGACCCCGACCACGACGAGGAGCTGCGCGCCAACCTCGAAAGGCTGCGGGAGGCCGGGGTGGCATTCCACTACATCGCGGCCGACGTCTGCGACGCCGCCGCCGTCCGCCGCGGGGTCGCGCAGGCCACGCGGGCCCTGGGCACCATCACGGCTCTCGTGCACAGCAGCGGCGTCAACCGCCCGGCCAGGTTCACCGACCTGAGCGCCGCCGACTTCGCCGAGCATGCCGCGCCCAAGGTGGGCGGGCTGCGCACGGTCCTGGACGCGCTGGACACCGACCGGTTACGCGTCGTGATCACCTACGGATCGGTGATCGGCAGGTACGGCCTGCACGGCGAGGCCCACTACGCGCTGGCCAACGGCCGCATGCGCGAACTGGTGCGCACCCTGCGGTCCCGCCTGCCCGCCGCCTACGTGTGCAACCTCGACTGGACGGCCTGGTCGGGCGCGGGCATGGGGGAGCGGCTGCACGTCCTGCACGACCTGGAACGGGCCGGTGTCACGCCGCTGCCCGCGGCCCGCGGCGTGCAGTTCCTGCTCCAGGTGCTGGCGACGCGCCCGGAGCCGGCCTCGATCGTGATCTCCGGCAGGCATCCCGCGCTGGACCGCGCCGCGGACACCGCACCGGGAACGGCCCGCTACCTGGAGCACGTGCGGCTGCACGTGCCCGGTGTCGAGCTGGTGGCCGAAGCCGTCCTCACCGCGGAGCTGGACGCGTTCCTGGCCGACCACCGGATCGACGGGCTGCGCGTGCTGCCCGCGGTCTGCGCCATGGAGGCCATGGCGCAGGCGGCGCGGCTGCTGACCGGGCAGGCCGCGACCTGCCTGGAGTTCGGGCGCTTCACCCGCCCGATCGTGGTCCCCGAGGAGGGGGGCCGCACCATCCGCATCTGCGCCCAGGTGCGCGAGGACAAGGGGGTCGACGTCGCGATCCTCAGCGACGAGACCGGCTTCGCCGTCGATCACTTCAGCTGCCGGGTCGCGGGCCCCGCGCAGGAGGCGGCGATCCCCGAGGTTCTGGAGGTACCGGCGCGCCGGTCGCCGGTGCCGCCGCACGAGGCCGCCCGGCTGTACGGCCCGCTGTTCTTCCACGGGCCCGCCTTCCAGCTGCTGCGAGGCTACGAGCATCTGGAGGCCACCGCGTGCACCGCGGTGCTCGCGCCCGGTGGTGCGGCAGGCGACACCGAATTGGGGGACCACGCGCGCAACGACGCCACCATCCATGTGCTCCAGGCGTGCGTTCCGCACCGCCGCCTGCTGCCGGTCGGCTGCGACCGCCTGACGGTCCACCGGCGGGCGGTCGCGGGCGACCACCTGGTGCTCGCCGCGGCCGAGCGGTCCAGGCAGGGCGCCGACTACACCTACGACGTGGTGGTCTCCCAGGCCACGGGAGAGCCGGTCGTCACCTGGGAGGGGCTGCGGCTGCGGGACGTCGGGCCGCTGCCGGCCTTCACCCGCTGGCCGCGGCTGCTCCTGAGGCCCTACCTGACCCGCGCACTCGCCTCCCACCTGCCCGGTGCGGACGTCGAGCTGGACCTCGGCGAGGACCTCACACTCGAGGTCCTGCCGCCGGACTCCGCGATGCTGGCGGGCGCCGAGCTCGCGCGAGCCGTACCGGACGGCGCGGACCCCTGGCCCGGCCTGACCCGCGAGCTGGTACGGCTGGCCGCCGAGCCGGTGGGCCACGTGCTGGCCCGCACGCGCGGCCTCCGGGACTGCCTTGCCAGGGCCGGACGCGACGACGAGGCGCCGCCGGAGATCCAGGGCGTCTACGACCAGGGCTGGGCGGTCCTGCGGTCGGGCGACGACCTGCTGGTCTCCGCCCTGGTGCAGGTCGAGGGGGAGGACGACCCGGTCGCCATCACCGCATTCATGGAAGGAGAACAGTGCGCCCTTACTACGCCTATGAGCACCTCGTGACCTTCGCGGACACGAACCTGGTCGGCAACGTCTACTTCGCCCGGCACCTGGCCTGGCAGGGGGAGTGCAGGGAACGCTTCCTGGCCGAGCACGCTCCGGAGATCCTGGCTCAGCTGGGCGACGACCTCGCGCTGGTCACGCTGGCGTGCTCGTGCGACTACTTCGGCGAGCTGTACGCCTTCGACCGGGTCTCCATCCGCATGACCCTCAGCGGCCTGGAGCAGAACCGCGTCACCATGGGCTTCGCCTACTACCGGGTCAACATCGACCCCGCCCAGCTGGTGGCGCGGGGATCCCAGACGATCGCCTGCATGCTTCGCACGGAGCGGGGGCTGACGCCGGTGGCCGTTCCGGACCGGCTGCGGCGGGCTCTCGAGCGCTATTCGGATCAGCTGGTAGGTGGAGGAGTGCAGTGAACACACAGATCCTGCGATGGCGCGAGGGCACGGCACGGCGCCGGGTCGCGGCCATGCCGTCAGGTACCAAGACCGCGATCAGCATCGTCGGCTGCGGCCAGATGGGCTCGGCGCTGGCGCGGGCGTTGTCCGGCAAGGGCACCCGGCTGTTCCTGACCAGCCGGGTGCGCCGGTCGGCCGCCCAGCTGGCGCGGCAGGTCCAAGGCGCCGTCGCCGGCCCGCTGGAATGGGCGGTGGCCAACGGCGACGTGGTGATCCTGGCCACGCCGGTCGACGCCACGTGCGAGGAGATCGCTCCGCGCATCCAGGGCCTGGTGAACGACAAGGTGCTCATCGACGTGTCCAATCCCGGCCTGGTGGACAACCGGGGCCGGCCCGACATCTCCGCCGCCGAGCGCATCGCGCAGGCCATGCCCGGCGGGTACGTGGTGAAGGCGCTGAACTGCGTGGCCGCCAAGCGGCTCGGCGAGCTGAGCTCCGGCCACGAGCGGTTGACCATTCCCGTGGCGGGTGACGACATGTGGGCCAAGGCCTGCGTGGCCGACCTGGTCCACCGCATCGGCTTCGACACGGCCGACGCCGGAGCGCTGTCGAGCAGCCGCTGGATCGAGGGGCTCAGCTGGCTGCTGTTGCAGATCGAGAACTCGGCCGACGCGGACGAGACCGTGCGGCTGCCCTTGCTGCGGGTCGCGGCCGCCGAGGCGGGCGCCGCTCAGGGAGGAATGTCATGACCGTCACCCAGCAGCCCGTGCGGCCGGCCGCGGTACCCACCCGGCGCGCCCTGGTCGTCGTCCTGAGCGTCGTGGGCGGCGCCGTGCTGAGCATGATCTGGTCGGCGACGTTCGTCGACAAGGTCATCGGCGGCACCGTCGCCACCACCCTCCTGGGAGGCGACCCTCAGGACTTCGCCTTCACCGGCACCGCGGCGGGGATGATCTTCGCCTTCGTCACCGGCGTGGCAGGCACCTTCACCGCGTGCAACGTGGCCGTCTTCGGTGCCCTCGCGCCGATGTTCGGCGAAGGGGAGGGGGTGCGCGGCCGGATGGTCAGCGCGCTGCGCCCGCTCGGCTGGCTCGTCGTGGGCATGGTGGTGGTCTCCGCCACCTACGGCGTGATCGCCGCCCTGGTGGGCGACGGCATGCCGCAGGCCTCGACCGCGCCCTCCGGCCCCGGGCTCTCCCCGCGCTCCGTCCAGTCCATGGTGGCCTTCGGCCTGATCGGGCTGGTGATGATCTATCTCGGGCTGGCCGCGCTGGGCGTGGTCCGCGACCCGCTGCGGCGGATCTCGGCGCGCTTCCCGCACGCCCGTGTCCTGCTCATGGGCGCGCTCATCGGCGGGTTCCTCGTCGGCCGCCCGTACGGGCTGTTCCGGCAGCTCTTCCGGGACACCGCCGCCAGCCACGACCCCTTCTACGGCGCGCTGGCCTTCGTCCTGCAGTCGGCCGGCAACATCCTCCTGGTCGCGGTGCTCTTCCTGGCCCTGGCCGGGTTCGCGGGCGGCCGGCTGCACCGGTGGTTCACCGCCAAGCCGGGCCGGGCGGCCGTGGTCGCCGGGTCGGCGCTCCTCGTGGTCGGCGTGTTCACCCTGCTGTACTGGGACGTCAGGCTGCTGGCCCGCCGCGAGCTCATCTGGTATCCGATGGCGCCCTGGTCCTAGCCGACCGACAGCACCTCGCGCTGGACCCGTTCCACTTCGGGGGACGGGTCCACGCCCAGTTCGCTGTCGAGCACGGCACGCAGGTGCTCGTAGGCCAGCAGCGCCTCGCTGCGCCGTCCGGACCGGTGGAGAGCCGTGATGAGCTGCGCGTGGAACCACTCGTTCAGCGGGTGGGTCGTCACCAGCCCGCGCAACTCGCCCACGAGTTGGCGGTGCAGCCCCAGGTCCAGCTCGGTCTGGATGACCAGCTCGTACGCGTGCAGCCGCTTCTCCTCCAGGAAGACCGCGTGGGCCTGCAGCGCCCGCCCCTGGGCCACGGTGGCCAGGGCGGCGCCGGTCCACAGGTTCAGCGCCTGCCGGAACGTGCGGGCGGCGGTTTCCCTGTCGCCCTCCTCGAGCAGCCGGTGACCTTCGTCGAGACGCCGGTGGAACAGCGTGGCGTCCACGGTGTCCTCCTCGGCGCGCAGCAGGTAGCCGTGCGGCGTGGTGACCAGGCGGGCCCGGCCCAGCAGCGTGCGCAGGCGGTAGACGTAGGTCTGGGCGGTCGTCACCGCGGTCTTGGGAGTGCGCTCCCCCCAGAGCTCGTCCACCAGCGCGTCCAGCGGCACGGCCTGGTTGTTCGCCTGGAGGAGCAGCAGGGAGAGCACCTGGCGCAGGCGCGCCGCCCTGGGCGTGATGTCGAGTCGGTCGCGGCACACCGCGACCGGGCCCAGCACGCGGAACTCGATCATCTGAGCACCGTCCTTCCGCCCCGTGAACGGATCGACGGTACGGCCGGCCCCCGCCGTGGACAAGACCGCTCACCGAAGGTTCGCTTCGCGGTCCGAAGGATACAAAGGCTCGCGGACTCGCCATAAGGTGAGGGGGTTTGGGGGTTTCATGGCAACCGATGGTGACCGTGTGAACACCGGGCCCCGGGTCGTGACCGCGACCGTCGTGGGCACCGTCATCGAGTCCTACGACCTGGCGCTGTTCGGGCTGGGCGCGGCACTGGTCTTCGGCGAACAGTTCTTCCCCGAGGCCCGGCCGGGCACGGCGATGCTCGCCTCGCTGGCCACCTTCGCCGTCGGCCTGCTGGCCAGGCCGATCGGCGGCATCGTGATGAGCCATCTGGGCGACCGCCTGGGCCGGGTCCCCGTCCTGGTGCTCACCTTGGTGCTGATGGGCACGGCCACGGTCGGCATCGGCGTGCTGCCCGGCTACGAGACCATCGGGGTGGCCGCCCCCGTCCTGCTCGTCCTGCTCCGCCTGGCGCAGGGGTTCGGCGCCGGAGCCGAGTTCGTCGGCGCGATCCTCGTCGCGGCCGAGTCGGGCCCGCCGGAGCGCAGGGGCATGCGGGCCGCGCTGCCGAGCATCGGCTACTTCGCCGGCATCGTGCTGGCCACGGTGGCGTTCGCCGGCTTCGCCACCCTGCCGCCCGACCAGTTCGCCGCCTGGGGCTGGCGTGTTCCGTTCCTGCTGAGCGCCCTCACCCTGGCGGTGGGCCTCTACACGCGGCTGCGGATCTCCGAGACGGAGGCGTTCCAGGCCTCCTCCGGGCGGCGGGAGCGGCTGCCGCTGTGGAGCCTGGTCCGCCACCAGCCCCGCCGCCTGCTGGTGGCGTTCGCGGCCAACGGGCCCTTCGTCGCGGTCTACTACCTGGTGTCGGTGTTCCTGCTTCACTACGTCAGCCGGACACTGGGCCTGCCGCCGGCCGTCGGACTGACGGCCAACGTGGTGGCGGGCACCGCCGCGGTGCTGGCCGTACCGGTCTTCGGCCGGCTGGCCGACCTGGTCGGACGGCGCCCCGTCTGGTTCTTCGGCTGCCTGTTCCTGATCGCCTTCGCCGGTCCGATGATCGTCCTGCTGGACACCGGACGGCCCCTGCTCGTCGTGCTCGCGGTCACGATGGCCACGGCCGGCGGCCTGGTCGCCATGGGCGTGGCGCAGGCCTCGCTGTTCATCGAGATGTTCGAGACGCGGTATCGCTTCAGCGGCGTCGTGGTGGCGCGGGAGACCAGTGCCGCCCTGTTCGGCGGACCCATGCCGCTCGTCGCCGCCGCCCTCGTCCAGGCGGCCGGCGGCGCGTCGTGGCCGCTCGCCGTCCTGATCGTGGTGCTGGCGGCGGCCTCGCTGGTGGCGGTCCTGTTCGCGCCCGAGACCCGCGCGGCCGACCTGGTCGGTCAGACGGTGGCCTCCCGCCGTCCGGGCAGCGGGACCAGAAGCTCGACGTGAGAGCCGCGGCCCGGCCAGGAGGAGACGGTCAGCGTGCCGCCCATCAGCTCGGCCCGCTCCCGCATCGACGACAGCCCGACGCTGCGCGACCTGCCCGCCCGGCCGGTGTCGAACCCGACGCCGTCGTCCTCGACGGAGGCCCGCAGGTCGTGGGGTGAGATGTCGATCCTGGCCAGCACCACGGCGGGGGCGCCGTGGGCGACGGCGTTGCGGATGGCCTCCCTGATGACCAGGAAGGACTCGTCGCGCACGGCTGGTGGCGCCCACGTCTCGTCGCCGTTGACGCTCACCCTGATGGTCACCTCGTCGGTGCGCAACGTCTCGGTGAAGGTGAGCAGCGCCTTCTCCATGCTGGTCACGGTGTCCTCGAAACGCAGCTCCGAGGTGACGGCGCGCAGGTTCTGCATCGCCTCGCCGACGGCCTGCTTGGCCTTGCCCGCCCGCGAAGCGGCCCGTGACGGCCCGCTCGTGGCGAACATCTC
This sequence comes from Nonomuraea sp. NPDC003727, assembly GCF_053586935.1. NCBI lineage: Bacteria > Bacillati > Actinomycetota > Actinomycetes > Streptosporangiales > Streptosporangiaceae > Nonomuraea > Nonomuraea sp. NPDC003727. The sequence goes on from NZ_JBSFNE010000018.1 coordinate 85,051, forward strand.
GAAGAGCTCCAGCTGGCGGTGGGCGACGCTGAGCCCCGGCCCCACCCGGTCGTGCAGCTCCCGGGCGATACGGCGACGCTCGTTGAGATGCGCCCGGTGGATGATGTTGAGCAGGTAGCCGGTGTACGCGCTGGCCGCCTCCCTGATCCTGGTGTTGATGCTCTCGTTCACCGCCAGGGCGGTCAGCGTCAGCAGCTCCAGCGGGGCCTGCTCGGTGGAGACGTGGCGCTCCACCTCGCCGAGGATGAGCTCGAAGAGGGTGCCCGCCGCCCGCAGCGAGTCACGCGGGTCGAGCCGGCTCGCGGCCCTGCTCTCGCCGATGTCCCTGGTGAGCAGCCACCGCTCGCTGTCCATGGTGACCTTCCGGTCCCGCAGGCTGCGGATCAGGTCGGTCAGGGTGGCGTTCGCCTGAGCCATCGCCTGGGCCCTCGACTCGCGCTCGCGGACGATCGGATTGCCCGCTTCATGAAGTTCCCTCTCGTAGGCGAGCAGCATCGCGGCTCGCTCCTTCTCAAGGGAGCGCGCTAAGTCGTCCCACGGCGACCCATGGGGCTTGGCGTCTGCGGCCACGGGCCCTCCACTCGCGGCAACCAACCGAAGCCCGCCAGGTTGGGAGCAACGGTGTCAACTGGACACCACTGAGGGTACGCCGACTGACACGAGTTGACACAGGTGCGTCACGTACTGCGTGGCCATGAAGCCTCGGTAGAGGCGGCGTTTCCTGCAGCGCCCGCCCCGCGACGCGTGGGTCAGGGCCAGGACGGCGACCACGCCCGCTCCCAGAGTCAGCGCGCAGGCCGGCAGGCCCAGTCCCGGCGCGACGGTCGCCACGGCCAGCCAGAGGCACCCGGCCAGGGCGGCGGCCGCGACCGCCAGGAGGCGGCGCAGGAGCGGCTCGCCGTACAGCACCGCGACCGTGCGCCGTCCCGCCGCGGCGTCGCCCGGCGCGTCCGGGAGGTCCTTGGCCATCGTGCCCACGAGGCCGACCCACAGCGACATCACCACCGCGAACAGGAGTGTCCCCGCGTCCGGCGTCGTGCCGTGGGCGACGCTGGCGTATCCGGCCAGGTAGCTGAGGAGCGCGGCGGCCACCCCGATGCCGGGCGCGCCCAGCGTGTGGCGCTTGAGGCTGAGCGGGGGCATCGAGTACGCGTAGCCGAGCACCAGCACGGCGGCCACCGCCGGGGCGAGCGTGGGGACGAGCAGGACGGCGCCCACCATGGACAGCGCCGCGGCCGCCTTCGCGACCGCCGCGGCCGACTCCGGCCTCAGCTCGCCTGCCGCGATGGGGCGGCGGGAGTCGTTGGCCCGGTCCTCGTGGACGTCGGTCACCCCGTTGAGCAGGTAGGCCGACAGGATCGCCAGGACCCATACCGCCGCCCCGCCCAGCACCCCTGGCGCCGACGACCCCAGCCACGCGGCGGCTCCCGCGCCCCCCTGTATGGCCGGCGAGCCGAGCCACTCGGGCGCGGCGCCCGCCACCTCCGGCACCGATCCCCCGATCATGGAGGACACCCCGAGCGCCGCGCCGGTGACGAACCTGAGCAGATACATCGCCAGGACCGACGGGCGCGCCTCGACGAGGCACTTCAGGAGCGTGCGAGCGGGGACGCGGCGCGGAACGGCCTCCTGGGTCACCATGGCGTGATTATGAGCCCGCTCGCGGACTTCCGTTAATGCGGATCTCGAAGGGGGTAGCGGATCCTACATCTTTCGATACCGGTGATTGTCCGGCCTCCGCGGCACCCGCTCTTTCGGGTCCGGACTTGTTGGAGTCGCGTTCCGTTGTTAACGTCGGCCTACCGTCTCGACCATCTCATTATAGGAGAGGACGGCACCCCGGAAATGAGCAGCGGAACAGGCGAGGTAATTTTCGACTGGAACCGGTCACGGCTCCGCCCACCCGAGCCGGAGCCGACCGGGCAGGTGGAGCTGAACGACGAGTCGCTCCGTGACGGGCTGCAGAGCCCCTCCGTCCGCCAGCCCACCCTCGAGGAACGGGCCGCGCTCCTCCGGCTGATGGCCAGGCTGGGGATCGACGCCGCCAGCATCGGCATGCCGGCCACCGGGTCCGAGGCCGCGTTCTTCGCCGCCCGGCTCGCCCGGCACGCCGAGGACCTGCGGTTGCCGCTGGAGCTCCATTGCGCCGCCCGGACCGTTCCGGAAGACATCATTCCCATCGCGCAAATCAGCCAGGACACGGGTCGCGTCATCGGCGTAATGGCGTTTATCGGAACGAGTCCCATAAGGATATATACAGAAGGTTGGACGGAAAACCATCTGGTTAATTCGGTCACCGCGGCCATGCAATTCGGGCGGCGGGAGAATCTGCCGGTGTGCATCGTGGTGGAGGACGCCACGCGAACCTGCCCCGACATGCTCCGGCTCATCGCGCACGTGGCCCTGTACGAGGGCGCCGAGCGGATCTGCCTCTGCGACACGGTCGGCCACGCCACGCCGCGAGGCACCCGGGCGATCGTCGGCTACGTGGCCGAGGAGATCCTCGCCGCCCACGGCTTCGGGTCCGTGCCCATCGAATGGCACGGGCACAACGACCGGGGGCTGGGCCTGGCCAACGCGCTGGCCGCGATCGAGGCGGGCGTCGACAGGGTGCACGGCACCGCGCTCGGCATGGGGGAGCGCTGCGGCAACACCGCCATGGACCAGCTGCTGGTGAACCTGCACCTGTCCGGCGACACGCGTGAGCTGCGCGCGCTGCCCGACTACTGCGCGCTCGCGGCCGCCGCCTGCGAGCGGCCCATCCCCGTCGACTATCCGGTGGTCGGGGCCGACGCCTTCCGCACCGCGACCGGTGTGCACGCCGCCGCCGTGGCCAAGGCCGAGTTCGCGGGGAACCTCCCGCTCGCCGACCGCGTCTACTCCGCCGTCCCCGCCTCCGCGGTGGGCCGGTCGCAGCAGATCGACATCGGGCCCGCCAGCGGCCGGTGGAACGTGGTGCACTGGATGCGCCGGCGCGGCCTTCCCGCTGATGGCGAGGTGGTCGACGACATCCTTCGCCTGGCGCGTCGGTCCCACCGGGTGCTGACCGACTCCGAACTCCTGATGATGGCGGGCGCGAGAAGCTGACGCGATGCATCGCGCTGACCGTCGACCTGGGTTACTCTGAGTCCGGCTTGTCAGCTGGCGCCGGATACATCCCAGAGGGGCTATCACGTGGATGGACCGCGATGACACGCGAGGCCCAGGAACCCATCAGGGTCTTGCTCGTCGATGACCATGTCCTGGTGAGGGAGGGGCTGCGCGAACTCCTGGAGGCGCAGGCCGGGATGGTCGTGGTCGGGGAGGCCGGCGACAGCGAGTCGGCGGTCGCCCTCGTGGCCAGGGAACGGCCGCACGTCGTGCTGCTCGACGTCGAGATCCCCGGCGACGACGCTCCGACGACCGTGGCCCGCATCCATCGGCACTCGCCCGAGACGCAGGTGCTGATCCTGAGCATGTACGACGGGCCGGAACTGCTCCGCAGCCTGCTCGCCGCGGGGATCAGGGGCTACCTGCTGAAGAGCGCCAGCATCCAGGAGGTCGTGTCGGCCATCCACAGCGCCCGCTGCGGCGACGGGCGGGTGCTGCTCGCCGTCTCCCGCGAGAGCCTGGCCCAGGTCGACGGGCAGTCCTCTGACCTGCTGTCCGACCGGGAACGTGAGGTGCTCACCCTGGCCGCCCAGGCGCTCACCAACACCCAGATCGGCTCCCGGCTCGGCCTGACGGAGGCCACCGTCAAGCGGCACCTGCGCAACATCTTCATCAAGCTGGGCGCCGTGTCCAGGATCGACGCGGTCAACAAGGCCGTCAGCGCGTCCCTGATCAAGGTCGACAAGGTCCACAACGGGCGGTGACCGGCCCGCCTCGCGGGGCCTCAGCGAGTGAAGACCCGCTCGAGCCCGGCACGCTGCTCGGGCGCCAGCCGGACGTGCTTGGCGGCGAGGTTCATCTCCAGGTGCAACGGGTTGCGCGTGCTCGGGACGACCACGACGTCCTCCCCCTGGGCCAGCAGCCAGGCCAGCGCCAGGCGGGACAGGCTGACGTTGAGCTCGGCGGCCATCTCCTCGGCGAGCGGCAGCAGCCGTACGCTCTGCCGCAGCCGCTCGCCACGGAAACGGGGGTCGAGCCGGCGAGGATCGCCGGAGCGCAGGTGTTCGGGAGCGCGGATCCTGCCGGTGAGGAGTCCCCGCCCGAGGGGGCAGCCGGCGATCACCCCGATGCCGAGCGAGCGCGCGACGGGCAGCAGTTCGGCCTCGATGTCGCGGTGCACGAGTGAGTACTCCCTCACCAGCGCGGTCACGGGATGGATCCGGTGCGCCCGCCGGAGCTGGTCGGCGGAGACACCGGACAGCCCGATGTGGCGGACCTTCCCGGCGGTGACCAGGGCGCCGAGCCTGCCGACCGTCTCCTCCAGCCCCGCCGGGCAACGGCTGACGTAGAACAGGTCGAGGTGGCCGGTGCCCAGCTCGCGCAGCCACGCGTCGCAGGCCCGCTCCACGTCCCCCGTCGCGTCCCCCGCCACCACGACGGCGCGCTCGCGGCGTCCGGCGAGAGCTCGCCGGACCACACCGGTGGCCCGGTCCGGGCTGACGCCGGTCTCCAGGAGGGCCGGGCCGGCTCCGAGCGCCTGCCGGAGGACGCGCACGCCGTCGGCGCCCTTCACCGCGCCGTAGAAGCCACTGAGAGCCGCGCAGCCGAGGCCGACCGGCGGTAGCGCCAGCTCGCCGATCCTCCTCAGACGCGCGGTGGCCGGTGTGCTCTCAGGCATCAGTCCAGAGCAGCGCACGCCGTCCGATGTCCGTGGTGCGCGGCGCGGGCGCGCGCGACCAGTCGTACTCGATCCCCGCGAGCGGTCGCGGGGCGCTCTTCCGGGGCTTTCCGGCCGGGACCTGGTCCGCACCGTCCACCCGGGCGCGGATCGCGCCGGGCCGCCATCGAGTCATCATGGTGCACCTCTGGGTCTTCCGCCGGGGCGGGCGGGCCCTCCCCGCATGGATGCCTCCAGTGTGTTCCTCCGGGTTCGCGGCGGCCAAGCACGCGCCTAGCGCGGAGGCCGCCGTTGGTGCCTGCCCGCCGGGGCAGACCCTGCCTGGTCATCCGGGCCTGGTCATCCGGGTACGCCAACCGGCTATGGACTCCGTGGTTCTCCTCGCCACTTCAATAAAATAGAGTGGTGAGGGGAAGGCGGTCACCGTCGGCGCGTTGGAGGCGGCACATGGTCCATGCCAGGCGTAACTACGGCCAGTACTGCGGGCTCGCCGCCGCCCTCGACGTCATCGGTGAGCGGTGGACGCTGCTCATCATCAGGGAGCTGCTGCTGGGGCCGCGCCGCTACAGCGACCTCATCGCCGCGCTGCCGGGCGTCGGCACCAACCTGCTGGCCGAGCGGCTGAAGTTCCTCACCGCCGAGGGCGTGCTCCGCAAGGTGGCCGACGACCAGGGCAAGGACCGGGGCTACGAGCTGACCGAGGTCGGCCGGCAACTGCGCGAGCCGGTGCTCAGCCTGGCCCGGTGGGGGCTGCCGTTCCTGGACGCGCCGACGCCCGAGGAGATCGTCCGGCCGTACTGGGGGTTCCTGGCGGTGCAGGCCATGATCGACGACTCGCGGGTGCCCGACCTGGACGAGGTGTACGAGTTCCAGGTCGACGACGTGCTCTTCCACGTCGTCGTCAAGGACGGCGGCGCCGTCGCGGTCGAGGGCGGCTATCCCGGCTCGCCCACGGTGACCGCCGTCACCGATGCCCGCACGTTCATGGAGATCGGTTCCAAGCGGCTCTCGCCCTTCGGCGCCGTGGTGTCGGGGCGGCTGACGTTGCAGGGCCCGCCGGAGGCGATCCTGCGGGTGAGCGCCCTCCTCGGGCTGGTGCCCGAGGGGACGTCCGACCAGGCGCGCGGTGCCGCGAGCCGCTGAGCGGGGCGCCGCTACGGCGCGGGCCGCTCCACGCCGGTCACGTGCAGGGCTCCCTCCCTCACGCTGACGAGCACGTGCTGGCCGGAGCGCAGCTCGCCGTAGAGGATCTTCTCCGACAGCACGTCCTCCAGCTCGCGCTGGATGGTACGGCGCAGCGGCCGGGCGCCCATGACCGGGTCGTAGCCCCGGTCGGCCAGCAACCGCTTGGCCTCCCCGGACACCTCCAGTTCCATTCCGCGCTCCGCCATCCGCTCGGCCACCCGCGCCAGCATCAGGTCGAGGACGAGGATGATCTCCTGCGAGGCGAGCTGGTGGAAGACGACGATGTCGTCGACCCGGTTGAGGAACTCGGGCCGGAAGTGCTGCTTGAGCTCCTCCTGCACCTTGCCCTTCATCCGGTCGTAGGTGGACCCGCCCACGTCGGAGGCGGCGAACCCGATCCCGATGCCCTTGGAGATGTCGCGGGTGCCGAGGTTGGTGGTCATGATGATGACCGTGTTCTTGAAGTCGACCACCCGGCCCTGGGCGTCGGTCAGCCGGCCGTCCTCCAGGATCTGCAGCAGCGTGTTGAAGATGTCGGGGTGGGCCTTCTCGATCTCGTCGAACAGCACGACCGAGAACGGCTTGCGCCGTACCTTCTCGGTCAGCTGGCCGCCCTCCTCGTATCCGACGTAGCCGGGCGGGGAGCCGAACAGCCGCGACACGGTGTGCTTCTCCATGAACTCCGACATGTCCAGCATGATCAGGGCGTCTTCGTCGCCGAAGAGGAACTCGGCCAGCGTCTTGGACAGCTCGGTCTTGCCGACGCCCGAGGGGCCGGCGAAGATGAACGACCCGCCGGGACGGCGCGGGTCCTTCAACCCGGCGCGGGTGCGCCGGATCGACCGGGACAGGCCCTTGATGGCGTCGTCCTGGCCGATGATCCGCCTGTGCAGCTCGTCCTCCATGCGCAGCAGCCGCTGCGACTCCTCCTCGGTCAGCTTGACGGCCGGGATGCCGGTCGCCCTGGCCAGCACCTCGGCGATGAGCTCCTCGGTCACTTCACGAGGCACGGCATGGGCGGCGCCCCGGCGGATGCGGATGCGTGAGCCGGCCTCGTCGATGAGGTCGATCGCCTTGTCGGGCAGGAAACGGTCGCTGATGTAGCGGTCGGCCAGCTGCGCGGCGGCCACCAGCGCGCCGTCGGTGATCGAGACCCGGTGGTGGGCCTCGTAGCGGTCACGCAGCCCCCTGAGGATCTCGATCGTGTGCGAGAGGGAGGGCTCGGGCACCTGGATCGGCTGGAAACGCCGCTCCAGTGCGGCGTCCTTCTCCAGGTACTTGCGGTACTCGTCGAGCGTGGTCGCCCCGATGGTCTGCAGCTCGCCACGAGCCAGCATGGGCTTGAGGATGTTGGCCGCGTCGATCGCGCCCTCGGCCGCCCCCGCCCCCACCAGGGTGTGCAGCTCGTCGATGAACAGGATGACGTCGCCGCGGGCGCGGATCTCCTTGAGCACCTTCTTCAGCCGCTCCTCGAAGTCGCCCCGGTAGCGGGAGCCGGCGACCAGCGCTCCGAGGTCCAGCGTGTAGAGCTGCTTGTCCTTGAGCGTCTCGGGCACGTCCCCGTCGACGATCATCTGGGACAGCCCCTCGACGACGGCGGTCTTGCCGACGCCGGGCTCGCCGATCAGCACCGGGTTGTTCTTGGTCCGCCGGGAGAGCACCTCCATGACCCGCTCGATCTCCTCCTCGCGGCCGATCACCGGGTCCAGCCTGCCTTCGCGGGCCGCCTCGGTGATGTTCATGCCGAACTGGTCGAGGATGGAGGACTTGGGCTTGGGCGGCGCGACCGGGGGACGCTGGTCGTCCTCGTCCCCGATCTCGTCCCCCTGGAGGATCCTGGTGACCTCGTTGCGGATGCCGGTGGGCTCGGCGCCCTGCGAGGCCAGCACCTGCGCGGCCACCCCTTCGCCCTCCCTGATCAGCCCCAGCAGCAGGTGCTCGGTGCCGATGTGGTCGTGGCCGAAGAAGAGCGCCTCGCGCAGCGCCAGCTCGAGCACGCGCTTGGCGCGGGGGGTGAAGGGGATGTGCCCGTCATGCGGCCGCTCGCCGGGCAGGCTGATCGAGACGACCCCCGTCTGGACCGCGTCCAGCCCGATGCCGAGCTTGGTCAGGGCGAGCGCCGCCACCCCCTGCCCCTCCAGGAGCAGGCCGAGCAGCAGGTGCTCGGTGCCGAGATAGTCGTGGTTGAGTTTCCTGGCCTCCTCCTGAGCCAGGACGAGAACCCGCCGCGCGCGGTCGGTGAACCTCTCGAACATTCCTCGCTCCCGGAAGGCCGACGACTACTATTACTTTCTAAAGTTCGCTCGTTCACAGCTTCATGGCAAGAGGTTCGCCCACAGGTGATGCGGCTCGATCCGCGGGGTGAGCTATCGCGGTGAGGACGAACCCGTCGGTCACGCGCCACCTTCCCGCGAACTCCGTCAGCAGCTCACCCCCGTGAACGGTGGCGATCTTCGACAGGTGGGCGTGGAACGTCCCCGCCGACGGATCGATCGTGACGGTGGCCTCGGAGAAGTCCAGCCAGCGCCGGGCAAGGGGGAACCAGGCCTTGTAGACCGACTCCTTGGCGCTGAACAGCACCCGGTCCCAGTGCACGCCGGAGGGCAGCCCGGCCAGCGCCCAGCGCTCGGTCCGCAGCGAGATCATGTCGAAGACCCCGTCAGGCAGCGGCTCGTGCGGCTCGGCGTCGATCCCGATGGTCAGGACCTGCGTGTCCATCGCGACGGCGCACGCGCGGTAACCCGCGCAGTGCGTGATGCTGCCGACCACGCCGTCGGGCCAGGCGGGCGCGCCGCGCTCGCCCCGGGGCACGGGGACGGGAGGCAGCCCGAGCCGGGCCAGGGCGCGCCGCGCGCAGGCGCGGCCAGTGGTGAACTCGCGGCGCCTGGAGTCGACGGCCCGCTGCACCGCGACGGCCTCCTCCTCGAACAGCGTGGCGCCGGGCCGGTCGGCGAACAACTCGGCCACGGCGACGCCCTTGGGCAGGATGTCCTCGATCACACCGGCTCCAGTACGGGAAGGACCTGGCGGAAGATGTCGTGCGGCAGTCCACGCCGCTCCCACTCGCGCGGGTAGCCGACGGAGACCTCCTCGAAGCGCACGCCGTCATGCCAGGTGACCCGGGGGATGTGCAGATGGCCGTAGATCACCGCGGCCGTGCGGAACCTACGGTGCCAGTCGGCCGTCAGCTCGGTGCCGCACCACAGGGCGAACTCCGGATGGCGCAGGATCGCCGTCGGCTCGCGGACCAGCGGGAAGTGGTTGACCATGACGATCGGCACGTCCGGGTCGCAGGCCGCCAGCCTGCGCTCGCTCTCGGCCACGCGCGCCCGGCACCAGTCCTCCCTGGTCGGGTAGGGGTCGGGGTGGAGCAGGAACTCGTCGGTGCACACCACGCCGGCCTCGTGGGCCAGTGCCAGCGCCTCCTGCTTGGTGGCGCAGCCGGCCGTACGGAAGCTGTAGTCGTACAGGACGAACAGGGGCGCGATCGTGACCGGCCCGCCCTCCCCTGTCCAGACCGGGAAGGGATCCTCCGGGGTCAGCACACCCAGGCTGCGGCACAGCTGGACCAGAGCGCGGTACTTGCCGTCACCCTGCAACTGGAGGCGATCGCCCGGTACCGTCCACAGCTCGTGGTTGCCGGGGGCCCACACCACCTTGGCGAAGCGGGCGCGCAACGTGGCCAGCGCCCAGGCGATGTCCTCCCAGCGCTCGGCCACGTCCCCGGCGATCAGCAGCCAGTCGTCCGTCGGTTCGCGCGGCAGATCCTCCAGCAGTTCCCGGTTCCTCGCGTACCCGACGTGCAGGTCGCTCACCGCGACCAGTCTTCCCGCCACCACACCTCCCAGATCGCCCATACTCCGATGATCGCGTGCCGGCGCCCGATTGCCCAGTGAGCTGTCGCTCGCCCGACAGATGCCGAGCGGGCCGGTCGGTGCCTGCCTACCTTGCCGAGTATGGCTACCGAAGCAGCCCGTCCACGGCACTGGGACGGGGGAGTGAACGGTGACAGTGCCAGCTCTTGGTCGGCGGCGACGGTCCGGGACACCTGGGTGAGTGCCGGGCTGCTCGTCCTCCGTGTGGCGCTCGGCGCCACCTTCCTCCTGCACGGCGTGCAGAACCTGTTCGGCGCGTGGACCGGATGGGACACCGCCAAGATGGCCGGCTACCTCGGCTCCAAGGGAGTCGGGGCGTCCCAGGCCTTCTCGTGGATCACCGCGGTCTCCGAGGTGATCGCCGGCGTCCTGCTCCTGGCAGGGCTGCTCACCTCGGTGGGCGCGGCGATCGTGGTGGTCACGATGGCCGCCTCCAGCTACATCAAGCTCTCCGCGGGCGGCGGCTTCTTCATGCCGACGGGCTTCGAGTGGGAGCTGGCCGTGCTCGCGGGCGGGCTGGGCCTCCTGCTGGCCGGAGCGGGCAGGTTCGCCCTGGACAGCAAGCTGTCCGGCCGGGCCCTCGGCCGCGTCAGGGCGATCGCGGCCGTGCTCACGGTGCTCGCGTTCGTGGCCATCGTCCCGTTCATCAAGTGATCGTCGGCCGGCGGGCCGCCGTACCCGAGGAGACCCGGTGAACAGAGCTCTCGTCGCTCTGGTGACGTTCGTGTCCGTGGCGGTCGGCGGCTGGCTGGCCCTCGCGCTGGGCGGGGAGGAACGCGGCGGCGTGCCGCACCGCCCGGTGCTCGTCGACGGCCGGGTGCCGGCCACGCTGTACGTGCCGGGCACGGTCACGGCTCCGGGCGTCCTGGGCATGCCTGACCCGCCTCCGCAGGGGAGCAGGCCGCCCGTGGTCGTGATCGCACACGGCCACTCCGCCGACCAGGCCACCATGAGCGTGCTCGCGCGGCGCGTGGCCGCCGCGGGCTACGCGGTGGTCACCTTCGACTTCCGCGGCCACGGCCTGAGCACCGAACGGCACCAGTCGGCCGGGTTCGAGGGCATGCGCTCCGATCTGGACGCCGTCCTCACCTGGCTGGGCACGGTCCCCTACGTGGACCCGGCCAAGGTCGTCGTCGTCGGCCACTCGATGGGCGCCGCCGGCGTGCTCGGCTTCGCGGTGCGCGATCGGCGGCCCGTCGCGACCGTCGCCATGGGCGGCGCCATGGGCGGCGTCGAACCCGGCACCAGAGCCAGGAACGTCCTGTTCGTGGTGGCGGAGGGCGACGCGGGCGTCGTGCGGGAGGGCGCCGAGCGCACGGCCCGCCTGTGGTCGGGCACCCCGCTCGCCTACGGCCAGGTCAACGGCGACCACGCTCAGGGCACGGCCGTGGCCCTGCGGGAGGTGGCCGGGACCAACCACCTGACCATGCTCTTCTCGGACCTGACGGCCGGTTACGTGGTGGACTGGGTGGCCAAGGTGACCGGCCGTCCGGCCACGCCGTCCGGCGCCGCGGATCGGCGGCCGCTGCTGACGGTGCTCTACCTGCCCTGCGCCGCCGTACTCCTCACGCTCGTGGGCTTCGCCGGCGGCGCGCTGGCCCGCAGCGGCGAGCCGACCGCCGAGGCGGGGCGTCCCGTGCTCGGCCTTCTGCTGGTGGGCGGCGCGCTGCTGCTGCCGCTGCCGTGGCTGGCCTGGGGTGACGCGGGCCACCTGCTCGGGATGGAGGCGGGCGGCGCGCTGGCGGTGCTGCTGGGCGTCGCGGGAACGATCCTCCTGGCCGTGGGCCGGCTCACTCCGGCACGGCAGTGGCTCCCGGCTGCGCAGGCGTGGTCCGCACGACACACGCTCGCGCCCGCCGCGCTGGTCCTCGTGGGCGTGATCGTCGTGCTGACCCCGCTCGGGGCGATGGTGCACGGACTGGTGCCCACCCCGAAGCGCGTGCTGCTCTGGGCGCTCGCGACCGCGCTGATCCTGCCCTTCTTCCTGGCCGCCGACCGGTTGCTGCGCCGCGGCCGCCCGCCGGCCGCCGCGGCCAAGTCGCTCGCGGCTCGCCTGCTGATGCTGGCCGTTGTCATGATTGGCGTCATCACCCAGGTGCTGCCTGGCATGCTGGGGTTGTACGTCATGGTGCTGGCGCCCATCCTGCTCCTGCTCGAACTGGCCGCCTACGGCCTGTACGCGCTGGGCCGCGACCACAGGGTCACCGCGTTCGTGCAGGCGGGGGCGGTGGCGTGGGTGCTGAGCCAGTTGTCGCCGATCATGTGGTGAGGTGGAGCCGAGGTGTCACGTCCCGCTCTGTTCGAGTCGGCCACGCCCGAGTACGTCAAGGCGCGGGCCGAACTGCTGAGCGCCGAACGCCGGTTGCGCGAGCTGGGCGAGCAGGTGGCCGCGCGGCGGCGGGCCCTGCCCCCGGGGCCCGAGCTGGACGATGACCCGCCGCTCGCCGCGCTCGACGGCTCGCCGGCGCGCCTGAGCGGGCTGTTCGGCGACCATCACACGCTGCTCGTCTACAACATGATGTTCGACGAGGACTGGCCGGAGCCGTGCCCCCTGTGCTCCATGTGGGTCGACGGCATCGACGCCGTCACCCCGCACCTGCTCGAGCGCACCGCGGTGGCCGTCATGGCGCCCGCAGGACCCGCGCGCCTGGCCGAGGTGGCGCGGCGCCGGCAGTGGCGGTGGGTGCCTGTCTACTCCACGCGTCCCGGCGACCTCACCGACCGGCTCGGGCTGCGCGCCCATCCCGGTGACCTCGAACCCGTGGTGACCGTCTACGACAGGTCCGACGGGCGCGTCAGGATCTCCTGGCAGGGCTCGGCCATGCTGAGCGACCCCGGCGACGAGCCGTACCAGCCGGGTGACGGCGGCGACGCCCGCGGCCTCGACCTGCTCTGCGCGACCTGGTCGCTGCTCGACCTGCTGCCGCAGGGCCGGGGCGACTGGTATCCCAGCCGCCCGGCCCGCTGACCTTTCAGCGGCAGAGTTTGATCATCGTGTCGATCGCCCGGTCGATCTGCTCCACGTCGTTGTACAGGTGCGGGGAGACCCGGACCGCGGGCAGCTCGTCCCGCACGCCGGGGCGGGCGAAGCGGGTGATCTCGACGGTGATCCCGTGCTCATCGGCCAGCTGCCGCTTGAGCTGGACGAACCCGCCGATGTCCGCGCTCCCCCCGAAGGGGTCGAAGGCCACCAGGCCCGAGTGCAGCCGCGGGTCGTCCAAGGGACTGAGGAGCGCGGCCCGGCCCCAGTGATGGACGACGCGCTCCTTGAGGTGGGCGCTCAGCTCCAGGACGTGGCGCCGGATGCGGTCGCGGCCGATGCGGTCCCACAGCTCGCAGGCGATGCGCAGGCCCTGCGCCCGCGACAGGTCGGCCGAGTCGCTCTGCTGGAGCAGCCGCCCGAGGTCGTGGGGCCGGGCGGGCAGGCCGTCCCGCAGCGGGTAGAGCAGGGAGACGACCGGCCAGAAGACCGGCAGGGGCAGGGGCCGGTTGCGCGCGTAGATCAGGCCGGTGCCCATGGGGCCGCACTGGTAGCGCGATCCCGACGCGCTGAGGAAGTCGACCCCCAGCTCCCGCAGCCGCAGGGGGACGTGGCCGAGCACCTGGCTGCCGTCGAGCACCGTGATCAGGTCGTGCCGCCGCGCCAGCTCGACCAGCTCGGCCGTGGGGAAGGCGGCTCCGGTGGTCAGCGTGATCCCGGCCCACTGGAGCACCCTGGTGCGCGGCGTGATCGCCGACCGTACCAGCTCGACGATCTCCTCGGCCCGCTGCCCCGCCCCGACCGGCGGGGTGAGCTCCCTGAGGACGACGCCCCTACGGTCGCGCAGCTGGCACAGCGGCGCGCGCACGGTGTAGCACTCGTGGTCGGTGGTGATGATCTCGTCGCCTTCGCGCAGGTCGAGCCCGGCCAGGATCCGGGCGTTGGCGTCGGTGGCGCTCGGCACGACGGCCAGCTCGTCGGCCTCGCATCCCAGCCCGCCCGCCAGGGACTCCCGCACGTCGGTGAGGGCGGTGTCGGCGAACGGGTCGCGCGGCGACCTCGCGTACACCCGGTCGGCGCCGCCGATGACGTCCAGCACGGGGCGCGGCGCCGAGCCGAGGCCGGCGGTGTTGAGGTGGATGAGGTCAGGGTCGATCGTGAACAGCTCGCGGACCTGCGGCCAGTCCATCATGCGCGTCTTCCCATCCGTTCAGGGCCGTGATGTGGGCAGGGGTCGTGCCGCAACAGCCGCCGAGCAGGGTCAGGCCGTACCGCCGCCGCCAGCCGGACATCAGCGCGGCGAAGCGTTCGGGTGGCACCGGAGGGCCGTTGCGGGGTTCGAGGTTGGGCATGACGCCGATGTCGCCCGCGCCGAGGCCGGCCAGTTCGGCGACGCAGCCGCGCGCCACGTCCAGCGAGGTGCAGTTGACGAGCACGGCCGCGGCCCCCGCGCGGTAGACGGCGGCGGCGGCACGCGCGACCGGCTCACCCGACAGCAGGGTGGCGGAGGGGCCGCAGACGAAGCTGACCCAGGCGGTCAGGCCCGCCTCCCGCGCCTCCTCCACCGCGATCCGCGCCTCGCGGACGGTGTTGACCGTCTCGATCAGGGCGAGGCCGATCCCCGCCGCCGCCAGCCGGCCCGCCATCCACCGGTGCTCGGCACGGAGCTCGGCGTCGGCGGGGACGAGGTCGGGCCGGTAGCAGTCCTCGACCGGGGCCATCGAACCGGCCACCACCACGTCGTCGTGACCGTCCCGCGCCGACCGCGCCAGGTCCACGGCGAGCCGCACCATGCGGCCCGCCTGCCGCTCGTCCAGCTCGGCCCGCCGCAACGCCCGCAGGTTGCAGCGGAAGGTGTTGGCGGTCAGCACCCTGGCCCCCGCCTCCAGGTAGCGCCGGTGCACGGCACGCAGCAGCTCCCGGCCGTGCTCGGTGAGCAGGGCCCGGGTGGTCCACCAGGGGGCGGCCATGGGCAGCCCGCGCCGCTCCAGCTCCGTGGCCACCGCCCCGTCCAGGAGGATCACGGCGCTCCTCGCATGGCCTCCTGCAGGTCCTCCATGAGGTCGCGCCGGTCCTCCAGGCCGACCGACAGCCGGATGAGGCGATCGGACAGCCCCATGCGAAGCCGTACCTCGCGGGGGACGGGACGCTGGGTCATCATGGCGGGACACTCGATCAGGGAATGCACCCCGCCCAGGCTCACCGCGCAGCCGAAGAAGCGCAGCCGCGCCATCAGCGCGGCGGGGTCGCCGGCGTACTCGAAGCTCAGCACCGAACCGGGGCCGGACATCTGACGCTTGGCGACGTCGTACTGGGGGTGGTCGGGCAGGCCCGGGTAGCGGACCAGGGAGACCGACGGGTGACCGGCGAGCATCGCGGCGATCGCCTCGGCGGTGCGCACCTGGCGCTCGACCCGGACCGCCAGGGTCCTCAGCCCTCGGTGGATCAGGAAGCAGTCCAGCGCCCCCGGGACGCCGCCGGTGGCGGTGCGGTGGGCGAGCAGCTGGTCGTGCAGCTCGGGACGGTTGTAGACGAGCGCGCCGCCGATCACGTCGAGATGGCCCGAGATCGACTTGGTGGTGCTGTAGAGCGTGATGTCCGCGCCCCAGCTCAGCGGCTGCTGGAGCAGCGGACCGGCGAGCGTGTTGTCCACGACGACGGTGGCTCCCGTGGCGCGGGCCGCGCGGCAGACGAGGTCGAGGTCGGCGATCTTCATCAGCGGGTTGGTGGGGCTCTCCACCCACACCAGGTCGGCGCCCTGGACCGCGCGTTCGACCAGGGACGGCTCCGCCAGATCGGCGTACTCGACGGTGATGCCGTACTTGCCGGTCCACTCCAGCAGGGCGCGGGTGCCGCTGTAGACGTTGTCGGAGCAGACCAGCCGGTCGCCGGGAGACAGCAGGCCCACCACCGCGGCCGCGGCGGCCTGCCCGGAGGCGTAGGCGGTGGCGAACGCGGCGTTCTCGAGCGCCGCCAGGCACAGCTCGAGATCCTCGCGGGTGGGGTTCTCGCCGCGGCCGTAGAAGTACCGCGGCGGGTCCTGCGGTCGCCGGTCGTAGGTGGCCGACAGGTGCACGGGCGGGATCACGTCTCCGGTGCCGGATTCCCTGGGCCGCCCGGCGTGGATCAGCTTGGTGTCGGGCCTCACCGGACACCCCGCACGCACAGGCAGGTGGAGGTGAGGTCGAGCGACCCGTCCGGCCTGGCGTGGACCGCGGCGGCCTCGGCGACCGCCTCCCAGATCAGCGGGTCGGCCGCCTCCCGTACGAGCGAGCGCATCCTGGGCGGGAGCACGTCCCTGGAGAAGGCCACGAAGTGCGACACCGAGTCCATGACGAACGGCACCTTCCGCTCGGTGACGGTGACCTCGGTGAAGCCCGCCTCGGCGAGCTCGGCGGCCACCGCCTTCGGGTCGGCCATGGAGAAGGGGCCGGGCAGGCCCGGAGGCGGCGGGGCCAGCGCGAGCCGCTCGGCGATGACCCGGAAGGCGAGGCTGATCATGGGTACGGCAGGCGGCGGCGCCCACGTCGCCGCGGCCAGCACGCCTCCGGGCCTGAGCAGCCCGGCCAGCGCGCGCAGCGTGGCGGCACGGTCGGCGGCGAACATCAGCCCCCAGCGGCTGAGCACCGCGTCGAAGGCGCCCGGCGCCAGCGCCGCCGTCGTCACCTCGCCCACCACGAACTCCGCGAAGGGCAGGTGCGCAGCCCGCGCGCGAGCGGCGCTGATCATGGCGGGGGACACGTCGATCCCGAGCACCCTGCCCCGCGGCCCGACCACTCCGGCGGCGGTGAGTGCCGGCTCGCCCAGCCCCGTCCCGACGTCGAGCACCGACTGCCCGGGGCGCAGGCCGCCCATGCGCACGAGCGCCGTGCTCACGGAGGCCGCGCCCCGCTCGAAGACGTTCTGCCAGCGCCGCCAGCCCTCGCTGACCGCGTCCCAGATCTCGCGCTGCTCGTTCACGACCGACGTCATGGCGCACCTCAGAGGAATCGGGTGGTCGGCTGCTCGAGGGTCCAGAAGCCCGGCTCGACGGTCGCCAGGACGTCGCGGAGCCGTTCGATCTCCGCCGGCGTGTTGTACACGCCGAACGAGATGCGAACGGTGCCGACCAGCCCGAGGTCGTCGAGGAAGGTGCTGGCGCAGTGCACCCCGCAGCGCACGGCGATGCCGTGCCGGTCGAGGTGGCCGCCCACGTCGTAGGGGTGCAGGCCCTCGAAGGACAGGGAGACGATCCCGCAGGGGTCGCTGCCCGGATCGCCGACGACGCGCACGCCGTCCAGGCCGGCCACGGCGTCGAGCGTCGCGCGCACCAGCGTGTCGTCGTGCCGCCGCACGGCGTCCCAGCCCAGGTGCTCCAGGTACTCGAAGGCGGCCGCGAGCGCGACCGCCCCCGCGACGTGCGGGGTGCCGGCCTCCAGCCGGTTGGGCACGGGCACGTACTCGACCGGCTCGGCGAAGGTCACCCCCTTCACCGTGCCGCCGCCCACCTGGTAGGGCGGCAGCTCGGAGAGCAGCTCGCGCCTGCCGTACAGCACGCCGATGCCCATGGGCCCGTAGACCTTGTGCCCGGAGAAGCAGTAGAAGTCGGCTCCCAGCTCGGCGACGTCCACCGGCCGGTGGGGCACCGCCTGGGCGCCGTCGACCATCACGATGACGCCGTGCCGGTGCGCCTCGGCGACCAGCTCCTGGACCGGGTTGACCGTGCCGAGCACGTTGGAGACGTGCGCGACGGCCGCGAGCCTGGTGCGCGGCCCCAGCGCGGCGGCGAAGGCGGCGGTGTCCACGCGGCCCTGGGCGTTGACGGGCACGACGACGAGCTTGGCGCCCGTCTCCTCGCACAGCCGCCGCCAGGGCAGCAGGTTGGAGTTGTGCTCCATGCCGGTGACCACGACCTGGTCGCCCGCCCGCACCAGCTGCCTGCCGAGGGTGTCGACCACGAGGTTGGTGGCGTCGGTCGTGCTCCTGGTGAAGATCACCTCTTCGGGGTGCCGGGCCCCGAGAGCGCGCTGGACGACCGCTCTGGCCTGCTCGTAGCGTTCGGTCGACTCCATGCTCAGCCGGTAGTAGCCGCGCCCGACGTTGCTGTTGCTGCGGGTGTAGTAGTCGATCAGCGCGTCGAGGACGGCCTGCGGCTTCTGCGTGGTCGCCGCGTTGTCAAGGTAGACGAGCGGCTCGCCCTGCCGCAGGAAGGGGAAGTCCTCCCTGACCGTCTCGGACAGGACGAAGTGCTCCAGGCTGTGTGTCATCCCAACTCCCGTGTGGAGAACATGCTGTGAAACCGGTCGATGTACTTCCGCTCGAAGGGGAAGACCTTCTGCGCGGCGTACGGCCGGTCCGGAGGCGGGACGTAGCCGGGCTCGCCCGGCCTGGGCAGGAGTCCCGCCGGGTCACGCAGGTGCGGCCCGTAGAAGAACCAGCAGATCTGGCCGACGTGCTCGATGAAGATGACCGGGTGCACGTCGTCGGAGTACATGTGCATGTGGCAGTAGGCCGCCAGGAGCTCGCCCCGCGGTCCGAAGCTGTTGCCCGGCATGACGTGGCCGAAGACGTCGTGCACGACGCGGAAGATGTCGTTGTGGGTGAACTCGATGCCGCGGATCACGATCCCGGAGCCCTCCCTGAGCGGGTGGTAGCCGTGGATCCCGCCGGGACCGTGCCCGTCGCGGGTCAGGAAGACGTGGATCGTGCCCGTCCTGAACACCCCGGCCCGCAGGTCGCGCGAGCCGCGGTACGGCTGGCCGGGGCCGAGCCAGGGCTCGACCTCGATCCCGGCCGCGGTGATCGCGTGGAACTGCTCGGCGTTCTCCTCCTTCATGCGGTCGTAACTGCGCCTGACCGCGGGGGAGTAGGCCATGCGGGGGGAGCGGTCGTAGTGGTCGGCGACCTCCCTGCAGTAGTCGAGGTCCAGGTCGAGGGTGACGGAGGCGAGCCTGGACAGCGGCTGACGCCCTGACGCGAACACCGAGGCACCGTCGACGTACTTCTGTGCCACGGCCACCAGATCGGCGCCGTCGATCAGCGGCTGGTCGCTCACCTTTCCCCCCAGGATGTTCAGGGGCCGGCCAGGCGGGGGGTGATCCAGCCTGTGAGGTCGTATTCGGACAGGCACACGTCGACGAGGTCGAGCATGTCTCCCGCCACCCCCGCGGCCTTGCCCTTGCGCAGCACCTGCACCCGGTTCTCCTCGGCGTTGCCCGCGTAGCTGCGCTCGTACAGTTCCTGCCGCCCGGCGAACTCGCTGCCGACCGCGTCCCAGAGCAGCTTCATGACCTTGACCCGGTTCTCCGCGGTGTGCCCGTGCGAGCCGCGCAGGTACTGGTCCAGGTACGGCCGGACCTCCTCGTTGTGGAAGTCGGCCACGCCGGAGTTGAGGTAGATCAGCCCGCTGCCCGCGGTGTGCAGGACCAGCTCCCTGACCTTGCCGTAGGCGATGGGGGCCAGCACCCGGTAGGCCAGCGCGTACTCCTCGCTGGGCTGCACGTAACCCTCGTTCCACGGACGGCAGCCCTGGATCATCGCGTCCGACAGCGCCCACATCAGGTGCCGCCACACCATCGCCTCGCCGATGTTGGCCTGGACGCCCCTGAAGTCGTCGGTGCCGTTGATCTCCACCGCCCTGATCAGCAGCCCGCAGATGAAGTCGAGCTTGACTGCCAGCCGGGTGACGCCGTGAAGGGCGAACCTGGGCAGGAAGCCGGAGTTGTGGAAGAAGGTGTTGGCCCTCTCCACGTCGCCGTAGACGAGCACGTTCTCCCAGGGGATCAGCGCCCGGTCGAAGACGATCACCGTGTCGTTCTCGTCCATGCGGCTGGCCAGCGGGTAGTCGAACGGGCTGCCCAGGGTGGCCGCGGCCAGCTCGTAGGAGGGGCGGCACAGCAGCTTGACGCCGGGGGTGTCCATGGCGGCGATGAACACCACGCCGAACCGCTTCTCCTTCACCGGCAGTCCGTGGTGGGCGATGAAGTTGTAGTGCGTCAGGGCCGAGCCGGTGGCCACCACCTTCGCGCCGCTCACCACGATGCCCTCGTCGGTCTCCCGCTCGACGTGCACGTACACGTCGGCCACCTCGTCCGGGGGCCGGTGCCGGTCCACCGGCGGATGCACCAGGGCGTGGTTGAGGTGCAGCACCCGCTCCTGGGCGAGGCGGTACCAGTGGCGGGCGTTGCCCGCGTACTCGCCGTAGAAGTCCGCGTTGGCGCCGAGGGTGGCCAGGAAGGAGGCCTTGTAGTCGGGGGAGCGGCCCAGCCAGCCGTACACCCGCCGCTGCCAGGCCGCGATCGCGTCGCGGCTGCGCCGCAGCTCGACGGCGTCGGCGGGGGAGCGGAAGAAGCGGTGGGTGAAGCCGCCGTTGCCGGTGTCGGTCTCCGTCGTCAGCACGTCCCTGTCGGGGGAGTCCCACAGCGCGTCGTAGAGACCGGCGATGGTTCTGGCGTTGTTGCGGAAGGCGGGATGTTCCGTGACGTCCTTGACGCGCTCGCCGTGGATCCAGATCTCCCGTCCGTCGCGGAGACTTTCCAGATACTCGTCGCCGGTGAACGGCCGCCGGACCGCCGTTCCATCAGCAGCCATGGCAATCATCTCCTCATCTGGGCTGTGTCGCGCACCAGCAGGGCGAGCCGGCGCGCGCCCTCCTCGAGGTCGGCGGCGCTCACCGAGCTGCACGACAGCCGTATCGCGCGGGATCCGCCGCCGTCGGCGAAGAAGTAGCTCATGGGCGTCCACACCACGCCGTAGTCGCGCGCGGAGACGGTGAGCAGGTTCTCGTCCGCCGGGAAGGGCACCCTGACCACCACGAAGAAGCCGGCGCCCGGCGCGTTCCACGACACTCCGAGCCGGTTCCTGACGTCATCGGGCAGCCAGTGGTCCAGGGCGCGCAGCAGGGCGGCCAGGTTCTCGCGATAGAAGCGGATCCGCTCGGCGTTGTGCTCGCGCAGCCGGCATCGCGAACGCACCAGGATGCCGCCGATCACGGCCTGGGCCACCGACGAGGTGTTGACCGTGATCATGCTGCGGATCAGGGCGAGCTGGTCCGCCAGCGTCGAGCGCGAGCCGTCGGCGTGCCGTACCACCTGGTCGGCGACGACGTAGCCGACCCTGGCCCCGGGGAAGCACGTCTTGGCGAAGGAACCGATGTGGATCACCCGGCCCGAGGTGTCCAGCGACTTCAGGCTGGGCAGCGGCGGGTCGGCGAGAAAGCCGTAGGGGCTGTCCTCCAGGATCAGCAACCCCTCGTCCTCGGCCACGCGCAGCAGGGCGCCGCGACGCTCCGCGCTGAGCGTGTGGCCGCTGGGGTTGGAGAAGTCCGGCACCAGATACAGGGCACGGGGGCGCCGGCCGCTGGCGCGCAGGCGGCGCGCGACGGCCGCGACGGCCGCGGGATCCACGCCGTCCTCGTCCTCGGCCACCGCGGCGCAGCTGATGCCGAGCAGCCTGGCCGCACCGAGAATGCCGATGTAGGCGGGAGAGGTGGTGAGCAGCACGTCGCCGGGCGCGTTGCAGAGCGCCCTGAGCGTGATCAGCATGCCTTCCTGCGCCCCGTTGACCACGACGATCGACTCGGCCGGCACGTGGATGCCCTCGTCGTTGGCGATCAGCTCGGCGATCAGGCCGTGGATGTGCCCGGCGGTCCTGCCGTACTGGAAGAGGCGGCGGGTGACCTCGCCGGGGGACAGTCCCTCGCGCCCGATCAGGTGCTCCTGGTAGGCCAGCAGGTTGTCGCCGAGCTCGGCGGGGTCGAAGAAGCCGTCGTACGGCCGGCCCGCGGCCAGGGAGACGGCCCGCGGGTAGCGGCCGGCGACCTCGTTGAGGAAGGCGGCCGAGCTCAGCACGGGATGCCCCAGCGCGGGACACAGGTCCTCGGCCGGGATCTCGTTGAGCAGCGCGGTCATGGCGCGCTCCACGACAGCAGGCCGGGCCCGAGATCGGCCGTGGTCGCGGCACCGCACAGGAGCATGGCCTCCTCCAGCTCCTCGAGGATCAGCGCGAGCACCTCCCGCACGCCCCGCTCGCCCGCCGCGGCGAGGCCCCACATGGGCGCGCGGCCGAGCAGCACCGCGTCGGCGCCGGCGGCCAGCGCGACCAGCACGTCGACGCCCCTGCGCACGCCGCCGTCCACGAGCACCGGCACCCGGCCGCCGAGCGCGTCCGCCACCTCGCGCAGGGCGGTGAGCGAGGACTGCGCCCCGTCCAGCTGCCGCCCGCCGTGGTTGGAGACCACGACGCCCTGGGCGCCGTGCCGTACGGCCAGCGCCGCGTCGCGGTCGGTGAGCACGCCCTTGACGATCACGGGCAGCCTGGTGGTGGAGCGCAGCCACTCCAGGTCGTGCCAGGTGGCGGTGGGGTCGAAGGTCCTGGCCGCGTGCGCCCTCACCCCCGACTCGCCTTCGCCGCCGCGCACCTGCACCCCGGCGGAGCCGAGGTTGACCGGGCCGAGCTCCGGCTCGATCACGAAGCGGTTGCGCAGGTCGCGCAGCCGCCTGGCCATCACGGGCATGTCCGAGGTGATGACCAGGGCGCCGTATCCGGCGCTCTCGGCCCGCCGGACGAGCTCGATCATGAGGCCGCGGTCCCTGGTCCAGAAGAGCTGCAGCCACAGCGGGGCCCCGGCCGCCGCCCTGCTGATGTCCTCCAGCGTCCGGCTGGCCAGCATGGGCACGATCGTGACGGCGCCCAGCGCTCCCGCTCCCCTGACGGTGGCGACCTCTCCCTCCGGGTGCAGCAGCCGGTGGCAGGCGACGGGGGCGATCGCGAAGGGCGCCGGCCACCGGTGCCCGAACACGTCGACGTGGGTGTCCGGTTCGGCCGTGCCGGTCAGGATCCGCGGGCGCAGCCGTACCGCGTCGAAGGCCCGCAGGTTGCCGGCGAGGGTGCGCTCCGCGCCGCTTCCGCCGGACAGGAAGTCCCAGACGGCGGGATCGAGCCGGGCCTGTGCCAGGACGGCGAAGTCCTCCGTCCGCAGGGCGACGGACGGCTCCTGGCCGAGCGCGGAGGTCGTCATCACGGTCTCGCCGCGAGGGAGGCCCGGCGCTCCTGCTCCACGGCCTCGTACAGCGCGCGCACGTTGCCGCTGCCGAACGTCCTGGCCTCTCGCCGCTCGATGAGCTCGAAGAAGAAGGCGCCGGAGGGATGGACGGGCTTGGTGAAGATCTGCAGCAGCACACCCCAGTGGTCCCGGTCGACCAGCACGTTCCGCTCGCGCAGGACCTGGATGCGGTCGGTCATGGTGGTCACGCGCTCGGCGAGGGTGTCGTAGTAGCGCAGCGGGGCGGTGAGGAACTCCACGTCGCGGGCCTCGAGCTCGGCCACGGAGCTCACGATGTCGTCGGTCATGAGCGCCACGTGCTGCACTCCCGCGCCGCCGTGCCGGTCCAGGAACGCGTCGATCTGGCCGGGGGCGCGGGCGATGTCCGGCTCGATCAGCGTGAAGGTGATGCCGCCCGACGGGCTCTGCACCACTTTGGAGTCCATGCCCTGGTCGCCGATCTCGATCTTCTCCTCGAAGATCGTCTCGAAGCCGAAGACGTCGCGGTAGAACCTGATGGAGGGGGCGAGCATCCCGGCGGGCAGGCACATGGCGACGTGGTCGACCAGGAGCAGCGGGCCGGCGCCTGAGGGCTCGCGTCCGGGCCTTTCGACGAGCGAGTGCACGACGTCTCCCGGCCCGCCGACGACCCCGATGACCGTCTGCCCGAACGTGGTGGGCTCCCGCACGGGCCTGGCCCCGCGCGCGACGGCCGCGTCGAAGGCGGCCTCCGCGTCGGCGACGCGGAGGGCGATGTCGGCGACCCCCTCGCCGTGCCTGGCGACGAAGGCGGCGGCCCTGCCCTGCTGCCGCGGCGCGCTCACGACGAGCTCGATGTGTCCCTGGGTCAGCAGCACCGACGTGCGGTCCTCGACGGGGAAGGGCACGTCGGCGTGCTCGGTGAAGCCGAGGCCGTCCCGCAGGTAGGCGGTCAGCCGGGCGGGCTCGCCGGTGAACAGTTCGAGGTGGTCGATGCCGTGCGGGGTCACGTCTGCGTTCCTCCCGGGGCACGGCGGATGAGGGTCAGCCCGTCCCGCACGCTGAGCAGCACCGAGACCAGGTCCGTACGCGCGGCCACCAGGTCGTTGAAACGGCGGATGCCCTCGGTGCTGTCCAGCGTGTCGGACGGGTCGAGGACGGCCCCGCTCCACAGGGTGTTGTCGACGGCGAGCACGCCCCTGTCGGCGAGCTTGGGCACCAGCTCGTCCAGGTACTCGGGGAAGTGGGCCTGGTCGGCGTCGAGCAGGATGAGGTCGAAGGGGCCGGGCAGCGTGCGGATCGTCTCCATGGCCGGCCCGACGACGACCGTGATGCGGTCGTCGTGGCCCGCCGTCGCGATGTGCTTGCGCGCTATGTCGGCGTGCTCCTGGCTGAGTTCGCACGTGACAATGTGTCCGTCGGGCGGCAACTCGCCGGCCATGGACAACGCGGAATAGCCGGTGAATGTACCGATTTCCAGGACGGCCCTGGGACGCAACGTCCACACCAGGAATTGCAGGAATCGCGCTTCCACCGGTCCCACCATCATGTGCGGCCGCTCACACCTTGCCTGGGTCTCCGCCGCGAGCGCCAGCAGGCTCGGGGGGTCCGGAGTGGTGTGCGCAAGGGCGTATTCCTCGATGCCGGGCAAAGTGATTGGTTGCATATCAGTAGATATAGGGTGCGCTTCTCTGAAATAGGTGGAATCTTTCGGGATCCAGCAATCGATCGCCATTGCCTTTTCGTATATGCGGCACGCTGAGGACATCACCGACCGAGGGGCCCGCAATGGCATTTCGAACCTGGAGCCGTGCCCTCGCCATCGCCGCAGTCACCGTGCGCCGGAGCTGCGCCGCCCTGCCGGCGATCGCCCTGAGCGGCAGGGGAAGCCGTCGCGCGGTGCTCAGGAAGCAGCTGCGCACGCTGGTGACCGAGCTGGGGCCCAGCTTCGTCAAGGGCGCCCAGCTGCTCAGCACCCGGCAGGATCTGCTGCCGCGGGAGATCTGCGAGGCGCTCGGCCGGCTCCACGACCAGGTGGCCCCGATGAGCGAGCAGGATGCCCGCGAGGCGGTGCGGTCGGCCTACGCGGGCCGCCCGTGGCCCTTCGCCGACTTCGACTGGGAGCCGATCGCCAGCGGCAGCATCGCGTGCGTCTATCGGGCCGTGCTGACCGACGGGCGGCAGGTGGCCGTCAAGGTGCGCCGCGTGGGGATCGCTCCGCGCATGCGCGCCGACTTCGCCCTGGCCGAATCGGGCGCCCGTCTCATGCAGCGCCTGCCCGGCATGCGGGGGCTGCCCGCCGGCGAGATCGTCGGGCAGTGCCGCGACGCCGTGCTGGCCCAGCTCGACTTCGCGGCCGAGGCCGACGCGCTCGACGCGCTGCGCCGCAACCTCGGGGACCTGGCCTACCTGCGCGTCCCCGAACCCGTGCGCGAAGCGGGGGCCGAGGGGGTGCTGGTCATGGAGTACCTGCCCGGCCTGCGGCGGATCGAGCCGGCCGAACTGCCGGCCGAGGTGGCCGAGCTGGTGGTCAGGCGGGTGCTCCGGTGCGCGTACCGCATGCTCTTCATCAACGGCCTGGTCCACTGCGACCTGCATCCGGGCAACCTGTACATCGCGCCGGACGGCGGCATCGTCATCCTCGACGCGGGCTTCGTGGTCCGGCTGGAGCCGAAGGTGCGCCGCCTGTTCGCCGAGTTCTTCCTCAACATGGCGCGCGGCAACGGCCCCTACTGCGCCGGCATCGTCATCCGCAGCGCCAGGAGCATCGGCGAGCACGCCGATCTGGACGCCTTCCGCGAAGGCATCGGGGCGCTGGTCGCCGGGGCGGCCAGCCGTCCGGCGCGCGACTTCCGCCTGGCGCCCTTCGCCGCCAAGCTCTTCGACCTGCAGCGGCGCAGCGGCCTGTACGCCGCCCCCGAGTTCGTCTTCCCGCTGCTGTCGTTGCTGGTGCTGGAAGGGATGATCAACGACTTCCACGCGGACGTGGACTTCCAGAACGAGGCCAAGCCGGTGCTGTTCAAGGCGCTGCTGACCGGCGTGCCGATCGAGCGCAAGGTGAGCTGACCGGCGTGCGGGTCCGCGGGCCGTGCTGACCGGCGTGCGGGTCCGAAGGCCGTGCTGACCGGCGTGCCCGTCCAGGAACGTGCTGGCCGGCTCCCGCGGCGAGGGCGGGAGCCGGTCAGCTCGCCGGCTCGGCGACCGCCAGCACCAGCCCGCCCCGCACCCGCCCGATGCTCCGCACCTGGAAACCCGCCTGCGTCAGCAGGTGCCGCGTCTCCTCCGGAGTGCGGTGCGCCGGCAGCTCGCCGCCGACCAGGCGCAGGAGCGGTCGGGCCCAGCGCGGCGGCGGCCGGTGTTCGGCCAGCACGAGCCGGCCGGGACGGCGCAGCACACGGGCGATCTCCCGCAACCCGGCGGGCTGGTCCTGCCAGTGGCCGAACGCCGTGGTGCTGAGCACCAGGTCGAAGCTCCGGTCCGGAAACGGCAGCCGCTCGGCGCCGCACACGTGGAGGCGGGCCCGCGGCAGCTTCTCGCCCGCCACGCGAACCATCTCGCCGGCCGGGTCCACGCCGTACAGGCGGGCCCGCGGCCACCGGCCGGCGGCCAGGCTCAGCAGTCGCCCGGTGCCGCAGCCCACGTCCAGCACCGTGTC
The DNA here is from genome assembly GCF_053586935.1 of Nonomuraea sp. NPDC003727. NCBI lineage: Bacteria > Bacillati > Actinomycetota > Actinomycetes > Streptosporangiales > Streptosporangiaceae > Nonomuraea > Nonomuraea sp. NPDC003727. The sequence continues at coordinate 111,514 of NZ_JBSFNE010000018.1, forward strand.
AGGGGACAGGTCGGCCGCCGCCGCGAGCACGTCGGGGTCGGCGCGGCGGCAGCCGTACTGGCCGGGGCTGCTGTCGTAGCGGCGGGCCATGCGGTTGAACTGGTCCACTGAGCCGGTGTCACGCATCGGGCGCTCCGACGGGCTGGGGCCTGCGGAGCAGGCGCGACAGGAGGGAGGGCAGGCAGGCCAGCAGCGCCACGCCCATCATGGCGAAGGCGGAGATGAGGATGGTGGGCTGCGGCCCGAGCCGCTGCACCATGGCGCCGCCGAGGGCCGAGCCGATCGGCTCGGCCACCAGGATCATGCTCGACCAGGCGGTTCCCGCGGCCACCATCGCGGCGGCGGGAATGGACTGCTGGAGCAGGGTGGTCGACAGGGCGGGGTAGGGCGCGAAGACGAAGCCGCTGATGGCGAAGCCGATGAGGGCGGGCAGGAACATGGCCGTCAGCCCGAGCGGCAGCACCGCGGCGCCGCAGCCGAAGGCGATGGCGATGGTGGCCGGCCAGAGCGGGATCCTGCGCAGGGCGCCGCCCAGGATCGCCCCCGCGAGGCCGCCCACGCCGTACAGCGTCCAGAACAGCCCGAGCGTGCTCGCCGAGCCGCCCAGGATGTCGGCCACGTAGACCGGCAGGGCGACGTCGACGGGGGTGGCGATGACGGCCACCACGAAGGTCATCACGATCAGCGTTGCCACCCGCACGTTGCCGAACAGGGCGCGCAGCCCGGGGAGCATGCTGCCCAGCCCCTCGGCCTCCTCCGCCGGGGGCCGGCCGAGGCGCGGGAAGCCCACGAGCGAGACGGCCAGCACCAGGAAGCACAGCCCGTTGGTGGCCAGCACCGCGTCGGGGCCGATCGCCGTGGCCAGCAGGCCGGCGACGGCCGGGCCCAGGATCAGGCTGAGCTGGCCGCCGGAGTACAGCAGGGAGTTGGCCGCGCGCCGGTCCTCCTCCTCGTCCACGAGCTCGGCCACGACCGCGGTCCTGGCCCCCATGCCCCAGGTGTGGAAGAGGGAGGAGAGCGCGAGGATGCCGATGTAGCCGAAGGCCGACAGGGCGTCGAACCGGTGCAGCACCATGACCGACGACAGCAGGGCGGCACGCAGCAGCGCGTCGGTGATCAGCAGCGTGCGGCTGTCGAGGCGGGCGCACCACCGGCCGAGCAGGAGCCCGGACAGCGCTCCCGGCAGCACGTAGGCGGCCAGGGCCAGCCCGACGACCTGGCCGCGCTGATCGGCGGGCGCCAGTTCGAGCGCCAGCCAGGTCAGGGCCACCCCGCCCATGCCGTCGCCGAATCTGGAGATCAGCAGGCCCGGCAGCAGCCGCATGAACCGGCGGTTGCGCAGGACCGGGCGGTAGCCGGGCGGGACGAGCCTCCAGCGGCGGTCTGTCGTACCGGTGTTCACACATTCTCCTCGCGCACGCTTTGAGGCGGGGCCGCTACGCGCCCCCGCCTCGAATCGGGTCGGACCTCACACCTCGGCGATGGAGCCGAGCCTGCCGGTCCGGGCGAACTCGGCGGCCTGCTCCTTGACCGCCAGGAAGTCCTCCTTGCGGGCGGCGTAGTCGCCGGTGACGTACTGGCCGACGATCTTCCTGGTGGCCAGCATGTACATCACGGGCTCGGAGTCGGGGTTGTCCTTGTCGTACATGCCGACGCGGTCGCCGGGGGCCATCTCACCGATGGCGCCGATCGGGGGCAGGGCGCCGAAGACGCCCTCGATCACCACGGGCTCCTTGTTGATCAGCGTCTTGCCCTGGTCCAGCAGCTCGAGCTGGAAGTAGACGTTGAAGTAGCCCTTGAACCGGCTGTCGAACTTGTTGACCGCGAAGGTGGTCTCCTCGCCCATGGTGGGGATCTGCGGGTTGAGGCTGAAGACGAAGTTGCCGAGGTGCTCGCTGCGGCCGGGCAGGTACATCTGGATGATCTGCGTGACGATCGCGTTCGGGTTCTGTCGCTCGGGGTTGCTGCGGGTCACGCAGAACCAGCCGTCAGCCTCGATGGTCTCCTCGCCGCCGGCCAGCTCGATGACGGCGTCGGTCCAGAGCCGGAGGTAGTCGGTGCCGGCGGGGGGGAAGTAGTTCACGGTCATGCTCTGCTCCTGTGGTTGGCCGTGCTGCTTTCGCTTTAGATTTATCTAGCGAGCGAGGAGGTGTCAAGAGGCAGCATTCCCTGGCATTCGCCACATCTATGTACTTATTTCGCTATATAAAAAGTTATCTGCCAATGCGACGCTGATAGAGCGCGGCCGTCACCGGCGCGAGGACCGCGACGATCGCGAGCGACCACGCCACCGCCGCCCACAGGTCGCCCCCCACCGGCCGGTCCAGCAGCAGCGCACGGGTCGCGTCGATGGCCGCGGTGACGGGCTGGTGGTCGGCGAAGGCACGCAGGGGCCCTGGCAGGGTCTCGATGGGCACGAAGGCACTGCTCAGCATCGTCAGAGGGAACAGCAGGCCCAGCCCGATGGTCTCGGTGGCCTCCACGCTCCTCAGGATCAGGGCGAGCGTCAGCGTCACCCAGGCCATGGCCACGCCGTACAACCACAGCAGGATCAGCGCGAGCAGCGCCTGCGACGGGCTCGCGGCGGGCCGGAAGCCCACCGCCACCCCCACCAGGGCCATCACCAGCACCACGACCGAGCTCCGGAGCAGCCCGGCCAGCGCGTGCGAGGCCACCACCGACACCCTGGAGATCGGCAGCGACCGGAACCTGTCCATCAGCCCCAGCCGCAGGTCCTGGGCCAGGCCCGCGCCGATGGTGATCGAGCCCAGCGTGACGGTCTGCACCAGGATGCCCGGCACCATGAAGTCGGGATAGGCCAGGTCCGTGCTGAGGCCGACGGCGCCGCCGAAGACGTAACGGAACAGCAGCACCAGCACCACGGGCTCGACGATCGAGAACACCAGCAGCTCGGGACGCCGCCGCAGGTGGATGAGGTTGCGGCGGACCAGCGAGGTCACCTCGACCGCGACCGCGGTCACCGCCGGTGCCCGTTCGCCGCGGGCTCGGCGCCGGTGAAGGCGAAGAACACGTCGTCGAGGGTGAGCCTGCGCAGCCGTACGTCCGTCACGTCCACTCCCGCCTCGTCCAGCCCGCGCACCGCCCGGGACAGCACGCCCGGCCGGTCGTCGGTGAGCACGCTCACGGTCAGCGCCGCCGCGTCCACCTCGGGACGGCCGCCGAGCAGCGTCTCGAGCTCGGCCGCCGCCAGCGGGAGGGCGGCCGGATGGGCCAGGGTGACCTCGATGCGCTCACCGCCGATCCTCGCCTTCAGCTCGTCCGGCGTGCCCTCGGCGACCGCGCGGCCCTGGTCCACCACGTAGATGCGGTCCGCGAGCTGGTCGCCTTCCTCCAGGTACTGCGTGGTCAGCAGGATCGTGGAACCCGCCCGCGCTCGCGCGCGGATCAGCTCCCACAGCGTCCTGCGGCTGCGCGGATCCAGCCCCGTCGTCGGCTCGTCGACGAAGAGCACGGGCGGGGCCGCGACCAGCGCGGCCGCCAGATCCACCCGCCGGCGCAGGCCGCCGGAGTAGGTCCGCACCGGCCGCTCGGCGACCGGTCCGAGGTCGAAGGCCTCGACGAGCTCGGCGACCCTGCTGCGCGCGAGGCGGCGGGCCAGCCCGTTCAGCCGGGCGAACAGCCAGAGGTTCTCCATCGCGGTGAGGTGCTCGTCGACCGCGGCGTCCTGGCCGGTCAGGCCGATCAGCGCGCGGACCCGGCCGGCGGCCTGGACCACGTCGTGGCCGCACACCCGCGCTGTGCCGCCGTCCGGCCTGGTCAAGGTCGACAGGACGCGGATCACGGTGGTCTTGCCGGCGCCGTTGGGGCCCATCAGGCAGACCACCGTCCCGCGGGCCGCGTGCATGGTCAGTCCCCGCAGCGCGGCGGTGCGCCCGTAGGACTTGACGAGGCCCTCGACCGCTATCGCGGAGGCTTCCGGTCGCATGCTCCGGATTAAAACCCTTATCGGCTATTCCGGTAAAGAATCTGTTAGCAGATGAAAGGTTCGCCTCGCGCCGCTCGGCCTTCCATCTTCTCCGCCCTCAGGTGTACGGCTGGGCATACCCATTCGGGTAGGTTCAAGAATATGTAGTGCCTTTGTTAGAGTCCGAGTTGCCGATGGGTACGCAGAAACCGACCGACAAAGGGTGGGATCACATGCGGTCCACGCACAAGGACATCGACGTCGTACTTGTTCGGTGGCCCGCCGAGGAGAGTCGCCGCGAGTACTTCCGAGCCCTGGGTGTGCCGCGGCTGCTGATCGTCGAAGGCGGCTCCAAACCGCCGTTCTGCGGTGACGTCAAGGAGGACTGGGTCCGTCCGCCGATCAGCCGCGACGATCTCGAGGCGCGGGTCGCCACCCTGCGCGCCCGCGTACGGGTCGACCGGGTGCCGGAGATCGACCCCATCGGGGTGATCAGATACGCCTCCCGGTCCGCGGCGATCTCCCCGACGGAGGCCGATCTCCTCCAGTGCCTGGTCAACTGCTTCGGGGACGTGGTGCGCCGCGAAGAACTCGAGCAGTGCCTGCCTGAGCGCTCGGGCAGGTCCCTGCGCAACGCGCTCGACCTGCACATCATGCGGATCCGCCGGCGCATCCAGCCGCTCGGCCTGGTGATCCGCACCGTCTGGGGACTGGGCTACCAGCTTGAGCTCCACGAAGTCTGACCGGAGGGCCGAGGTGACCGTGAGCGGGAAGAGCGCCGCGCCTGCGCCGCGCACGGCGACGCTGTGGCCTGTCAGGGAGCGGCGCGACCTCGCCGTCCGGCGCCTGCTGGCCGAGGCGGAGCACTTCGTCAGCCTCTACCATCACGAGCAGCTGGGCGGCCACGGCCTGACCAGGCGGCTGGCGCAGGTGCGCGCGCAGATCGAGGACTCCGGCACCTACTGGCACACCCAGGCCGAGCTCACCTTCGGCGCCCGGGTGGCCTGGCGCAACTCCGCGCGGTGCATAGGGCGGCTCTACTGGCGCAGTCTCAAGGTGCTCGACCGGCGCCTGGTCGGCGACGCCGAAGGAGTCGCGGCCGGATGCCTGGAACACCTGCACGCCGCGAGCAACGGCGGCCGGATCCGCCCGGTCATCACGGTGTTCGCCCCCGACCAGCCCGGTCGTCCAGGACCTCGCATCCGCAACGACCAGCTCATCAGGTACGCCGGATACCGCACGCCCTCGGGAGTCGTCGGCGACCCGCGCAACGTCGGGCTGACCGCGGCCGCGGCGTCGCTGGGCTGGCAGCCGCCCGAACCGCGGGGCCGCTTCGACCTGCTGCCCCTGATCGTGCACGCCTCCGGCCGCGACCCGCTCCTGGTGCAGCTGCCGTCCGAGGCCGTGCTCGAGGTGCCCATCGCGCATCCCGACGAGCCTGCCTTCGCCGGCCTGGGCCTGCGCTGGCACGCCGTACCCGCGATCAGCAACATGGTGCTGCGCGTCGGCGGCGTCGACTACCCCGCCGCCCCGTTCAACGGCTGGTACATGGGCACCGAGATCGGCGCGCGCAACCTCGCCGACCGCGACAGGTACGACGTGCTGCCCGCCGTGGCCGCGATCTTCGGCCTGGACACCTCGGCCGAGCACCACCTGTGGCGAGACCGAGCGCTCGTCGAGGTCAACCGCGCGGTGCTGCACTCCTTCCACCAGGCGGGGGTGACCATCACCGACCACCACACCGAGTCCGAGCGCTTCATCAACCACCTGAACCGAGAGGAGCGGGCCGGCCGCAGGTGCCCGGCGGACTGGAGCTGGATCGTCCCGCCGATGTCGGGCTCGCAGACCCCGGTGTTCCACCGCTACTACGACACCAGCCACCTGCTGCCGAACTTCCTCCCCTCGGAGATCCGCACCGGCGCCGGCCACGTGGTCTCCGACGGATCGGCCCTGGTCTTCTCACCATCCTTCGACCCTTGGGAGCCATGAGATGAGCGCACGAAAAGCCGACGTCATCGTCGTCGGCAACGGTGTGATCGGCATGTCCATCGCCTACGAACTGGCCAGGCGAGCCCCCGGCACCAGCGTCCTGGTGGTCGGCCCGGCGCAGCGGGCGGGCGCCGCGTCCGTCGCCGCGGGCGCCATGCTCAACTGCTTCGGCGAGGTGACCAAGTACACCCTGCTCTCGCCCGCCGGGCAGGCCAAGTTCCAGCTCTGCAAGGACGCCCTGGACGCCTGGCCCGACTGGCGGGCCGGGCTGGCGGAGGCGTCGGGAAACGGCGGTCTCGGCGACGGCGCGCCCACCGGCACCACGGTGCTGCTGAACGCGAAGTCCGGGCACCTCGACGACGAGAACTTCGCCGCCCTGCTGAGCGCCGCGGCCAAGTTCGACGAGCCGCACGAGGAGATCGACCCCCAGGACGTGGTGGGTCTGCAGCCCGTGGCGGAGGCCAGGCCGCTGCGTGCCGTCCACCTGCCCAGGGAGGGCGCCATCGACGCCCGCGAGGTGCTCCCCGCGCTCGAGCGGGCGCTGTCGGAGCTGCGCGTCGGCACGATCGACGCCCAGGTCGCCGGGGTCGAGACGAGCGGTGGCCGGGTCAGCGGGGTCAGGCTGGCCGGCGGCGAGGTGCTGGCCTGCGACAGTGTCGTGCTGGCCGCGGGCGCCTTCAGCCGCGCCCTCCTCGACGTGCTGCCGCCCGGCAGCGTGCCGCCCGTGCTGTGCGGCAAGGGCATCGCCGTCGAGACGGTACGGCAGGCGCACCCCGGCTTCCAGCACGTGGTCCGCACACCCAACCGGTCGGGCTCCTGCGGCCTGCACCTGGTCCCGCAGGGCGACGGCGTGGAGTACATCGGCGCCACCAACCTGGTCTACAGCGCGCCCGCCTACGTCCAGGACGTCGGCATGAGCGAGTTCCTCGTCCAGGTCGCCCGCGAGCAGCTGGACCAGCGGCTGTTCTTCTCCGACGTGCGCCGCTGGCTGGTCGGCAACCGGCCGGTGGCGGTCGACGGTTACCCCCTGATCGGCCGCACCTCCGTGGCGGGGCTGACGGTGGTCGCGGGCACCTACCGGGACGGCTTCCACTGCTCTCCCGAGATCGCCCGGCTCGTGGTCGACGACCTGCTGGGCGGCGCGAGCCTGGCCGAGGCGCTGCCGCACTTCACGCCCGAGCGGCGGCCGATCGAGTCGCTGACCGTCGACGAGGCGGTGAAGGAGTTCGCCTTCCACGGCGTGTCGGCGGCCATCGAGGCGGGGCTGCGGCTGCCGTCCCACACCGACACCTCCCTGTTCGAAGGCCACTACCAGGCGGCGGCCCGGAGCTTCTACGACAGCCTGGAGCACCCGATCGGCCTGGCGCCGGAGATCATCCTGGCGATCATGAGCGACCCAGACGCCAAGAGCCTGGTCACCGACTACCTGGCCGCCTCCTACCGGCACTACGGAGGCGTGTCGTGATCCCTGGACGCGTCGACTGGTTCGAGCTGCGCACCCCCGACCTCGAAGCGGCCACCGCCTTCTTCGGCGCGCTGCTCGGCTGGAACTTCAAACCGTTCGAGCCGTTCGGCGTGACGGTGTGGAACGGCGCCGACGAGATCGGCATGATCACCGCGACGGACTCGGCGCCCGGCGGCCCGCCCGGCACCCTCGTCTACGCCTTCGTGGAGGACCTGCGGGCCTCCGTCGAGCTGGCCATCCGGCTCGGCGCGCGGGTGGACGTCCCGCCCACCTTCGTCGACGCGGAGTCGGGCGCCTTCGCCTGCCTCACCGCGCCCACCGGGACGGCCTTCGGGCTGTGGGCGGGGGCGCTGTGACGCACGCGGACCTCGTCGCCGTCGTCGCCGGCGCCACCCGAGGGGCCGGCCGCGGCATCGCGGTCAGCCTCGGCGCGCTGGGCGCCACCGTGTACGCGGCGGGCCGGTCCACGCGCGACCGGCCCTCCGCCATGAAACGGCCCGAGACCATCGAGGAGACCGCCGAACTCGTCGAGAAGGCCGGCGGGCGCGGCATCCCCGTGCGCTGCGACTTCACCGAGCCCGCCGAGGTCGACGCGCTGCGCGAGCGGCTGGAGTCGGAGGTGGCGGGCAGGCTCGACGTCCTGGTCAACGACGTGTGGGGCGGCGACCCACTCGTGGAGTGGGGCAAGCCCTTCTGGGAGCACGACCTGGCCAACGCCCTGACCGCCTGGCGCAACGGCATCCAGAGTCACCTGGTCTCCCTGCACCGCCTGGTTCCGCTGATGGTACGGCGGGGCCGCGGGCTCGTGGTGGAGATCACCGACGGCGACGGCGACGACTACTACGGCTCCCTCTTCTACGACGTTGTCAAGGCCGGCGTACGGCGGCTGGGCCGCGTGCTCGGCGAGGATCTCGGCAAGCACGGCCTGACCGCCGTCGCGCTCACCCCCGGCTTCCTCCGCTCGGAGGCGATGCTGGAGGGCTTCGGCGTCACCGAGGAGAACTGGCGCGACGCCGTCGCCAAGGACCGCCACTTCGCGCTGGCCGAGTCGCCGCACTACGTGGGCAGGGCGGTGGCCGCCCTCGCCACGGACCCGGACGTGGCCAGGTGGAACGGCCGCGTGCTGTCGTCATGGCAGCTGGCCGGCGAGTACGGCTTCACCGACCTCGACGGTTCCCGGCCCGACTGGGGCCGCTACCGCACGGTCGCGTTCGGGCCAACGCAAGGACAGACCAATCCGGAGGACTACAGATGACCTCAGAGCAATCGACGAGCCGCGGTCCGGGCATCCTGCTCGCGGTGCTGTGCCTGGCACAGTTCATGCTGATTCTCGACGTGGCCGTGGTGGCCGTGGCACTGCCCACGATCCAGCCCGACCTCGGGATCAGCCCGGCCGACATCCAGTGGGTCGGGACCGCCTACGCGCTGGCGTTCGGCGGCTTCCTGGTCACGACGGGCCGGATGGCCGACCTGTTCGGCGCCCGCAGGCTGATGGTGATCGGCCTGGTCGTCTTCGCGGTCGCCTCTCTGGGCTGCGGGCTGGCCGAGACCGGCTGGATGCTGTTCGCCTCACGCGGCCTTCAGGGCCTGGGTGCCGCCCTCGTCTCGCCCGCCGCGCTCTCGATCGTCACCACCAGCTTCGGCGAAGGCGAGGGCCGGGCCAGGGCCATGGGCGTCTGGGGAGCCGTCTCGGCCGGCGGCGCGGTGGCGGGCCAGCTGCTCGGCGGCGTGCTGATCGGCCTGGCCGGCTGGGAGTGGATCTTCTTCGTCAACGTCCCGATCGCCGCCCTGGTCCTGCTGGCGGTCCTGCTCGGCGTCTCCGCCACTCCCGGCCGGGCCGCGGGGCGGACCGACGTCGTCGGTGCCGCGCTGCTCACCGGCGCCTTCGTGCTCCTGGTCACCGGCGCCTCCCAGGCCGCCGAGCAGGGGCTCTCGGCCCAGGTGGCGCTGCTCGGCCTGGCCGCGGTGGTGCTGCTCGGGGCGTTCTGGTTGACCGAACGGCGAGTCCAGGACCCGATCGTCCCCCTGGGGCTCTTCCGCAACCGGCACGTCACCCTCGGCAACGTGATCTGTTTCGCCTCGTCGGCCACCGTCATGGCCACCGTCTTCCTGGCCGCGATGGTGATGCAGCAGGTGCTCGGCGCGAGCGCGCTGCAGGCGGGGCTCAGCTTCGCCCCGGTGTCGGCCGTCATCACCGTGGTGGCGCTCAAGTCGGGGGCGGCCGTCGGGCGTTTCGGCGTCCGGAACGTGCTGCTGGCCTCCGCGCTCCTGATCGCCGCGGGCTCGCTGCTGCTGGCCACCGTCCCGGCTGAGGGGAGCTTCCTGCTGCATGTCGTGCCCGGACTGCTCGTCTCCGGCATCGGCGGCGGGCTGGGCTTCGCCCCCGGCATGTTCGTGGCCACCACCGGCGTCGCCGACCACCAGCAGGGGCTCGCCTCCGGCCTGCTCTCGACCTCCCAGCAGCTGGGCGGCGTGTTCGGGCTGGCCGCGCTCAACCTCGTCGCCGTCCAGGCCGCCTCCGCCGCGGCCGGGTCAGCCGACGCCGCGGTGGCCGGATACCGGGCCGGCTTCCTGGCCGCGCTGGTGTTCCCCGCTGTCGTCGCGGTCTGCTCGCTCGCGCTGCCCCGCCAGCAACGATCCTCACCCCGGACCTGTCCCGCGATTTGGCCCCCTGGTCGCGGCGCTCGTCTTGGCCACCCTGGTGGCGACGCCTGTCACCGACG
>NZ_JBSFNE010000019.1:0-119915 GCF_053586935.1 Nonomuraea sp. NPDC003727
GAAACCCGGATGCCGACGGGCATCCGGGTTTCTGCCGATGTAGTCCCGACCGGATTCGAACCGGCGCTACCGCCTTGAGAGGGCGGCGTCCTGGGCCACTAGACGACGGGACCGAAGCGGCTTGCGGCAGTGGTAGTCCCGACCGGATTCGAACCGGCGCTACCGCCTTGAGAGGGCGGCGTCCTGGGCCACTAGACGACGGGACCCTGTCCACAAGCGATGTGCCGGGTCTCCCCGGCAACGGATGTAACTGTACCGCACCTCGTGGAGCACAGCCAAACTGACGGCCTACCCACCAGGCATGTCGCGGAAACGCAAAAACGGATGTCCATGTGTGGACATCCGTTTGCAGAGCTGGGGTACCAGGACTCGAACCTAGAATAACTGAACCAGAATCAGTCGTGTTGCCAATTACACCATACCCCACCGCGCTCACGTTTCCCTGTCGGGATCCGCTCGCTGGCGACTCCGAAAGAATAGCCCAGGTAGGGGCACAAGGCCAAAACGATTGCTCAACCAGCGCGTCCGCGGCTCGCTCGTGCCAAGCTGAAGAGGACAAAACACCACGTGGAGGAGCCCTAGCGTTGGCTGAGAACCCGTTCTTCGCCCCCAGCAGCCTGCCCTACCAGCTGCCCCGGTTCGAGGAGATCAGCGAGGAGCACTACCTGCCGGCCTTCGAGCGCGGCATGGCCGACCACCTGGCCGAGGTCGACGCGATCGCGAACAACCCCGAAGCGCCCACCTTCGACAACACCATCGCGGCGCTCGAGCGCTCGGGACAGATCCTCAACAGGACCGCGACCGTCTTCTTCAGCATCGCCGCGTCCAACTCGACCGACGGCATCATGGCCATCGAGACCGAGGTCTCCCCTCGGCTGACCAAGCACAGCGACGAGGTCAGGCTCAACCGCGCCCTGTGGGAGCGGATCAAACGGGTCACCACCGAGGACGCCGAGGAGGCGTGGCTGCTGGAGAAGTACCGTGAGGACTTCATCCGCGCCGGCGCCGACCTGGGCGAGCAGGAGCAGGCCAGGCTGAGGGAGCTCAACGAGGAGCTGTCCAGGCGCTCCACCGAGTTCTCGCAGAACCTGCTCAAGGCCTCCACCGAAGAAGCCCTGGTCGTGACGGACCCCAAGGAGCTCGACGGCTTCGACGAGGCCCAGATCGCGGCGATCCGCCAGGAGGACGGCCGCTACGTCCTGCCGCTGCTCAACTTCACCAACCAGCCGGGGCTCGCCCAGCTGACCGACAGGGAGACCAGGCGCAGGCTCTACACGCTCAGCGTAGAGCGGGCCCGGCCCAACCTGGAACTGGCCGTCAGGATGGCGACCCTGCGCGCCGAGCGCGCCGCCCTGCTCGGCTTCCCCTCCCACGCCGCCTACGTCGTGGCCGACCAGACGGCCAAGACCGTCGAGGCGGTCGAGGAGATGCTCGGCCAGCTCGTCGGGCCGGCCGTCCGCAACGCCAGGAAGGAGGCGGAGGCGCTGGCCGAGCAGGCCGGGTTCGCGATCGAGCCGTGGGACTGGTCGTTCTACGCCGAGAGGGTGCGCAAGGCGCGCTACGACTTCGACGCCGACGCGATGCGGCCCTACTTCGAGCTCAACAGGGTCTTCAGGGACGGCGTCTTCCACGCCGCGACCCAGCTGTACGGCGTGACCTTCACCGAGCGGCCCGACCTCAAGGGCTACCACGAGGACATGACGATCTTCGAGGTGTTCAACGAGGACGGCTCGCCGCTCGGCCTGTTCGCGCTCGACCCCTACGCCAGGGCCACCAAGCGCGGCGGCGCGTGGATGAACAACCTCGTCGACCAGTCGTACCTGTTCGGCGACAAGCCGGTGGTGATGAACAACCTCAACATCACCAAGCCCGCGAGCGGCCCGACCCTGCTCACCTACGACGAGGTCAACACCGCCTTCCACGAGTTCGGCCACGCCCTGCACGGCCTGTTCTCCGAGGTGCGCTACCCCCGGGTGTCGGGCACCCACGTGCCCCGCGACTTCGTGGAGTACCCCTCGCAGGTCAACGAGATGTGGACGACCTGGCCGGAGATCCTCGCCAACTACGCCAAGCACCACGAGACCGGCGAGCCCATGCCCGCCGAGCTGGTGGAGAAGATGAAGGCGGCGGAGAAGTTCAACCAGGGCTTCATGACGGTCGAGTACCTGGCCGCCACGCTGCTCGACTGGGCATGGCACAGGCTGGCGCCGGGTGAGAGCGTGGCGGACGCCGAGGCGTTCGAGGCGGCCGCGCTGGAGGCGGCCCAGATCGCCTTCCCGCTGGTCAGGCCGCGCTACCGGACCAACTACTTCGCCCACATCTTCGCCGGCGGCTACAGCGCCGGCTACTACTCCTACATCTGGAGCGAGGTGCTCGACGCCGAGAGCGTGGAGTGGTTCAAGGAGAACGGCGGCCTCGCCAGGGAGAACGGCGACCACTTCCGCAAGGAGCTGCTGTCGCGCGGTGGCGGGATGGACCCGCTGACCGCCTTCCGCAACTTCCGCGGGCGCGACCCGCGCATCGAGCCGCTGCTCAAGCGCCGCGGTCTCGACTAGCAGCCGCCGCCCGCGGTCCCGGCCGGGCGGCCGCCGCTCGCGCGTTGCTCGGCCCTCGCCGGCGGGCGGCTCCTGCTCACGGGTCGCCGCCCCGGCCGGAGCCCGTGAGCTCCGCGATGGTCGTCCTGAGCCAGTCGCGCTCGGCCGTGCCGGTGGCTCGGGCGATCAGCAGCATGCCGCGGTGGAACGGGTCGGGGGTCTCCTCGGCCCGTAGCGGCCTGCCGTCCTCGTAGAAGAAGCTCGTCGGCCTGTCCAGGAAGGCCAGACGCCTGCGCAGCACCTCGGCCTGGAGTGAAGGGTCCTCCAGCGCCGACAGGAACGTCAGCAGCGCGAAGAAGCGCGTCTGGTCGCTGATGTCCAGCTCGGCCGGTTCCCGCAGCCGCCGCATCAGCTCCTGCCGCCCTTCGGCGGTGATGGTGAGCACCTGCCTGCGCGCCGCGGCCGCGCCTTCCTCCTCGTGCCGTTCCAGCAGCCCCTTGCTCTCCATCCGCGCGATGGCCGGGTAGAGCGCGCCGTCACTGACCGGGCGCAGGTGCCCGGTGAGCGCGGCCAGCCGCGACTTGAGCTCGTAGCCGTGCATCGGCCGCTGGTTGAGGAATCCCAGGATCATCAGCGTCAGATCCCCGCCACTTGCCATGGGCGCATCGTATCGCTATACCTCTAATCGAGATACAGCGAATCGAGGTAATCAGTGATCCGTCTGGCCCTGCCCGTCTACGTGGAGTTGCTCACCGCCGTCGTCGCGGTGAGCGTCATCGACCTGCTCTGGGTCTCCAGCCTCGGCGACGCCGCCGTCGCGGCGGTGACCGTGGCGACCACCACCGAGTACTTCGCCTACGGGCTGATCATGTCCCTCGTCACCGGCGTCACCGTGCTGGTCGGCCGCAGGGACGGCAAGGCTCCCATCACGCCGCTGATCAGGTCGGGCTGGCGGCTGTGGCTGGTGGGTTCGGCCGCGGTCGTGGTTCCCGGCCTGCTGCTGCGCGAGCCGCTGGCGCGACTGCTCACCGCCGACGCCGCCTCGGCCGCGCTGACCGCCGACTTCTTCCTGATCTCGATGGCGGGCCTGCCGATCTACTTCGCGCAGTCGCTGGCCGACGGCGTGGTCAAGGGGCTCGGCAACACCAGGATCCCGATGCGCAACGCGCTGATCTGCAACGCGCTGGTCATCGTGCTCGACCCGGTGTTCATCCACGGCGCGGGCATGGGCGTCCAGGGCGCCGCGCTGGCCACCGTGCTCGCGCGCGCCATCACGCTGGCGGTCTCCCTGCGGACGCTCGCGAGGATGGCGCCCCGCGACGCCGAGGGCGGCGAAGGCGCCTGGGAGATCATCAGGACCGGCCTGCCGATCTCAGCGGACTTCCTGGCCCGCGCCCTGGTCGGGCTGCTCCTCATCGAGATCGTCGCCCGTTTCGGCGTCGCCGCGCAGGCCGGGTACGGCATCGGCATGAAGATCATGCTGGCGGGCGTGATGGCGTTCTACGCGCTGCGGCAGGCCGCCATGATCCGTACGGCCCGCTCGGAGGCGACCGGCTCGCCACTGGTGACGGGACTGGCCTGCGGCGCGCTGGTGGCGCTGGTGCTCAACGCCGTCGCCGAGCCCGCCGCGGCCCTCTTCACCGACGACCCGGCCGCCGCCGTCAGCTTCCTGCGCTGGATGACGCTCTACCTGGTGCCCTTCGGCGGCCTCATCGCGGCCGGCGGGGTGGCCCAGGCGAGCGGAAGGGGCAGCCGACTGCTCGCCGCCACGCTGGCGGGCTTCGCCGTACAGCTGCCCCTCGCCTATCTGCTGAGCTCGTGGCTCGGTGTCACCGGGGTCTGGCTCGCGATGGCGGCCGGGACCACGCTCAGCCTCGCAGTCGCGCCAGTGCGGCGCGCAGGCGCTCGCGCGAGCGCTCCCGCCCCAGCACCTCGATCGACTCGAACAGCGGCAGGCCCACCGTCCGGCCGGTGATCGCCACGCGCACCGGGGCCTGGGTCTTGCTGAGCTTGAGCCCGCCCAGGGCGACGCCGACGTCCTCCAGCGCCTCCTTGAGCGACTCGGGGTCCCAGTTGACCGTCTCCAGCCGCTCCAGGTAGGCCTCGATGATCTCGGGGGCGTTCGCCTTCATCGCCTTGTCCCACGAGGCCTGGTCGAAGACCGGCTCCTCGACGAACAGGAACTCCACGTTCGACCTGATCTCCGACAGCACGGCGATGCGGGTCTGGGCCAGCACGGCGACCTTGCTGAACAGCTCGGCGTCCCACGAGGGGTCGAGGTACGGCAGGCAGCGCTCCTCGAAGGTCTCCAGCGGCAGGGCCCGGATGTACTCGCCGTTGAAGGCCCGCAGCTTCTTCTCGTCGAAGAAGGCGCTGGCGGAGTTGACGTCCTCCAGGCGGAACCTGGGCATCATGTCGGCCCATGGCATGATCTCGCGGTCCTCGCCGGTGCCCCAGCCGAGCAGCATGAGGTAGTTGACCATCGCCTCGGCGAGGTAGCCCTCCTCGCGGTAGGACTCCAGCGCCACCTTGTCGCGCCGCTTCGACAGCTTCTTGCGCTGCTCGTTGACGATCACCGGCAGGTGCGCCCACACCGGCGGCCTGGCGCCGAGCGCGGGCCACAGCAGCATCTGCTTGGCGGCGTTGCCCAGGTGCTCCTCGCCCCGCACGACGTGGGTGATGTTCTGGGTGATGTCGTCGACCGCGTTGGCGATGACGTAGAGCGGCGAGCCGTCGGTGCGCGCGATGACGAAGTCCTCCTGCGCGCTGTTGGGGAACTCCACCCGGCCGCGGATGACGTCGTCGACGACCGTGACGCCCTCGTCGGGCGTGCGGAAGCGGACCGCGCCCGAGGTCAGGCCACGCTCACGGCAGAAGCCGTCGTAGCCCTTGTGCTCGGAGCCCGTGCGCGCGACCAGGTCCTCGCGGGTGCAGTCGCAGTAGTAGGCCCTGCCGTCGGCCAGCAGCTTGGCGACGGCCTCCCGGTGCTGCGGCTCGAAGGCCGACTGGAAGTAGGGGCCCTCGAAGACCGGGTTGGTGCCGTTGATGCCGATCCAGTCGAGCGCCGAGATGATGCCCTCGGTCCACTCGGGGCGGTTACGCGTGGCGTCGGTGTCCTCGATGCGCAGCACGAACCTGCCGCCGGACTGCTCGGCCAGCGCCCAGTTGAACAGCGCCGTGCGGGCGCCGCCGACGTGGAACATGCCAGTGGGAGACGGGGCGAAGCGCACCCGTACTTCAGTCACGAGAGACCACCTTGTTCGTCAGAGTGCCGATGCCTTCGATGCCGACGCTGACCTCGTCCCCGATCTCGAGCGGGCCCACACCCGCGGGGGTGCCGGTCAGGATGACGTCACCGGGAATCAGCGTCATGACCGCGCTGACATAGGCCACCAGCGCGGGGATGTCGTTGATGAGCTGGGAGGTGCGACCGCTCTGCCGGACCTCGCCGTTGACCGTGGTGGTCAGGGCCAGGTCGGCGGGGTCGAGGTCGGTCTGGATCCACGGCCCGATCGGGCAGAAGGTGTCGAACCCCTTCGCCCTGGTGAACTGCACGTCCTTCTTCTGCAGGTCGCGAGCGGTGACATCGTTCGCGCAGGTGTAGCCGAAGATGACGTCCTTGGCGCGCTCGACCGGCACCTCGCGGCAGAGCCTGCCGATCACCACCGCCAGCTCGCCCTCGTAGTCGACCCGTCGCGACTGGGCGGTGGGGTAGGCGATCGCGTCGCCGTGGCCGATGACCGAGGTGGAGGGCTTCATGAAGATGAGCGGCTCCTCGGGCACCTCGTTGCCGAGCTCCTTGGCGTGCTCGGCGTAGTTTCTGCCGATGGCGATGACCTTGCTGGGCAGCATCGGGGCCAGCAGCCGTACATCGGCGAGCGGATAGCGCTCACCGGTGAACTGGACCTGGTTGAAGGGGTGCCCGGCGATCGCCGAGACGACATCGCCCTCGACCACGCCGAAGACGACCTCGTCGCCTGTGGAGAACCTCGCTATACGCACATGACAAGGCTAGTGCCGTCCACCCGATGCCTCGGCGGCTCCATTAATCGCCAAAACCCCCTTTAAACCGCGAATGGCCAACAATCACCCGGCAACAGGACAAGGGAGTCGTTTCCCGAGCGGGGGTGACCGATCGTGGCAGAAGCGATGCCCAGCAACAGCGGCAGTACGACGACCACCGTGCCGCGAGCGAGGACACAGAACGACACCCTCGTCACCGAGCAGGGCAGGACCACCATCGCCGACGGCGTGGTCGCGAAGATCGCCGGACTCGCCGCGCGCGAGGTGGCCGGCGTCCACGACATGGGCGGCGGCGCCGGGCGCGCCATCGGCGCCATGCGCGGCATGGTCGGCGCGGAGCGGAGCGTCACCCAGGGCGTGCAGGTGGAGGTCGGCGAGCGCCAGGCGGCGGTCGACCTCGACCTCATCGTGGAGTACGGCGCGGCCATCCCCGACCTGGCCGGCGCCGTCCGCAGGAACGTGATAGCAGCCATCGAGCGCATGACCGGCCTCGAGGTGACCGAGGTGAACGTCAACGTGAACGACGTCCACCTGCCCGAGTCGGCCAGGCTCCCCGACAGCTCGGGCCAGCGGGAGTCGCGAGTCCAATGACCGACGACGGGCTGGCCCACGCCATCGCCGAGCGGGTGCGGAACTGCCCGGGCGTGTCGGCGCTCTCGGGCGGCCCGTACGGCACCGTGGCGACGTACCTTCCCGGCGAGCGGCTGGCCGGTGTGGCCGTCCGCGACGACCAGGTGGAGATCGCCATCGTCGCCAAGGGCGGCCGTCCCCTGTACATCACCGCCGACGAGGTGCGCATGGCCGTCGCGCCGCTGGTCGGCAGCCGCCCCGTCAACGTGGCGATCGACGACCTGGAGGACTGATGAGCACCATCCACGTGCTGCCGATCATCGGCATGGCCGTCGGCATCATCCTCGGCCTCACCGCCGCCTTCGGCGGCCTGAGCGCGTTCTTGCTGGTCCTCGTGCTGGGCGGGCTCGGGCTCCTGGTCGGTCGCATGGCCGAGACCGGCGCGATCGACCTGTCGGGCTTCACCTCGAGGCGACGATGACCACGAGCGCCTCGATCGTCATCCCCGCCCAGCGGGTGCCCGCCGAGCAGCGGGGCCGTACCCGCATCGGCGAGCGGGTCGTCTCCGGAATCGCCCTGCAGGCCGCCTGCGAGGTGGACATGGTGCGCGCGGTCGCCCGCCGGCACGCCCCCGTGGCCAGGGTCGACGGCGACCTGACCATGATCTGGCTGGACGTGGCGCTCGAGTACCCCTCGCTCATCTCCGCCGTGGCCGCGGAGATCAGGGGGCACGTCGCGCGCAGGGTGCTGGAGCTGACCGGCCTCGAGGTGGCGCAGGTCGACGTGCGCGTGACGAGCCTGGAGGTCCGGCCATGACGCTGCCGGCCGTACCGGAGGAGGAGGGGTGGCCGACGGTCCCGCATCCCGCGGCGCCCGGAGCGCAGCCCGTCCCGCCGCCCTATCCGGCCGCCGACCGGGCGGCGCGGCACGCGTTCAGGTCGCGCAGGACGATCCCGGCGTCGCTGGCCGCGCTGGCGCTGGCGGCGGTCGGGTTCGTCGCGGCCGTCGAGATCATCACGACGCTCACGGGGCGGCCGGTGAGCTGGCTCCCGCAGGGTGTCCTGCTGTCGTGGGCGACGACGACGCGATGGGACCAGCCCGCGGTCCTCGCCGGGGCCGCCGTGCTGGTGCTCGTCGGACTCGTGCTGCTGGTCCTGGCCCTGCGCGGCGGGCGCGTCCGCACGGTGCCCGTGCACACCGGCGACCCCGACCTGGTCATCGGGCTGCGCCCGAGAGGGTTCGCCGCCGCGCTCGCCCGCGCGGCGGAGGACGTGCCCGGCGTGCACTCGGCCAAGGCCACCGTACGGCGGGGCAGCGTGACCGTCGTCGCCCGCGCCTCCGGCTGGGACGACGCCAGACTGTCGGAGGCCGTGCTGCACGCGGTGACCGCCAGGATCGAGGCGCTCGACCCCGTCGCCGACCACCGCGTGTCCGTCTCGATGAAGGAGCGGCGATGACGACGGGGCGCGGCAACCGTACCGGGCTGGCCGTTCTCGGCCTGCTGCTCGTCATCGGCGGTGGCCTGGCGCTGGCGCGCGGGCTGCGCGTGCTGCCGCAGGACTGGGCGCCGGCTGCCGAGCCACTGGTCGGCCGGCCGGTCATCGACTTCTTCACCAGGTACTCGCCGTGGATCTGGTGGGCGCTGGCCGTGCTCGCGGTGATCGTGGCGCTGGTCGGGATGCGCTGGCTGGTGGCGCAGGGCCGTACGGACACGCTGGGAGAGATCAGGGTGGACAGCGGCACGGAGGGCGAGACCACGGTCGCCGCCCAGTCGGTGGCCAAGGCCGCCTCGACCGAGCTGTGCGCGCTGCCGTCGGTGCAGGCGGCCCGCGCGACGCTGGCGGGCGACAGGGACCGGCCCCGGCTGCGGCTGCGCGTGACCGCCGACGACAGGGTGCCGATCAGCGTGCTGCGGCACCAGCTGGCCACGGTGACCGTGCCGCACGTCATGCAGGCGCTGGCGACCGACCTGCTGCCGGCGGTGGCGCGGGTCGACCTGGAACGGCCGGCGCCGCCGAAGCGGGTGGTGAAATGACGAGGCGGGGCCCGCGCGGGACCCCGCCTCCGTTCGGTTACAGCATTCGGTTACAGCGGGACGACCTGCTCGGCCTGCAGCCCCTTGGGGCCGCGAGTGGTCTCGAACGAGACCCGCTGGTTCTCCTCGAGCGAGCGGTAGCCGCTGGTGGTGATGGCCGAGTAGTGGACGAAAACGTCCGCGCTACCGTCGTCGGGCGCGATGAACCCGAAGCCCTTCTCGGCGTTGAACCACTTCACGGTGCCTTCAGACAACTGCTTCTCCTTCTGATGAGCCTCGCCACTGTGCGCGAGGCTGCGTTGCGGACCCTACCCCGCATTCCGCGAGGTGGCAGTCCAAAGTGTGAAGCTCAGCGCCAATGGTGGGCAAAAAGATGACGTATGGGAGGGTGGATCCCATGTCCGTAGTGAAGATCAACGTGCTGTCCGTCCCGGCGGAGATGCGCGAGGAGCTCGAACGCCGCTTCTCGGGGCGGGCCGGGATGGTCGAGTCCTCCGACGGCTTCGAGTGGTTCGAGCTGCTGCGCCCCGTCGAGGGCACCGACACCTACCTCGTCTACACCCGCTGGCGCAGCGAGGAGGACTTCCAGAACTGGCAGTCCAGCAGGGCCTTCGAGGCCGGGCACGCGCAGGCCCAGGCCGACGCGCAGGGGCAGGCGCAGGGCCAGGGCCACGGTCACGGCCAGGGGCAGGGTCACGGTCACGGCCAGGGCCCCGCCGCCACGGGCTCGGAGCTCTGGTCCTTCGAGGTCGTCCAGAGCACGGGCCCCAAGTCCTAGGGATCTAGCGGTCCAGCGGGTTGGCCGCCACGCGGGCGGCGAACCCGCCGCGCACGAACGTCGCCGCCAGGCTGTCAGGCTTGCGCTCGGCCTGGCTCTCGAAGCAGGCGACGAACTCCTTCGCGAGGCCGAGCCGCGGGTAGCGCGCCAGCACCTCGTCGCGCAGCCCGGCGGGGATGGCCTCGGTGCCGCGCCCGGAGACGTCCATGCCGGTGGACAGTTCGAGCAGGTGCCCTTCGGGGTCCTTCTCGACGTCCACCTCGGCCCACATGTGCCGGACGATCACCTCGGCCGCGCGCTGCCGCCGCTCGAGGGGCCAGCCGGCGCCCGCGCCGAACACCCACGCCACGTGCCCTCCCGCCTCCTCGAAGGGCACGGAGTGGTTGTCGAAGGCCTTCGCGAGGCCCAGATCGTGCAGCATCGCCGACACGTAGAGCAGCTCGGCGTCGAAGGAGATGCCACGGTCCCGCGCGTAGGCGGCGGCCCAGACGTAGGCGCGGACGGAGTGGTTGAGCAGCGCCGGCGTATGGAAGGCAGTGGCGACTTCGAGCGACATACGGCAGGCCGTCGTGTCGGGAATCACGATGTTCATGCCGTCACGATAACGATGTCCCATCCCAGCTTGACCAGGTGATCTTATTCCGGACAACATGTTCCGCCCCCTCGGTTCGTTCCGGAAGGATCTGGCGTGCGCCGCCTCGCTCTCCCCCTTGCCCTCCTGCTCGCCCTTGGAGGGCTGGTCCACCCCGCGAGCGCGGCCGTGAAACGCACCGCCGAGTGCCAGGGCGACTGGCTGCCCGCCACGCCGACCGCCGGTGACGTGATGAAGGGCGAGATCTCCTTCCTCGACCTGCCGCCCGTCAAGATCGGCCAGGACGTCGACTGGCGCACCAACCCCTACCGCAACCGGTCCTGGGGCATGGTGTTCCACTCCCTGCGCTGGATGGGCCGCCTGGTCGCCGAGTACGAGGGCAACGGCGACGCGCGCTATCTCGCCAGGGCCACCGAGATCGCCAAGGACTGGGTCAAGGACAACCCCCGCCGCTCCCCCGCCAGCCCCTACGCGTGGGCCGAGCACCCCATCGCCCTGCGCACCCCGGCCCTGGTGTGCCTGAGCAAGCACGTCGACGCCCCGTGGCTCAAGCAGAGCCTGGTCGAGCACGCCAGGGTCCTGGGCGACGACCGCCTCTACGAGTGGGGCCACAACCACGGCATCGACCAGGACATCGCGCTGCTCGGCATCGGCTGCCGCCTCGGCGACAGGCGCTGGCAGGACCACGCGATCAAGCGGCTGACCAAGACCGTGCGGCTCGACATCGACTCGCAGGGCGCGCTGATGGAGCAGGCCCCCCGCTACGCCATCTACGTCCACGACCGGCTCAAGGTCGCGATGGACAACCTCAAGGACTGCGGTCGCAAGGTGCCGGGCGAGATCGCCGGACGCTGGGGCAGGCTGGGCACCTTCATCATGCACTCCACCAGGCCCAACGGCTACATGGTGCCGATCGGCGACGGCGGCGCCGACCACGAGCCCACCGGCTTCCCCAACCCGTCGGAGAAGGTCAAGGTCTTCAAGGCCGGCTACGTGTACGGCAGGACCGCCTGGAACAAGCCCGAAGCGGCGCACTACTCCATCAGGTTCGGTCCGGGCACCAAATTCCACGGCCACGAGGACCACCTCGGCCTCACCTACTTCGCCCACGGCAGGGACGTGCTGGTCGACGCGGGCTTCCACTCCTACGAGTCCACCCGCTACAGGTACTGGACCATGTCCCCCGAGGCGCACAACGTCCCGACCGTGGTCGGCGCCCGCTTCCGGCCCAGGACCGCCACCAGGCTGGTGAAGACCTCCTACGACAAGGACAGGCAGCGCTACCAGCTCACCGACAAGGCGTACGGCGTCAGCCGTACCAGGTCGGTGCTCGTCAACCACGACCAGGACGTGATGGCCGTGCTCGACACGGCGGGCGGCGGCAAGAAGGTCAGCAGCATCTGGCGCTTCGACTCGGCGCTCAAGCAGGTCTCCAACGCCGGCGGCAAGGTGGTGCTGGGCGACGGCAAGTTCAAGGTCAGCCTGGTGCAGCTGGCGGACTGCAAGCCGCTCGGCGGGCAGAAGGTCGAGCGGGGCGGCACCCTCGGCTGGGTGTCGCCGACGTACATGTCCAAGAACCCGGCCACCGCGGTCGTCTCGCCCGCCGCGCGGTCCGTCCTGACGGTGATCGTGCCGGGCACGGACCAGCCCAAGGTGTCGTGCGCAGGGGGGAAGGTGACCGTGCAGGCCGCTGACGGCCCGGTCACCTTCAAGGCCTCGATCTTCTAGCCGTCACCGGCCCACCCGGCATCCCGGTCGAGTCCGGCCGGGGTTGGGCCGGGGTGGGCCGGGACCGCGGGCCGGGTCCGGCGTCCCGGATCCGCCGGCGCCGGCGGGTTCGCAACAGCCCGCGGGATTCACTACAGCTCGCAGGATTCACTACAGCTCGCAGGATTCACTACAGCTCGCAGAATTCGCTACAGCTCACGGGATTCGCTACAGCTCGCGGCCCGAGCGCAGCAGGCCGAAGGTGACCGCCTGCTCCAGCGCCTGCCAGCTGGCCTCGATGATGTTCTCGTCGACGCCCACGGTCGCCCACTCGCCGCTCTCGTCGCTGGAGGTGATGAGGACGCGGGTGATGGCGCCCGTGCCGTGCGAGCCCTCCAGGATGCGGACCTTGTAGTCGACCAGCTCCAGCTTGGCCAGCTCGGGGTAGAGCTTCTCCAGCGCCAGCCGGACCGCCTTGTCCAGCGCGTTGACCGGGCCGTTGCCCTCGCCGGTGGCGACGATGCGCTCCCCCTTGGCGTGGACCTTGACGGTGGCCTCGCTGATCACCTCGCCGCCCTTGGTGCGCTCCACGATCACCCGCCACGACTCGACCTCGAAGTGGCGCCTGCGGGCGCCGTGGACGGTGTCGCGCAGCAGCAGCTCGAAGGAGGCGTCGGCGGCCTCGAAGGTGTAGCCCTTGGCCTCCAGGTCCTTCACCCTGCCCACGAGCGTCTTGGTGGACTCGGGGGTCAGCTCGTAACCCAGCTCACGGCCCTTGAGCTCGACCGAGGCGCGGCCGGCCATGTCGGAGACCAGCATGCGCATGTCGTTGCCGACCAGCGCGGGGTCGATGTGCTGGTAGAGGTTCGGGTCGACCTTGATGGCGCTGGCGTGCAGGCCCGCCTTGTGCGCGAAGGCCGAAGTGCCCACGTAGGGGGCGTGGGAGTTGGGGGTCACGTTGGTGACCTCGGTGATCGCGTGGGCGATGCGGGTCATGTCGGCCAGCGCCGCCGCCGGCACCAGGTCGAACCCGCGCTTGAGCTGCAGGTTGGCCACGACGGTGAAGAGGTTGGCGTTGCCGGAGCGCTCGCCGTAGCCGTTGGCGCAGCCCTGCACGTGCGTGGCGCCCGCCTTGACGGCGGCCAGCGTGTTGGCCACCGCGCAGCCCGTGTCGTCGTGGCAGTGGATGCCGACGCGGGCACCGGTCTGCACGGCCGCGTGCACCACGTCGGCGAGCTCGTCGGGCAGCATGCCGCCGTTGGTGTCGCACAGGGCGATGACGTCGGCCCCTGCCTCGGCGGCGGTCCTCAGCACCTCCAGCGCGTAGGCTGGGTTGGAGTTGTAGCCGTCGAAGAAGTGCTCGGCGTCGAGGAAGACACGCTGACCCTCCGCACGAAGGTGAGAAACCGTGTCGCGGATCATCGCGAGGTTCTCCTGGAGACTCGTACGGAGGGCCAGCTCCACGTGCCGGTCGTGACTCTTGGCGACAAGGGTCACGACCGGCGCGCCGGATTCGCGCAGAGCGGCCACCAATGGGTCGTCGGCTGCCTTCACACCGGCCCGGCGGGTCGCGCCGAACGCGGCTAGCTGCGCGTGGTTCAGGTCGAGCTCGGTTCGAGCGCGCCTGAAGAACTCGGTGTCCTTGGGGTTGGCGCCGGGCCAGCCCCCCTCGATGAAGCCGACGCCCAGCCCGTCCAGGTGACGCGCGACAGCGAGCTTGTCGGCGACGCTGAGGTTCAGGCCCTCCTGCTGTGCGCCATCTCGCAGCGTGGTGTCGTAGACGTGGAAGCGGTCGTCGGCCATCGAGATCTCCTGAGGAAAAGAAAAAGACCCCTCACGGACGTGAGAGGTCTGCGCGCTGGCTCTGTCCTTTGTCAGCCAGCGCGCCTGCCGATAATGAGCAGACCGAAGTACATGGTGCTAGCGAGTCTGCCATACGGACTCACCATCTGGCACATCGATCTCACACTCCGAGACATCAGACCGACGTACCCTGGTCGTCGAGGGCCGACAGGTCACGGATGGGCCGCCCGTCGAGCAGCAGCGTCGGCGTGCCGTCGATCCTGATCCTGGCGTTGTCCTCGAGGTGCTGGTCGGCGTGCCGCTGCGTGGTCACGCACTCGGCGAACGCCGAGTCGGTCACGCCCGCCTTCCTGCCCGCCTCGACGAGTTCCTCCACCGAGTAGCCCGACGCCTGGCCGTGCGGGGTCGGCTGGATGGCGTACAGCTGGGAGCGGAAGGCCAGCCAGCTGGCGGAGGGAACGCAGCGCGCGGCGGCCGCGGCCCTGATGGAGTTCGAGCGCGACGGCTCCTCCCTGAAGATCGTCACGGCGTGGAAGACGACCCTGAGCCTGCCCTCGTCGACCATCTGCTCGATCTTGGCCTCCGAGGTGTCGTGCAGCTGCTTGCAGTAGGGGCAGTCGAAGTCCTCGAACACGTCGAGCACCGGCGCCTCGACGCCCGGCCTGGCCAGCAGCATGGATCCGTCCGCCTGCCGGACGAGCCTGACCTCCGCCGCGGCGCTCCCCTTCGGGAGAGCGGCGATGATCAGCAGTCCCGCCAGGACGGCCAGCGCCACGAAAGCGGCCATCAACCGGGGACGACCCCGCTTCTCCTCCGTCAACTCCACGTATGGCTCCGCCCATAAGATCCGTTTTCGACCGCGTGTCAGCCTATCCGGGTGGGAAGAATGGGCCTCATGAAGGCGTCGTACCTCTCACCCGCCGTCGGGCAGTACATCATGTCCCACTCCACCCCGCCCGACGACCTGCTGGACCAGCTTGCCGCCGAGACCAGGGAAGTCACCGGCAGCCACGCCGGTATGCAGATCTCACCCGACCAAGGTCGCTTCCTCACCATGATCACACAACTGGTGCGGCCATCCCTGGCCGTGGAGGTCGGCACGTTCACCGGATACTCCTCGCTCTGCATCGCGCGCGGGCTGTCCGGCGGTCGGCTGCGCTGCTTCGACGTGAGCGAGGAGTGGACGTCGATCGCCAGGCGCTACTGGGAGAAGGCCGGGGTCGCCGCACGCATCACGCTCACCATCGGGCCGGCGGCCGACGCGTTGCGCGAGCTGAAGGAGGAGATCGGCCTGGCCTTCATCGACGCCGACAAGGCGCAGTGCCCGACGTACTACGAACTGGTGATGGAGCGGCTCGGCCCCGGCGGGGTGATCATGGTGGACAACACGCTGTGGAACGGGCACGTCGCCGACCCGTCCTACGAGGACGCGGCGACGCGGAGCATGCGCGAGTTCAACGACCTGGTCAGGAACGACCCTCGCGTGACATCGGTGATCCTGCCGGTCGCGGACGGGCTGACGATGATTCGAAAGAATTAGCCAAAAGTCAGTCAAGCCTTGGCTACGATCCGTCGTGCGCTGAACACGTTGCGCTCGACCTCCCGGAGGGGATGATGGTCCCATGGCCAAGGTTCTGGAACGACCGACCACAGAGAAGCCGACAATGCAGGAGGCCTACCAACAGATCTGCGACCTGCTCCCCGACCACCGTGTCGAGGTCGTCGACGGCCGGATCGTGGTGAGCGACGTGCCGACCTGGGACCACAGCAAGATCGTCTCTCGACTGCTCAAGCTGATCTTCAGCGTGATCACCGAACACGATTGGGAGTTCGGCGAGCTGGTCAAGCTCTTCCTCGGCCCGCAGGCCGACCGCTACATCCCTGACCTGACCGTCGTGCCCGGCGACCCGCGCACCTGGGGAGACGACCAGATCTACGCCCAGGACACCAACCTGGTCGTGGAGGTGGTGTCGCCGTCCAGCGTCAACGACGACCACGTGGTCAAACCCCGCGAGTACGCCAAGGCGGGCGTCCCGCTCTATCTCCTCATCGATCCCGCCCGGGCAGTCGTGGTCCTCTTCAGCCTGCCGGGCGCGAGCGGCTACGCCCAGCGAACCCAGATCGCCCTGGGCAAGCCGCTGGAGCTGCCGCAGCCATGGGCGCTGACCATCGACACCGGCAAGCTCGTCGATCCAGGCACGCCGAAAACCGGTTCGCCCGGGTGACCTGGCCCCGCAAGAATGCCCGGCGTGCACCTTGTTCTCGAGACCGAGCGGCTGATCCTGCGCCGCCTCACCCCTGACGACCTCGACAACCTCGTCGAACTCGACAACGACCCCGACGTCATGCGCTTCCTCAACGGCGGCAGGCCCGTCGCCCGCGAGGAGATCAGGGACGTCACGCTGCCCAGGCTCCTGGCCTACTACGAGCGGCCCGGCGGCTTCGGCTTCTGGGCGGCCGAGGAGAAGGCCACGGGCGAGTTCATCGGCTGGTTCCACTTCAGGCCGCAGCGGGACGCCCCTCCTGGCGAGATCGAGCTCGGCTACCGGCTGCGGAGGCCGGCATGGGGCAAGGGCTTCGGCACCGAGGGCTCGCGCGCGCTCATCGAGCGCGGCTTCACCGAACAGGGCGTGGAGCGGGTGACCGCCTTCACGATGTCGGTGAACACCGGATCCAGGCGCGTGATGGAGAAGTCGGGGCTGCGGTTCGTACGGACCTTCTT
This sequence comes from Nonomuraea sp. NPDC003727, assembly GCF_053586935.1. Lineage (NCBI taxonomy): Bacteria > Bacillati > Actinomycetota > Actinomycetes > Streptosporangiales > Streptosporangiaceae > Nonomuraea > Nonomuraea sp. NPDC003727. The sequence goes on from NZ_JBSFNE010000019.1 coordinate 16,765, forward strand.
CCAGGACTGGCCGGAGAGCATCGACGGGTCCGAGGAGGGCGAGGTCGAATACGCCCTGACCAAGGCCGAATGGGAAGCCGGCCGCAATTCCAGCTCGGCCCGGTGACCGAAAACAGGCCCGAACAGATGCGATAAATTTATTTCGGCCTGCTATGCTGAGAAATAGGCGGCGTATTTCTTGTTAGCCTTCCTCGCGAGTCGCCCAACTCCCACCGCGAGGAATTTCTCATGTGTTATGACGCCGCCGCCCTTCCCCCCGTGCCCGGCCCCGCCGTCACCCAGGTCGCCGAGGCCGGCCCGATGACGCTCACCGCCACCGACGGCGCCCTGGTCGGCGCCTATCTCGCCCGTCCCGAACGGCCGTCGGGGGCGGCCGTGCTGGTACTGCCCGACAACAAGGGCCTGTCCGTCTTTTATGAAACGCTCACCATCCGGCTCGCCGAACAAGGGCATACCGCGCTGGCCCTCGACTATTTCGCCCGCACCGCCGGCGTCGATTACCGCAGTCGCGGTGCCGAATTCGACGACATGGCCGTCCTCATGCCGCATCTGGTCCGTCTCACCCCCGCGGGACTGGACGCCGACATCAATGCGGCGGCCGAGCACGTGCGGTCGATCGGGGCCCGGTCGCTCTTCTCGCTCGGTTTCTGTTTCGGCGGGCGCCAGGCCTTCCGTTCCGCCGCCGCGCGGTTCGGGCTGGCGGGCGCCGTCGGCTTCTACGGGTTCCCCGACGCGATCAACGGCGCGCCCGGCCCCACCCAGCTCGCCGCCGACCTGACCGCCCCCATCCTGGCCCTCTGGGGCGGAGCGGACGAGGCCATCCCGCCCGCCACGGTCGACGCCTTCGCCGAGGCTCTGACCACGGCCGGATGCCCGCACGAGTTCGTCACCTACCCCGGCGCGCCGCACGGCTTCTTCGAGCTCGCCGCCCGCGACTTCGCGGACGCGACGGCCGACGCGTGGCGCCGGACGCTTGACTTCGTCGGCACGCACGCCGGTCTCACCAGCGAAACGTGACGGGCTCACCTCGCCGGAGGGGGCGGGGCAGCTGCGCGTGGGGCGCGCTCACCTCGCCGGACAGGGGTGGGGCAGCTGCGCGTGAGGGCAGCAGACGACGCCGAGACACAGATAGCGGCCGCCCTGGAGCCAGATCCCCCACTGCACGTCCACCCCGCGCGCCAGCAGGTCGGCCGCCTCCTCCAGCCGGTACTCCACTCCGATCCGCGCCTCCTGGTCAGGCCGCAGGAACGACCCTTCCGCGTGCGCGTACTGGGCGCGCAGCCAGGCCAGCACCTGGCCCACCTCGTCGCCGGTGAGCGAGATCCGCGAGCGGGGCTTCAACAGCCAGTCGCCGGTCCGCATGGGCGGCAGGTGCGAGCGGCTGAACAGGGCCGGGTCAGGTTCGGGAAGCGGATGGGTGGTCCCCGGCGGCCGGCCCGTCCCCGGCACGGGGCGGCGCTCCGCCTCCCGCCACAGCTCGTCGCCCACCCCCACCCAGCTGTAACAGTGCCAGTGCATGAGCTCCCCCTCGGGCGGCGCCGCTCAAGACCATCGTCTCTCTGAACGCCGGGCGGAGCGTGCCTTCTCGTCTCCGAGGGAGATTCCCTGGCAACGGGTGGGCCTACGCGAGGCGGGGCTCCGGTCGACCCGAAGGACGGACCGGAGCCCCGCGGCGGCAGGCCTGTCTCCTCGTCAGGAGAGCTTGTGGATCCAGTTGTGGGTGTCGGGGCGGGTGCCGTACTGGATGCCGAGCAGTTCCTCGCGCACCTTCATGGTCACGGGGCCGGGGGTGCCGTCGCCGATCGTCCAGGCGCGGTCCGCGCCCTTGACCGACCCGACCGGCGTCACGACCGCCGCCGTGCCGCACGCGAACACCTCGGTGAGCTCGCCCGACTCGCAGCCCGCCTGCCATTCCTCGATGGACAGGCGGCCCTCCTCGGCTTCGAGGCCGAGGTCGGCGGCCAGGGAGAGGATGGAGTCGCGGGTGATGCCGGGCAGCAGGGTGCCGGTCAGCTCGGGGGTGAAGAGCTTGTTGCCGAAGACGAAGAACAGGTTCATCCCGCCCATCTCCTCGACGTACCTGTGCTCGTTGGAGTCGAGCCAGACCACCTGGTCGCAGCCCTGCTCGACGGCCTGACGCTGGGCGACGAAGGCGGCCGCGTAGTTGCCGCCGCACTTGGCGGCGCCGGTGCCGCCGGGGGCGGCGCGGGTGTACTCGGTGGACAGCCACACCGACACCGGCTTCACGCCGCCGCTGAAGTAGGAGGCGGCGGGGGAGGCGATGACCATGTACCGGTAGCTCTTGGACGGGTAGTTGACGCCCAGCCCCACCTGCGTCGCGATGATGAAGGGCCGCAGGTAGAGGCTGTGTCCCTCGGTGGTGGGCACCCAGTCGCGGTCGGCCTGGACGAGCAGGTCGAGCGACTCGACGAAGGTGTCCTCGGGCAGTTCCGGCATGGCCATGCGGACGCAGGAGGCGTTGAAGCGGCCGGCGTTCGCGTAGGGCCGGAACGTCACGATCGACCCGGTGGCCTGGCGGTAGGCCTTGAGCCCCTCGAACAGCTCCTGCGCGTAGTGGAAGACGGAGGTGGCGGGGTCGAGGACGAGCGGCCCGTACGGCGTGAGCCGCGCGTCGTGCCAGCCCCTGCCCTCGGTGTAGTCGATCGAGATCATGTGATCGGTGAAGGTCTGTCCGAACCCCGGGTTCGCCAGTACCTGCTCGCGCTCCGCAGCGGTGCGAGCGTGGTCGGAGAGCTGCACATCGAAGCTGAGCTTCTGAGCGGTGGTCATGACAGAAATCCTTCTCTTTCCGCGAGATTTGCCCTGAGTCCATTTTGCGATGAACCGGGTAACGGGAACTTACAGCAAACGCCTGGCGTTCTCGCGAGCCGCCAGGCGCTGATTGTGGTATCCAGGCGGCTACGCGCTCGCCGGATCCCGGACAGTATGGACCCGGCCGAAGGGCGCCAGGCCGCCTATGGTGCTGGAGTGGCAGGCGGTCAGGCGCCGCCGGCTACTCGTGCGGTGATGTCGTCACCGATCTCGTGCGTCGTACGGCCGGCCCGTCCGGTGAGGCGCTCCACGATGTCGTCGGCCACGGCCTGCTCGACGCGGGCCGCCTCCTCGGTCAGGCCGAGGTGGTCGAGCATCATGGCCACCGACAGAATCGTGGCGGTGGGGTCGGCCTTGCCCTGGCCGGCGATGTCGGGCGCGCTGCCGTGGACCGGCTCGAACATGCTGGGCGCGGTCCGGTCGGGGTTGATGTTGCCGCTGGCGGCCAGCCCGATGCCGCCGGCGATGGCGGCGCCGATGTCGGTGATGATGTCGCCGAAGAGGTTGTCGGTGACGATCACGTCGAAGCGCTCGGGCTGGCTGACGAAGAACATCGAGGCCGCGTCGATGTGCTGGTAGTCGGTCGTGACCTGGGGGAACTCGGCGGCCACCCGGTTGACGGTGCGCATCCACAGGTCGCCGGCGTAGGTCAGCACGTTGGTCTTGTGGACCAGCGTGAGCTTCTTGCGGGGGCGCTCGGCGGCCTTGGCGAAGGCGTAGCGGACCACGCGCTCGACGCCGAAGGCGGTGTTGAGCGACTCCTGGGTGGCGATCTCGTGCGGGGTGCCGCGACGCAGCACGCCGCCGGCGCCCGCGTAGAGGCTCTCGGTGCCCTCGCGCACGACGATCATGTCGATGTCTTCGGGGCGGGTGTCGGCCAGCGGGGTCGTCACGCCGGGGAAGAGCTTCACCGGACGCAGGTTGACGTAGTGGTCGAGCTCGAAGCGGAGCCGCAGCAGCAGGTCACGCTCGAGGACGCCCGGCGGGACACTGGGGTCGCCGATCGCGCCGAGCAGGATGGCGTCGTAGCCGCGCAGCTCCTGCAGGGTCTCGTCGGTCAGGGTTTCGCCGGTGGCGTTGTAGCGAGTGGCGCCCAGATCGTAGTGGGTGGTCTCGATCTTGGCGCCGACCGCCTCCAGGACCTTGAGCCCCTCGGCGACGACCTCGGTGCCGATCCCGTCACCGGGGATGACGGCCAGACGAATGTTGCGCGACTCCATGGCCGGTACCTTACCGGGTCGTCTCGGCTGGCGAACACCTGATCTCACTTTCCGGACACGGCGTTTTGTCGTGTTTGCGGTCTTTTGACCCTTTCGTTAGAGTCTCGGCCAGCCTAATCCGGTGCGACGTTCGCACGGAGCCGGGGACCCATTCCCCCTGGGGCGAATCGGCACCCCCATGCCGTAGGGCGGCTTCCACGCCCGAGCCCGTCAGCTAACCCGGTCGGCCCCGTGGAAGGACATTCCCCTGTCTCGCATCATCACGGCTGCCGTCGTCGGCGGCCTCCTCGCCACAGGTATCGCCGCCGCCTCCCCCGCGTCGGCCGCCCCCGCCCCCGCCCTGAAGCAGCCGGTCACGGCCGAACCCGGCACCGACCGGCCCGTCCAGGACGACCCCGCTCGTACGGTGACCCTCACCGGAGCGGACATCAAGAAGGCCCAGCTCGAGAAGGCACCCAAGCCCGCATGGCAGATCGCGCTCGACTTCGCGATGGCCAAGCGGGGCACGCCGTACGTCTGGGGCGGCACCGGGCCGAACGGCTACGACTGCTCAGGACTGACGATGAAGGCCTACAAGAAGGCGGGGATCGAGCTTCCTCGCGTGGCCGCCGACCAGTACCAGGCGTACGACAAGAAGATCACGTGGAACAACCTGAAGCCCGGCGACCTGGTCTTCTTCAGCGGACTGGGCCACGTCGGGATGATCTCCAAGCCCGGCTACATGGTGCACGCGCCGCACAGCGGTGACGTGGTGAAGGAGGAGAAGCTCAGCGCGTGGCGGCGCCAGGCGTTCGTCGGCGCGGTACGGCCCGACCCCAAGGGCGTGAAGCAGCAGGCGCGACTCGTCGAGGCGAAGTCCTCGTCCGCGCCCGTGGGGCTACGAGCCACGTTCTGACCCGTCGGAGCGCGCGTCAGCCCGGGAACCGGAGGCGGTTTCCGGGCTGACGCGCGCCCGGAGGGGGATCCGGGGTCTCCCCGGTGGAGCAGGGGGACCTCCACCGGGTGGTCCCGCTCAACGGGGGAAGCCGGCCGGCGCCCCCAGGGGAAAAGGGTGGTCCCACCCAGCGGGGGAAGGGTGGTGTCCCGCCCAGCGGGGAAAGGGGCGGTCCCGCTCAGCCGGGGAAGGGGGAACCGCCGTTGTCCCTGCGGTCCAGGGCGGTCTGGAGGGCCTGCGCGGCCTCTTCCTCGTGGTCGTCGGCGCGGTTCCATGGATACATGTCGTACACGTGGCTCATCTCGTTTCGCGGACGCGAGTGAAATCGGACGTCGGATCCCGGTCGCGAATCCGACCGGGCCTGGTCTCGTGCGGTCCGGATCACGGACCGGACGAAAGGGGACTTAAGGCCGACGCAACGCCGCTCACCGCGACGGGTAGTCGACCTGCCCTAACAGGCCCCGTCGCGGCAGGTAATAAGTACGAGTACCCAGCGCATCCCTACCAAAGTACCTGGCACGGTCCAGGCTGTCTCGTTGGACGTCCGAATATCTCACGATGCGAGACGGCAGCGGAAAGAAAGAACGCCCTCCCGCCGAGCGGCGGAAGGGCGTTCTCCATGGGAAGCGTCAATCGGACAGGTCGACCGAGCGCCCGCTGTCGGCGCCGATCTCCGCCACGATCTGGTCCATCACGTCCGACGGGATCGCCGAGTCGACGGTCAGCGCGATCAGCGCCTTGCCGCCCTTGACGTCCCGCGCCACCTGCATGGAGGCGATGTTGATGCCCTTCTCGCCGAGCAGGTGACCCACGACGCCGACGATGCCGGGCCGGTCGGTGTAGGTGAAGAAGGCCAGGTGGTCGGTCGGCTCGATCTCCATCTCGTAGCCGTTGACCTCGACGATCTTGGTGATCTGGCGCGGCCCCGACAGCGTGCCCGACACCGAGACGGTGCGGCCGTCGGCCAGCACACCGCGCACGCCGACGACGTTGCGCCAGTCGGGGCTCTCGGAGCTGGTGACCAGCTCGACGGTCAGGCTGCGTTCCTTGGCCAGCAGCGGCGCGTTGACGTAGGTGACGGCGTCCTCGACGATGTCGGTGAAGACGCCCTTGAGCGCGGCCAGCTCCAGCACCCGCACGTCCTGCGCGGCGATCTCGCCACGGACCTCGATGTCGAGCTTGGTGGCGGTCTCACCGGCGAGCGCGGTGAAGACGCGGCCCAGCTTCTCGGCCAGCGGCAGGCCCGGCTTGACGTCCTCGGCGACGACGCCGCCCTGGACGTTGACCGCGTCGGGCACGAACTCGCCGGCGAGGGCCAGCTTGACGCTGCGGGCGACCTGGGTGCCGGCCTTCTCCTGGGCCTCGTGGGTGGAGGCGCCGAGGTGCGGGGTGGCGACGACCTGGTCCAGCTCGAACAGCGGGCTGTCGGTGCAGGGCTCCTTGGCGAACACGTCCAGGCCCGCGCCTGCCACGCGCCCTTCCTTGATCGCGGAGTAGAGCGCGGCCTCGTCGACGATGCCGCCGCGGGCCACGTTGATGATGCGCACCGACGGCTTGACCTCGTGCAGCTCCTTGTCGCCGATGAGACCCAGGGTCTCCTTCGACTTCGGCAGGTGCACGGTGATGAAGTCGGCGGTCCTGATGACCTCCTCGAGGCTGACCAGCTTGACGCCCATCGCCGCGGCGCGGGCCGGCGGCAGGTAGGGGTCGTAGGCGATCAGCTCGACGCCGAACGGCTGCAGCCGCTGGGCCACGAGCTGGCCGATCTTGCCGAGGCCGAGGATGCCGACGATCTTCTCGTCGAGCTCGACGCCGGTGTACTTGGACCGCTTCCACTCGCCGTTCTTGAGCGCGGCGTGGGCCTGCGCGGTGTTGCGGGCGCTGGCGAGGATGAGTGCGATCGTCTGCTCGGCGGCGCTGGTGATGTTGGAGGTCGGCGCGTTCACGACCATGACGCCGGCCTTCGTCGCCGCCTCGACGTCGACGTTGTCGAGACCGACACCCGCGCGGGCGACGACGCGCAGTTTCGGCGCCGCGGCGATGGCCTCGGCGTCCACCTGGGTGGCGGAACGGACGATGAGCGCGTCCACGTCGGCGAGCGCGGGCAGGAACTGCGAGCGGTCGGCGCCATCGGTGTGACGGACCTCGAAGTCGGCGCCGAGCACCGCGAGACCTGCTTCCGACAGCTCCTCTGCGACCAGAACGACGGGCTTGTTCACTGTGATGGATCCTTCGGGCATGCGACGGGCTGAGGGACACGTCAGCGGGCCCCTCGGATCTCTCTGAGTCTATCTAGGCTTGTGAACGCATTCACGAGGGTCTCAGGATCTGGGCGAGCCCGGTACCCACCCCCCGGGAACTCATCCCGACCGCAGCCAACTTTGTCTTGATCGGGAGATTTCTTCGCTATTAGCCTGATAAGCCGTGGGCTACTACCTATCGTTCACCCTATGAGCATCGGGAACCCCGCTCTCGCCGACGTGCTCGTCCAGCACGGCAGTCCGCACCTGCTGCTGGCCGCACTCGCCGACAGGGGAATCCTGGTCGCCGTGCGCCCTGACCGCTCCGTCGTCCTGGGCACGACCCAGGTCGGTGACCGCGTCCTGCTCGGTTATACCGGGCCCCAAACCTACGCACGGCACCGGGGCGGCCATTCGCTGTCGGCCTGCGACGCCGACACCATCCTCGACATCCAGCGCGTCACCGGCGTGCGGGAGATCGTGATCGACGCCGCAGGCCCGGCCGCGGCAGCCGTACCGATCGAGGATCTCCAGCGTTTCCTCGTCTCGACGCGGACGGGATCTCAGCCGGTGCTGTCCGGCGCGATGCCCACCGCGTACGCGACCGGGGCCATGGCCGCGGTCTCGACCGGTGGCTCGGTGCTGCAGAGCGCGCCGCCCGTGCAGGTCGCGCCCGCGCCGCAGTCGTGGATCCCCGCGCCGCGCCCCCACCTGTCGGGGCCCATGCAGCAGGTGGATCCCGGCTACCGCCGGTGCACCCACCCGATCCTGCCCGCGCTGCGCGGCGCGATCGTGCTGCTGCTGTCCGACTACCCGCTGGTCCACCACGTGTGGATCTCCGAGGCGCGGACGGCCTCGGGCGCCCCCGGCATCATGCTGCACGTCAAGGTCCACATGTCGGCCGCCGAGGACGTGGTCCGCGACCTGCACCGCGGGGTTCGCGCCAGGCTGCCGCAGCTGGCGGCCAGCGAGGCGCCGATCCTCATGGCCCGGGTGGCCGACGCGCGTAGCGAGCGCAGGATGGTGGAGCTGGGCGCGCACGTGGTGTGCGCGGACGTCACGGACTGATTGGGCCTACCGAGCAAGAGCGCGGACGTCACGGACTGATTGGGCCTACCGAGCAAGAGCTCGGTCGGCTTGACTGGCGGCGTGATCGTCTCCACCGGCGTGCGGCTCGGGTACGGCGTGGGCTCGTTCTGCACGGCCACCTACGCCGCGGTGCCGGGACTGCTGCTGCTCTACTACATGACCAACTTCCTGGCCGTGCCCGCGTGGTTCGCCGGCCTGGTCGTGGCCGCGCCCAAGGCGTGGGACCTGGTCGTGAACCCGCTGGTGGGCCGGTGGTCCGACCGTACGGTGTCACGGATGGGACCGCGCAGGCCGTGGATGCTGGCGGGCGCCTGCACGCTCCCGCTCGCCTTCGCGGCGCTGTTCGCGGGCCCCCCGCTCACCGGCACGCCCGCCGCCGTCTACGTGGCGGCGGTCTTCCTGGTCGCCGCCACCGCCTACGCGCTGTTCGAGGTGCCGTACAAGGCGATGCCCGCCGAGATGACCGGCGACTACCACGAGCGGACCGCGTTGCTGCAGTGGCGGATGGTCTTCATCGGCGCGGCGACCGTGATCAGCGGCGTCGTCGCACCCGCCATCGTCAACAGCCAGGGCGACGGCGGCACGCCGGCCGGCTACCGGCTGATGGGCGTCACCATCGCGATCGTGATGCTGGCCGCCATGCTCGGCGCCTTCTTCGGTACGGCCCGCGCCCCCATGACCGGCGCCCCCGAGCCCGACGGCGGCTCGCTGTGGTCGCAGTTCGCGGTGCTGCGCGGCAACGCGTCGTACGGCTGGCTGCTGGCGCTGAGCTGCACGCAGTTCCTCGCCGTCGGGGTGATGCTGGCGGCGGCGCCGTACTTCGCCACCTACGTTCTCGACGACCCCAAGGCGACCAGCACGCTGTTCGCCGCGCTGATCGGGCCGATCCTGCTCACGATGCCGCTGTGGGTGAAGCTGTCCAAGCGGTACGACAAGCGGGGGGCGATGCTCATCGCCGGCCTCGTCTTCGCCTGCGGTACGGCGGCGGCGGTCGCCACGCCCCTGTTCGGCGACCTGTTCGCGCACCTCATGCTGCTGGTGGTGGGCATCGGGTTCGCCGGCGTCCAGCTGCTGCAGTTCTCGATGCTGGCCGACGTGATCGCCCTCGACGCCGCCACGACCGGCATGCGGCGCGCGGGCGTGTTCACCGGGTTGTGGACGGCGGTCGAGAGCGCGGTGAGCGCCTTCGGCGCGCTGATCTTCGGCGCGGTGCTGTCGCTGGGTGGATTCGTGCCGTCCGATCCGGGCAGGCCGGTGGCGCAGCCGGAATCGGCCGTCACCGCCGTGCTCCTCGGTCAAACAGCCGTGCCAGCCTCCATTATCTTTCTTGCCGTCCTCATGACGTTCCGTTACCGATTGACAGCGGAACATGTTCTGCATGACCCGCTCGAGTCTTCTACATCAGGCGAGATACGCCCTCCGGCACCCTGACAGAGTCCTCCCCCACGCGCGGCGGCTCACCAGAGACCTGTGGTTCCGGCTGCACACCCGTGACCACGTCGACTACTACCGGGCCGTGATGCGCTCCGACACCGGCCGCAACCCCGACCGCGCCGTCGGCGCCAAGAGCAGGCAGCGGTGGCTGAAGCTGGGCCAGACGCAGTTCGACTACCTCGTCACGCACGGCCTGCGCCCCGAGCACCGCATGCTGGAGATCGGCTGCGGCAACCTGCGCGCCGGGCGGCTGTTCATCGACTACCTCTCCCCCGGCAACTACTACGGGCTCGACATCTCTCCCGACATCCTCTTCGCCGCCCAGCGGACGCTGGCCGACTACGGCCTGCAGGGCAAGCTCCCCCACCTCATCCCCGTCCGCGATCTGCGCTTCGAGTTCCTGCCGGACGAGTACTTCGACGTCGTCCACGCCCACAGCGTCTTCTCCCACTCCCCTCTGCATGTGATCGAGGAGTGCTTCGCGCACGTGACCCGCGTCATGAAGCCCGACGGCTGGTTCGACTTCACCTTCGACAGGACGCAGGGCAAGGAGCACCACGTCCTGCGCGAAGACTTCTACTACCGGACCGAGACGCTCGCGCGGCTGGCCGAGCGGCACGGCCTGACGGCGGAGTTCATGGACGACTGGGAGCTCCTGCCGCTCAAGCAGTCCAAGCTCCGCGTGCGCCGCGCCGTCAGGTGAGGCGACGGGTCACCGTCAGCCTTCCGGGCCGCGCGAACACTCCCGCGACGAGCGCGGCCAGCAGCGGCAGGCCGATCACGAGGCCGCCGACCAGGGGCCACGGCACGGCGATCGTCGCCGGTTTGATGTCCTGCATGACGCGGACCCAGCCGTATGCCCGGGTCGTGCCGCCGCCGCTGGTCATCACCCACGCCAGCGCGACACCGGGGGCGGCGCCGGCGACGGCGCCCACCAGCGCGCCGAGACCGGCGATGTAGCCGGCCTGGCCGGCCACCGCCAGCCGGCCCGTCGTGGCGGGCGCTCCCACCGCCGAGACGGTCGCGAGGTCGGGCCGCATGTCGGCCGCCGCCAGCGCGGTGGCCACGAACGTGCCGCCGAGCACCAGCACCAGCGCGCCGCCCAGCAGCACGAGCAGTTCATCGCCGATGTCTCGGTGATATCCCCACTCCAGGTTGGCGCCGGCATGGGGACTGATCGCCAGGAGGTCCCGTTTGAACCTGTCCATGGCCTTCGGCTGGTGCCGCGCGTGGAGCTGGCGCTCGGTGAGCTTCCACCCCTTCGCCGCCACCGCCGACGGCGGGACCAGGACGGCGCCCAGGTTCCGGTCGGCCGCCTTCGCCACGATCGCGGGCAGCTCGAAGGTCTGGTACGGGTCGCGGGACGCGTAGGTGCCGGCCTCGACGACGAGCCTGCCGTCGCGCACCAGCGACGGGTCGAAGACCACCGCCTTGCCCGCCGCGAACGCGGCGGCCGTGCGCGGGTCGTGCTCGCCCTGGAGCAGATCGAGCAGCCGCTGGTCGCCGATGGAGAAGTCGAAGGACTCCACACCGCATCCGTCACACCGGACCGGCCGCCGGGCGCGCAGGTCGAGCAGGCGGCCCCGGTCGTCCGCCGCGCGGTACCCTCCGACCAGTTCGACGCTGGGCAGCCGTTCCTCCACGGCCGTGCGGATCTTGGCCCATTCCGCGTCGTCCGCGGCGGCCGCACTGATCGCCAGCGTGCCGGCCGGAATGGCGGACCGGTACGACTCCTGGTGGGCGATGTGCTGGCTGTAGATCCCGATGCCCACCGTGACGGCTCCGGCGGTCGCGGTCATGACGGCCGCGACGGCCGACGCCGTACGCACGCGATGCCGGACGGCGTCGCGCACGGTCAGCCGCAGCGCGAGCGGCAGCCGGCCGGCCGGTCGCCCCGTGGCCGTGACGATCCACGGCGTCAGCGCCACCATCCCGAGCAGCCCGAGCATGGCGGCCATGAAGATCCACAACTCCTCGGTCCTCGCCGCCAGAACCATCGCGGCGAGACTGGCGGCCACCAGGACCAGCCCGAGCACCGGCTTGCCGGCCTTGACCCGGGTGCTGCCCGAGCGTCCTGCCAGCACGGCGGCGGTGTCCTGGCGGGCCGCCTGCTGGGCGGGAACCAGCGCCGCCACCACGCCGCTGACCAGCCCGAGCGCCGCCACGCCCGCCACCTGCCACCAGGGCACGTCGGTCGGGCCCACGGTGGTCGAGACGAACGGCACCAGCAGCAGCCCGCCCGCCGTCCCTGCGACGGCCCCCACGGCGGAGGCGAGGCCGCCCAGGACGAGACCGTCGGCCAGCACGACCGCCCGCAGGTGCGCCGCCGAGCCGCCCTGGGCGGAGATCATCGCGAGCTCCGTCCTGCGGCGGCGCAACCCGATGGCGAACGCGGGTCCGGCCAGCAGGACGGTCTCGGCCGTCACCATGAAGACGACGAGCGCGACCGCCAGCACGTCCATGCTCGTCGTCGGCACCATCGGCCTGTCGTAGGCGGCGGTGAGCGCCGAGAGTCCGACGAGGCCGACCTCGTTGAGGCGCCGGGTGTCGGCCAGGGTCGCGGGGGCCGGGGTGTCGGCCAGCCAGCCGGTGCCGGCGCCGTCGCGCTTGTTCAGCAGCAGCACGCCCCTGAACCCGATGATCTCGCGGTGCGCGGAGCTGAACGGGTAGGCCACCACGCCCACCACTCTCACCTGGCGGTCGGCCCGGGTGACCCTGATGGTCTCGCCGGGCCGGAACGGGAGCCCGTTGGCCACCACCACCTCGTCGGGACCGGCGGGGTAGCGGCCCGCGACGAGCGGCCGCATGCCCTTCGCCAGGGGATCGCGCAGGTCGATCTCGGCCGCGCTGACGTGCTCGTAGCCGTCGTCGAGCCAGACGTCGACGCTCCCCTCGTCGAAGCCGATCAGCCTCGCGCCGGGCTGCAGCCGCGCGGCCGCCTGCGCCGCGGTCGTGGGCCCGCCCCGCTTCGGTTCGCCGTCGTCGACGGGGCCCGGCAGTCCGATGGAGCCGTGCTGCTCGCCGACCCTGGCGTACTCCGTCGTCGTGATCCGCAGGTCGGCCGCGCCCAGCTGCCTGACCAGCCCTTCGCGGAGCGAGACGTTCGCGGTCGCCACGACGGTGAGCAACCCCGTGATCACCAGGACCGGCAGGCCGATCATCACCATGATCAGCGCGGTGCGCCCCTTGGCCCTGGCGGCGTCACGCCGGGAGATGCGCAGCGCGGCCCTCATCGGGCGCTCTCCACCGGCGCGGCCGTCGTGTCGGCGATCAGCCCGTCGCGCAGGAACACCACCCTGTCGGCCCACCCCGCGTAGCGCGACTCGTGGGTGACCAGCAGCACCGCCGCGCCCGCCTCGCAGCGGCTGCGCAGTAACTCGAGGATCTCGTCGCCGGTCGGCGTGTCCAGCGCGCCCGTCGGCTCGTCGGCCAGGATCAGCCGCCGCTCGCCCACCAACGACCTGGCGATCGCGACGCGCTGGCGCTGCCCGCCGGAGATCTCGTCGGGGAACCTGTCGGCGACGTGCGCCAGGCCCACCTGGCCCAGCACCTCGAGCGCCTCCCGCCGGGCGTCGCGGGCGCGCACGCCGTCGAGCTCGCGGGGCAGCATGACGTTCTCCGCCGCGGTCAGCGAGGGGATGAGGTTGAGGTCCTGGAAGACGTAGCCGACGCTCCTGCGCCGCAGCGCCGCCAGGTCCCTGACCGTCGCCAGGTCGACGCCCTCGACGGTCACCGTGCCGCCGGTGGGCCGGTCGAGGCCGCCCGCGAGGTTGAGCAGCGTCGACTTGCCCGAGCCCGACGGGCCCATGACCGCCACCAGTTCCCCCGACGCGACCTGCAGGCTGACGCCCCTCAGGGCGTGGACGGCGGCCTCGCCCTCCCCGTGCACGCGCGCCACGTCGTGCAACGACACCACCACCTGCTTCATGCTCCAGCCTCCTTGAGTACGGCCTCGCAGTGGTCGAGCCAGCGCTGCTCGGCCTCGGCCTGAAAGATCATCGAATCCAGCACCAGACGCTGGGCGGGGCCCGCCGAGCCGGCGCGCTTGGCCCGGGTCAGCTCCTGCAGGGTGCGCATCGTGGCGGTCCGCTGGCGCTGCACGACCTTGCCGACGTCCACGTCCTTCGCGGTGACGGCCATCGCCAGCTTGATGACCAGCTCGTCCCTCGGCCGGTCGGACTGGGCGACGGGGGTGCTGAACCATCGCCCCATCTCGGCCCGACCGGCCTCGGTGACCGTGTAGACGACCCGGCCCTGCTCGTCCTCCTCGCCGGAGGCGACCAGGCCGTCCCGTTCCATGCGCGAAAGCGTCGTGTAGACCTGGCCGATGTTGAGCGGCCAGGTCGCCCCCGTCGACGCCTCGAACTCCGCGCGCAGCTGATAGCCGTACCGAGGCCCCTGGCTCAGCAGCGCCAGGAGCCCGTGTCTGATCGACATGAATACTGAGTATGCATACGCAGTATGCCCCATTCAAGGTTTTCTGGACAGGAAACGCGGTTCGGGCCGATACTCGGGGCATGAGCTCGACGCAACCCCCATTTCGCGCCTCCGATGGGGAACGTGATCGCGCCATCGACGAGCTCCGCGACCGCGCCGTCGAGGGGCGTCTGAGTCACGACACGTTCGTGGGCCGAGTCGATCAGGCACTACGTGCGCGCAGCCGCCACGAGCTCGACGAGCTGGTCGCCGACCTTCCCCCGCGCAACACCCTTCGCCAGCGGCTGACCGACGTGGTGGCCTCGGTCTCGGAGTTCACCACCCGGGTGCAGTCCGCGTGGCGCAAGCCGCGCCTGCCACGCCTGGCGCTGCCCGACGACAGCCGGCTCAGGTACGTGGTCGGCCGAGGGTCGGCCTGCGACCTGGTGCTGGCCGACCTGACCGTCTCCCGGGTGCACGCCGAGCTGCGCAGGACCGACGACGGGTCATGGATGCTGGTCGACCTGGGATCGCTGAACGGCACCCGCCTCAACGGATGGCGGCTGGTGGGGCCCGCGCGCGTGCGCTCGGGCGACGAGATCTCGTTCGGCGACGTGGGCTTCCTGGTGTCCAGCCCGGCGACCACCGCCTGACCCGCATCGCCCGCGGTTTCCGTTCCGCGCCGAGGCGCTTCCACCTGCCGTCACACGCTGCGGCGACGTGCGGGATGGCCAACCTCCGCAAGCACGCTGGGAAAGATACGGAAATTTGCGGATTGCGGCGGGGGATCGGCGCTCCCATGATCCCTGCGAGACCAAGTACGCACCCTGGAGACCTCCATGCGTCGCACCCCCGCCTCACTCGCCGCCGGAGCGCTCGTCGTGGCCCTCGCGTGGGCGTCCGGCCCCGTCGCTCCCGCCACGGCCGCCGACCCCTCCCCCGGCGTCGCCGACCTCACCCAGGACCTCAACCAGATCCTCAGCGACTCCCGGCTGGACATCGCCCGCGCCGGCGTCGTGGTCAAGAGCGCCGCCACCGGCGAGGAGCTCTACTCGAACGACGCGGGCAAGCTCATGACCCCCGCCTCCAACGCCAAGCTGTTCACCTCCGCGGCCGCGGCCGAGGTGCTCGGCCTCGACCACCGGTTCACCACCAGCGCGCTGGCCGCCGGCCGTACCGTCGGGTCCGTGCTCACCGGTGACCTGGTGCTGCGCGGCACCGGCGACCCGACGATGCTGGCCGCCGACTACGACGCGCTCGCCGCCGCCGTCGCCGCGAAGGGCGTCAAGCTCGTCACCGGCAAGCTGGTCACCGACGACACCTGGTTCGACACGGTACGGCTCGGCCAGGACTGGGCCTGGGACGACGAGACCGCCTACTACGCCGCCCCGATCTCCGCGCTGACCGCCTCACCCGACAAGGACTACGACGCGGGCTCGGTCATCGTCTCGGTCGCACCCGACGGGGACAAGGTCAAGGTCTCCACCACCCCCGAGACCGACTACCTGAAGATCGTCAACAACGCCACCGTCGGCACCTCGACCGACGTGCTCGTCGAACGCCGGCACGCCACCAACACGGTCGTCATCACCGGCACCGTGGCCGGGCCGTACAGCGAGTGGGTGGCCGTCGACGACCCCACCCGCTACGCCGCCTCCCTGTTCCGCAAGGCGTTGAACGCCCACGGCGTCAAGGTCCTCGGGCCCACCGTCAGCGGCGCGCCCGAGGGGGCGACCGAGTTGGCCAAGCACGAGTCGATGCCGCTGAGCGAGCTGCTGGTGCCGTTCATGAAGCTCAGCAACAACATCCACGCCGAGATCCTGACCAAGGCCATGGGCCGCAAGGTCGCCGGCCAGGGCACGTGGGCCGCCGGGCTCAAGGCCACCTCCGACTTCGCCAAGGCCAACGGGGTGCAGATCCTGAACCTGCGCGACGGCTCCGGCCTGTCCCGCCGCGACGGCGTCACCGCCACCTCCATCAGCCAGCTGCTGCTGTCGGTGCGGAGCAAGCCGTGGTTCAAGACCTGGTACGACGCGCTGCCCATCGCCGGCAACGCCGACCGCTTCACCGGCGGCACCCTGCGCAGCCGGATGCGCGGCACGCCCGCCGCCAACAACGTCCACGCCAAGACCGGGTCGCTGACGAGCGTCACGTCGCTGTCCGGGTACGTGACGAGCGCCGAGGGCGAGCCGCTGGTGTTCTCGATCATGCTGAACCAGTACCTGTCCGGGTCCCCCAAGGACATCGAGGACAAGATCGCGGTACGGCTGGCGAAGTTCAGCCGCACCGCTCCGGACACCGCCGCCCAGCTGCGCGGCGAGGAGAGCCCGGCCGCGCCGGAGGGCGGCGAGCTGGAGTGCTCGTGGCTCAAGCCCGTCGAGTGCTGACCCTCTGACCGCCACCCGCACGGCCCGCCCGGAACCTTCCAGGCGGGCCGTCCCCTTTCCACACACTTGACACCTCCGGCACCCCACACACCCCCGCCCCGCGAAGCCCACAGCTCGTGCACCCCGCGCACCACCCACCCCACATCGCCACGGCCCCACGCATCCCGCGCACAACGCACCCCGCGAACCGACAACCCCACGGACCCCGCGCACCACCCACCCCACATCGCCACGGCCCCACGCGCCCCGCGCACAACGCACCCCGCGAACCGACAACCCCACGGACCCCGCGCACCACCCACCTCGCACCGCCCAGCCCCACGCATCCCGCGCACAACGCACCCTCCGAACCCACGACCCCACGCACCCCGCGCACCACCCACCCCGCACCGCCCACGGCCCACCCGGTCCACCGGGTTCGCCGGTTCCACCCGCCCGAGGCTCGGCAGGTCCCGGGCCCCGCCTACGGATCCGCATCTCGACCGAACCGCGGGAGTCACGGGGGATCCGCATCTCGACCGAATCGCTGGTATCACGGGGTCCGCATCTCGACCGAGCCGCTGGTGTCACGGGACCGCCGGCATCAGGGGCACGGGCCGCCCTCCGACCGCCACGGTCGCGCGGCCATCGACGCCACGGACTCCACCGAGGTCGGGAGCTCTCGGTGCCGGGACCGCGGCCCCATCCGCCACGTACCGTCCGGACATCACCTTCCGTAACGGCGCCCGGCCACGGGCGCTCGGTGACGCGTGTCCCTGGACGGAGGCCGGCCACGCGCCAGGGGTGGCGCGTGGCACGGCGTGCCGTACCGGCCGGGAGGGAGGAGGGAGCGGCTACGAGACGACCTTCAGCCGGCGGAGGGTGTAGCCGCCGCCCGACGGATCGAGGGCTTTCGTCGCCTGCTTGAACAGGTACTCCGCCCGCTCGTAGGACAGGCGGCGGCGTCCCGTCTCCGGGCACAGGTCGGCCGCCGGCGTCGTGGCCGGCCGCGGCCGCCGATCGGTGAGGAACACCGGCCCACGGGTGCGGCCGGCCACCAGGAGAGGGAGGAGTCCGGCGGTCTGCGAGCGCCAGCTCACCCAGGTGCCGCCCGCGCGGGCCCGGCGGTCGTCGAGGTCCAGGTCCTCCACGTTCAGCGACAGGACGGCCGTCACCCCGGCCCCGGACTCGTGCAGCAGCCGCCACAACGTCCGCTCGCGCAGGGGCAGGTCAGGGCTGCTCCACAGCGCCTCCAGCTGTGCCGGGCCGATCCGCTCCGCGGGTGCGCGCGTCTCGGGTCGCCGGTCGAGGCCCGCCGCGAGATCGTCCAGGGACGCCCAGGCGCCGAACGACCGGATGGCGGACCGATGCCGGTTCCACGTCCTGGCCGCCGCGTCGCCCCAGGCCGTCTGGAACACCCGGGTGACGTGGGCGGCGGTGAGGGAGTCCAGAGGCAGCTGCTCGCCCAGGGCCAGGAGCAGGCGGCGCAGGGTCTGCCGGTAGGAGCGGATCGTCGGGGCGCCGAGATCGTCCCGTGCCAGGAATTCCTGTACGGCCCGGCCAAGCGTCCGGACGGGCGCGCCGGTGACCGCGATCTCGTCGGCGCGGCGGCGCAGGAAGTCACGCTCGGCGGCGTTCCTGGTGAGGGCCGCGGCGCGCTCGAACTCCAGCCGCGCCTCCGCGTGCCGTCCCAGGCCGAGCAGGAGATCGCCCCTGACACTCGGCAGCAGGTGGTAGTCGCGCAGCACGGGATCCTCGACGAGGGTGTCGGCCACGGCGAGCCCGGCCTGCGGCCCGTGCGCCATCCCGACGGCCACAGCCCGGTTGAGCTGCACGATCGGCGTCGGCAGCAGGCGGGCCAGCCCTTCGTACAGCGCGGCGATCTGCGCCCAGTCGGTGTCCTCGGGGGTTCGCGCCTGCGCGTGGCACACGGCGATCGCCGCCTGCAGCACGTAGGGGCCGGGAGCGCCGCCGATCGCCCTGGCCCGCAGCATCGCGGTGAACCCGCGGCGGATGAGGAGCTGGTCCCAGCGACCCCGGTTCTGCTCGTGCAGCTGGACGGGTTCTCCCGACGGCCCGGTCCGCGCGGCCGAGCGGGACGCCTGGATCTCCATGAGCGCCACCAGCCCGTGCACCTCGGCCTCGTCCGGGGCGAGCGTGGCCAGCAGCCGGCCGAGCCGCAGCGCCTCCAGGCAGAGCCCCGGCCGCATCAGGTCGTCGCCCGACGTCGCCGAGTACCCCTCGTTGAAGATCAGGTAGATGACCTCGAGCACCGACGACAGGCGCGCGGCCGTCTCCGTGCCGTCGGGCAGCTCGAACGGCACCGCCGCCGCGGCGAGGGTCCGCTTCGCCTGGGCGATGCGCTGGGCGATCCGCTGCTCGGTGACGAGGAACGCCCGCGCGATCTCCGCGGCGGTCAGGCCGCCGAGGAGCCGCAGCGTCAGCGCGACCCGCGCCTCGGTCGGCAGCACGGGGTGGCAGGAGACGAACATCAGCCGTAGGACGTCCTGCTGCTCGGTGTCCTGCTGCTCGGTGTCCTGCGGCTGGTGAAGCTCATGGGCCAACCGCTCGTACCCGCTCTCCAGGCGGGCGGAGCGCCGGATGTGGTCGATGGCCCTGCGCTTGGCGACGGCCATGAGCCAGGCGCCCGGATTATCCGGGACCCCCGACTGCGGCCATTGTTCGAGCGCGGCGACGAGCGCGTCCTGGGCCAGTTCCTCGGCGAGGCCGACGTCGTGCACCATCCGGGCGAGCGCGGCGATGATCCGCGCCGATTCCAGCTTCCAGACCGCGTCGACGCTGCGATGGGTGTCCGTCGTGGACATGCCGGCAGCGGATCAGGCCCCGAAGACCTGCTGGATGACGCTCTCGCCGTCCCCGACGATCTTGCGGAAGCGGCGGGTCAGCTCGATCGCCTCCTCCTTCGAGCGCACCTCGACCAGCGCGAACCCGGCCACGGCCTCCTTCGCCTCGGCGAACGGCCCGTCGGTCACGGTGATCTCGTCGCCGGCGGACGTCACGCGGATGCCGCCGGGCTCGAGGCCGCCGGTGGCCAGCAGGATGCCCGCCGCGGTCAGCTCCTCGACGAACGCGGCCATCTCGACGTAGAGGGTCTCGTCGGGGGGCGTGTCAGAAGCCTTGGACATCATCAGGTAGCGCATGGGTCTGCCTCCTCGTGTTCGCGTGTCGCTGCCTACGCGTCGTACCACCCTAGCGACAGGGAACACACGCATTCCCTGTCACATCGCTGGATCGACGTCTGGATGAGAACCGACACCGAGAAAGGCACCGGACATGACCGCCATCCAGCTCCCCACCGCCACCGCCGGGCCCGCCGCCACCACCCGCGCCCTGCTCACCTGCGCGACCGTGGCCGCGCCGCTGTGGGCGACGGTCTCACTCCTGCAGGCCGCCACCCGCGAGGGCTTCGACCTGACCCGCCACCCGTTGAGCGCGCTGGCCAACGGCTCACTCGGCTGGCTGCAGATCGCCAACTTCCTGGTCGCGGGCGTGCTGACCGTCGTGGGCGCGTCCGGCCTGCGCCGTGCGATGCACGGCACCCCCGGCGGGACGTGGGTGCCGCGGCTGGTCCGTCTCAACGGCATCGGCATGATGGCCGCCGGCGTCCTGGTCATGGACCCGGGCGACGGCTTCCCCACCGGCACCCCGTACGGCATGCCGCAGACGATCAGCTGGCACGGCTACGGCCACATGGCCGCCGGATCGATCGCCTTCGCCGCCCTGATCGCCGCCTGCTACATCCTGGGCCGCCACTTCAGCCGGGCCGGCGACCGCGGCCGCGCCGTCGCCTCCCGCGTCGCCGGCACCGCCCTCCTGCTCGGCAACGGCTGGGCGATGAGCGGGGGCACGGCAGGTTCCCTCACCCTGGCCATCGGGGCGATCACCGCGATGCTCTGGATCTCCGTGGTCGCCGCCCGCTACCGCCGCAGCTCGTGACCGCCGCTCTGCCCCTCCCGGCCCTGCTCCTCCCCTCCGCCCCACCTCCGGGGCGGACGGGAGAGGCAGGGCCGTTCGGCGTACCGGGGTTCCGGCATGAGATCGGCGTGGAAAGGGCGAGGGGCGATCGAGGTGGACCGCGGCTGATCAGCGGTTTCGGCGCGGGCGGAATCCGGCACTCGACATGTTTCACATCACATCTGGTGGCGCAGAGATCGAAGAGACGTAGACGCGCAGGTCGGGCACATGGTTTACCGCGGACAGAAGAGATCTTTGTTACGAAAGGGACACATGGAGCCCCAGATTTTCGTGGTTTTTTCGTGACATTTCGTTTCAGTCACACCAGAATGCGTCATCGACCCAGTGTCTAACCCCACGGAGGACAACGTGCGCAGACAGCTCCAGGCACTCGCCTGCCTCGGAAGTCTGGCGGCATTGAGCACGTCGGTCACCGCCGCGTATGCGGAGACCCAGCCGAAGAACTCCTGCCGCGTGGTCGCGGCCAAGCCATACCTCGACACCACCGGCACCGTCAGGGGCGGCGCCGCCCGGACCGGCTGCGACGACCAGACGCGCCTGCGGGTCCGCGTCATCGAGGTGCGCCCGGGACCGGACCGCCTGCTCAAGAGCGGTTCGCAGCTCGTCACCAACGGCAGCGTCGTGGCCGGGATCCGCTGCAGCGACGTGCCGCGCCGCCTCTACGTGACCGCGACCGACTACCGGGGCAACTCGCACCGCTCCGGCGTCGCCTCGATCTCGTGCGACACCGCCCCGACGCCCGCGCCGTCGCCCACCGGGAGCCCGACCACCACCCCGACCGCCAGCCCGACCACCACGTCGACGGCGACCCCGACGAGCACGCCGACCGGCGGCGGCACGACCATCGAGGACGAGGTCGTCAAGCTCACCAACGCGGAGCGCGCCTCCGGCGGCTGCAAGCCGCTCACCCACGACCCGCAGCTGCGCGCCGCGGCCGAGGGCCACTCGGCGGACATGGCGGCCAAGGGCTACTTCAGCCACACCTCACCCGACGGCCGCGGCCCCGGCGACCGCATCAAGGCCTCGGGCTTCTCCCCCGTCAGCGCCTGGGGAGAGAACATCGCCATGGGCCAGCGCACCGCCGCCGACGTGGTTCGGGGCTGGATGAACAGCCCGGGGCACCGCGCGAACATCATGAACTGCAACTACACCCACATCGGTGTCGGGCACGACGCGAAGGGCCCGCACTGGACCCAGGTCTTCGCCCGCCACTGATTTCCCTCACGTGCGTCGGGTCAACCCATCACCCCGCCCGACGCCTCCCAGCGGGCCCGCCGCCGCTCCTCCTCCGCACAAGGGAGCGGCAGGCGGGCCCGCGCCGTTCCGTTGCCCGGACGCCCGACTCCGGAACCCGCCCAGATCCGGCGGCTCACAAGGGAGTGTCAGGCGGGCCCGCGCCGTTGCCTCGCCCGATGCCCGCCTCCGGGACCCGCCGAGGTCCGACGGCTCACACCGGGACCGGGTCGCCGGCGCCCGCCCGGAACTCGGCCAGGAAGGGCTCCTCGTCCAGCGCTGCCACCACCCGCGCCGTGATCCGGTCGACGTCGCCGCGTTCGGCCTGCGGCAGCGGTCGCCCCACCGACTCCCTGGCCGCCGCGGCCGCCCCGAGCAGCCTGGCGGCACGCCGGTGATCGCCGCCCAGCGACACCGCCCCCGCCATTCCCTCCAGCGCCAGCGCGATCGCCCGGGGATCGGCGATGGCGCTGGCATGGGCATGGCTCTCGCGGTGCAGGGACGTGGCCAGCTCGGCATCGCCCCGCAGCTCGGCGATGAAGCCCAGCTCCGCCAGCAGCAGGGCCGAGCCCGACTCCCCCGCTTTCCTGATCCAGTCGAGCGAGGTGCGCAGGTGCTTCTCCGCGGTGTCGAGCCGGCCCTGCCGCCGGGCGCTGAGCGCGAGCCCGATCTCGGCGAACTGCTCGGCGTAGGGATGCGCCTGCGTCACCGCCAGCCGCCTGGCCCGTTCGTGCAGCTCGTCGGCCCTGGCGTAGTCGCCCCGCAGCAGCGCGATGCGGCCCAGCCCCGCCGTGTACCTGGAGACCTCGAACCCCAGCTCCAGCTCCTCGGCCATGGCCAGGCCCCGGGAGTGAAGCGCCGCGGCCCGCTCGTAGTCACCGTCGATCTCCGCGAGCGTCGCCAGCGGCTCGACCGTCTGCAGGATCCCCCAGTGATCGCCGAGCTCCTCGAACAGCTCCGCGCTGCGCTCGCCGTCCCGCTCGGCACCGGGGAGGTCGCCCCTCATCATGGCGTGGAGGGCACGGGCGACGAGACCGGCCGCCGTGCCCCACCGGTCGCCGACCGTCTCGCACACCGCGAGAGACCTGGCGATCAGCTCCTCGCTGCGGAGCTGGACACCGTGGCCCCACATGCTGAACCCGAGGAACCACTGGGCTCTGGCCAGCAGGTGGAGATCTCCCGCCGCTTCCAGCACGGCGAGCGCGGCCTCCACCCGCCCCCTCAGATCGACGGCGACCCCCAGGCGCAGCGTCAGGCCCGCTTCCAGGATCTCGGCCAGCGCCCTGAGGACCGGGTCTGCCGCGCCCTCGACGGACCGCGCCAGAGCCAGCGCCCTGCGCCCCTCGTCGAAGCGGCAGCGCATCAGGAAATGCAGAGCCATGGCGTTGGCCAGGCGCAACGCGAGCTCCGCCGCGCCCTGGCGGGCCGCGGTGTCGAGCGCGGCGCGCAGGTTGGCGCTCTCGGCGTCGATGGCCGCCAGCCACCGCGACCGCCCCGCGGCCCGCCGGCCGCTCTCCTCGGCGAGGGCGAGGTAGTGGTGGGCGTGGCGGCGCCGCACGCATGCGAGCTCGGCCGCCTCCTCCATCCGTTCGAGGCAGTAGGCGGCCACCGACTCCAGCAGGCGGTAGCGGGTGCCCAGCGGCGTCGTCACGGTGACGACGAGCGAGCGGTCGACGAGCCTGGCCAGCAGGTCGAGCACGTCGGCCGGGTGCACGCCCTCCCCTGAGCACACCGCCTCGGCGGCCTCCAGCGTGCAGCCGTCGGCATGGACGGCCAGGCGGCGCAGCACGACCCGCTCGGCCTCCGTGAGCAGCTCCCAGCTCCAGTCGATCATCGCGCGCAGGGTCTGCTGCCTGGCAGGGGCGCCCCGCCTGCCCGCGCCGAGCAGGCGGAACCGGTCGTCGAGCCGATCGGCGAGCTGGGCCGGGCTGAGCACGCGCATGCGTGAGGCGGCCAGCTCCAGCGCGAGCGGCAGCCCGTCGAGGCGGCGGCAGACGGCCGCGACCGCCTCCGCGTTGCGCTCGTCGAGGACGAACCCCGGCGCGGCCGCGGTCGCCCGCGCCGCGAAGAGCCGCACGGCGCTGGAGGCGGCGGCGTCGCCCGTGCCCGAGGGCAGGTCGAGCGGCTGGACTGCCCACAGCCGCTCCCCGTCGATGGCCAGCGCCTCCTGGCTGGTGGCCAGGACGCGTAGCGCGGGCGCCGACCGCAGCAGCCTCTCGGCGACGGCGGCGACCTGGTCGACGACGTGCTCGCAGTTGTCGAGCAGGAGCAGCACGCGTTTGGCGCGCAGCACGTCGGCCAGCCGCTCGGTGGCGTCGGCGCCCCGCTTGCCCGCCGCCCTGTCGTCACGGACGCCCATCGCCGCCGCGATGGCGTCGACGACCCCGCCGGTGGCGGGTCGGGCGGCCAGCTCGACCAGCCATACCCCGTCGGGGTGCGCTCCTTCGAGCTGCGCGGCCACCTCCAGCGCGAGCCGGGTCTTGCCGACCCCGCCCGGCCCGGTGAGCGTGACCAGCCGGTGGGACTCGACCAGCGACCGCACCTCGGCCGTGGCGCCCTCCCTGCCGATCAGGCCGGTCATGGGCACGGGCAGGTTGGTGGGAGTGGTGGCGGGCGGGGCGTCGAGCGCGGGGTTCTGCTCGAGCATCGCCTGGTGGAGCGCCACCAGCTCGGGCCCGGGATCGAGGCCGAGCTCCTCGGCCAGCAGGGTGCGCAGCCCGGCGTAGCCGTCGAGCGCCTCGCTCTGCCGGCCCGCGCCGTAGAGGGCGCGCAGGTGGACGGCCCGCAGCCGCTCGCGGAGCGGGTGCTCGGCCACCAGGTCGGCCAGCTCGGCCGCGAGCTGGGCGTGCTCGCCGAGGGCGAGCCTCGCCTCGGCCTGCTCCTCGATCGCCACCAGCCGCTGCTCGGCCAGGCGGGCGCGCACCGGCCGGACGAACTCCTCGTCGGCGACGTCGGCGAACGGCTCGCCGCGCCACAACGCCAGCGCGTCGGCCAGCAGCGCGACCTTGGTGGCGGGGTCGTCGCTCGCGCGGGCCTTCCCGGCGAGCGCCTCGAACCGGTCGGCGTCGAGCGTGCCCTGCTCCACGCGCAGCGCGTAGCCCGAGGGGGCGAAGGCCAGCCGCCGCCTGCCGTCCCGCTCCGCCTCCTCCAGCACCCTGCGCAGCTGGGACACCTTGACCCGCAGCGCCGCCGCCGGCTTGCCCGGCGGCCGGTCACCCCACAGGTCGTCGATCAGGCGGTCGGCCGGGACCGGCCGGCCCGCGTGCGCGAGCAGGTCGGCCAGCAGGGCCCGGACCTTCGCCTCGGGTATGCGCAGCGAACGCCCCTCCGTCGACCAGACCGCCAGCGGGCCGAGCACCCCGAATCGCATGCCGCTCAAGCTAACAAGCGCCACCGACGATTTCGGGGCGGCTACGGGATCACCGTAAGGCTTCCATAACCCGCCCTCTCCACGCTGATCCCCATGAACCGCCCCAGGAAGGCATGCGGCACCTGCCGCCCGCACGTCCCCAGCCCGCCCGCCGTCGACGGCCTCGACCAGGTCGCGGTCCGGCCATGAGCGGCACCAGGTGGAGGGCGCTGCCCGTCCTGCTCGTGGCCGCGTTCGTCACGACCCTCGACTTCTTCATCGCCAACGTCGCGCTGCCCGCCATCCGCGCCGACCTCGGCGCCGGCGAGTCCGCGACCCAGCTGGTGATCGCGGGCTACGGCCTGGCGTACGCGGCCGGCGTGATCATCGCGGGACGGCTCGGCGACCTCCACGGCCCCCGCCGGGTCTTCCTCGCCGGCCTCGCCCTGTTCACGCTGGCCTCTGCGGCCTGCGGCGCGGCCCCCGACCCGGCCTTCCTGGTGGCGTCGCGGATCGCGCAGGGCGGCGCGGCGGCGCTGATGGCGCCGCAGGTGCTGACCCTGATGAGGACGCTCTACCAGGGCGCCGACGGGGCGAAGGCGTTCGGCTGGTACGGCACCGCCGTCGGCCTCGCGGGCGTCGGCGGCCAGGTCGTCGGCGGCGCGCTGATCGCGGCGGACGTGGCGGGGCTCGGGTGGCGCGGCTGCTTCCTGGTCAACGTCCCGATCGGCCTGCTCGCCCTGGCCCGCGCCCGCCGTCTCCTGCCCGGCCCACCCGCCGCGCCCGCGGACCACCGCCGGCCGGAGCGGCGCAGGCTCGATCTGCTGGGGGCGGCACTGGTGGCCGCGGGCCTGGTGGCCGTCGTCTTCCCGCTCGCCCACGGCCAGGAAGCCGGCTGGCCGGCCTGGTCATGGGCCTGCCTCGCCGCCTCGCTCCCCCTCATGGCGGCGTTCGTCGCCAGGCAGAAGCGGCTCGCGAACCCCCTGCTCGACCTGAGCGTCTTCCGCGAGCGCGGGTTCGTGCCGGGGCTGGGCGCCGTGGCGCTCCTGTTCGGCGGCTCCTCCGGCCTGTCGTTCCTGCTCGCCCTCTACCTGCAGGACGGCAGGGGCCTGACCCCGATGGCGTCGGGCGCGCTGTTCACGGCGGTCAACGCGGGATTCTTCGCCGCGTCGCTGTGCTCCAGGCGCGGCATGGGCTCGCGGCAGGGCAGGCGGTTGCCCGTGGCGGGCGCGCTCACCCTCGCCGCGGGACTGCTGTGGAACGTCCACGCGCTCGGCGGACCGGCGGGCGCGCTGCTCCCCGGGCTCTTCCTGGCGGGCGCGGGGATGGGCCTGGTGATGTCGCCGCTGCTGTCGGCGGTCCTGGCGTCGGTACGGCAGGCGCACGCGGGCGCGGCGGCCGGTGTGCTGGGAACCGTCCAGGAGGTGGGCGGCGTGCTCGGGGTGACGGCGACCGGCCTGGTGTTCTTCGGCGTGCTCGACGCCGGCGACTGGACGGGCGCGGCGCGCGCGGGGCTGGCCCTGCTGGTGGTGTTCGCGCTGGGCGCGGCCGTGCTGACCTGGCGGCTGCTGGAAGGAGGGGGCGCGGTCCGTGACGGCGAGCGGCCCCGCGCGCTCGAGGAGCGTCCCCTGGACGGAGGCCTGCCGGTGACCGCGGAGGCGCGTGGGCGGGCCTGCCGTACCGGCGACAGGACAGGTACCGGCGACGGGACCGGTACAGCCGACAGGGCAGGTACCGGCGACAGGGCGGAGGGCGACGCGGCCCTCGTCGGCGCCGCTTCCCCGTGAGGGGCGCGACGCCGCCCGGGCGCCCCGGTCAGGGACGCCCGGGAGCGGGTCAGCCCTCGGACTTGAGCCAGCTCATCATCGGACGCAGCTTGGCGCCCGTCTTCTCGATCGGGTGCTCGGCCAGCTCGTCGCGGAAGCGCGTGAACTCCTTCTGGCCGCCGTCGAACTCCTCGACCAGCTGCCGGGCGAAGGTGCCGTCCTGGATCTCGGCCAGGATGCGCTTCATCTCCTTCTTGGTCTCCTCGGTGACCACGCGCGGGCCGCGGGTGTAGCCGCCGTACTCGGCGGTGTCGGACACCGACCAGTACATCTTGGAGACGCCGCCCTCGTACATGAGGTCGACGATCAGCTTCATCTCGTGGAGGCACTCGAAGTAGGCGACCTCGGGCTGGTACCCGGCCTCGATCAGCGTCTCGAAGCCCGCCTTGATCAGCTCGGACACGCCACCGCAGAGGACGGCCTGCTCGCCGAACAGGTCGGTCTCGGTCTCCTCGGTGAAGGTCGTCTTCAGTGCGCCCGCACGGGTGCCGCCGATGCCCTTGGCGTAGGACAGCGCCAGGTCGAGGGTCTTGCCGGAGGCGTCCTTCTCCACCGCGACGAGGCACGGCACGCCGCGGCCCGCCTGGTACTGGCGGCGCACGAGGTGGCCGGGGCCCTTGGGGGCGACCATGGCGACGTCGACGCCCTCGGGCGCCTCGATGAGGCCGTAGCGGATGTTGAGGCCGTGGCCGAAGAAGAGCGCGTCGCCCTCCTGGAGGTTCGGCTTGATGTCGTTCTCGTAGATGCCGCGCTGGAGGTGGTCCGGCGCGAGGATCATGATGAGGTCGGCCTCGGCGGCCGCCTCGGCGGGGGTGACCACGCGCAGGCCCTCGGCCGCGGCCAGGTCCCTGCTCTTGGAGGTCTCGGGCAGGCCCACGCGGACGTCGACGCCGGAGTCACGCAGGGAGAGGGCGTGGGCGTGGCCCTGGCTGCCGTACCCGATGACGGCCACGACCCGGCCCTGGATGATCGACAGGTCGGCCTGGTCGTCGTAGAAGATCTCGGTCACTTACATAAACCTTTCAGGCGGTACGGTCCAGTGCCCTGAGGGACCGGTCGGTGATGGAACGGGCGCCGCGGCCGATGGCCACCATGCCCGACTGGACAAGCTCCTTGATGCCGAACGGCTCCAGCACCTTGATGAAGGCCTCGAGCTTGTCCGGGGTGCCGGTGACCTCGATGGTCACCGCGTCGGACGCGACGTCGACGCAGCGGGCCCTGAACAGCTGGACCAGCTCGAGAACGTGAGACCTGGTCTCGGCGTCGGCCTTGACCTTGATCAGCATGAGTTCGCGCTGGACCGACTGGGAACTGTCGAGCTCGACGATCTTGAGGATGTTCACCAGCTTGTTGAGCTGCTTGGTGACCTGCTCCAGCGGGAGCTCCTCGACGCTGACCACGATGGTCATGCGCGAGATGTCGGAGTGCTCGGTCGGCCCGACCGCCAGCGAGTCGATGTTGAAGCCGCGCCTGCTGAACAGGGAGGACACCCGGGCCAGGACGCCCGGCTTGTTCTCCACCAGCACCGACAGCGTGTGCCTGCTCATTCCTCGTTCTCCCACGTCGGCGCCATGTCCCGGGCGATCTTGATGTCGTCGTTGCTGGTGCCCGCCGCGACCATCGGCCACACCATGGCGTCCTGGTGGACCACGAAGTCGACGATAACCGGACGGTCGTTGATCTCCATGGCCTCCTTGATGACGGTGTCGACGTCCTCCGGCCGCTCGCACCGCAGGCCCACACAACCATAGGCCTCGGCCAGCTTGACGAAGTCGGGGATCCGGAGTTTCGTCTGCAGGTCGGTGTTGGAGTAACGCTGGTCGTAGAACAGCGTCTGCCACTGCCTGACCATGCCGAGGTTGCCGTTGTTGATGACCGCGATCTTGATGGGCACGCCCTCGATCGCGCAGGTGGCCAGCTCCTGGTTGGTCATCTGGAAGCAGCCGTCGCCGTCGACCGCCCAGACCGTCGCCTCCGGGCGGCCCATCTTGGCGCCCATGGCCGCCGGGACGGCGAAGCCCATGGTGCCCAGGCCGCCCGAGTTGATGAACCGGCCGGGCTGCTCGTAGTCGATGAACTGCGCGGCCCACATCTGGTGCTGGCCGACGCCCGCGACGAAGTAGGTGTCGGAGTCGGCGAGCGCGCTCAGCCGTTCCATGACGTACTGCGGCGCCAGCGAGCCGTCGGCGAACTCCTCGTAGCCGAGCGGGTAGGTCGTCTTGTAGCCGTTGAGCGTCTTCCACCAGTCGGTGTAGTCGCCCTTGCGGTTCTCCGCCTCGACGGCCGCGATCATCTCGGTGATGACCTCGCGGCAGTCGCCGACGATCGGCACGTCCGCGTGGCGGTTCTTGGAGATCTCCGCGGGGTCGATGTCGGCGTGGACGACCTTGGCGTGGGGCGCGAAGGTGGACAGCTGTCCGGTGACCCGGTCGTCGAAGCGCACGCCCAGGCCGATGATGAGGTCGGACTGCTGCAGCGCGCCGACCGCCGACACGCTGCCGTGCATGCCGGGCATGCCCATGTGCTGCGGGTGGCTGTCGGGGAAGGTGCCGCGCGCCATCAGCGTGGTGACGACGGGGATGCCGGTCAGCTCGGCCAGCCGCAGCAGCTCGGCCGAGGCGCCCGCCTTGTGGACGCCGCCGCCGACGTAGAGGACGGGCCGCTTGGACTCGGCGATGAGCTTGGCCGCCTCACGGATCTGCTTGGAGTGCGGCCTGGTCACCGGGCGGTAGCCGGGCAGCTGCATGACCGGCGGCCAGACGAAGGTGGTCTCGGCCTGCAGCGCGTCCTTCGAGATGTCGACCAGGACCGGCCCGGGGCGTCCGGTGGAGGCGATGTGGAACGCCTCCATGACCGTGCGGGCGATGTCGGCCGCGTCGGTGACCAGGAAGCTGTGCTTGGTGATCGGCATGGTGATGCCGGAGATGTCCGCCTCCTGGAAGGCGTCCGTGCCGATCATGCTGCTGGCGACCTGGCCGGTGATCGCCACGATGGGCACCGAGTCCATGTAGGCGTCGGCGATGGGCGTCACCAGGTTCGTCGCGCCAGGACCGCTGGTCGCCATGCACACCCCGACCCTGCCCGTCGCCTGGGCGTAGCCTTCGGCGGCGTGACCCGCGCCCTGCTCGTGCCGTACAAGCACGTGACGGACCTTGGTCGAGTCGTAGAGGGGATCGTAGGCGGGAAGGATGGCGCCGCCAGGGATCCCGAACACGGTGTCGACTCCGACGTGCTCCAGCGCCCTCACGAGGGCTTGTGCACCTGTCATCCGTTCGGTCATCGCTCGTTCCTTGCGTGGCGTTGAGCATTGAGGACATAAAAAATGCCCCGGCCCGCACGGGGGGTGCGGGGCTGGGGCGGCGCGCAGGTCGACGTGCTTCGCTAACGGCCTGCGCGCCGGCGAAGTACTACGAGAATCTCACTGCGAAGCATGGAACACACGATAGCCGCTCCTAGGGCTGCTGTGTCAATTTGGTGGAACGCGCGTCTCACGATCCGAGACTTGTGAGATTGGTACGCATGAGCGAGTCGACCCCGCGCGCCGCCATGGGCCGGGCCACGAGGTAGCCCTGACCTCGGGTGCAACCCATCTCCCTGAGCAGCTCCAGCTGCTCGGGCCGCTCGATGCCCTCGGCCACGACGATCAGCCCGAGGTCGTGGCCGAGCCGGACGATGGTGCGGGTGAGCAGCGTCAGCGTCTCGTCGCGGCCGAGGCCGGAGACGAACGACGGGTCTATCTTGATCATGTCGACCGGGAGCTGGCGCAGGAAGGCCAGCGAGGCGTAGCCGGTGCCGAAGTCGTCGATGGCCAGCCGTACGCCGAGGGCGCGCAGCTCCGACAGCCTGCTGATGGTCTCCTCGGCGTCCTCGACCAGCATCTCCTCGATCACCTCGAGGGTGAGCGCGGAGGCGGGCAGGCCGCTCTCCTCCAGCGCCTCGGAGATGGTCTCGACGAAACGCGGCGCGGTGATCTGCCGGGCCGACAGGTTGAGCGACAGGCCGATGTCCCACGAGGAGGCGCGCCAGGCGGCCACCTCGCGGCAGGCCTCGCGCAGGATCCACTCGCTCAGCGGCACGATGAGCCCGGTGTCCTCGGCGGGGCCGAGGAACTGCTCCGGCGGCACGAACACCGACCCGCGCCACCACCGCACCAGCGCCTCGACGGCGGTGACCCTGGAGGTGGCCAGGTCGACGACGGGCTGGTACTCGATGGCGAACTGCTCTTCGACCAGCGCCCGGTGCAGGTCGGCGGCCAGCTCGAGCCTGCGCACCACGTCGGCGTGCATGTGCGCGGCGAACACCTCGACCCTGCGCCCGCCGAGCTCCTTGGCCCTGGCCATCGCCACGTCGGCGTTACGGATCAGGTCGCCCGCCGGCAGGCCGTCCTCGGCGAAGGCCACGCCCACACTGGCGGTCAGCGCCACGTCGCGGTCGGCCACCCTGAACGGCTCCTGCGAGACCGCCCGTACCAGCCGCTCGGCCACATCGACGGCGACCTGCGCCGCCTCGGGCCCCGTCTCGACCAGCACGGCGAACTCGTCGCCGCCCCAGCGCGCCAGCGTGTCGTCGGGCCGTACGGCACCGCGCAGGCGGCGCGCCGCCTGCCCCAGGAGGTAGTCGCCGCTGGCGTGCCCCACCGAGTCGTTGACCGAGGTGAACCCGTCGAGGTCGAGGAAGATCACCGCGGTGCGGCCCGACTGCCTGCCCTCGAGCACCTCGCGGGTGCGCTCCTCGAAGTAGGAGCGGTTGGGCAGCCCGGTGACGCCGTCGTGGAAGGTCAGGTGCGCGACCTGGTTGCGCAGCGCCTCCTCGTCGCTGATGTCACGGGTGGTGATCAGCAGCAGGTCCTGGCCGCGCACGTGGCGGGTGGCCACGGACTCGGTGGGCCGCCAGGTGCCGTCGGCGGCGCGCACCCGGCAGGCGATCAGGCAGGCGCCCGGTGCCGCCTGGTCGTCGTCGAGGTCCATCTGGCGCAGGGCCAGCTGGATGCCGGGCACGTCCTCGGGGTGGATGTAGTCGAAGATCGAGCCGCCCACCAGGTCGTCGGCCTGGTAGCCGTAGATGGCCTCGACGCCCGCGCCCATCTCGCGCACGACGCCTTCGTAGTCGCACAGCAGGACCACGTCGCCGGTGCTCTCGGCCAGCTCGCGGAGCTGGCGCTCGCCGAGCGCGACGAGATGGCGCATGCGGGCGGTGGCGCCGATGAGCACGAAGACGCGCACCACCAGGATCACCACCGCGGAGACGGCGATGACGGCGACGCCGGTCACGGGCGGGCCCTTGAGGTTGAGCAGCATGGCGATCGCGGCGATCACGACCAGGCACAGCGGCACGGCGGCCAGCAGCGTGGCGGTGACCTGGCCGGTCGGCGCCTTCGCGGCCTCGTCGCCCGCCTCGACGATCCGCGATCTCCTGCCGCTCCACGGCAGCGCGGCCAGCAGCAGGAAGGCGACGGGGGCGAGCAGGAGGCTCCACCGGGGCGGCTCGACGCCGCCGAGCCTGGCGACGGCTGCCGCCAGCTCACCGATGGTCGCGGCGGCCAGTACGGCCAGGCCGGCGAGGCCGAGCGGCCAGAGCGGGGACCTCGCGGTGATGACCACGGGCCCCACCGCGCAGGTCAGCAGCAGGCCGATCAGCGCGGGCAACAGCGTGATCATGAACGTCGACGAGTCGCCGACGTCGACGTAGAGCGGTCGGAGCGCGACCGCCCAGCTGATCAGGAAGAGCGCGGCCGCGCACAGGTAGGCGTCGGTCAGCTGTCTCAGCACGACCTGAGGCCGCATCTGCCTGCCGGCGGACAGCACGCACCCCCCCGCGAGCAGCACGGTGGCGACGAGCATGAGCAGATCGGAGAAGTTGACCGCCAGGCTGGAGCCCGCGACGGGGCGCAGCACCACGCCGAGCAGCCAGACCACGGCCGCCGAGCCCAGCCAGCGCGCCGTGGTGCGGTGCTGGGGCGCCATCTTCACCGAGGCGACCAGCAGCGAGACCGCGGCCAGCAGCGCGGCCAGCCCTCCCGCGACCGCGGCGGTCGCCAGGGCCGGCGCGCCCGCGACGAGGGCGGCGGCCAGCCCCGCCACGCCTGTCGCGGCTGCGGCGGCCAGCGGCGCCCGTGGATCACGCCAGCGGATCAATGTCGTTGCCCATCCCGTGTCAAGTCAGCTCACGTGACTGCCGGAGTCCGGCAGTCGCACATCGCCAGTGTGTGCTCTCGCGGGCGCGCGGGGGGCGACAACCGGGGAGTCGTCACCGATCTGATAACCATGAGGACCACTTTGCTCCGAAGATCGCCTTGACAACGGGTCATGGATGGCTGTCGTGGAATCATCGATGACGACCACCGTACGCACCGAAGGTCACGACGCAGACACGTTCGGGATTCCCTTTGTCAGTACGACTCCGTGATGACGTTCTTCAACGGCTCGCCCGCCAGGTATCGCAGCAGCTGGGAGCGGATCAGCCGCAGCGCGCGGCGCGTGGAGGCGGGCGTGCTGCCCGCCACGTGCGGCGTGATGAACACCCCTGGCGCGTTCCAGAGCGGGTGCCCCTCGGGCAGCGGCTCGGGGTCGGTCACGTCGAGCGCGGCCCTCAGCCGTCCGGAGACGAGCTCGGCGACCAGCGCGCCGGTGTCGACGACCGTGCCCCTGGCGGCGTTGACGAGCAGCGCCCCGTCCTTCATGCGGGCCAGGAAGCCGGCGTCGACCATGCCCGTGGTGACGGGCGTCGCGGGGACGAGCAGCACCACGACGTCGGCCTCGGGAAGGAGGGCGTCCAGATCCTCCATGGCGTGGATGCCCTCGCGGGCCGTCCTGGCCACCCTGACGATCTCGACCTCGAACCCGGCGAGCCTGCGCTCGAGCGCCGCGCCGATGGATCCGTAGCCGACGATCAGCACGCGGGCGTCGGCCAGCACCCCGGTGTGGTGGTAGGTCCACTCGCCCCTGCGCTGGGCGTCGGCGAAGGCGGGGAAGTCGCGCAGCGCCGCGATCATCGCCCCGACCGCCCACTCGGCCGTGCCGGCGTCGTGCACACCGCGGGCGTTGCACAGCGTGACGCCCGGGGGCAGGTACGGCTGGTAAGGGTCCACGCCCGCCGTCACGGTCTGCACCAGCCGCAGCCGCTTCATGCTCGCCATGAGCCCGGGGGTGTCCGGCACGGGGATCAGCGGCGGGATCCACACCTCGACCTCGTCGGCCCCGTCGGGGACGGGCCCGCGGCCGTCGTGGACGACGCATTCGACATCGGGCAGATCGGCCAGCACTCCTGCGGCTTCTTCGGACGGCACCCAGATCTTCATACGCGGAACTTTATGGGGAAGGCACGAGTATGGGGCACATGAGGTCCATCTTCCAGATCATGATCGTCATGGCACTCGCCGCGGGATGCGCGGCGGCGCCGGCCGAGGTCGGCGGCGGCGCGCGCCCGGCCGGCACGGCCACGCCGTCGACCACGCCCGGCGAACCCCGCACGATCGCGCGAAACCTGCGGGTGCCGTGGGCGATCGCGTTCCTGGAGGGCGGCGACGCGCTGGTCACCGAGCGCGACCGCGCCAGGCTGCTGCGCGTGACGGCGGCGGGCGGGGTCACCTCGCTGGGCCGGGTCGAGGGGGTGGAGCCCGACGGCGAGGGCGGGCTCATGGGCGTGGCGGTGAAGGGCGAGCGGGTCTTCCTCTACTTCACCGCGGCCGAGGACAACAGGATCGTCCGCTATCGCCTCACCGGCGACCGGCTCACCGACGCCAAGGTGATCGTCGACGGCATCCCGAAGGGCGGCATCCACGACGGCGGCAGGCTCGCCTTCGGCCCCGACGGCTTCCTGTACGCCACCACGGGCGAGACCGGCGACCGGCGGCTGTCGCAGGACCGCGACTCGCTCGGCGGCAAGATCCTGCGCATGACCGAGGACGGCGCGCCCGCCCCCGGCAACCCGTTCGGCACCCTGGTCTACAGCTACGGTCACCGCAACGTGCAGGGCCTGGCGTGGGACCCGGCCGGCCGCCTGTACGCCTCGGAGTTCGGCGCCCAGTCCTACGACGAGGTGAACCTGATCAAGGCCGGCGGCAACTACGGCTGGCCCGAGGTGGAGGGCGTCGGCTCCGATCCGGCCTTCATCAACCCCATCGTCACCTGGAGCACCTCGGAGGCGTCCCCCTCGGGCATGGCCTACGCGAAGGGCTCGCTGTGGGTGGGCGCGCTCCAGGGCAGGCGGCTGTGGCAGGTGCCGCTGGGCCAGGACGGCTCGGCGGGCACGCCCGTGGCCCACTTCGACGACACCTACGGCAGGCTGCGGGCGGTCACCACGGCGCCGGACGGCACCCTGTGGGTGGGCACGAGCAACCACGACGGCAGGGGCGACCCGCGCGACGGCGACGACCGGATCCTGTCGGTGCCGCTGAGCTGAGCGGCGTCACTCCGTGTCGTCCGAGGCGGGCTTCACGCAGGTGACCTTCGGGCCCATGCGGTAGACGGTGGTCTTCGTCTCCCGCTTGACCTCGGCCCCGTTCTTGGTGATCACCCGGGTGACGTCGACGGTGAACCCGTCGTGCGGATCCTGCGGCGTGCAGCCGGGGCTGTCGTCCTCCTTGGCCGTGGCGGCGACGAAGGCACGCTTCGGCGAGGAGATCGACTCGACCTTGTCGTACCGCTTGGTGCTCCACAGGTCCACGGTGATCGAGGTGCCGGTGTAGGAGGTCTTCACCAGCACGCCGTACTCGGAGTCGTTCTTCCACTTCAGGTCCACGCTGGGCCAGAAGACCGTCGCCTCGCGCCCGGCGGGGTAGCGGGAGATCCAGTACATGTGGGCCAGGTGCTCGACGTCCTGGAACCCGCCGAAGTAGGCGGCGTTGTACATCGTGGTGGCGAACTGCGAGACGCCGCCGCCGACGCCGTCCTCCATCTTGCCGGCGACGATCTGCCCGGCCGGCACGTAGCCCTTGGCCGCGGTCCGCTCGCCGACGATGCCGTTGATGGAGAAGGTCTCGCCGGGCTTGACGATGTAGCCGTTGAGGGTCCTGGCCATCAGTTGGATGTTGGTGACCCGGGCGGCGCAGCAGGGATGCTGGGTGGTGAAGGAGCCGACCTTCTCCTTGATGCCCATGGCGCGCAGTTCGCTGTCGGTCAGGCGCGGGGAGACGACCGCCAGTTCGACCGGGATCGTACGGCTGCCGCCCGTCTTCAGCGCCTCGGCCACGTCCGTGGCCAGCTTCTTGTCATCGACGCCCTTGCCCTTGCGGGCCTTGACGAGCTTGAGCTTGCCGCCGACCACGTCGTAGGTGGCGTCGCGGGGGGCCTGCGCGGCGTCGACGAGCTGGCTCTCGATGCCGGCGATCGCCTCGCGCGCGTCGAAGCGGGGTTCGAGCCCGCCCTCCCCGTCGGCGACGAAGGTGAGGTTGGCGGCGATGACGGCGGCGGGGATCTGCGCCTGCTTGCCGTCCCTGGTCAGGGTGATCGGACCGGAGACGGCGCGGGTCGCGGTGGCCGCGGCGGCCTTGACCGCGGCGGGCGTGGTCGTGGGCTTGTCGGTCTCGACGGGCAGCGTCACGCTCTTGCGCGGGCCGAGGAAGGCCGCGCTGATCAGCTTGGCGGCGGCGGCCTGGTCGAGGACGCGGCCTTCGCGGGGGGCGACGGTGACGGGCTCGAGCCCTTTGAAGGCGACCTTGCCCTCCCGCGCCTTCTGGTCGACCTTGGCGGCCAGCGCCTCGACCGTCCTGGAGAGCTGGGCCGACTCGACGGTGACCTTCGGCTCGATCGCCGTGGTGCCGGTCAGCGCCCGCCACACCTCGACCGGGCTGGGGAAGCCGCTCGGCGCCTGCTCGATCGTGCCGACGACGTCGAGCTCGACGCCCGCCTCGTCGGGCTGGACGGTCTCCTTGCGGCCGTTCACCTCGACCTGGAGCGGCCGCTCGATCGTGGGCGCCAGCTCGTCACGGAGCTTGTCGGCGGCCTCGGTCACGGTCAGCCCGCCGATGTCGACGCCGCCGACCTCGGTGCCGCGCAGGACCGACCCCGACATGATCACCGCGGGGACGACGTACGCCAGGGCCAGCAGCACCACCACCGCGATGGCGATCGCGGGCAGCACGCGGCGGCGCCTGGGCGGCGGAGGGGGTGGCGGCGGCTCGGCGGAGGGCTGGCGCTCCTGCAGGCCGAAGACGGGCGGCGGCGGGGGCGGGGGCTCGTGGTGCTGCCCGTCGGCCATCGGCCACGGCTGTGGCGGCGGGGCGACGGGAGGCAGCGCGCCTGATCCGGCGGAGGGCGGAGCCTGGCCGCCGGATGGGCCGTAGATGTCGGGCGAGACTCCCGGCGGCAGCCCGCCGACGCGCGGCTTCCTGCCGCCGCCCGGCGGGGGCGTGGGCACCGAGGCGAACGGGTCGGTCGGTGGGTCCATCGGTCGGGCGTTCGCCACGCCTCAAGCTCCTCCCAATCCGCTGCCTTTCCTCAGGAAACACTAAGGCACTGCTGGTGCGATATGTACCTTGAATCAGGACATCCAGCGATAGCGGTGCTCGGGACGGCCCGCCGTGCCGTACCGCGGACGCAGCTCCGCCTTGCCCGCCGCACAAAGGTATTCCAGATAGCGGCGCGCGCTGACTCTCGACAGCCCCGTCAGCGTGGCGGCCTCGCTGGCCGACAGGTCGCCGCCCGCTTCGCGCAGCGCGTCGGCCACCAGCGCGCAGGTCGCCGACGACAGGCCCTTGGGCAGCGGCGTCTTCGTCACCCCGAACAGGCGGTCGATGTCGTCCTGGCGCACCTCGGGGCCGATGGCGGTGAGCTGCCTGCGCGTGTCGGCGTACTGGGCCAGCCGCTCGGCCAGCGCGGCGGCGGTGAACGGTTTGATGAGATAGCTGAACGCGCCGCCGCGCATCGCCGCCCTGACCGTCGGCAGGTCGCGAGCCGCGCTGATCATGAGGACGTCGACGCCGCGCAGCCGGTTCAGCACCTCGAGGCCCGACATGTCCGGCAGGTAGATGTCGAGCAGCACCAGGTCGGGACGGTGCCCGGCCACCGCCTCCAGCGCCGCCTCGCCGGTGTGGACGGCCCCCACGACCTCGAACCCCTCCACCTTCTCCACGTAGCCGCTGTGGATGCGGGCCACCATGAAGTCGTCGTCGACGACGAGCACCCTGACGGTCATGGCAGCAGCGCCGTGAACACGGCGCCTCCCGCGTTGTGAACCCGCACCCAGCCGCCCCTGCGCAGGCACGCCTGCCTGGTCAGGGCGAGGCCGAGCCCGCGCGGCCCCGAGCGGGCGGCCTTGGTGGTGAACCCTTCTCTGAAGACCTCGTCGACCAGGTCGGGGGTGATGCCGGGGCCTGAGTCGCCGACCCGCACCCGCAGGCCCTCCTGCGTGGCCCGGACGGACACCTCGATCGTGCCCGGCGCGCCGTCGAGCGCGTCGAGCGCGTTGGCCACCAGGTTGCCGACGACGAGCACGGCGTCCTGTGGGTCGTCGACCGCGTCCTGCGGCACGCAGGTGTCGTCGGCGAGCACGAGCGTCGCGCCGCGCTCGGCGGCCTCCGCCGACTTGGCCAGCAGCAGGGCGGCCAGCGTGGGGTCGGCGACCCGCTCGCGGATGCCGGTCGCGTAGGTGTTGCGGGTGGTCCTGGTGATGA
Organism: Nonomuraea sp. NPDC003727; assembly: GCF_053586935.1. NCBI lineage: Bacteria > Bacillati > Actinomycetota > Actinomycetes > Streptosporangiales > Streptosporangiaceae > Nonomuraea > Nonomuraea sp. NPDC003727. Next base: position 55,311 of record NZ_JBSFNE010000019.1, read on the forward strand.
AGCTGATCGCCGCCTCGTGCTCGCCCAGCTCCAGCAGGCCGACGACGGTGTGCATGCGGTTGGCGAACTCGTGGGCCTGGGCCCGCAGCGCCCCGGTGGTGGAGCTGGCCGACTCCAGCTCGCGCGACAGCCGGACCAGCTCGGTCCTGTCGCGCAGGGTGATGACCCAGCCGCGCTGCCGGCCGCGTACGGACACGGGCGTGCGGTTGAGCACCAGCACGCGCTCGCCGTGCAGCACGATCCTGTCCTCGCCCGGGTCGGCGCCGCCGAGCACGTCGCGCATGCGCTCGGAGACCGGCATCTGGGTCAGGTCGTCGCCCACCTCGCCGAGCAGCTCGCGGGCGGCGTCGTTGACCAGCGTCACCCGGCCCCGCATGTCGAGCGCGAGCACGCCCTCCTTCACGCCGTGCAGGACGCCCTCGCGCTGCTCCAGGAGCTTGGCGATCTCGCCCGGCTCCAGGCCGAAGATCTGCCTGCGCACCCGGCGGGCGATGAGCGCGGCGCCGGCCGAACCCGCCACCAGGACGGCGAGCGCCGTCCACAGCAGCGGCGCCAGCACCGAGCCGACCTGCGCGTCCACCCGCTCCACGAGCACGCCGACCGAGGCGAGCCCGATGACGGTGCCGTACTCGTCGAAGATCGGGGCCTTGCCGCGCACGGTGGTGCCGATCGTGCCCGTCTCGACGCCGACCCACTTCTGACCGGTGCGCAGGACGGCCGAGCCGTCCGTGGACAGCTGCTTGCCGATGAGCGAGGGGTTGGGGTGGGCGTAGCGCTTCTGCTCCCTGTTGGCGATCACGACGTAGTCGGCCCCGGTCTCCAGCTGGACGCCCGCCGCGATCGGCTGCAGCAGGACGGCCGGATCCCCCGTGGCGAAGGCGGCACGCACCTGTGGCATTCCCGCCACCGCTTCGGCGATCGCCAGCGCCCGCTGCTGGTACTGCGAGTCGAGCTGCCTGCGGGTGTGCTGGGCCCACACGACAGCCGTGCCGCTGACGGCGAGCACGACGATCACCATCTGCAGCACGAAGAGTTGCGTGCCGAGTCTCACAGGGCCATGGAAGCACCGGCAGGTCACGCGAGGGTCGCGACCAATATGACCTTTACGACGGGAAACGCGTAAAGGGTCGACGCCAGGAAATGTGCGTTTCACTATCCAGTATTCGAGATTGTGACACCCCCCACATTGGAGTGATCATGCGACTCCGCATACTCGCCGCCGTCGCCGCCGTCGCCGTGGCGGCCCTGACCGGCTGCGGCCAGGGCGCGGGCGGCAGCGGCTCCGGCACGCTGCGCATCATGGCTCCCGCCGCCGTGGGCGGCGGCTGGGACCAGACCTCCCGTACGGCCGAGCAGGCCATCAAGTCCGTCGACTCCCAGCGCGCCATCGAGGTCTTCAACGTCCCAGGCGCCGGCGGCACGATCGGCCTGGCCCAGCTCGCCGGCGAGAAGGGCAACGGCAACATGCTCATGACCATGGGCCTGGTCATGGTCGGCGCGATCGAGCAGAACAAGTCCAAGGTCACGCTGGCGGAGACGACGCCGATCGCCAAGCTGACCGAGGAGTACGAGATCGTCGTCGTGCCGGCGGACTCGCCGCTGCAGACGCTGGCGGACCTGGTGGCCGCGTGGAAGGCCGACCCGGCGAAGGTGTCGGTCGCGGGCGGCTCGGCGGGCGGCACCGACCACATCCTGGCCGGCCTGATGGCCAAGGCGGGCGGCGTCGACCCCAAGCAGGTCAACTACATCGCCCACTCCGGCGGCGGTGAGGCGCTCAACGCGCTGCTCGGCGGCAAGGTCACGATCGGCGTGTCCGGTGTCGGCGAGTTCGCCGAGCACGTGAAGTCCGGCAAGCTGCGCGCGCTGGCCGTCTCCGCGCCCACCCGCATCGACACCGTCGACGCGCCCACGCTGAAGGAGGGCGGGCTCGACGTCGCGCTGGCCAACTGGCGCGGCTTCGTGGCGCCGGCCGGGCTGAGCGACGCCGACAAGAAGGCGCTCACCGACCTGGTGACCACGATGCACGGCTCGAAGGCGTGGAAGGACGCGGTGGCCAAGAACGGCTGGATCGACGCCTTCCAGACCGGCCAGCAGTTCGCCGACTTCCTCACCGCCGAGCAGACCCGCGTCAAGGCCGTCATCGCCGAGATGGGGCTCGTCTCCTGATGTCCGCCCCGCACGAGCAGGACGGCGCCACGGCCCGTGGCGCCGTCCCCGCGGCTCAGGATCCGCGTCCTGGCCCGGCCGGCCCTCCCCCTGACGACCGGGCGCCGGTCGGCGAGGCCGGGAAGCGCGGGTGGTGGCGGCCCGAGATGGGGCTGTCGGTCACCGTCCTCGCGCTCGGCGTGCTGGTCATCGTCGGCACGCTCGACGTCTCCGCCGCCACGTCCCGCCTCGGCCTGGGCCCCCGCTTCTTCCCCATCCTCATCGGCGGAGCGCTGATCCTCATCGGCGCCTTCTACACCCTGGACGTCGTGCGCGGCGGCCGGGGCGACCCCGAGGAGAGCGAGGACATCGACGCCGACGCCCCCGCCGACTGGAAGAGCGTCGGCCTGGTCAGCGGCATCTTCCTGGGCTTCACCGCGGTCCTGTCCACCCTGGGCTGGGTCCTGTCGGCCTCGCTGCTGTTCTTCGGGCTGTCGGTCGCCCTGGGCGCCGAGAACAAGGTCAAGGCGGCCGTCATCGCCGTGGTCCTCGGTGTGCTGTCCTACGTGGTCTTCGTCAACGGCCTCGGCGTCTCGCTGCCGGGCGGCCTGCTGCAGGGGGTGATCTGAGTGGATTCGCTCCAGGCGCTCCTGGAGGGCTTCGCCACCGCGCTCACGCCCGTCAACCTGCTCTACGCGCTCGTCGGCGTCACCCTCGGCACGCTGGTCGGCGTCCTGCCCGGCATCGGCCCCGCCATGACCGTGGCGCTGCTGCTGCCGATCACCTTCACCGTGCCTCCGGCCAGCGCGTTCATCATGTTCGCCGGCATCTACTACGGCGGCATGTACGGCGGGTCCACCACGTCCATCCTGCTCAACACGCCCGGCGAGTCGTCCTCGATGATCACCGCGCTGGAGGGCAACAAGATGGCCAGGCGGGGCAGGGCCGCGCAGGCGCTGGCCACCGCCGCGATCGGCTCGTTCGTCGCCGGTACGCTGGCCACCGGCCTGCTGGTCGTCGCCGCTCCCGCGGTGGTCGACTTCGCCATCTCCTTCGGCCCCGAGGACTACTTCGCGCTGGCCGTCCTGGCCTTCACCGCGGTCTCATCGGTGCTGTCGCGCTCGATGATCCGTGGCCTGGCCTCCCTCGGCCTGGGGCTGGTCATCGGCCTGATCGGCATCGACGAGCAGACCGGGCAGGCCCGCCTCACCTTCGGCGTCGACCAGCTGCTGGACGGCATTGACGTGGTGATCGTCGCGGTCGGCCTGTTCGCGCTGGGCGAGGCGCTCTACGTGGCCTCCAGGCTGCGGCACGCCGGCCCCGAGGTGGTCCCGGTGGGGGCGGCGTGGATGGGCCGCGCCGACTGGCGCCGCTCCTGGAAGCCGTGGCTGCGCGGCACCGCGCTCGGCTTCCCGTTCGGCGCGCTGCCCGGCGGCGGGGCGGAGATCCCGACCTTCCTGTCCTACGCCACGGAGAAGAAGCTCGCCCGCGGCGCGGCCAGGGAGGAGTACGGCAAGGGCGCCATCGAGGGCGTCGCCGGCCCCGAGGCGGCCAACAACGCGTCCGCGGCGGGCACGCTCGTCCCGCTGCTCACGCTCGGCCTGCCCACCTCGGCCACCGCGGCGATCCTGCTGGCCGCCTTCCAGCAGTACGGCCTGCAGCCAGGACCCCAGCTGTTCGACCACAACCCCGCCCTGGTGTGGGGCATGATCGCCTCGCTGTTCATCGGCAACACGATGCTGCTGGTGCTGAACCTGCCGCTGGCCCCGCTCTGGGCCCGCGTCCTGCGCGTCCCGCGCCCCTACCTCTACGCGGGCATCGTGCTGTTCGCGGCGCTCGGCGTCTACGCGCTGAACTCCTCGGCCGTCGACCTGGTGGTGCTGTTCGTGCTCGGCCTGCTCGGCTACGCCATGCGGCGCTTCGGCCTGCCGATCGCCCCCGCGGTGATCGGCATGATCCTCGGCCCGATGGCGGAGAAGCAGCTGCGCAGGGCGCTGGCCATCAGCGCGGGCGACGTGACCACGCTGGTCAGGAGCCCGATCGCGGCCGTCCTGCTGACGCTGGCCGCGCTCGCCCTGCTGACGCCGCTGTTCCGGCGGCTGTGGGCACGCCGCCACCCCGCCGCGGCGGCGAGCACGCATCGGCCGCCGGAGGACTGAGCGCCGGCCCGTCCGGCGTCACCCGGACGGCCGCGGGAACGCGAACGTCACGGCCCCGCCGGCCCGTCCACCCGGCGGGGCCGCGCCCCGAGCCGACCGGGAGGCCGATCGGAAGGCCGGGTGGGAGGCCAGTCAGGAGGCCGATCAGGAGGCCGATCAGGAGATCGCCGGCTTCTCGTCGGTCCACCCGGCCACCAGCACGACCTCCGTCCTGCCTGCCGTGCTGGCCTTCACCACCTGGCTGGTGCGCGCGTCGATGACCAGCTCGCGCTCCACTCCGCGCACCGTGTAGCCGAAGGTCGACCTGCCGAGGTAGCGCACGTCGGGCAGGTCGGCCAGCGCCCGGTAGGCGGCGGCGCGCACGCCGGGCGGGGCGGGCTTGCTCCACAGCAGGCCGGTGAGCGCGTCGGCGACCACGCCGCCGCGGTCCCGTTCCGGCACGCCGCCGAGCATGTCGGTCACGTGGGCGCGCAGCGCGCCGGGGTCGGCGGGAAGCGCCTCGATCTGGGCGATCGTCATGGGGTGCCCGTTCAGGGTGAACGGCTCGTCGGTCTTGGTCGTGACGGTGGTCGTGCCCTTGTGCTCCCTCGTCCAGGCGCGGCCGTCCCTTCCCGCCCACAGCTCCTTGACGTCGGAGCCGTTCACCACGCGCTTGACGTACCAGTAGGCGCCCTTCGCAGGAGGGACGGCCGCCGCCGCGCCCGCCGCGGCGAGCAGGACACTCGCCTTGTCGGTGCCCGTGGGGCCGGCGTGCAGCCTCGGCACGACGAAGGCCACCGCGGCGACGACCATGACGGCGAGCCCGGCCAGCAGCGGCGTCCAGCGCGGACGCCGGCTGGAGACAGGGGCGGGGCCGCGCTCGGCCTCGAGCCTGGCCCTGACCCTGTTCCTGGCCACCTGGTCCGGCGCGGGCTCGCCGTACAGCTCCCTGATCCGCCGCAGGTCATCCATGGTCGCCCTCCATCGGGTTGGTGCCGCCAAGGGCCTTGCGCAGCTTCTTCCTGGCGCGGTTCAGGCGGGAGCCGACCGTGCCGTACGGGATGCCGAGCGCGGTGGCGATCTCCTCGTGCGAGAGCCCGGCGAGCGCCACCAGCAGGAGCACGTCCCGGTCGCCCTTGCCCAGGCGGGCGATCGCCCCGGCCAGGCTCGGCCCCAGGCTTTGCGCGCTGACCCGCATCGCCACCACGTCCGCCAGGCCGGAGACGTCGCGGTCGGCCGCCATGCGGCCCCTGGCGCGCAGCGCCCTGACCTCGGCCCGCCGGTGCTTGCCGATGAGGTTGGTGGCGATGCCGTACAGCCAGGACCTGACGCCGGCCCGCTCGGGATCGTAGCGGTCGCGTTTGCGGAAGGCGGTGAGGAAGGTCTCGGCGACCACGTCCTCGGCGTCGTCGGGGCCGAGGCGCTGCGCGACGTACCTGAAAATCTCCTCGAAGTAGGCGTCGAAGATCTCGCGGAACCCCTCGGGTCGGGCGAGATCCGGCTCGCGCACCGCGGTAACGGTCATGGGTGGCCCTCCGTGGACGAGGCTGTCCAGAGGTATCACCCGATCGGCCGATCCGCTTTCACGGCCGCCGTCCCAGCTCTCGACGCGGAAGGGCGGGGGACGGTGACCGTCCCCCGCGCCGGCGGAAGTCATCACATGGGTACGACCGCCGCGGAGGACGTCGGGTTCGCCCGGAACCGGGGTGCCACCCACAGGCCCGCCAGCGCCATGACCAGCGTCGCCGCGTAGACCGCCCAGTAGCCCTGACCGACACCGGCGAACAGCGCGCTGGTCACCGCCACGGACACCACGGAGAACACCGACTCGCCCACCTGCAGCGCCGAGCTGTTGACGCCCTGCTCGCCCGGCCTGGACAGCTCCAGCGTGAGCACCGACAGCGTCGGGTAGACCAGGCCCATGCCGAACCCGGTGATGATCCACGACGGGTAGGCGAGGGCGACGGGCACGGCGTCGAAGGTGACGGCGCCCATGAGCAGGATGCCGAGCGCGACAGCGGCGGTGCCGCCGAACAGGTTCACCGACCTGCCGAACACCTCACGCCCCTGCAGCCACGACGCGAACGACCAGGTCAGCGCGCCCCCCGTGAGGGCGAACCCGGCCAGCAGCGGCGACATGCCGCGCTCGTTGATCAGCATCAGCGGGACGATCACCTCGGCGGCGAAGAAGGCCGCGGCGGTCAGCCCGCGCAGCGCCACCACGGCGGGCAGGCCCCTGGCCGCGCGCAGCGTCCCCGCAGGCAGCAGCTTCGGCAACGCGAACAGCAGCAGCGCCAGACCCGCCAGGAGCAACGGCAGCCTGCCGTCGCTGCCGTACTGCATGAGGCCCGCGCCCACGGCCGTCAGCGCCGCCCACGCCACCTTCCCGCCCAGGCCGGGAGCGGGCGCGGCCTGCCCGCCCGTGACCGGCTGCCCCGCCAGTCCACGCATCAGGATCAACGCCGCGACCACCGTCAGCGCGGGCACCAGGAGGAACACCCAGCGCCAGCCGAGCGTGCCGACCACCAGCCCGACGACCGCCGGGCCGACCATGGACGGCACGACCCAGGCGGTGGCGAACAAGGAGAAGATCTTCGGGTGTGACTCCTCCGGATAGACCCTGGCCACCACCACGTAGAGCGCCACGTTGACCAGCGCTCCGCCGAAACCCTGCACGAGCCGTCCGGCGATCAGCATCTCCATGGAGGTGGCCAGCCCGGCCACCAGCAGGCCGCCGGTGAACCCCGCCGCCCCTGTCCACAGCGGTGCGCTCGGGCCCTTCACGTCGGCCCACCGGCCGCCGAGGACCGTGCCGACCACCGCGGCCGCCATCGCGCCGCTGAACGCCAGGCCGTACAGGTGGAGACCGCCGAACTCGCGCGCCACGACCGGCATGGCGATCGCCACCGCGATGTACTCGAAGGCCACCAGCGACACCAACGCCACCAGACCCGCTGTCAGAGATTTGCGCGACATGCCACCGACGCTACGGACGGGCCCTCGCCCGCACATCGTGCGCTGGTCCTAGGCCCTCCTCCGTACATCGCCCTAGGCACCCGGCGAGGCCGCTTTCGGCCCTCCCGGCATCCTGGCTTTCCCAGCATCCCGGCTTCCCGGCATCCCTGCTTTCCGGATTCCCGGATTCCCGGATGCTGGCTTTCCGGCATTCCGGCTTTCCGGCATTCCGGCTTTCCGGCGTTCCGGCGGAGGGGCGCGGTGGGGAGCAGGCAGGGCGGCAGGGCGGGAACGCGACGACCCCGGCACGGGTTGCGTGCCGGGGTCGTCGTGCCTGGGCGTCGGCTACTCCGAGACGCCGAGCCGCTCCAGGATCAGCTCGCGGGCCCTGGCCGCGTCGGCCTTGCCCCGGCTGGCCTTCATGACGCCGCCGACCAGCGCGCCCACCGCGGCGATCTTGCCGGAGCGGACCTTCTCCGCCGCGTCGGCGTTTCCGGCGAGGACACCGTCGATGATCGCCACCAGCTCGCCCTCGTCGGCGATCTGCAGGCCACGGGCCGCGACGACCTCGTCGGGGTCCCCCTCGCCGGCCAGCACGCCGTCGAGCGCCTCGCGGGCCAGCTTGTCGTTCAGCGCGCCGGAGGCGACCAGCTCGGTCACCCTGGCGACCTGCGCCGGGGTGATGGGCAGCTCCGCCAGGGAGACGCCGGCCTCGTTGGCCCTGCGGGCCAGCTCGCCCATCCACCACTTGCGGGCGTCGGCCGCGGGAGCGCCCGCCGCGATCGTGGCCTCCACGATCTCGATGGCACCGGCGTTGTACATCGACTCCATGTCGTGGTCGGTCACGCCCCACTCGGTCTGCAGGCGCTTGCGGCGGACCGACGGCAGCTCGGGCAGCTCGGCCTTGAGCTTGGCCACCCAGGCGGGATCCGGCGCGATCGGCACCAGGTCGGGCTCGGGGAAGTAGCGGTAGTCCTGCGCCTCCTCCTTGGACCTGCCGGACGTGGTCGTGCCGGTGTCCTCGTGGAAGTGGCGGGTCTCCTGGGTGATCCGGCCGCCGTCGGCGAGGAGCGCCGCCTGCCGCTGGATCTCGCTGCGGACCGCCCGCTCGACGCTGCGCAGCGAGTTGACGTTCTTGGTCTCGGTACGGGTGCCCCACTCCGACGACCCGCGCGGCATGAGCGAGACGTTGACGTCGAAGCGCATGGAGCCCTCCTCCATGCGGACGTCGGAGACGCCCAGCGAGCGCATGAGCTCGCGCAGCTCGGCGCCGTAGGCGCGAGCCACCTCGGGGGCGAGGCGGTCGGCGCCCGGGATCGGCTTGGTGACGATCTCGACCAGCGGAATGCCCGCGCGGTTGTAGTCGACGATGGAGTAGTCGGCGCCGTGGATGCGGCCGGTCGCGCCACCCACGTGGGTGGACTTGCCGGTGTCCTCCTCCAGGTGGACGCGCTCGATCTCGATCCGCACGATCTTGCCGTCGACCTCGACGTCGAGGTAGCCGTCGGAGCAGAGCGGCTCGTCGTACTGGGAGATCTGGTAGTTCTTCGGCATGTCCGGATAGAAGTAGTTCTTCCGGGCGAAGCGGCACCACTCGGCGATGGAGCAGTTCAGCGCCAGGCCGATCCTGATCGTCGACTCGATCGCCTCGGCGTTGGCCACCGGCAGCGAGCCGGGCAGCGCGAGGCAGGTCGGGCAGGTCTGTGTGTTGGGCGGAGCGCCGAAGGCCGTGGGGCAGCCGCAGAACATCTTCGACGCGGTGCCGAGCTCGACGTGGGTCTCCAGGCCGAGGACCGGCTCGAACCGGTCGAGGGCCTCGTCGTATGCCATGACGCTCACAGTTCGGGAGCCTCCTTCAGCAGCGGGCCGCCCCAGCGGCTCTCCAGGGCCTTCTCGACCGCGGCGCCGACCCGGTAGCAGCGGTCGTCGCCCAGGACCGGGGCCATGATCTGCAGGCCGACCGGCAGGTTGTCCTCGTCGGCCAGGCCGCAGGGCACCGAGATGGCCGCGTTGCCGGCCAGGTTGGACGGGATCGTGCACAGGTCGGCGAGATACATCGCCATCGGGTCGTCGGCGCGCTCGCCGATCGGGAACGCCGTCGTCGGCGTGGTCGGCGAGATCAGCACGTCGACCTGGTGGAAGGCGGCCTCGAAGTCGCGCGCGATGAGCGTGCGGACCTTCTGCGCCTGGCCGTAGTAGGCGTCGTAGTAGCCGCTCGACAGCGCGTAGGTGCCGAGCATGATGCGCCGCTTGACCTCGGGACCGAAGCCCGCGGCCCTGGTCAGCGCCATCACCTCCTCGGCGCTGCGGGTGCCGTCGTCGCCGACGCGCAGGCCGTAGCGCATGGCGTCGAAGCGGGCCAGGTTGGACGAGCACTCCGAGGGCGCGATCAGGTAGTAGGCCGGCAGCGCCGTCGTGAACGACGGGCAGGAGACCTCGACGACCTTGGCGCCCAGCGACTCCAGCAGCGCGACGGTGTCGTGGAAGCGGTTGAGCACGCCCTGCTGGTAGCCCTCGCCGTCGAACTCCTTGACGACGCCGATGCGCATCCCCGCGATGTCGGCGTTGCGCGCCGCCTCGACGACGTCGGGCACGGGCGCGTCGATGGAGGTGGAGTCCATCGGGTCGTGCCCGGAGAAGGCCGCGTGCAGCAGGGCCGCGTCCATGACGTTGCGGGCGAAGGGCCCGGGGGTGTCGAGGGAGCTGGCGAAGGCGATCAGGCCGTAGCGGGAGGACCCGCCGTAGGTCGGCTTCATGCCCACGATGCCGGTGACGGCGGCGGGCTGCCTGATCGAGCCGCCGGTGTCGGTGCCGGTCGACAGCGGCGCCTGGTAGGCGGCGACCGCCGCGCTCGACCCGCCGGACGAGCCGCCGGGGATCCTGCTGAGGTCCCACGGGTTGCGCGTGGCGTGGTAGGCGGAGTTCTCGGTGGAGGAGCCCATCGCGAACTCGTCGAGGTTGGTCTTGCCCAGGATGACCAGGCCCGCCTGGCGCAGCCGCGCGGTCACCGTCGCGTCGTACGGCGGGCGCCACCCCTCGAGGATCTTGGACGCGGCCGTGGTCGGCATGTCCTTGGTGGCGAAGATGTCCTTGTGCGCGATCGGCACGCCCGCGAGCGGGCCGAGCTTCTCGCCGGCCGCCCGCCTGGCGTCGACGGCGCGCGCCTGCTCCAGCGTGACCTCGCGGTCGACGTGGAGGAACGACTGGACCTGGGGCTCGACCTGCTCGACGCGGTCGAGATGCGCCTCGGCGACCTCGACCGCGCTCACCTCGCCCGCGGCGATCAGCGCGCCCAGCTCGGCGGCGGTCTTGCGGATCAGACTCATGCTTCCTCCCCGAGAATGCGCGGAACCCGGAAGCGGTCGTCCTCGACGGCCGGCGCGCCCGAGAGCGCCTGCTCGGGCGTGAGGGACTGTCGCACCTCGTCGGCACGGAACACATTGGTCAGCGGAAGCGCGTGCGACGAAGGCGGGACGTCCTCAGCGGCGACCTCTGCCACCTTCGCGACCGCGGCGATGATGTCATCGAGCTGGGTGGCGTAGTGGTCGAGCTCGTCGTCGGAGATCGCCAGCCGGGACAACCGGGCCAGGTGCGCGACCTCGTCGCGGGTTATGGCGGACATGAGTCGTTGAACCCGTTTCATGGATGGAGTTTGGACAGTGTCATCCTAGGGCTCTTGACGCAGGGTGGCCGAACCGTTAACACGCCTGTGGCGTGGCGGCGGCCGGAAGCGGGCCGTTCGGCGTCGACGCGGCCCGCAGGCGGGCGTCAGACGGTCTGCGAGATCTCCACGTAGTCGATCTCCTCCACCCCGACCCGCTCCCGCAGCCAGACCGTCGCGTCGGCCGGCGCCATCGCCCGGCCGAACAGCCAGCCCTGCCCCATGTCGCACCCCATGTCGGCCAGCCGGAGCGCCAGCTCGTCGGACTCCACGCCCTCGGCGACCGACCGCAGCCCGAGCGAGCGCACCAGGTCGACGATCGAGCGCACGATCCGCTCGTCGTCCTCCGAGCACGACATCCGCTGCACGAACGAGGCGTCGATCTTGACCTCGGAGGCGGCCAGCCGCTGCAGGCGGATCAGCGACGAGTAGCCGGTGCCGAAGTCGTCCAGCGCCAGGGGCACGCCGAGGGCGGCCAGCGCCCTGATGGTGTCGTGGGTGTAGGCCTGGTCGCCCATCAGGATCCGCTCGGTGACCTCGAGCTGGATCGCCTCCGGCGGCAGCCGGAAGCGGGACAGCCCCGCCTCCAGCTGGTCGGGCAGCGCGGAGTCGAGCAGGTCACGGGCGGAGACGTTGACCGAGATCTGCACCTGGAGCCCGGTGTGCCACCAGCGGGCGGCCTGCTCCATGGCCGCGTCGATGACGTACTCGGTGATCTGGCGCATCAGGTAGGACTGCTCGGCCAGCGGGATGAAGTCGGCGGGCGAGATCGGCCCCCGCACGGGGTGGCGCCAGCGCAGCAGCGCCTCCATCCCGCGCACCTCGCCGGTGGCCAGGTCGACCTTGGGCTGGTAGTGCAGGCGCAGCTCGCGGTTGTCGACCGCGCGGCGCAGATCGCCGAGCAGGCCGAGACGTTCGGGCGAGTTGCGGTCCTTGTCGGGCTGGTAGAGCTCGACGCCCGTGCGCCCCTCCTTCGCCAGGTACATCGCCACGTCGGCACGCTGCAGCAGCAGCTCGAAGTCGGGCGCGTGGTCGGGGAAGAGCGCGATGCCGACCGAGCCGTCCATGTCGAAGGTCATGCCCTCCAGGCGCACGGGCTCGGTGAGGGCGGCCCTGAGCCGGGCTGCGACCTCCCTGGCGGCGTGCGTGTCCCTGATGGACGGCAGCAGCACGGCGAACTCGTCGCCGCCGAGGCGCGCGACCACGTCGCCCGGCCGTACCGAGTGGGTCAGCCGGTGGGCCACCATCTGCAGCAGCCGGTCGCCGACCGGGTGGCCCATCGTGTCGTTGACCTCCTTGAACCGGTCGAGGTCGATCAGGAAGAGGCCGACCCGCTCGTCGGGGCGGCACTCGGCCAGCGCCTCCTCGGTCGAGACGATCAGCATCTTGCGGTTGGGCAGGCCGGTCAGCTCGTCGTGCAGGGCCTGGTGGTCGCGGCGCATGGACAGCGTGGCGGTGAAGTAGACGGCGGCCAGCGGCGCCACGAACAGCGGCACCAGCCCCGGAGAGTCCTGCATGACGACGACGACCAGCGGCGCGAGCCCGAGCAGCCCGGCGTAGACGAGCGCCTGCGGCCCCACGGTCGCGCGCAGCACCCTGCTGAGCGAGCGCCGTTCGTGCAGGGCGACCGCGCCGCACACCAGCAGCGCCCGCGCGGCGAAGTAGGCGACACCCGACAGCGCGATGGGCACCATGGCGAACCCGGCCGGCACCCAGGGCGCCGACGGGGTCGGCACGATGCCGAACAGCCCCAGCACGACCGCCGCCGCCGTGAACGCCAGCGTCGCCTGCGCGATGTTGAACATCACCCGATGCCACGCCTTGCGCGTGACGATCCCGTTGACCGCGATGCCGACCACCTGCATGAGCACCGCCACCGGCAGGCCGTAGTGCAGTAACACGGCGAAGGTGAACATGGTCGCCGGGTAGGTGCCGCCCACGGCGGTCGCCGAGGACACCATGACGGGACGCAGCTCGCCCAGCACCACCAGCACGGCGAGCACCCAGAAGAGCGGAGTCCTGGCCAGCTCGGCCAGGCCCGCCAGGTCGAGTCGTAGCTCGGCCACGAGGAGCGCGGTGAAGCCGATCACGGAGACCGCCAGGAGGAAGGCCCAGAGCGGGCTTCCCACACGTGGTCCCGTGTCGCGCGTGTCAGTTGGGTCGGTCATCGGTAACAGAACCCCCAAGAGGTCACTATGGGAGGGTACGACCTCCACCCCACTTCCCGAAACCACCCGCCTACGTTCCGTCACACCACTTGCCCAGATTTATCGGCAAGAAGCATCTTTTGTACGTTTTTGCTCGACAGTGGTTCCCCCTGGTCACTGCCGCCCCCTCAGGGGCTCCCCGTCACGCCGGCGAGGGGCGGCCGTGACCGCAGCCGCTCCCGCCCCGCGTTCACCCCACGAGCCTGACGAACTCCTCGAAGGAGATGCGGCCGTCACCGTCGGCGTCGGCGTTCTGCTCGAGCGAACCGAGCGCCTCCCCGGGAAGCCCGGGGAAGTGGCGAACCAGCTCCGCCTGGCTGATGAAGCCGTCGCCGCTGGCGTCGATCGCGTCGAAGGTCTGGCGCAGCTCCGCCAGCCGCTCGGGGCTGAGATCCGACATATGTGAACCCTTTCCGTGGAGAGGGCTATTCTTCCGGCTTCACCGCCACCTCGGCAGCCGCTTCCGCGCCCTTGTCGAGGAGGACATGGAATCCGGCCTCGTCGAGGACGGGCACCCCGAGGCTGACCGCCTTGTCGTACTTCGACCCGGCGTTCTCCCCCACGACGACGAAGGCGGTCTTCTTCGACACCGACCCGGCCACCTTGCCGCCCCTGCCGGTGATGGCCGCGGCGGCGGAGTCGCGGGTGAAGCCCTCGAGGGTGCCGGTGACGACGAAGGTGAGGCCCTCCAGGATCTGCGGGCCCTTCTCCGGGGCCGGCTCGTCGGCCATGCGGACCCCCGCCGCCCGCCAGCGCTCGATGATCTCCCGGTGCCAGTCGACCTCGAACCACTCGCGGACCGTGGCGGCCACGCGCGGGCCGATGCCTTCGACCGCGCTCAGCTCCTCCTCGGAGGCGTTCATGACCTCGTCGATCGAGCGCAGCGCCCCGGCCAGCGCCTGGGCCGTCGGCGGGCCGATGTGGCGGATGGACAGCGCGACCAGGACCCGCCAGAGCGGCACCTGCTTGGCCTGCTCCAGCTCGTCGATGAGCTTCAGCGCGTTCTGGCTCGGCTGGCCGTTGACGTTGGAGAAGAACGAGACGACCTTCGGCTCGCCGGTCTTGGGGTCGATCTTGGGCAGGCCGGTCTCCTGGTCGCGCACCACCGACCTGATCGGCACCAGCTGCTCCAGCGTGAGGTCGAACAGGTCGGCCTCGGTGCGCACCACCGGCTCCTGCTCGGCCACCGGCTGGCTCAGCGCCGTGGCCGCGACGTAGCCCAGGCCCTCGATGTCGAGGGCCTTGCGCCCCGCCGCGAAGTAGAGGCGCTCGCGGAGCTGCGCGCGGCAGCCCAGGGCGTTGGGGCAGCGCAGGTCGGCGTCGCCCTCCTTCTCGTAGGCCAGCTCGGTGCCGCACTCGGGGCAGTGGGTCGGCATGACGAACGCGCGCTCGGAGCCGTCGCGCAGCGCGGTCACCGGCCCGACGATCTCCGGGATGACGTCGCCCGCCTTGCGCAGCACGACGGTGTCGCCGATGAGCACGCCCTTCTTCTCCACGATCGCGGCGTTGTGAAGGGTGGCCCGCTCGACCGTGGACCCGGCCACCACGATGGGCTCCATCACCGCGTACGGCGTGACGCGACCGGTGCGCCCGATGCCGACCTCGATCCCGAGGAGCTTGGTGTTGACCTCCTCCGGCGGGTACTTGTAGGCGATCGCCCAGCGCGGCGCCCGCGAGGTGGAGCCGAGCTCCCGCTGGGTCCTGATCTTGTCGACCTTGACGACCACGCCGTCGATCTCGTAGGCGGGGTCGTGGCGGTGCTTGCGGTAGTGCTCGATGAAGTCGTCGATGCCCCGCACGTCGGGCACCACCCGGTAGAGGTCGCTGACCGGCAGCCCGAACTCCCGCAGCCGGTCGTAGACCTGTGACTGCGCCTGCGGCTCGGCCGCGCCCTCCCAGACGCCGACACCGTGCACCAGCATCCGCAGCGGTCGCTGCGCGGTGATGCGCGGGTCCTTCTGCCGCAACGTGCCCGCGGCGGCGTTGCGCGGGTTGGCGAACGGCGGCTTGCCCTGCTCGACCAGTTGCTCGTTGAGCTTCTCGAACTCCTCGACCGGGATGTAGACCTCGCCGCGCACCTCGACCAGCGAGGGGATGTCGCTGCCCACGAGGCGGTGGGGGATGCCGGTGATCGTGCGGACGTTGGCCGTCACCTCGTCGCCGGTGCGCCCGTCGCCTCTGGTGGCGCCGCGCTCCAGCCTGCCGTTCCGGTAGACCAGCGCGATGGCCAGTCCGTCGATCTTCAGCTCGCACAGGTAGGGGCCCGGGTCGCCCTCGGCCAGCCGCTCCGCCCTGACCTGCCAGGCGGCGATGTCGGCGTCGGTGAAGGCGTTGTCGAGGCTCTCCATCTTCTGCAGGTGCTCGACCTTCTCGAAGTCACCCGAGACGGGCGCCCCGACCTTCTGCGTCGGCGAGTCGGGCGTCTGGAGCTTCGGATGGGCCTCCTCGAGCGCGAGCAGCTCGTTGAACCAGCCGTCGAACTCCGCGTCGCTCACCGTCGGCTGGTCGAGGACGTAGTAGCGCCAGCGCGCCTCCTCCACCAGCTCGCTCAGCTCGGCGTGGCGCTTCAGCGCGTCCACGGGCACGCCCTCGACCTCGGCGCTCATCGCTTACTCCCTCCGTCAAACCTGAGAGAACGCTATCTCGCGGCACCGACATTCGGCTCCCGACGGGGCCCTGCCGTCCGCCTCGCCGTCCGCCTCTCACGCCACCCGCTTCCACGTGGCCGAGCACGCCTCCCTCGGCGGCGAGCTCGCGGGGCTGAGACACAGCTGGGCCGACACGCGCTCGACGCCGCCGCCCCTCTCGTACACCGGCAGCGAGCGGTTCCTGTTCCCGCAGTTGCGGTTGGTGGCCGCCTCCCACCGTGCCACGACCCGCCGGTCGGCGTCGCCCCTGAGCCTGAGCAGCAGGATCACCCAGGTGCAGTTGCGGTCGTTGTGCTTGTCGGTGACCGTCGGCACGGTGACGGTCAGCTTGCCGTCCCTGATGGTGGCGGTGACCGCGGCCCAGTTGCCTCCGGGTCCGGAAACCGTGACGGCCGAGCCCGCGTACGCGGGCGCCGGCGGGAGCGCGAGTGAGGTCAGCAGGACGGCGGTGGCGATGGGACGTCTCAAGGTCATCTCCTAGGGGCACGAACGCTGGTAGGCCAGTCCGTCGGTCAGCCGCATCCACTCCTTCTCGTCCAGCCCGCGACGGACGATGCCGCAGGCGGCCGCCACGGGGTCGCGCAGCACGGCCATGTGCGGCGCGAGGTCCCGCACGACGGCCTCAGGCCCCGGCCCGACGGCGAGCATCCGGGTCCCGTCGGCGCTCATCGTGACCTCGTCGGCCGCCGGCAGCGCCGCGTACCTGCGGGCCTGGCCCGACCCCTCCACGTGCCACAGGGTGACGGGGCCGCCGCCCGCCCCCGTGTACGCCACGGCCGAGCCGAGGGCGAAACCGACGGACGACACCACGGGACCGTCGTTGCCCAGGTCGGCCAGGTGACGCGGCCTGGCGGGGTCGGCGACGTCCCAGAGCCTGGCCAGCTTCGCGCTGCCGCCGGTGAGCAGCCGGCGACCGTCGGGCGACAGGGCGGCCGAGACGATCCCGGAGGGGTCGGCGGCGAAGGCGGCGGCGGGCACCGGCCTGCGCGGGTCCGCCAGGGTCCAGAGCCGCACCACGCCCCGGGCGTCGCCCGTGACGGCCAGCCGCCCGTCGTCGCTGATCACCGCGGCGTCGACGGAGGCGGAAGCGCCGGTGGAGGCCGGGACGCCGACGGAGGCCGGGACGCCTCCCGGGGCCGTGACGTCCGCAGGGGCCGGAGTGCCCGCCGTGGCCGGGGCGCCGACGGAGGCGGGGACGTCCGCAGGGGCCGGGGCGTCGCCCGGGTCGTCCGGGCTCGCGATCGGCGGCAGCCGTACCGGGGGTGAGGTCGCGGCGGGCCACAGCGTCGTGGTGCCGTCCTCGGTGCCCGCCAGCGCCCGTCCGCCCGCCGAGGCGACCGCCGTGACCCTGGCGCCCGGCGGCAGCAGCCGCGCGGCGGCGCCCTCCGTCCACCGTACGGCGCCGCCGTCCACCCGCCCGGCCAGCACCGCCGTACCGTCCAGGGCCAGCGCCGACACCTGCCCGGCGTCCTCGGCGAGCGCCGCCGCCTCGGTCAGCCGGCCGGCCCCCATCTCCCACAACGTGACCGCGTGCTCGGCCGTCACCGTCACCAGCCGCCTGCCGTCTCGGGCGAGCACCCCGCGCCCGACGTCCGGCCGCGGCACTCTCGCCAGGACGGCGGGCGGACGCAGCCGCGCGGTCCCCCACAGCACGGTCCTGCCGTCGCTGTCAGCCGTCACCAGGTCGGAGGTGACGGGGTCGAAGGCGGCGGCCACGATCCCGCCCGTGCCCGCGCCGACCACGGCCCGCTGCACCGGAGCGCCCTCGCCCACCTCCCACACGATCGTGCGCCCGTCGCCGCCCGCCGTGGCCAGCAGCCTGCCGTCGCCGCTGAAGGCGACCGCCTTCACCCCGGAGGCGTGCCCCGCCAGGTCGGCCAGCGGCCTCGGCCGGGCGCCCTCGATGTTCCACAGGTAGGCGCGCGAGCGCCGGCCGCTGGTGGCGATCGTCCTGCCGTCGGGACTGACCGCGACCGCCCACGTGACCTGCGCCTGCTCCCCCTCGGCGGACGCCGGCGTGGTGAAGCTCCCGGCGGCCTTTCCCGGCGTCCACAGCAGGCACGCGGTGAACCTGGAGCAGGCGACGACGCGCCGCCCGTCCTTCGTGAAGGCCACGGATCTGACCGGATCGTCCTGGTGCGTCGGCAGCGTGGTCGCGGGCTGGTCGTCGCCCACCGGCCACACGTGCGCGCCCGCGGCCGTGCCGAGCGCGAGCCGCCTGCCGTCGGGGCTGAAGGCCAGCGCGTAGATCCTGCCGAAGCCAGGCTCGAACGTGGCCGTCCGTGCCCAGCCCGCCACCTGCCAGAGGATCACGGTGCCGTCGTCGCCGCCGGTGGCGAGCGTGCGGCCGTCACCGCTGAAGGCCGCGGTCCGCACGTGTCCCGTGTGGCCGCGCAGCGAGGCGACCCGCACGGGCGCGTGCGGCCTGGAGGTGTCCCACACCTCGGCCGTCCCGCCCATGCCCACGGTCGCCACCATCCGGCCCCGTGGGCTGAAGGCCAGGCCCAGCAGACCGGGGCCGGCGCCCTCGAGCCTGGCCGAGTAGAGGGTGCCGGCCAGCAGCCCGACCAGCGCGGCCCGGTGCCGCTCGCCCGGCTCGATCGCGAGCGCGGCGAGCCCGAGGCGGAGCGCGACCGGCGGGTCCGTCTGGACCTGGGCGTTCGCCTGAAGGACCAGGGCCCTGGCCGTGGCGCTCCGGCGGGCGGCGTCGGCGCTGCCGTACAGGTGGAGGGCGATGCCGCCGGCGGCCACGGACAGGACCAGCAGGACGCCCAGCACGGCCGACAGCAGCACCCTGCGCCTGGCGCGGCGGCGGGCGGCCAGTGCCGCGCGCTCCTCCGCGGCGGCGGAGGCGTCGAGGAAGGCGCGGGCGGCCGCGCCGAGCCGCCTGCCCTCGGCCCATTCGCGGGCGAGCGCGAGCCTGGACCCCCGGTACAGCCCCGAGTCGTCGCCCTCCCACGCCGCCGCGGCGGCCACGAGGTGCTGCTCGACGAGCAGGCCCGCCCGGTCGGAGTCGAGCCAGCCGCGCAACGCGGGCCAGGCCGCCAGCAGGGCCTCGTGGGTGATGGTGACCGCCGGCCCGTCGATGGTGATCAGCCGGGCGCCGCCGGAGGCGAAGGCGTCGATCACCTCGCAGGCCGCCAGCGCGTCGGGCACCTCGGCCAGCAACCGGTCCAGCTCCACCCGCCGCCGGGTGTCGTCGGTGCCCTCCCCCACGTGGACCAGGCGGGTGAACACCGCGCGGGCCTGCTCCCTCGACGGCAGGGCGTCCAGGACGGCGTCGGCGGTGGCGGCCAGCGCGCCGTGGATGCCGCCCGTGGCCTGGTAACCCGCCACGGTCAGCGCGGCCCCGCGCCGCCGCTGCCAGGTGACCAGCAGGGCGTGGGAGAGCAGCGGCAGCCGCCCCGGCTCCTCGCCCAGGTCGCGCAGCAGCAGCTCGACCAGTCCGGGCTCCACGGTCAGCCCCGCCGCCAGCGCGGGCCGCTCGACCGCTTCGCGCAGCCCCGCGGCGCTCATCGGGCCCACGACGACGGGCCCGCGTTCCAGACCCGCCCTCAGCTCGGGTACGGCGGCGCACCGGCCGAGGAAGTCGGCCCGCACGCCGAGCACGACCCGTCCGCGCAGGTCCGGGATCCTCCCCGCGGTGAACGCCTCCTCGAACTGGTCGACCACCAGCACGTCCACGTCGGCGGGAACCGGCTCCGACGGTGTGATCACCGCCACCGAGGTGCCCGCCGCGCGCTGCCGGAGCGCGGGCACCAGCCCGGCCCGTAACAAGGACGACTTGCCCGAGCCCGACGCGCCCGTGACGATCAGCGGCGCCGGGTCGTCCAGGCGCCTGACCAGGGTCTCCACCAGCCGTTCGCGGCCGAAGAACAGCGGCGCGTCCGCCGTCCCGAACGCCTCCAGCCCCTTGTACGGCGGGCCGTCGAAGGGTGGCGGCCGCTCCCGCCGTCCCGGGACGCCCGCGGTGTGGGCGGCGCGCAGCAGCACCAGCTCGCCCACCCGCCCGGTGGTGCGGACGCGCGGCACGGGAAAGCCCGCGGCGGGCAGCTCCCTGCTCAGCCGGCGGTGCAGGCCGGCGAGGGTCAGCACCGGCGGCGGCGCGGCCAGCAGCCGCAGCAGCGCGCCGCTGAAGGCGGTGTGGCGCAGGCCCTCGGGCGCGAAGGACGGCTCGCTGCGCCCGGCCGAGGTCAGCACGAAGGCGCCGGAGATCTCCGCCACGTCCCACGGGTCCGACATGCCGTCGATCGCGCGGCCCGAGAAGCAGCAGTCGAGGACGACGACGAGCGGGCCTTCGACGTTGTCGAGCAGGTAGCGGCGTAACAGGTCGTACGGCAGCGCCGTGTGCTCGAGGCCCAGGACCCCCGAGACGGTCCCCGCCGTCGCCAGGTGGAGCGCCCCCCGCCTGCTGACCAGGCCGTGCCCGACGTAGTAGACGATCAGCGGCCCCTCGGCCGACGCGGCGGCGGCGATCGCGGCGCCCATCTCGCGGGGCGAGGCCGGATCGAGCACCACCCGCACCGACGCCAGCCCGCACCTGGTCAGCAGCGCCTCGCGCAGGTCGGCGAGCGTGCGCGCCACCGACGGCAGGTCGGGCAGGTCGGAGCCGGAGCCGTGGGTGCCGGTGCCCAGCAGCAGCGCGCTCGCGCCGGCGAAGTCTCCGGCCGTCACGCGTCGGCCCCCCTGGGGCGGAGGTGGCGCCTCATCCCTCCTGGATAGCTCAGCCGGCTTGCAGCGCCCTTGCCGTCTCCCTCAACTTCGACAAGGCGAGACGCGCGTAGGCCGGCGAGGCGCCGGCCAGCCCGCAGGCGGGTGTGAGAACCACCCGGCGCTGCAGTTCCTCGGCGGCGAACCCGAGCCGCTCCCACAGCTCCACGGCCGGCTTGGCGATCACCTTCAGGTCGGGCAGCCGGGTGTCGACGCCCGGCACCACGCCCAGGAAGAAGTCGACGCCCGCCTCGACCGCCTCGCCGATCGGGTCCTCGTCGCGCCGCGACAGCAGCGCGGCGTCCAGCGAGATCGCCCGCACGCCGGCCCTGCGCAGCAGCGCGATCGGGGCCCTCGGCGCGCAGCAGTGCACGATCGCGCCGGGGAAGAGCCGCAGCGACTCCTCCACCCGCCACTCCTCCACCGCGGGCAGCCTGCCGAACCCCGAGGCCGTCGGCACGGTGCCCGCCAGCACGCCCGGCAGGCCCGGCTCGTCGAGCTGGAGCAGGATCTCGGTGGCCCCTGGCACCCTGCGGCGCACGGTGGCCACGTGGTCGGCCACCCCCTGGGCGAGCGAGGCGGTGAGGTCCCTGACGGCGCCCGCGTCGGACAGCATCTTGTCGCCGTGGCGCAGCTCGATCGCGCCCGCCAGCGTCCATGGCCCGCACACCTGCACCTTCAGCGGCCCGGTGTAGCCCTGCGCGACCTCTTCGAGGCCGTCGAGGTCGCGCGCCAGGTGGTCGACGGCCCTGCGGTGGTCGCGGCCTGGACGCGAGGCCAGCCGCCAGCCCGAAGGCTGGACCTCCACCGGCAGGTCGACCAGCAGCGCCGCCGTACGGCCCGCCATGTCGGCGCCCACGCCCCTGGCGGGCAGCTCCGGCAGGTACGGCAGGTCGGGCAGCTCTCCGAACACCGTCCTGAGGGCCTCGAGATGGTCCTCGCCGGGATGGGATCCGACACCGGTTGCGCCAAAAGACATGGCTCCAAGCCTAGAGCGGCGGCCGAGCCGCCATCTCCACCCCGCCCGGCCCACCGCGGGCTCCCAGCTGTCGCGCTCCGGACGGCGCCCGCGCCGATCCGGACAACGGGCCCTGAACTATCGTGGGAAGGTGAAACTCACCAAATATGGTCACGCCTGCGTCAGGATCGAGAAGAACGGCAAAGTGCTGGTCATCGATCCGGGCGTCTTCACCGACGCCTCCGCCCTCGACGGGGCCGACGTCGTCCTTGTCACACACGACCACTTCGACCACGCCGACCGCGACAAGCTGGCCGCTCTCGCGCCCGAGGTGTCGATCTGGACGTGCGAGGGTGTCGCCTCAGGCTCGGCCGAGGGGCTCGATGCCCACGTCGTACGGCACGGCGACGCCTTCGAGGCCGCCGGGTTCGAGATGAAGGTGTTCGGCGAGTGGCACGCCGCCAACCACCCCGACCTGCCGGTCGTGGACAACGTGGGGTTCCTGGTGGACGGGGAGGTGTTCTACCCGGGCGACGCGTTCACCGTGCCGCCGGTGCCGGTCGGGACGCTGCTGGTGCCGACGGGTGCGCCGTGGTTGAAGCTGGCGGAGGTGATCGAGTACCTGCGCACGGTGAAGCCCGCCCGGGCGTACTCCACGCATGACGCGCTGTACAGCGAAGCGGGGCTCGGGCTGGTGGACAACTGGCTGAGGATGGAGGCGGAGAAGCAGGGCGCCGACATCCGCCGCTTGGCGGTCGGCGACTCCGCCACCCTGTCCTGACCCGGGTCTTCCCGCCGGGCCGTCAGGCGGCCGTGGAGATGGTGGCCGAGCCGATGACCGTGTCGCCCGAGTAGAGCACGGCCGCCTGCCCCGCCGCCACTCCGGTCGCCGGCCGGTCGAGCGCGACGACGAGCGTGCCGTCGCGCTCCTCGTAGCGGCAGCCGTACACCTCGCCGTGCGCCCGGAGCTGCACCGACAGGTCGTCGAACCGGTCGGGCCCGTTCCACACCGGCCGGACGCAGACGATCTCGGAGACCTGCAGCGCCTCCCTCGGCCCGACGGTCACCGTGTTGGACACCGGCTCGATCGACAGCACGTAGCGCGGCCTGCCGTCGGCGGTCGGACGGTCGAGGTGCAGGCCCTTGCGCTGGCCGACCGTGAACGCGTAGGCGCCCTCGTGCGTGCCGACGACCGCGCCCTGCTGGTCGACGATGGCGCCGGGCTCCTGACCGAGCCGCTTGGCGAGGAAGCCGCGCGTGTCACCGTCGGCGATGAAGCAGATGTCGTGGCTGTCGGGCTTGTCGGCGACGGTCAGGCCGCGCCTGGCCGCCTCCTCGCGCACCTCGGCCTTCGTGGAGCCGCCCAGCGGGAACATCGCGTGCCTGAGCTGCTCCCTGGTGAGCACGCCGAGCACGTAGGACTGGTCCTTGCCCTGGTCGACGCTCCTGGACAGCACGCCGTCCTCGAGCTTGGCGTGGTGGCCCGTCGCCACCGCGTCGAACCCCAGCGCCAGCGCCCTGTCGAGCACCGCCGCGAACTTGATCTTCTCGTTGCAGCGCAGGCACGGGTTCGGGGTACGGCCGGCGGCGTACTCGGCCACGAAGTCCTCGACCACGTCGCGCTGGAAACGCTCGGCCATGTCCCAGATGTAGAACGGGATGCCGATGACGTCGGCGGCGCGGCGGGCGTCGCGGGAGTCCTCGATCGTGCAGCAGCCCCTGGCGCCCGTGCGGTGGGATTGCGGGTTGGCCGAGAGCGCCAGATGCACACCGGTGACATCGTGACCGGCCTCGGCGATCCGAGCGGCGGCCACGGCGGAATCGACGCCGCCCGACATGGCGGCAAGCACACGCAGTCCCATGACGTTTCGAGACTACCGTCCACGAGCGGCTTCTCGACCCTCCGGGGAGACCTCGCGGCGGAGGGACGGCGAGGGGTGGGGCGGGGTGGGCCGGGCGGCCGGCCACCGGAGCAGCGGGGCGACACCGGCGGGAGCGGATACCGGCGGGCTGACACCGGCGTAGATCGGCTCGCCGGGCGGGCGGAGATCGGCGAGTTACGCGCCCGCGAGGTGCGAGAATGCTGGGTTATGCGACTGTTCGGGCGCAAGGACGACGAGGAAGAGGCCGGCGAGACCGGCGAGACCGGCGACGCGCTGGCCGAGTTCTGGGAGTGGTGGCGGGAGACCAGGCCCCAGATCGACGCGCTGGTCGAGGCCGGCGAGGCCGAGCGGCTGTCGGAGCTGATCGCGCCCGCGGTCACCGCGATCCATCCCGGCCTGGTCTGGGAGGTCGCGCCGGGCAGGCAGGCCCAGCAGGCGCTGGTGGTGACCGCCGCGGGCGACCCCGAGCTGCGCTCGCTCGCCCACCGGTGGTCGAAGGGCGCGCCGGAGACCGACGCGCTGTGGGAGTACCACCCCTCGCGCCAGGCCAACCCCGAGGCGATGGAGCTCACGCTCGACGTCGGCGGCTACGAGTTCGCGCTCGACAAGCTGCTGCTCGGGCTGCGGGTGCCGAGGGGCAACCCGCGCATCGACATCGCGGCCTTCCACCCCGTCTTCGTCATGCTGGACGAGGACACCCGCATGGAGGCCACCCTGCTGTCCCTCGACTGGCTGCTCGGCGAGGACGACGTGGCCAGGTGGGTGGGCGAGATCACTCCGGCGACGTTCCAGCCGATCGACTCGGTCGAGGCCGTGCACCTGCCCGCGGTGATCGCCGACCTGGCCACCGAGTTCGCCGAGGAGCAGTGGGTGCTGCTCGAAGGGCAGACCGCGGGCGGCGCGCCGCTGATCGCGACGGCCCGTTTCCCGCTGCGTCCCGTCGACCACCCGCTCTACGACCAGCACATCCAGATCACCCTCCCCTACGCCCACGCCGACGAGAACGGCCTGCCGGTGGGCGAGTCGCTGACGGCGCTGCGGGAGTTCGAGGAACGGCTGGCGGCCAGGCTCGGCAGGCAGCACGCCGACGGGGTGCTGGCGGCGCACCTGAGCGCGGAGGGCGCCAGGGTGATCCACGTCTACGCCGACCCGACGGGCGAGGCGGCCATCCACGCCAAGGAACTGATCGTGAGCTGGGAGGAGGGCCAGCCGCTCGTCGACGTGGTCACCGACCCCGGCTGGACGGCGGTCGCCCCCTTCCTGTCCTAGAACGCGGGGCACAGCAGTCTGCGGGCGGAGGTGCGGGGCCGCCACCTCGGTGCTCTGGTACGGCTGCGGCCGGCCGTACCAGAGCGTGAGGGGTCAGCCCACGGCGTACGCGCGGGTGATCGTCTGGGTCACGCTCGCGCCCGCGCTGTCATGCGCGCTGGCCCGGAGGGAGACGAACCCCGCCGTGCCGGGGTTGGGCACGGCGGCGGTCCAGCCTGATCCGGTGCGGACCACGGGGATGCGGCGCCACGTGGTGCCGTCGTCGGTGGACATCTCCAGCCGGACGGACGTCACCTCCGCCTTCGCCGCGCCGGGGTTGCGCTCGACGGACAGCGGCAGCCGGGTCAGGGACGCGGGCCTGGCGCGGTTGTGGTCGTCGAGCCCGGCGGGGGTGTAGCGCACGGCCATCAGCGGGAGCGGCTGCTCCGTGGTGGCGGTCGAGGACGGGAACGTCCAGGTGGCGTCCACGCCGGTGGAGAGGGTCGAGTACGGCACCTGCCGGCGCGCCGAGGCGGTCAGCGTGTAGGTGGCCTGCCCGGCCGGCAGACCGGCGTGGAGCCGGCACGACTCGGACAGGTAGAACACGCAGCCGGTCAGGTCGGTCCTGGCGATGACCTGGCCGTCCTTGGTGAGGGTGGCGCTGCCGGTGGCGGCGCTGTCGGAGCCGGTCCGGCCCGCGCCGCCGTCGGCGAACAGCCCGGCGCCGGAGAAGGTCAGCTGGTCGCCGGTTCGGCTGCCGCCGGGGGCGGGGAACGACGGCCCGGTGACCGCCGCGTTCCAGACCTCGCTGGTCTGGCCGCGACCCATGAGCCTGCCCGCGTCGGCGACGACGGCGGTGCCGACGTCGAGCATGCTGTCCCACACCAGCCCGGGGGTCCGGTAGTGGGTGATCGTGCCGGGCAGGTCGATCGCGCCTGTCACCGGGGTCACCATGCCCGGCTGGCCACGGAACCGCGGCCCGGTCGCGGGCCGGCCCTTCGCGGCCACGCCGGAGGCCCGGTAGGTCGCCGTCACCTTGGCCAGGTCGTTCTTCCTGGCGTGGTAGGACAGGTCGTCGGGGAAGCCGCCGGTCCGCTGGTCGACGAGGTCGTAGACGTACGGGCTGGGGGACACGTCCTTGCTGCGCCACACCGTCCTGAACCTGGCGGTCAGCCCCGGCTGGCGGGTGGGAACGACGTACACCTCGGTGTTGGGGTCCCAGCCGTGGACGCCGGACTGCGTGGTCCACGGTCCATGGCCGATGCTGATCTCGAGCGCGGGCCCGGTGGCGGCGGTGGGGTCATCGATCGTGACCCGCATCGGCCTGCCCTGGCGCGCGTCCACCGTTACCTGCTGGTCGCCGTTGTCGACCTTCACCGGGGTGGCGGCGATCGTCAACGCGTCGCGCTCGGGGACCTCGCTGTAGAAGTTCCAGTCGCCCTTCGGCAGGCGGAGCTTGGCCACGCCGTCCTTGACGGCCGGCATGCGGACGTCGCCGGTGCCGGCGTCGTAGACCTCGGCGACCCATGGCCTGGCCGGCCGGCCCTGCCTGTCGACCAGCGTGATGGTGACGTCGTAGGACTCAGGCTCGACGTAGCCGCCGGCCGGCGTGCGGACCACCGTCTCGCCGGAGCGGGCGGTGACCGTCCCGGGATAGTCGCCCGGCGCCTTGCCGGTCGCGTCGATCGTCAGCGTGACCGACGCCTGGCCCTTGGCGGGCACCTCGAGCCGGTCGGCCGACAGCTTCAGCACCTCGCCCTCGGCCGCCAGGTCCAGGGCGACCGGTGTGTCGCCCGCATTGGCGTAGGTGATCGTCCTGGTCCTCACCCGCTCGCCGGTGCCGTTCCACGGGAAGGCCGCCCACACGCTGCCGGTGGTCGCCGCGACCGGCTGCTTCAGCGCGCGGACCAGGTCGACCAGTCCCGCCCCCTGCTGGTACGGCCCGGCCCCCTGCTGCGGGGCGGCGCTGCCGACGAGCGCCGCCTTCAGCTGCGCGCCGGTCCACTCGGGATGCCGCTGGGCCAGGATCGCCGCCGCCCCCGCCACGTGCGGGGACGCCATCGACGTGCCGCTGTAGGCCACGTAGGGGCCGTCGGCGGTGCCGGAGGCGGCCGCCGCCACGATCTCCACGCCGGGCGCGGTGACGTCCGGCTTGATCGCGTGGTCGCTCACCCGGGGCCCGGGGCTGGAGAAGTCCGCCATCCGGTTCTGCCTGTCCACGGCGCCCACCGTGAGCGCCGCGTCGGCGCTGCCCGGGCTGCTCACCACGCCGTGCGGAGCGTCGTTGCCCGCCGCCACGACGAACAGCGTGCCGGTGCGCTCCGACAGCGTGTCGACCGCCTGCTCCAGCGGGTCGAGCTCCATGGAGTCGACATCGCCGAGGCTCATGTTGACGACCTTGGCCTTGACCTCCATCGCCGCCCACTCCATGCCCGCCAGGATGGCCGAGTCGACGGGTCCGGCGGCGGTGCCCACCTTGCCGATGACCAGCTTGGCCTCCGGCGCCACCCCGCGGTACTTCTCGCCCCTGCCCGCCACGATCGAGGCGACATGGGTGCCGTGGCCGAGCGTGTCGCGGACGTCGGGGTCCTCGCTGAAGTTGCGCGCCTGCACCACCGCTTCCTTCAGGTCCGGGTGGTCGGGGTCGTAGCCGGAGTCGAGCACGGCGACCGTGACGTCCTTGCCGGTCAGGCCCTGCTGCCAGGCCTGCGGAGCGCCGATCTGCTTGACGCTCTGGTCCAGCGAGAAGGAGCGGCGGCCGTCCAGCCACAACTTCGTCCTCCCTGCCGCCAGCCGGGCGCCCCCGCCCACCAGGCCCTTCCACGCCTGCGCCGCGCCCGCCTTGGGCACCCGCGAGGCGCTCATCCCGAGTCCGGACAGCTGCCGCGTCTGCCGCGCCCCCTGCGGCACCAGGGCGGCCTGGCCACCCGTCGTCTGCGAGATCACCGGGATGTCCGGGGTGTCGGCGTCGCCGTACCGCCAGGCCAGCAGCTGGGTCACGTCGAACAGCCGCCGGTCCAGCACGCCCTCGGCGATGAGCGGACGGGCGTCGGAGGGGATCACGTACAGATGGCCCCCGCGCACCTGACTGGTGAAGCTCACCTCCCTGCCCGCACCCGGCTCCACGCGGTGGCCATGGCCGGTCACCACCACGCGGTCGCCGGTGATCAGGGTCACGCTGCCCATCTGGGCGGCGCCGCCGACTGCCTTCTCGCTGTCCGCCGGTTGCCGCGGTACCGGCGTGGAGCCGACCGCGTCCGACGGTTGCCGCGGTACCGGTGTGAAGCCGACCGCTCCGGCGAGCAGAGCGGCGACGAACGACTTACCTAAGGTCATCAGCCACCTCACGGGTCACAAGGAAAAGATCCACCCCTTGTTCGCCGAAGGCCGTCGACCGGTTCACGCCGCTTTGGCGGGAACCTCCTCCGCGGCGATGCGCAGCGCCTCGACCAGCCTGCGGTACAGCTCGTCGGACTCCAGCAGCTCCTCGTGCGTGCCCTGGGCGCGAACGCCGCCGTCCTCCATCACCACGATCGTGTCCGCGTCGATCACCGTGGAGAGCCGGTGCGCGACGGTGACCACGGCGCCCGTCCGGGCCCGGGCCGCGATGCACTCGTGGACGGCCGCCTCGGTCAGCCCGTCGAGCTGCGCCGTGGCCTCGTCGAGGAGCAGCACGTCCGGCGTGCGCAGCAGCGCCCTGGCCAGCGCGATCCGCTGCCGCTGGCCGCCCGACACCGACGTGGAGGACAGCGGCGTGTCCAGCCCGTCGCCGAGCCGGTCGACCATGCCGGCCAGCCGTACCTCGGCGAGGACCCGCTCCAGCTCCTCCTCCGTCGCGTCGGGGTGGGAGAAGAACAGGTTGTCGCGGATCGTGCCGGGCACGATCGGCGTGTCCTGTTCGACGTATGCGAGCCGCTCGCGCACCTGCTCGTGCGTGAGCCCCGTGTACGGCACGCCGTCCAGCAGGATCTGCCCCTCCTGCGGCTCCAGGAAGCGCAGCAGCAGCGAGAACAGCGTGGTCTTGCCCGCGCCTGACGGCCCGACGATCGCCGTGTGGCCCGTGCGCGGGATCACCAGGTCGACGCCGCGTACGGCCGGCTCGGCGCCCGGCCCGTAGGCGGCCGAGACCCCGCGCAGCTCCAGGACCGGCCCGGAGGGCGCGGCGGGCGGTCCATGCCGTGTCACCGGCACGTCGCTCTCCAGCTCCAGGTCGTCGACCGCGCGGATGCGCTCGGCCGCCGCGATGCCCGACTGGAGCGCGGTGACGTTCTGGCTCAGCTCGGTGACCGGCTCCATCAGCGCGAACGCGTACAGCAGGAACGCGATCAGGCTGGAGACCTCCAGGTGGCCGGCCGCGACCCGCCAGGCGCCGATGCCGAGGATGAGGATGATCGCCAGCTGGATGCCCGACCATGCGAGGGTCCACGCGACGGCCTCCCTGCGCACGGCCCTGACGCTGTGCCGGGTGGACGCGCGGGCGTCGGCGATGATCCGCTCGGCCTGGCGGTCCTCGGCCCTGCTGACCTTGACGGTCCTGATGGCGCGCAGCGCGCTTTCCAGCACGCCGCCGAGCCTGCCCACGTGTTCCTGTGCCTGCTCCTGCGCCTTCGCGATGGCCGGCATGAGCACGGCGAACAGCACGCCGACCACGACCACGGCGGCGACCGTGGTGCCGAGCAGGACGAGGTCGAGCACGCCCATGAGGACGAGCGTGCCGGCCAGCATGACCACGCCGTTGATCAGCCCGATCAGGCTGGAGGAGGCGGCCTCGCGCAGCAGGACGGTGTCGGAGGTGACGCGCGTGACGAACTCGCCCGTCGGCCGCCTGGTCACCTCGGGCACCTTCGCCCTGAAGAGCCTGCGCACCATCGACTCGCGCGCCTCCAGCACGACGCGTTCGCCGAGCGCGCCGAGCACGATCCACTGGCACGACCAGATCAACGCGCCGATCAGCAGCAGCACGAGGAGCGCCACGACCGGTCCGGTGAGCGAGGTGGCGGCGCCGAGCGAGTCGAGCACCCACTTGGTCACCATGGGGGTCGCCAGGCCCAGCGCCGAGCCGATCAGCGCGAGCAGCAGGCCGATCGCCAGCTTGCCCCGGTGGGGCCGGGCGAAAGACCACAGGACACGCAGCCGCGGAAAGACGGGAACACGCATGCTCTCCAGTGAAACATACGTGTTCCATAGCGGTCAAGCTTGTTCCACGATGGGGCACGGTGCGCTACCGTGGGACACATGACTGCTGTTGAGACCGGCATGCGCGCACGGACCAGGCGCGCCATCCTCGACGCGGCGGTCGCCACGCTCTCCAAGGACCCCGGCGCGTCGCTGAGCGACGTCGCCGCCGCCGCGGGCGTGGGTCGCACCACGATCCACCGCTACTTCCCCGAACGGTCCGACCTGATCACGGCCATCGGCAACGACGTGCTGGAGAGGATCGCGGCGGCGACCGCGCGGGCCAGACCCACCGAGGGGCCTGCGCTCCAGGCGCTCGACCGGCTCTGCCAGGAGTACTTCGAACTCGGCGACGGGCTCATGCTCGCCTTCACCGAACCCCAGCTCGTGGCCAGCGACATGTGGGAGGAGGAGACCCCGTCCGACCGGGCGCTGATCGAGCTGATCGAGCGGGGGCAGGCCGAGGGCGCCATCGACGCCGAGCTGCCCGCCGACTGGATGCAGCAGGTCGTGTGGTCCCTGCTCTACAGCGCGTGGCAGCACATCCGCGACTCGGGCGCCTCCAAGCACGAGGCGCTGGGGCTGTGCCTGCGCTCGCTGCGGAAGGCAGTCGCGGCCTGAACGACGCCCGGCTCGACCCGGTCCTCGGCCCTGCCACGGGCGACTCCCGCGGGGAGCTTCGCAGGTAGGTGAAATCCGTACCAAAAATGTCTTGAGTTGCCGGGCGCTCCTCACCACGCGGGCAGAGCACTGCTGTAGAGGAGAGCCATTATGAAAAACATCGACGCGGCCGGACCGTACGTCCTGTCGCTGTTCCGTATCGTCGTGGGGCTGATGTTCGCCTGCCACGGCGCGGCCAAGCTTTTCGGCGTGCTCGGCGGCGAAGTGGTCCCGGCCGGTAGCTGGCCGGCGTGGTACGCCGGCATCATCGAGCTCGTCGGCGGGAGCCTGCTCATCGTCGGCCTGTTCACCCGGATCGCGGCGCTGATCTGCTCCGGCGAGATGGCCTACGCGTACTTCCTCGTCCACCAGCCGAAGGCGTTGTGGCCGCTGCAGAACCAGGGCGAGCTGGCCGCGGTCTACAGCTGGTCGTTCCTGCTGATCGCGGTCCTCGGCCCGGGGGTGTGGGCGCTGGACACGTTGCTGAGCCGCTCACGCCACCAGACGCCGACCAGCGTGGTCTAGCCTCGCTTACGCGCGCCCCCTGCGCTCACGGCTCGCCGGGCGCAGGGGCAGCGGGAGGCTCTGGCCCGGGGCGAGGCGGCGCACCCGCTCGGACAGCCCCGACCTGTCGATGTGACGCAGGAAGTCGTCCAGCGGCGAGGTGAAGACGGTGTAGTCGTCGTAGTGGACCGGCAGCACCTCTCGGGGGTCGATCAGGCGGACCCAACGGCTGCCCTGCTCGCCGTCCATGGTCACCAGGAGCGTCCCGAGCAGCCTGGTGCCGCCCAGATGCACGATCGCCAGGTCGATGGCCGGGAACCGGATCGGGATGCCCGACAGGACCCGGTGGTCCATCAGCGTGTCGCCGCTGATGTGCAGGCGCAGGTCCGTCCGTCCCGAGGAGTCGCCGAACTCGAGCATGCTGCCCATGACCGGAGGCAGCAGCAGGTTCGCGACGCCCGGCGCGTGCTTGGCGGGCAGGGCCGTGATCGTGAGCGTACGGTCGCCGGCCGTCAGCCGGTGCTCGCGCCACAGGTCGAGACCCACGGCCGCGCCGAACCCCTGCCGTCGCAGGCGGCGCGCGGCATGGCGGGTGGTGATGACGGGCGTGCTCCTGTCCAGGCCCCTGCGCGCCACCCGGTCCCAGTGGTCGCCGTGCATATGGGACAGGACGATCGCGTCCAGCGGCGGCAGCTCGTCGACATCCAGCGCCGGTTCGGTGCGCCGCCTGCTGGTGAGACCGTAACCGAGATAGGCGTGCTGGCCGCGATGCAGGAAGTTGGGGTCGGTCAGCACGGTGAAGCCGTCATAGCGGATGAGTGTGGTGGCGTTGCCGATGAAGCGCACATCGGCCTGATCGCGGTCCGACATCATGTCTCCTGACGTTGCGTATCGACCGCCCTACCCACCGGCCGGCGCCTCCCAACGCCCACCTTCGGACGTCAGCCCAGGTCAGCGACCCAGCCACAGATGATCTACGCGCCGTACCCGCGGTGCCCCGGGGCGTCGGCAGGGTCCGCCTCGGCGCGGGTCACAGGGCGAGGACGGCCAGCATCGGCAGTGCCGCGAGCGCGAGCGCCACCACGACGACGACCGCCAGCTCGGTGGTGCTGACCTGGCAGGCGAAACGTTGCGGCCCCACCCTCGGCGAGGCGTCGAGCACGTCGAAGAGATGGGCGTATCTCCGGTCCCGCTGCAGGCCGAGTTCGATCTCGATCAGGATCCGGCGTTCGCGCTGTGAAAGCTCCACGACGGCCTCCTTCATGAGGTGGCCATTTCACCGCTCGCTTACCTTCTCACCTGCCCTTTCGGCGCCGTTCCAACCGGCGTGGGCCCGGTCGTCTCGCCTGATGCCCACGCCGGACCTGGACCGGGCCCCAGGCCCGTGCCCCCGTCAGCTGAGGCCGGCCCGGCGGGCCCGCTCCACCGCCGCGGGAAGCACCTCGACGAGCCGGTCGACGTCCTCCTGCGTCGAGGTGTGCCCGAGCGTGAACCGCAGCGACCCCCGGGCGGTCGCGGCGTCCGCGCCCATCGCCAGCAGCACGTGGGACGGCTGGGCCACGCCGGCCGAGCACGCCGATCCGGTCGAGCATTCCACGCCCTTGGCGTCGAGGAGCATCAGCAGCGCGTCGCCCTCGCACCCGGGGAAGGAGAAGTGGGCGTTGCCCGGCAGCCGGTCGTCCGGGTCGCCGTTGAGGATCACGTCGGGGACGGCCTGCCGTACCCGCTTGATGAGGTCGTCGCGGAGGGCGGCGAGGCGGCGCGCCTGCTCCTGCTGGTTGCCGACGGCCACCGTGACGGCGGCGGCGAACCCGGCGATGGCGGGGGCGTCGAGGGTGCCGGAGCGCACGTCGCGTTCCTGGCCGCCGCCGTGGAGGACGGAGACGGGCGTGATGCCGCGGGCCAGCAGCAGGGCGCCGACGCCCATCGGCCCGCCGACCTTGTGGCCGCTCAGCGTGAGCGCCTCGGCGCCGGAGTCGGCGAAGGAGACGGGCAGCATGCCGACCGCCTGGACGGCGTCGGTGTGGAAGGGGATGCCGTGGTCGTGGGCGATCGCGGCCAGCACGTGGATCGGCTGGACGGTGCCGACCTCGTTGTTGGCCCACATCACGCTGACCAGGGCGACGCCGGCGGGGTCGCGTTCGATGGCGGCGCGCAGCGTGTCGGGGTGCACCCTGCCGTCGGCGTCGACCTCGAGCAGCTCGACCTCGGCGCCCTGCCGGTCGGCCAGCCAGGTCGCCGGGTCGAGCGCGGCGTGGTGCTCGACCGAGCTCATCAGGATGCGCCGGCGCGGCTCGCGGGCCCAGTAGAGGCCCTTGACGGCGAGGTTGTCGGCCTCGGTGCCGCCGGAGGTGAAGACGACCTCGCTGGGACGCGCGCCGAGGGCGTCGGCGATCGCCTCGCGGGACTCCTCGACCACCCGGCGGGCCTGCCGTCCTGCCGCGTGGAGCGACGAAGCGTTTCCCACGCGGCCGAGCTGCCGGGTCATCGCCTCGATGGCCTCGGGGAGCATCGGAGTGGTCGCCGCGTGATCTAGGTAGGCCGGGCTCACCCGCTCAGGGTATCTCGTTTGCAACTGTACCGTCCGGACGGTACAGTAGAACCATGAGGCGTGACGAGTTGCTGGATGCCGCGGAGGAGCTCCTCTGCGACCAGGGCTCGGCCGCGCTCACCCTCTCCGCCGTCGCCGAGCGGGCCGGCGTGAGCAAGGGCGGACTTCTCTACCACTTCAACAGCAAGGAAGCCCTCATCAAGGGCATGGTCGAGCGGCTCATCGCGGAGTTCGACGACCTGGTGGCGGCGCAGCCGTACGACACCTACACCAAACGGTACCTGGGTGCCACGCTGGCGGCCGTCCGCACGGGCCGGCTGCGACGATGGGCGGTCGTGACGAGCGCCTCCGGCAACCTGTACCTGCTCGCGCCGCTGCGCGACGCCATGGCCAGGTGGCACCGCGAGGGGCTGGCCGACGAGCCCGACCCCGTGGCTTCCCAGATCGTACGGCTGGCGTGTGAGGGCCTGTGGGACGTGGCGAGCCACGACCCCGCCCTCAACTCCGAGAGCGACCTACGGGCCCTCGAGGCCCGCCTGCTCGCCCTGCTGTAGCGCGCCCCCGTCGCGCCACCCATTCTCCCCATCCCCCCCCATTTCCCAACCCGTTTTCCCCACGACGCCCGCGTGCGCGCCGGCGTGCGATGTGACGACCCTGAGAGGTGTTGACGATGACCCGCGACCTGAGGACTGCCCGTTTTGGGTCGATCCTCACTTTTGTCCTTGCTGGCTTCATGGTGGGCACGATGACGGTGCGCATCCCGGCGCTGACCGACAAACTCGGCCTGTCCGAGGCGACGATCGGCGTGATCCTGCTCGTGTGGGGTCTGGGCGCGCTCATCACCATGCAGGCGATGCGCGGGATCATGAACCGCGTGGGCAGCAGGACGGTGTTGCGGGTCGGCGGCCCTGCCACGGCACTGTCGCTCCTCGGCGTCGCCTGCGCGCCCAACCTGCCGTCGCTGCTGGTCGCGGTCGCGGTGTTCGGTCTGGCGTTCGGCACGGTCGACATCGCGATGAACGCCCAGGGCTCCACGGTCGAGCAGGCCTACGGCAGGCCGCTGATGAACGGCATGCACGCGGGCTGGTGCGTCGGCGCGATCTCCGCGGGCGGCGTCGGCAGCCTGTCGATCGCCCTGGGCCTGTCCTTCACCGCCAACCTCGCCCTCGTCGCCCTCGTCTCGCTCCCGCTGATCATGATCACCGGACGCACCTACCTGCCCGAGGCCCCCGTGACCGGGACTGCCACCAGGGCGCGCAGGCGGATGCCGCCGATCGTCTACCTGCTGGGCGCGATCATGTTCTTCGCGTTCATGGTCGAGGGCACGGTCGCCGACTGGAACGGCCTGTTCATGCGTAACGAGCTGGGCGCCACCGAGGCGGTCGCCGCCCTCGGCTACCCGATCTTCGAGATCGGCATGCTGGTCGCCAGGCTCGGCGGCGACAGGCTGCGCACCCGCTTCGGCGTGCGGGGCATCATGACCGTCTCGGGCCTGGCCACGGCCGCGACGTTCGCGATCGTGCTGACCGCCGCCACGCCGCTGATCGCCGTGCTCACCATGTTCTTCGTGGGCCTCGGCGTGGCGACGATCTCCCCGATGACGCTCTCGCTGGCCGGCACCTCGACCGACAACCCCGGTCCCGCCATCGCCCAGGCCGGCGCCATGGGGTACGCGGGCCTGCTGCTCGGCCCCGTGGTGATCGGCTTCCTCAGCGACATCACCTCGCTGCGGACCGCGCTGGGCATCGCCGTGGCGCTCGGCCTGCTCATCACGGTGGCCGCCCGCCTCCTGCCCCGCGCCGAGCCCGAGGTCATCACGATCGCCCCGGTCGAGCGACGCGAGCCCGCCGAGCTCGCCGCCTGACCTCCCGGCGGGACGCCCGCCCGTCCTCCCGAACGGCGTGCGCCCCGCCTCCCGGGGCTCCCCGCCATGCCCCCTCCGCCACGCACCACCGCCGCCCGCAGAACCCGCGCACGCGGAAACCAGGCGCGCGGTGCCGTCCGCTGGACGCGGGACCCTTCGGCAGGGGAAAAAGGATCATGAACCGCACCGAGCGCATGGATCTGGACGCCTATGTCGAGCGCACCAGAACCGGCCCCTGCTTCATCTGCGCGATCGTGGCCGGCGATCCCGCGCACGCCCTGGAGGAGATCCTCTACGAGGACGACGCGCACCTGGCCTTCCTGGCCAGGTACCCGACCATGCCGGGCTACACCCTCGTCTCCCCCAAGGCGCACCTCGAGCACGCCGTGCGCGACCTGGACGAGGCCGCCTACCTGGCCCTGATGGCCGTGGTGCGCCGGGTGGCTCTGGCCGTCGAGGCGGTCGTGCCGTCGGAGCGGACCTACCTGCTCACGCTGGGCAGCCAGCAGGGCAACGCGCACCTGCACTGGCACGTGGCGCCGCTCCCGCCCGGCACGCCGTACCACGAGCAGCAGTTTCACGCCCTCATGAGCGAGAACGGCCTCATTCCGTGGAGCCAGGAGCAGGCGAGGGAGCTGGCCGACCGCATCAGGGCGGCCCTGCGATAGGAACGCGAAGGCGGCGGCCCCCAGGGGAGCCGCCGCCTTCGGCATGGACCTACTTGCGCTTGCCGATCTCGTCGGCGAGCTGCGGGACGACCTGGTGCAGGTCGCCCACGACACCGAAGTCCGCCAGCTCGAAGATCGGCGCCTCCGGGTCCTTGTTGATCGCGATGATGGTCTTCGCGGTCTGCATGCCGGCCCGGTGCTGGATCGCGCCGGAGATGCCGGCGGCGATGTACAGCTGCGGCGAGACGGTCTTGCCCGTCTGGCCCACCTGGAACTGGTGCGGGTACCACCCGGCGTCCGTGGCGGCGCGGGAGGCGCCGACGGCCGCGCCGAGGGCGTCGGCGAGGTTCTCGATGACCGAGAAGTTCTCCGCCGAGCCGACTCCACGGCCGCCGGAGACGACGATCGCCGCCTCGGTCAGCTCGGGGCGGGCGCCCTTCTCCTGCTTGACCCTGTCGACGATCTTCGAGGCCTTGGCGGCGTCGGAGAGCGTGACGGACACCTCCTCCTCGGCGCCCGCGGCGGGGGCCGGGGACGGCGTGGTGGAGTTGGGGCGGACCGCGATGATCGGCGTGCCCTTGGTGACCCGCGACTGGACGTTGACGCCGCCACCGAAGATGGACTGGTCGGCGACGAGGCCCTCGCCGACGCCGACCGCGTCGGTGATGACACCCGAGTCGGTCTTGACGGCCAGGCGGCCCGCGACCTCCTTGCCCTCGGCCGTGGCGGCGACGAGGACGGCGGCGGGCGAGGCCGCGCCGACGAGCTGGGCGAGCAGCTCGGCCTTGGGCGCGACGACGTAGTCGACCACGTCGGCGGAGCCCGCGACGTAGATCTTCTCCGCGCCGTACTCGGCCAGCTTGGCCTTGGCGTCGGCGGTGAAGCCGGGGCCGGCCCAGACCGCCGACGGGGCGCCGAGCGAGCGGGCCAGGGTCAGCAGCTCCAGCGTGACCTTCTTGACCTCGCCGTCGACCTGCTCGACGAGAACGAGAATCTCCGACATATCAGCAAAACCCCCGTTCTCAGATGAACTTCTTGGACGCGAGGAAGTCGGCGGCCTTCACGCCACCGTCGCCCTCGTCCTTGACGATCGTGCCGGCCGCGCGCGGAGGAGCGGCGGCGAAGTCGACGACCTCGGACCAGGCGGCACCGAGCCCGACCTGCGCCGGGTCGATCTCGGCGTCGGCCACGCCCATCGCGGCGACCGGCTTCTTCTTGGCCGCCATGATGCCCTTGAAGGACGGGTAGCGCGGCTCGTTGATCTTCTCGACCACGGAGACGACGGCGGGCAGGGTGGCCTCGACCTTGTCGTAGCCGTAGTCGGTCAGGCGCTGGACGGAGATCGAGGAGCCCTCGACGTCCACCTTGTTGGCCAGCGTGAGCTGGGCGACACCGAGGCGCTCGGCCAGCATGGCGGCGAGCACGCCGGTACGGGCGTCGGTCGACTCGGAGCCGAGGATGACCAGGTCGAAGCCGATCTTCTTCAGCGTCTGGGCCATCGCGTAGGAGGTCGAGAGCGCGTCCGAGCCGTGCAGGGCGTCGTCGCTGAGATGAACCGCCCTGTCCGCGCCCATGGCCAGGGCCTTGCGGATGGTCTCGGTGGCCTTGCCGGGACCCATGGTGAGAACGGTCACCTCACCGCCGTGGGCCTCCTTGAGCTTCAGGGCCTCCTCGACCGCGTACTCGTCAAGCTCGTTGACGACGCCGTCGGCGGCGTCACGGTCGAGCGTCTTGTCATCAGACCGGAGCTTGCGCTCGGTCGCCGTGTCGGGGACCTGCTTCACGCAGACGACGATGTTCATGGCCGGTGGCCGACCTCCCGTAATCGCATGCTCGGATGGGTGCTGTCCAGACTGCCAGACTGCCCGGGGCGCCAGCTGCACGGCCCCTCGGGTGGTCATGTTACCCACGGGTAGATTTGACGCAAACCCGCAGTTCGCCCCACCCTACCGAACTTTGTTCCGGAAGCCCGCCGTGGCCCCCGCCCGAAGGACCGATCAGGCGTTGAGAAGGAAGACCACGCCCACGACCAGCGCGGTCACGGCGAAGAGGGCCAGCGTCGCCGGGCTGAAGAAGCTGCTCAGCGCCAGCCACAGAACCGCCACGCCGGCCACGGACGTGAGGTCCGTCACCATGCGCCTGGTCCTGAACAGCCCGCGCGACAGCAGGGCCACCCCCGCGTCGGCGACCACGACCAGCGCGTAGGAGGCCAGCAACAGCAGCGAGACCTCGGGCAGCGGGGTGCGCGCGGCCGCCGCGAGCAGCGCGGCGAACACCCCTGACCCGATCACCCACCTCCTGCGGATCTTCTCCCTGTGCAGGGCCCTGGCCTCCTCGGGCGGCCTGCGGTGCCGGTCGGCGCCCGGCCGCCACTCGCGGGTGGACAGGTCGTGCACGCCGGGCTCGACCGGCCGGGCGGGCCCCGGCCCCTGCCGACGCCTGCCCCGCGAGAAGAAGCCGCCGCCCGACGCGTCGAGCAGCGCCGCCGGCTCCTGGCTCTCGCTCAGCGCGGGACGGCGGCGTGCCGTACCGGCGCCGGTGACGCCGTGCCGGCCCCGGGCGGGCAGGTCCGCGCCCAGCAGCGCGCAGATCCGCGCGGCCGTCGGCCGCGCCTCGGGATCGCGCTGCAGGCACTCGCCCAGCAGCGGCTCCAGCCAGGCCGGCACCCCCTCCAGGTCCGGCTCGTGGTGGACCACCCGGTAGGCGATGGCCGACAGCGGCCCCGTCCCGTACGGCTGGCGCCCCGTGGCCGCGTAGGCCAGCGTGGCGGCGAAGGAGAACACGTCGGCGGGCGCGCCCGCCTCCTGCCCCTCCAGCACCTCGGGCGCCAGGTAGCCGGGCGTGCCGATGACCGCGCCCGAGGCGGTGACCGACAGGGAGTCGAGCGCCGAGGCGATGCCGAAGTCGATCACGACGGGGTCGCCGTCGGCCATCATCACGTTGGCCGGTTTGAGATCGCGGTGCACCACGCCCGCCTCGTGCATGGCCAGCAGGGCCTGCGCCAGCCCCTTCGCCAGGCGCCGCAGGTCGGCCACGGGCACCGGGACGACGCTGAGCGGCCGCCCCTGCACGTACCGCGTCACCAGGTACGGCCGGTCGCCGCCGAGCGAGGCGTCGAGCACCTCGGCCACGCACGGCCCCTCGACCAGCCGCATGGTCTCGACCTCGCGCTCCAGCCTGGTCAGCGCCGAGGCGTCGGCGGCGACATGCGGGTGCAGGAGCTTGACGGCGACCGTGCGCCCCTCGGGGTCGAGCGCGAGATGCACCTCCCCGAAGCCGCCGGAGCCCAGGGTGGACAGCAGTCGGTAGGGGCCAAGGTGCTCACCGTCCGGCTCGCTCATGTCTCCATAGTGCCCCGAGCGGAGGCGGGAGACCACGTTATGACCAGGGTGACAGGAAGCCGAGCCCCAGGCTGGTCATGAGCGAGTCGATGAGCCCCGTGATGAGCCCCGTCACGCTCTCCTGGGCGCTGCGGGTCAGTTCCCTGACCACGTCGGAGGGCTGCTCCCACGGATACCAGGTGGGCTCCTGGCCCATCGCGAACATCACCGCGAGCAGGGCCGCGGTGCCGACCGTGATGGCCACCACCAGCCCGGCCCCCGGGCTGCGGATGACGCCGGTCAGCGTGCGGGTGACCGCCTTGCGCGGCGCTCCCCCGCCCGGCAGCACGAACAGGCCGGCGGCGAAGGCGCCCGCGGCGTAGGCCACCGCCTGGTCGCTCTCGACCTTCAGCCCGTAGTTCAGCACGCCCCACACGCACACGCCCCACAGGATCGACAGAGGCACCTGCACCAGCGACATCAACGCCGACTTGATCAGCGCCCACGGGGTGCCGAGCAGGATCAGCGCCGGGTCGGCCGCGCTGCTGCCGCGCAGCTGGCGGCGGGCCACGTGGTCGCCGAACAGGTACTCGCCCACGCGCAGCACCAGCGCGATCACCACGGCGGCCGCCCCCACCATCACCGGCATCATGACCGCGAGCGCGACCAGCAGGGTCAGCAGCAACGCCGCGATGAGCGGGTGCCCGACGCGGTACTTCGGCCGCGCGGCGGGCGGCGGCGTGTAGGGGCGGGCGGCGGCCGGCGGCGGCGGCGTGTACGGCCTGACCGCCGCCTGCTCCGGCGGTGGTGGATAGCCGGCCACACGCTGGTCGGGGTACGGCGCGGCCGGCCGGTACGGCGGCACGTTCGCGGGCACGTACGGCGGCGGCGTGGCCGGCTCGCGCCGTCGCTGCTCGTCGCGCGGCTTCGGCTCCTTGCGGGGCTTCGGCTCGGGCCTGGGCGGCTGGGCGTACTCCACCGGCGGCAGCAGGTCGGAGTAGCTGTCGTCGCGCTCGAACGTCCTGGTCCTGGGCGGCTGCTCCAGCGTCCGCGTGCCGTTCGGCGGCGTCTCGTGGAAGCTGGTCACCGTCGGGTCGAGCTGCCGCGCCATCCGCAGCAGGTCCTGCGCGCTCGGCCGCGCCTGCGGGTCGACCGACAGCGCCCTGGACAGCCAGCCGCGCAGCCACGCCGGGGCCTTGTCGAGCTGCGCCCTGCCTTCCATGATGTTGAAGCAGACGACCTCGAACGTGCCGGTGCCGAACGGCGGCGCCCCCACGGCCGCGAAGAACACCGTGGAGGCCAGCGCGTGCACGTCGGCGGCCTGGGTGATCTCCGAGTCGCGGATGATCTCGGGGGCGAGATAGCCGGGCGTGCCGACGAACATCCCGGTCTGCGTGAGCCTGGTCGCGTTGACCAGGTGCGCGATGCCGAAGTCGATGACCAGCGGCTCGCCGTCGACCAGCATGACGTTGGACGGCTTGAAGTCGCGGTGGATGACGTCGGCCGCGTGGATGGCCACCAGGGCCGTGCACAGCCCCTGGGCCAGCCTGATGAGCTCCTGGGCGGGCAGCGGCCCGTCGGTGAGCACCGTCTCCTCGAGGGTGCGCCCCGGCGCGAACCTGGTCACGACGTACGGCTGGCCCCCGACCAGCTCGGCGTCGAGCACCTCGGCCACGTTCCTGCTGCGCACCCTGCGCATGGTCTCGACCTCGCGGGTCAGCCTGTCGCGAGCCTTGAGGTCGGCGGCCACGTGGGGGTGCAGCACCTTGATGGCGACCTCGCGCCCTTCCTCGTCGATCCCGAGGTGGACAACCCCCATGCCCCCCTCGCCGATCTTCCTGACGAGCCGGTAGGGTCCGAGACGCTCGGGCGCCTGGGTGTTGCCGGTGCTCATCTACTCATCCCCCTCCTTGCTCCGCCTTCCCCCTGAGGTCCTGAAGCCTGTCCGTGACCGGACTCACGCCGACCGGCGACCACACCGCCTGCCTGCCTGAGTTCGGCACCGTGCCGAGCGCCAGGACCAGCGAGAGCGCGGCTCCGACCGCGAGCACGCCCGCGACCCCCATGGCCACCGTACGCGACGGAACCAGGGACGCGAGCGTCCTGCGCATCTGCCGTCCGGGAGACTCGACCCCGGGACCCGCGCACACGGTCCACAGCGCGATCGCCGCGCCCCAGGCCAGCGCGTTGGGCAACGGCATCCAGGTCAGCACGGTCAGCAGCAGCGTCACGGGCAGGCCGAGGATGAGCGCGTACGGCACGAGCGCGATCGTGATGCCGATCGACTTCAGCAGCGCGGCGGGCTGGCCGAACACCCTGATCACGTCGGCCGCCGCGGCGCCGGTCGGCCGTCTGGCGTTGAGCTGCGGCTGGGCCAGGTCGGCCGCGCGCAGCAGCACGACGCACGGCAGCACCACCGCGGTCATCACCACGGGAGCCAGGACCGCCAGCACGATCATGATGACCAGCAGCATGGCGCCGGCGACGCCGTACGCCTTGGAGCGCTGCAACGCCGCTCCTGGACGCGAGCCGGGGATGCGCGGCTCGCGCCACGTCTCCGGATCCTGCGGCGCCTGGTGGCCCTGCTGGTGGCCTTGCTGCTGGCCCTGCTGCGGCGTCCCCTGGTACGGCTGGCCGTACGGGGAGGGGAAGTCCGGCGAGTCGGTGCGGACCCTGCGGGTGGGGATGTCGCCGTCCCGGTGCGGGTACGGCGGAGCCTGCGGGGGCACGCCCTGGTAGCCGGATCGGCCACCCTGCGCGCCCTGGCCGCCGGCCGGCGGGAACGTCCCCGCTCCCTGCTGGAAGCCGCCCGCGGGGTGGCCACCACCCTGGCCGGCGGGCGGCTGGGCCGTTCCGTGGCCGGGAGGCGAAGCGTGATGGTCGGGCTGGCCGGACACCGGCCAGGGACGGCTGGCGGGCGGGTCGGTGGCCGCGCGGGTCGGCGCGTCCCACGGGTGCGCCGCGGCCTCCTCACGCATCTGGCGCAGCTCCTCGGGGCTCACGCGCCGCGTCGGCCACGGGTCGCCGCCCGTCGTGGTGGGCTCGCCCTGCGGCCCCTGACCCTGAGCACCCTGCCCCTGAGTGCCCTGCCCCTGAGTGCCCTGCCCCTGAGCACCCTGCCCAGGGACCTGGCCCTGCCCGCGCGAACCGGGCCCCTGACCCTGTCCCTGAGCGACCTGACCCTGCGCACCCTGCCCCGGGACCTGGCCCTGTCCGGGCAGGCCGGGCGGCTGCGTCGGCTGCGGGCCCTGCTGCCTGCCGCCCTGCGGGTGCACCTGCGGGGCGTGGTCGCCGCCGCCGTGCTGCCGGCCGCCCGCGGCGGGGCCCTGCGCGCCCGGCGGCCGGCCCTGGACGCCCGGCGGGGCCTGCCGGCCCTGACCGGCGGCGGGCGGCGCGCCGCCCTGGTTGCCCAGCAGCGAGACGAACTCCTGGCTGCCGGGGGCGGGCGCACCGTGCGGCCCGGAAGAGGTCCCGAGCGGCGGGCGCGCGGGCGGGATCGCGGGGGTCGGCACGTCGGCCGGGTCGGTGACCTGCCGGGAACCCTGCCTGCCGGACTCCGGCATGGTGGAGAGCTCGTCGGGCGTCCTGGCCGGCGCCGACAGCCCTGACAGCAGCCTCGCGGTCTGCTCCGCCAGCTCCGCGGCCTTGGGCCGCTTGGCGGGGTTGCGTTGGAAGGCCGCCTTGAGCATCGGCTGCAGCTCGCGCGGCGCCGCCGACACCTCGGCCTTGCCCGCCGTGATGTTGTAGAAGATCATCTCCAGCGTGCCCTTG
The DNA here is from genome assembly GCF_053586935.1 of Nonomuraea sp. NPDC003727. Taxonomy (NCBI): domain Bacteria; kingdom Bacillati; phylum Actinomycetota; class Actinomycetes; order Streptosporangiales; family Streptosporangiaceae; genus Nonomuraea; species Nonomuraea sp. NPDC003727. Next base: position 98,377 of record NZ_JBSFNE010000019.1, read on the forward strand.
CCGAAGGGCGGCTGGCCGGTGGCGCCGAACAGCACGGTGCCGGCCCACGCGTGGATGTCGACCTCGGGGCCCGCCTCCTGGCCCTCGATGATCTCGGGCGCGAGGTAACCGGGCGTGCCGATGAACATGCCGGTCTGCGTCAGCCTGGTCGCGTCGACCGCCTGGGCGATGCCGAAGTCGATGAGAACGGGGTCGCCGTCGAGGATCAGCACGTTGCCCGGCTTGAGGTCACGGTGGATCACGCCGACGGAGTGGACGGCGGCCAGCGCGGAGGCCACCCCGTGCGCGACCTTGACCAGTGCCGGCAGCTCCAGCGGTCCGTCCTGCTTGACGACCTCGTCGAGGGGACGTCCGGGCACGTAGCGGGTCACGATGTAGGGCCGGTGACCTGTCACGTCGGCGTCGAGCACCTCGGCGATGTACTTGCTGCGCACCCGCCGCATCGTGTCGACCTCGCGCGAGAGCCGCCGCCTGGCGACGTCGTCGCCGGCGACCTCCGCGCGCAGGACCTTGACCGCCACCTGCCGCCCCTGCGGGTCGACAGCGAGGTGGACAACGCCCATTCCGCCTTCGCCGAGCCGCCTGAGCAGCCGGTAAGGGCCTAGTCGGTCATCGTTCATGGCAGAAGCACCATATCGGCTCAAACCCCGCCCCAGAGATGAACCTCGAGGTCACATTCCCACGCAGGTGTAACGTCTGACACGCCCCCATGGGTTTCCCAATCATCGGTATCGCCTCAGTCTCAATTCGCCAGATCCAGGACCTCCGCGGTCTTCAACCCCGCCAGCGCCGCCCCCGGCAGGGCGAGCTTCGAGTGCCGCACCCCGCTGCCGATGACCACGTCGGGATGCGCGGCCACCCGGGCGTCGACCAGGATCGGCCAGTCGTCGGGCAGACCGAGCGGGGTGATGCCGCCGTACTCCATGCCGGTCAGCGAGACGGCGTCGTCCATCGGCGCGAAGCTGGCCTTGCGCGCGTCGAGGTGTTTGCGCACCACACCGTTGACGTCGGCTCGTGTCGTGGCCAGCACCATGCAGGCGGCGTAGCGCACCTCGCCGCCGCGCCTGGCGGCCACCACCACGCAGTTGGCCGACGCGTCCATCGCCACACCGTAGGTTTCGCAGAAGGCCGCCGTGTCGGCCAGGTCAGGGTCGATCTCGGCCACGCGCACCTCCTCCTCCATGTGACGTACGGCCAGCGCCACCGGTTCGGCGAGCAGATCGAGCCGATCGAGCGCGGAAACCCAGTGCAATGTCATGACCAGGACCCTACGCCTCACGCGGACGCGGCGGCCCGCTGATGGAGCTGGGTCACGGCGCTCCTGGCCGACTCCATGGCGCCTGCCTGCCAGGCCACCAGATGAGTGAGCCAGTCACCCGCAAAGTAAACCCTTCCAGACGGACGTTGCAGGAGAGTGAAGGACGAATCAAAGGATGGCCAGCGAACCCACCCGCCCTGCAGGTGCGGCTGGCGCTCCCAGGCGATGGAGACGCTCGACAGCAGGTCCGCCCGGTACTTCTCGCCGTGGATCTTCTTGCCCTGGGTGAGCGCGCGGCGCCTGCGGTCCTCGGGGGTCAGCGCGCCGTACAGGTGCGCGGCCTCGTCGGCGTTGTAGTAGCCGACGAGCAGTCCGCGCTGGGCGTGGTAGTCGTGCGACGGATACCAGATGTGGGTGATGTCGAGGTCGGTCTCGGTGACGCCGCCGTAGATGCGGTCCTCCAGCTCCCACCAGCGCCTGCCGTACTCCAGTCCGATCTTGCCGGCGGCGACCGGAACGGGGGTCTTGAGGGCACTCGTAACGTTTGCCCCAAGGTTGTGGGAAATCTTGGCCAGCACGTGCGGTGGGAGGGTGGCCACGCAGAAGTCGGCGGTGAGCTCGCCGCCGTCCCAGGTGACGGTGACGCCGTGGTCCTGGTTCGTGATCGCGGTGACTCTCGCGCCGGTCCTGATGCGGTCGCGGCCGACGGCCGCCACCAGCTTGACGACGATCGCGTCCATGCCGCCGACCGGCTGGAACATCGGCGTCGCCTGGTCGTAGCCGAAGTCGTTGGTGATCGCCCGGCCGACACCCGCCGCCAGGACGTCGTGGACGGACACGGGCCCGGCGATCGCCGTCCCGCCGTCCATGCCCGGGTACCGGGTGAAGCCGCGGCGCTCCGAACCCTCGTAGGACAGCTTGGGCCCCAGGTCGCCGAACCTGCGCAGGAACTCCAGCAGGCGCTCCTGGTCGTCCTCGGTGAGCCTGCGGTCGAGCGTGCCCTGGTGGGTGGCCTTGGCCAGCAGTTCCGCGATGTAGCCGTACATGTCGGCGCGGGCGGTCCTGTTGCGGACCGTCCGCCCGTTGGTGTGCACGTAGGCGGCGGCGTTGGTGTTGACGAACGTCTCGACGGGGATGCCCAGCTCGCGGCAGTAGTCCATCGTGACCATCCACGGCGCGATCCTGCCGGGCCCCGCGTTGAAGTAGACGCCCTCGCCGAAGCGGACGTCCTGGGCGGGGCCGTTCAGCTCAGTGAGCCGGTCGCCGCCGCGCAGGGTGAGGTTGCGGCCTCCCGTCCGGTCGCTCGCCTCCAGCACGGTGCAGTCGTAGCCCGCCTTGCCCAGCTCGTAGGCGGCGGTCAGGCCCGCGACGCCCGCGCCGAGGACGACCACGGACCCGGCGCCCTTGCCCTTGAGCGTGAAATCCCCCTGCCGGGGCGGGGTGAAGGCCTTGTCCTGCGCCGAGGGGGCCATCCCGAGCGCGCCCATGGCGGCGTACATCGCCCCCGCGCCGCCCGCCGCGCCGATCCCGACCAGCAGGCCCCGCCTGGTGAGCGTCGCCCGGTCAGCCATACGGACCGCTGCCGCAGGCCACCTGCCCGCCGATCGTCGCGAACAGGCCCATCAACGCCATGATCTCGGTGAAGTCGCCGGTCACGAACTCGATCTCCCGCGGCCCCGCCTGCTTCACCCCGGGAACCAGCGCGCAGGCCGCCGCGATCGCCGTGGAGTTCCACTCCACACCCAGCGTGTACGGCCTGGCCGCCGCGTAGGGCGTGAAGTCGCTCAACCGGGCAAGCGCCCGGGCCGCGCCCTCACGGATGCGCGCCTGGGCCAGGCTCGGCGGCAGCAGTTCGGCGGAGAACTTGTCGATCCCCTTCTTCACCGCGACCGTCTCCACGTCGCCGAGCACGCCCCTGGCCTCCTCGCCGACCGCCTCGTCGCCCGCGACCAGCACGACGGGCACGCCGTGGAAGCCCGCGCAGGCGGCGACCAGCCGGGTCTCGCCGCACGGCTCGCCGTTGAGGAAGACGTTCTGGATCTCCTTGCCCATCCAGGTGTGGTTGAGCACGCCGTGCTGCACCCCGGCGCGGGCGTGGTAGCCGACGAACATGGCGGCGTCGAACGAGGCGTCGAGCCCCTGCGCCATGCGCTGCGACTTGCCGGGGCCGCGGATGAGGGTGGCGCGGGGGTCGAGCAGGTCGATCCGGAGGTTCTTGGTGGAGCCGTGGGCGTCGTTGACCAGCACGCTGGTGGCGCCCGCGGCGAAGGCGCCCTCGATGGCGGCGTTGGCGTCGGCGGTCATGAGCTCGCAGCCGCGTTCGTAGCCGCGCTTGCCCGCGTGCATCTCCTCCGGGTCGGTCAGCCCGGTCACGCCCTCCATGTCGACCGACAGGTAGACCTTCACCTCATCGCCTCCACTCGCCCGCGGCCCGGTCCGGGCCCGCCCGCGTGCCTCTCATGAGGGAGCCGTGCGGCTCCTCCGACGGTCACGCGCCCCACGTCTCCACCCGCCGCTCCTGCGCCGCGTCCATGAACCCGACCCGCGTCGCCATGAAGTCCGCCACCTGGTCCCGCCACGCCCGCGGGATCTCCTCGACCGCCGGCCGGTAGCAGTGGTCGAGCCACGCCGTCGACTCCTCCGTCGCCCGCAGGTGGTGGGCCGCCTTCGCGAACGGCGTCGTCTCGATCCCGGGGACGCGCGCGCAGCCGTACTCGATCATCTCCTGCCCGCCGTACGGCGGCGGCTCCTGCCACTTGCGCGCCACGGGACGGTTCGCGGTGATCGGCGTGTCCATCGGGCGGCGCTCGACCGCGGCCTGGATCAGCTCCTTGTACAGGCACTTCCCGCACGTACGGCAGGGCCCGCCGGTGCCCCTCAGGCACCACCTGACCTGCGCCTTCAGCGGCGAGTCCAGCGCGATGCGCATCGTGACCGCCTCGCTGACGCCGCCCACGGGCAGCACGATGGGCACCCCCGCCGCCGCGAACAGCCGCCCCCACGCGCCGTGCGGCGCCCACATGGGGTTGTCGGGGGTGAAGCGCAGCAGGTAGCGGTCGCCGCCCAGCCACCGCGAGCCGAGCTCGTAACCGAACGCGAGCCCGCCCAGGTCCATCTCGTCCGCGAGCAGTAGCGCGCCCGCCGCGACCGCGTGGTGCTCCGGGTAGCCGGGCCGCGGCTCGGCCAGCGTGAACTCCAGGTCGGACTCGACCGTGGTGACCTCGCGGCCCGTCTGCGCGGCGAGCCTGGCCAGCACGTCCGACCGGTAGTGCGGCCAGCGGTTCGGCACCCGCTGGTGCGGCACCCGCCTGAAGTGCACGAACGGGGCGTCGGGGAAGATCGTCGCGGCGGCGACCGAGTCGGCGCCGCCGCTGTAGGAGATGGCCAGCGTCCTGCCCGCCGCGCGCGGCGTCCCGCCGACGGGCCCGGCCTCGACGCCCCACCCGTCGTGCAGCACGCGCGCCAGCTCCGGCGATATCGGCCGGTCGAAGGTGATCCGCCTGCGCGTCCACGGCGCGACGACGGTCCACGCGGCCACCGCCCACAGGTCGTCGTGCGCGTCGCCCGGCACGCCCCTGATCTCGCACGAGTTGGTGGCCAGCTTCACCGGGTGGCCGTCGGCGGCGCTGCCGGTGATCTCGTCCTCGGGGTCGAGCCGGAACGTCAGCTCTCCCCCGCTCCAGCTCACGCGCACGAGCGCTCCTTCAGCTCGTCGATCGCCTGCCAGACGAGCACCTCGTTCTGGAGCACCTTGTCGAGCGCCTGCGCGGTCTCGAGCGCCAGCCGGTGCGCCTCGTCCGCCTTCTCCGCGACCTTGGGGTCGGGGCGCGGCCCGGCGGGCCCGGGGGCCGCCCTGAGGCGCCGCACCTCCTCCTGGAGGCTCGTCACCTCCCTGCGGAGGGTCTGGACCTCCCACAACGCGTCCTTGATGTCCTGGCGGTGGTCGGCGACCGAGATGTAGCGGGAGTCGAACCACGAGCGCACGGCCTTCCTCAGCCGCGCGGGGACAAGGACGCGCATCATGAAACGCCACGATAGCGGCAAACCCTCTGCCACCCGGGCCTGTCGGGATTCTGGAGATTGACCAGAAATCAAGCTCTTCAAGCCCGGCCAGACGTTCGTCGGAATCCTGCGCGTGCAGGACACCCCCGTGGGTGACGACTGGATCGTGTGGGAGGCGCAGGAGAACGGCAAGAACGCGGTCCGCCTGCTCGTCACCGACCGGCGCTACGACCGCAACACGGTGTACGACGGCCCGCGCGACGCCGTCATCAAGGAGTGACCAACCCCCGGCACGCCGCTCCCGGGGGTCGCGGGGAAGGCCGCCGGCGTCGCCGGGGCCCGGGGGCTCGGCGCGAAGGCGAGCCCCCGGGATGGAAGGGTCAGCGGCCGGTGAACGTGGGCTTGGCCTTCTCGGCGAAGGCGCGCATGCCGGTCTTCGCGTCCTCCGTGGCGAACAGGCCGGAGAACTGCAGCCGCTCCACCTCGAGCCCGGTGTCCAGGTCGACCTCCAGCCCCGCGTCCACGGCCTGCTTGGCGGCCCGCAGGGCGACCGCGGGCCCGCCGACGAACGTGGCCGCCCACGCCAGCGCGGCCTCGTAGACCTCGGCGTCGGGGACGACCCTGTCGACCAGGCCGATGGACAGGGCCTCGGCGGCGGTGACGTGGCGTCCGCTGAAGATCAGATCCTTGGCGCGGGCCGGGCCGATCAGGCGGGGAAGGCGCTGGGTGCCGCCCGCGCCGGGGATGATGCCGAGCTGGATCTCGGGCTGGCCGAGCTTGGCGCCCTCGCCCGCCACGCGGAAGTCGGCGCACAGGGCGAGCTCGCAGCCGCCGCCCAGCGCGTAGCCGGTGATCGCGGCGATGACCGGCTTGCCGATGCGGGTGACGGCGGTGAAGCAGTCCTGGAGGGTCTTGGAGTGGGCCGCCATGTCCGCGTAGGACATGTCGGCCATCTCCTTGATGTCGGCCCCGGCGGCGAACACCCGCTCCCCGCCGTACAGGACCACCGCCTGGACGCCCTGGTCTGAGTCCACGGCGCGGGCGCACTCGGCGATCTCGCGCTGGACCTGCCCGTTGAGGGCGTTCATCTTCGGACGATCGAGCCTGATCGTGGCGATCTGGCCGGACACCTCGACGCGTACAAACTCACCCATGGGGCGACCTTATCCGGCGGCGGGGAAGAAGAGCACGGGTCCGTCGACGCCGACCTCGACCATGTCGCCCACCTGGTGGACGGCGACGCCTCTGGTCCTGGCGCGGATCACCACGCCGTCGTCCATGGTGACGGTGACGGCGGCGTCGTGCCCGAAGAACTCCAGCCGCGCCACCCGCCCCCTCGGCGCCGCGGACGCCGGGGTGCCGGCCTGCCCGTTTCCTGCCCCGTCGGCCGGAAGGGCGGAACCGGCCGTCAGGGTGACCTGTTCCGGGCGGAGGGCGACGAAGCCCGCCCCCGCCACCCCGTTCGACCGCTGCCGCAACCGGCCCAGCGCGCACGAGGCGACCCCGCCCGACGAGATCGCGTCCAGCACGACCGCCTCGCCCACGAACGTCGCCACCCCGAGATCGACGGGCGACGCGTACACCTCGGCGGGCGTGTCCGACTGCACGATGAGGCCGTCGCGCATGACCGCGACCACGTCCGCCATGGACAGCGCCTCCTCCTGGTCGTGCGTGACCAGGACGCACGTCGCCCCCGCGCGTTTCACCGCCGACCTGACCTCGTCGCGCACGACCCCGCGCAGCGACCTGTCCAGCGCGTTGAAGGGTTCGTCGAGCAGGACCACCCCCGGTCGCGGCGCGAGCGCACGGGCCAGGGCGACGCGCTGCTGCTGGCCGCCGCTCAGCTCGTGCGGCATGCGGGAGCCGTACCCCGCCAGGCCCACCAGTTCGAGGCACTCCTCGACCCGTGACGACCACTCCGCCCTGGAGCCCCCGCGCGGGAGCCCGAACCCGACGTTGCGCGCGACGGACAGGTGCGGGAACAGCGCCGCCTCCTGCGGCACGATCCCCACCCGCCGCTTCTCCGGCGGCAGCGCGGTCACCTCGCGCCCGCCCAGGGAGACCGATCCCGCGTCGGCGCGTTCGAAGCCCGCGACGATCCGCAGCAGGGTCGTCTTCCCGCATCCGGACGGGCCGAGCACGGCGGCGAAGCTGCCCTCCCGCACCGACAGCGAGGCGCCCCTGAGCACCGGCGCGCCGTCGAACGCCTTCACGATCCCCGAAACGGTCAGTCCGCTCATGCCTCACGCCTCCCGAGCAGGAATCCCGGCACCGCCGCCAGCAGCATCAGCAGCGCGGCGTAGGGGGCCGCGGCGCCGTACGAACCTGAGCCGGTCTGTGTCCACAGCTGGGTGGCCAGCGTGTCCATGCCGGTGGGCCGCAGCAGCAGGGTGGCGGGCAGTTCTTTCATCGCGGTCAGGAAGACCAGCGCGGTGCCCGCCGCCACGCCGGGCAGTGCCAGCGGCAGCGTGACCGACCTGACCGCGCCGAGCGGGCCGCGGCCGAGCGAGCGGGCGACCTCCTCCAGCACGGGTGGCGACTGCACGACCGAGGCCCGTACGGCACCGACGGCCGCCGGCATGAACAGCACCGCGTAGGCCAGCACGAGCAGCGGCCACTGCTGGTAGAGGGGATAGGCGTAGCGGACGGCGAAGAACACCAGCGACAGCGCGATCACGATGCCGGGCAGCGCGTGCCCGACGTAGGACGACTGTTCCACGAACCTGGCCGCCCACGTGCGGTGCCTGGCCGCGATGATCCCCACGGGCACGGCCAGCGCCCCCGTCAGCAGCGCCCCTGCCGCCGAGACGCCGAGCGTGGCGGCCACCGACTCGCCGAGGTCGGCGGCGTCGATGCCGCGCGACGAGCCGTCCAGGAGCCAGTAGCCGATGCCCGCCAACGGGAACCCGACGGCCAGCGCGGCCACCGCCGCCGCCCAGCCCGTCGCGGCGACCCTGGCGACGGGGGTCATCCGCACCGTGGTGCGCCGCCTGGCGGGGGCGCCGCGCAGCGCGTAGGCCGCCTTGCCCCGCGAGCGCGCCTCGCCCAGCACGATCAGCAGCGTGATGAGCACCAGCAGCAGGCCCAGCACGGCGGCGGGCGTGCGGTTGAAGGAGGCGCGGTAGGCGGTGTAGATCTGCGTGGTGAAGACGTCGAAGCGCATGATCGAGACGGCGCCGAACTCGGCGAGCACGTACATCGCCACGAGCAGCCCGCCCGCGGCCGCGGCGGGGCGCAGCTGGCGCACGACGACGGGGGCGCGGCCCCTGCCGAGGGACAGCGCCACCTCCTCCATCGCCGGGTCCATCCGGCTCAGCGTGGCTGTGGCGGGCAGGTAGACGTAGGGATAGCAGCAGAGCGTCAGCACCAGCACCGACCCCCAGAACCCCGAGATCTCCGGGAAGAGGGAGATCCACGTGTACGCCGCGACGTACGACGGCACCGCCAGCGGCAGGGCCGCCAGCACGCCGAACACCTTGCGCCCCGGCAGGTCCGTCCGCACGACGAGCCAGGCCAGCGACAGTCCCAGCACCACGCACAACGCGGTGACGACGACCGCCAGCCCGATGCTGCGCACGGCCAGCTCGGCCGTACGCGAGCGGAACAGCGTGGCGGCGAAGGCGGGCAGCCCGCCCTCCACGGCCCGCACGACGAGGTAGGCCACGGGCGCGAGGGACAGGCCCGCGGTGACGGCCGCCGGGACCAGCAGGGCTGCGGGGATGTGACGGGCCACCTAGACCAGGCCTACGTCCTGGAGCAGCTTGAGCGTCTGCTCCAACGAGTCGAGCTTGCCGAGGTCGACCGCGGGCCCGTTGAGGGTGGCGAGCTTGGGCAGCCCCGGCTCCGCCTCCACGCCCGCGATCAGCGGGTACTCCTTGGTCTTCGCGGCGAAGTAGCGCTGGGCGTCGGCGTCGAGCAGGTAGGCGGCGGCCTTCCGCGCGGCGTCGGCGTGCTGGGCGTTCTTCAGGACGCCCACGCCGGCCACGTTGATCAGCGCGCCGGGGTCGCCGCCGGGCAGGTAGGCCAGGCGGGAGGGCACGCCGCTCTGCCCGCGCTCGGCGACCTTCTCGTACCAGTAGTAGTGGTTGATGAGACCGAGCCGCAGCGTGCCCGCGTCGACCGCGTTGAGGATCTCGACGTTGTTCGGGTAGCTCTGCGTGCCGTTGGCCTTCATGGCCTGCAGCCACTGCCGTGTCTTGTCCTCGCCGTCGAGCACCCGCATGGCGGTGATGAATGCCTGGAACGAGGCGTTCGTGGGCGCCCAGCCGATCGCGCCCTTCCACTTGGGGTCGGTCAGCTCGAACACGCTCTTGGGCGGCGCGGGCACCGTGCGCGGGTCGTAGACGATCACCCGGGACCGTCCCGACACGCCCACCCACGTGCCGTCGGCCGAGCGGTACTTCGGGTCGACCTTGCCGAGCAGGTCCTGCGGCAGCGTGCCGAGCAGGCCGTGCTTGGACAGCGCGCCGAGCGCCCCGGCGTCCTGGGAGAAGAACAGGTCGGCGCGGGTGCGGTCGCCCTCCTCCATGATCTGGGCGGCCAGCTCGGCGCTGTCGCCGTAGCGCACCTGGACGTCGAGCCCGGTGGCCTTCTCGAGCTTCTCCAGCAGCGGGCCGACCAGGTTCTCGTTGCGACCGGAGTAGACGACCAGCGCGTCGTCGTCGAAGCCCTTCTCACCGCCGCAAGCGGTGAGCATCGCCAGGGGGACGAGCAGGGTGGCGACCAGCCTACGGAGTGACATGAGTTTTCCTTCTCAGCATGATGATCGGAGCGAGAGCCAGAGCGAGCACGAGGACCAGCCACGCGACGTGGTAGGGCCAGAAGAGCGCCCAGCCCTGCCGGTAGTCGGGCAGGACGAGGCGGGCGGCCCGGTAGATCGGGGAGCTGACGTCCTCGAACCCGGAGACCCAGGCGATGCGGCCGGCGAGGCCGTCGGCCACCAGCAGGCCGTAGGTGAGCACGCCCGCCGCGCCGAGCAGCGCGGCCAGCGCCTTCACCGGCCTGGAGGCTGTGGCCACGTAGGCGAGGACGAGGATCAGCGCGAGCGGGAGCGCGACGACGAGCTGGCGGCCCGGCCACCAGTAGCCGTGCATGGTCAGCGCCACGAACGTCGCCGTCAGCCAGGCGGCGGCCAGCGGGAGCAGCAGGACCGGCCGCCGGGGGGCGCGCAGCGCGCAGACGACGGCGGGCACGAGCAGCAGCCAGGCGGGCTGCCAGGCGGCCAGGCCGTAACCCCTGTCGACGAGCAGGCCGAGCAGGCGGAAGGCGCGGCCGGCGTAGTCGGGGTCGAACCCCATCACGCCGAACTCGCCCGACTGCTGGAAGTGGTCGCCGCTGGCGTAGACGGTCCAGCCGCCCCAGACCAGCCGGTGGATCACCAGGTAGGCGGCGCCCATCAGGGCGAACCCGGCCGCCAGCGCCCTCGACCTGGCGCGCCACAGGCCGAGCAGGGCGATGACGGCGGCCACGGGGGCGTACTTCACCGACAGCCACGGCAGGGCGGTGACGACCAGGCCGAACGCCCACAGGGCCGACGGCCGGGGCCGGCGCGGGTCCGCCGCGGGGCCGGACACCGGCCGGGCGGGCCAGGCGGTCAGGATCGCGACGGCGGCGACCGTCGCCAGGGCCGCGGGCAGCTCCGGATAGACCTGCTGGCCGTACACCGCGAAGGGCGCGCTCGCGAAGGCCAGTGCCACCCCCGCCGTCGCCGGCCGGTACGGCACGCCGAACCGGCGCACCGCCGTCCACAGGGTGAGCGCCGCCAGCGCGCCCGCCATCAGGGCGAGCGTCACCTTGGCCGCCACCCACCCGCCGAGCCCCATCGGTACGGCCAGCAGCACCGGCAGGAGCGGGTCGTGCGGGCTGATCTGCCTGCCGTCCTCGAGCACCTCGGTCTGCACGGGCAGCACCTCGCCGCCCCAGGGCACCCACCTGCACGCGGCGAGCTCGTCGCTGATGTCGAGGTCGAAGTCCTCGTAGATCGACAGGGCGGTGAGCAGGTACTGCGGCTCGTCGACGGCGACGTGCGCGCCGAAGCTGGCCCGCACCCCGATGCCGAGCAGCGCCGCCAGGGCCGCGAGGAGCGCGACCCCGGCGATCGCCCACCGCAGGGCGATCCGGCCCCCGCCGGACGCGCCGGGGTGCGGGGGCGTCCCTTCGGGGACCGTCGCGGTCGGACGGGGACCGTCGGGCGAGCGGTGGACCGGCGGCTTCATACCGCGCCCACCAGCTCCCCTGATGTCGCGTGCTGGCGCCGGACCACGTCGAGCAGGTCCGTCTCGGGCGTCCATCCGATCAGCGACCGCAGCCGGCGCGTGTCGGCGAGCGAGTCGTGGGGCTCGGCTCCGGACGCGGGCTCGACGACGAGCGCGACGTCCGTTCCCGTCACCGTCGCGACGGCCGCCGCCATCGCGCGCAGCGTGTGCCCGCGCCCCGTCCCGAGGTTGACCACGCCGGGCATCCCGGTCAGGTCGACGAGGGCACGCGCGGCCTGCCGGACGTCGGTGACGTCGCGGGTGCGCTCCGGTGACCCGAGCACCCGTAGCGGGCGCCCGGCCACGGCCGCCGCGAGCCAGATCGACAGCGCCATGTCGGGCCGCTGCCCCTCCCCCGCGACCGTGAACGGCCGGACGATCGTGGTCGGCCGCCCGGCGCACAGCGCTTCGAGCCTGGCCTTGCTGCGCGCGTAGCCGCCGAGCGGCCGCAGTGTGTCGGTCTCGGCGCTGGGCCGCCCGTGGCGGGCTCCGCCGTACACGGAGCTGGAGGAGGCGACGACCACGGGCACTCGGCGCGGCACGACGGCCAGCACCCTGGCGGCGGCGAGCACGTTGTCGCGGTGGCGGTGCCATTCGACGCCGGGGCGGTGGTCGCGGACCCCCGGGCGGCCGGCGAGGTGGTAGACGGCGTCGGCGTCTTCCAGGGCGGCGCGGACCAGCTCGTCGTCGTCCAGCAGGTCGGCCGTCAGGACGGTCAGCCCGGGACGGGACGGCTGCGGGATCCTGTCGATCCCGATCACCTTGTGGCCCGCCGCGAGCAGCGTCTCGGTCAGCGCCTTTCCGATGAATCCGGCGGAACCGGTCACCACGCACGTCACCTGCTACCCCGCCTCTCGTTTCTCCTTGCAGGGTAAAGGTAGCCTAACCTCACTTCGCCTGACCTCCAAGGATCCCGATGCACGTCATGCCCAAGGCCCTGCGCCGCGCCGTCGGCGTCGTCGCGCTCTGCGTGGCCGTCTGGTACCTCGCGGACGTGGTCTCGGGTCCCGCGCTGGCCCGGGCCGCCCGCGCCCTGCTCGCCGACCCGCTCGGCCTGGCCGCCGCGATCCTCCTGTACGGCGCGGCGTTCGTGCTGCGCTCGTGGGCGTGGACCCTGGTGCTGCCGGGGCTGCCGCTCGGGCAGTCGTGGGCGGCGATCCACGTGTCGCTGCTGGGCAACCACGTGCTGCCGTTCCGGCTCGGCGAGGCGCTGCGGGTGACCTCCGTGCTGCGCAGGACCTCGCTGGCGCCCACCCAGGTGGTCGCCTCCGCGGTCGGGGCGCGCTCGGCGGACCTGCTGGCCGTCGTCCTGCTGGCCGTCGCCGCCGCGCCCGCGCTGGTGTCGTCGGCCGCCGGGTGGTGGGTGTGGCCCGTCGCCGCGGTCCTGGCGCTCGCCACGGTCGCCGGCTTCGCGCTCGCCGCCCGCCACCGCAGGGCCGCCGCGACGCGGGCGGCACCGTCCGGGGCGCCTGGCACCGGCGGGCCTGGGGGCGTCCGTGGCCGGGTGGAGTGGCTGCGGGCGATCGCGGTGTGCGGATGCGCGGCGCTCGCCTGGGTGCTGGAGGCCGCCGTCGTCTACGAGGTCGCCAGGCTGGCGGGTGCGGACCTGTCCGCCGCGGACGCGGTCGCCGTCACCGCCGTCACCATCGCCGCCCAGACCGTGGCGGTCACCCCCGGCGGGTTCGGCTCCTACGAGGCCGCGGCCACCGCCGCCATGGTGGCGCTGGCCGTGCCCGGCGGGACCGCCTTCGCCGTCGCGCTGCTCACGCACGCGGTGAAGACCGCCTACTCCCTCGTCGTGGGCGGCGTCGCCCTGGGCGTTCCCGCTCCCGGCTACTTCGGCCGGCTCCGGCTCCCGCGCCGGCTGCCGTCCCGTCCGGCACCGTGTCCCGTGCCGGACGACGCGCCCGTCGTCGCCTTCATCCCCGTCTTCGACGAGGAGGCCACGATCGGCGAGGTGATCAGGAGGCTGCCCTCGGCCGTCGCCGGCAGGAGCCTGGTCACCCTCGTGATCGACGACGGCTCCACCGACGCCTCGGCCGCCCGCGCGCGTGAGGCGGGCGCCGTCGTCCTGCCGCAGCCGCGCAACCTGGGTCTCGGCGCGGCGGTACGGCGCGGCCTGGCGGAGGCGGCGCGGCTGCGCCCGGCCGCGGCCGTCTACCTGGACGCCGACCTGGAGTACTTCCCCGAGGACCTGGAGTCGCTGGCCGCCCCCGTCCTCAGCGGCGCGGCCGACTACGTGGTCGGCTCCCGCTTCGCCGGCACCATCGAGCGGATGCTGCCGCACCGCAGGTTCGGCAACAGGGTGCTGACCGTGTGGATGCGCTGGCTGACCAGGCGGCGCGACCTGACCGACGGCCAGAGCGGCTATCGCGCCTTCTCCCCGGCCGCCGTCGCGGCCGCCGAGGTGATCCACGACTACAACTACGCCCAGGTGCTCACGCTCGACCTGCTGGCCAAGGGCTTCGTCTATCGCGAGGTGCCCATCCGCTACGCCTTCCGGCAAAGCGGTGAATCTTTCGTGAAACTCGGCAAATACCTTCGCAAGGTGATCCCCGCGGTGCATCGTGAGCTGAACACGTGACAGTGGAGGCGCGATGTTACGGCTGGCGCAGCTGGTCGCCGTGGTGGTCAGCGCGGGCTTCTCCTTCGGCGGTGTCATCGGCGTCGTCTACTCCCCCGACCCGCCCGCGCGGAAGGCCGTCGCGTTCGCGATGCTGGCCGTCCTGCTGGCGCTGCACCTGCGCAACTGCGTGCGGCGGACCGACGGGAGCAGGCCGCGCCGGTGGCCGGTGACGCTGGCCGTCCAGGCGGTGCTGACGGCGGCCGGGCTGGTGTGGTTCGCCGGCACCTGGTACGGCAACACCGGCTTCCTCGCGGCCGCCGTCCTGCTGCTGGTCAGGAGGCCGTGGCCGCGGTGGACGGCGTTCTCGCTGGTGCTGGCCGCCCAGTACTGGTCGGCGACGACCGTGCGCGACACGGTGAGCGAGGCGCTCTACCTCGTGGTCGGGCAGGCCGCCTTCGTCGGCGTCGCGCTGTACGGCGTGGTCCGCCTCTACGACCTGATCGTCGACCTGGGCGCGACCCGGGCGGAGCTGGCCGCCGCCGAGGTCGCCCGCGAGCGGCTGACCTTCGCCGAGGAGCTCAACGCGCGGGTCGGCGGGAGCCTCGAACGCGTCGTCGCCGCCCTGCGCCGGCCCGGCCTGACGCGCGCCGAGCTGGAGTCGAGCCTCGCGACGGCGCGAACGGCGCTCACCGAGGTCAGGTCCGTCTCCCACGCGCACCGCGCCGGCGCGCCCGCCAGGGCGGTGGCCGGCGACCTGACCGCCGGAGTGGTGCGCGTGCTCGTGGTCGTCACCCTGCTGCTCATGATCGTGCCTCATGAGGTGCGCCACCTCCTCCAGATCAGGCCGACGGGGCTCCAGCTGGCGGTGTTCGTCGCCGCGCTGGCCGCGTTCGTGGCCCTGTACCTGCGGACCTGCCTGTCGGACGGGCGCCACCGGCGGTGGGTGCTGGCGGCCATGCTGGTGCTGGCCTACGCGCCGACGCTGGTGCTGGGCGCCAAGCTCTGGTACGTCACGACGTTCCTGCCGGGCGCCGTCGTCGTGCTGCTGCGCGGCCCGCTGCGGTGGATCGGGGCGGGCGCGGTGGTGGTCGGCGACGTCGTCTTCCACCTGACGGTCTCGGGCCTGGCCGGCAACGGCCTCGACGTGGCCTATGGCGTCGTCTACCTGACCGAGCGGGCGGTCGTCGTCTACGCGCTCTGGCGGATGGCCAGGCTGACCGTCCAGTTGCGGGCCGCCCGCGCCGAGCTGGCCAGGGTCGAGGTGGCGCGCGAGCGGCTGCGGTTCGCCAGGGACCTGCACGACCTGCTCGGCTACGGCCTGTCCGTGGTGGTGCTCAAGGCGGAGCTGGCCTTCCGGCTGCTGGAGCGCGATCCCGCCGCGGCCGGGCGGCAGCTGTCCGACGGCCTCGACGCGGCCCGCCAGGTGCTGGCCGACCTCGACTCCGTGGCCGCGGGGCGCACACAGATCTCGCTGGCGGCCGAGGCCGAGTCCGCGCGGGCCGTCCTGGAGGCGGCGGGCGTCGAGGTGAGCTGGTCCTTCACACCCGTGCGGCTGCCCACGGAGGTGGACGCGACGCTGGCGACCGTGCTGCGGGAGGGCGTCACCAACGTGCTCAGGCACAGCGCGGCACGCCGCTGCACGCTGGAGATCACGCACGAGGCGCCGCTGGTACGGCTGCGCCTGGCCAACGACGGGGTGGCGCCGGCCGTACCCGATCGGGACGGCGGCGCCGGGATCGGCAACCTCGAGGAGCGGGTGGCCGCGCTGGGCGGGCGGCTGCGGGCCGGTCGGGCGGCCGGCCGGTTCGAGCTGGTGGCGGAGCTGCCGCTACAGCCAGCCCTCGTCGGCGGCGATGCGGATGGCGTCGACCCTGTTCCTGGCGTTGAGCTTCATGACCGCTGACGACAGGTAGTTGCGCACCGTGCCCCTGCTGAGCGAGAGCCGTACGGCGATCTCGTCGGCCTGCGCGCCGGTCGCGGCCAGCCGCAGCACGTCGACCTCGCGGGCGGCCAACGGGTTGTCGGCCTTGCGCAGGGCGGCGACGGCGAGCTTGGGGTCGACCACCTGCTCGCCCTTGACCACCTTCCTGATGGCGTCGACCAGGTCGGCGGGCGGCGAGTGCTTGAGCACGAACCCGCTGACCCCCGAGGCCATCGCCCTGCGCAGGTAGCCGGGCCTGGCGAACCCGGTGAGCACCACCGTGCGGCAGGCGGGCGCCTGGTCGCGGAGCAGGGCCGCCGCGCTCAGGCCGTCGAGCTCGGGCAGCCCGATGTCGAGCACGGCCACGTCGGGCCGCGACTCCAGCACGGCGGGCACGACCTGGTCGCCCCGCTCCACGGCCGCCACGACGGCCAGGTCGTCCTCCAGCGCGAGGACGGCGGCCAGCGTCTCGCGCAGGATGCGCACATCCTCCGCGATCAAGACTCTGATCATGTGAATCCTTCACACGAAACCGGTGAGCGTGGCACTACAACGGTTCTGTCGGTCTTGGCGACTATAACGACAACGGAAAGGAGCACATCATGCAGAAGATCACCACCTACCTCTGGTTCGACAACCAGGCGGAGGAGGCGGCCAACCACTACGTCTCCATCTTCGGCAACTCCAGGATCGTCGAGGTCACTCCGATGATGGTGACGTTCGAGCTCGAGGGCCAGCGCTTCCTCGCGCTCAACGGCGGCCCGCAGTTCCGGTTCACCGAGGCGATCTCGCTCTACGTCGACTGCGAGTCGCAGGACGAGGTCGACGAGCTGTGGGCGAGGCTCATCGCCGACGGCGGCGAGGAGAGCCAGTGCGGGTGGCTCAAGGACAAGTACGGGCTCTCCTGGCAGATCATCCCCAAGGCGCTGCCCAAGCTGCTCAGCGACCCCGACCCGGCCAGGGCGGAGCGGGCCATGCAGGCCATGCTGAAGATGTCGAAGATCGACGTCAAGGCACTCGAGGACGCCGCCAACGGCTGACGGGTCAGTCCTCCACCACGTGATGGGCGAAACGGGCGCGGGCCGCCGCCCAGGCGGCCGCGTCCCAGCCGTGCGGGGTCAGCGCGGCGACGGCGTCGTAGGCCATGGCCATCGCGTGGTGGGTGTTGTCGTGGGCGAACAGGCCGAGTCTGCCGAACGTGGTGACGTGCGGCACCTGCCCCGCCCACGCGTCGAGCCCGGCCAGGTGGCCCGCGTAGCCGTTGCGGTAGACGGGATAGACGTGTGGCAGCCGCCGGACCTCCACGCCCGCGAGCCGCAGCGGGGGCAGGCCCGCGGCGTGGAGGCAGTCCTTGACCAGGTCCTCGTAGGAGTCCGCGGTCCAGACGGCGTCGCCGACCTGGCAGGGGATCTCGAAGCACAGCACGGTGTGGCCGGCGGGGTCGCCGGCGCTGACGCGGTAGTTGGCGGGCTCGGAGATCCTGGTCACGGGCGTCTCAGGGCCGGGCAGGTAGTGCGCGTCGTACGGTGACCAGCGGCCGCCCTCGTGCACGGCGTAGACCAGCACCATCGCCCTGAACTCCAGCCTGCGCGCCGCCGCCGTCACCTCGGCGGGCGGGCCGGGTGTCACCAGCCGCGCCAGGGCGGGCATGGGGATGGTGGAGAAGACGTGCCCGGCCTCGAGCCGCCCGGTGTCGGTGTGCACGGTCACGCCCGCGGGCCCCGGCACGAGCGACTGGCAGGCCGTGCCGAGGCGGATGTCGGCGCCCGCCGCTGCCGCCGCCTCGGCCATGGCCTCGACGATCTGGCCGAACCCGCGACGCGGGTAGAAGAAGATCTTTCCCTGCCCGGTCGGCGACCCGCGCAGCACCCTACGGGCGATCTTCCAGGGGCTGTCGGCGGTGACCCGCTTGCGCGCCTGGTCCGCGTCGATCTCCTCGCCGGGCAACCCCCACAGCTTGACCGCGTAAGGCTCGTACAGGGCGCCGTAAAGCGTCGGTCCCAGGCTCGCCCGCAGCAGCCCCGCGAACGAGTCGTCCCCTCCGCGCGCGACGACCGCGTCGCGCGCGATCCCGGCCAGCATCCGGTACGGCAGGCGCCGCGCCAGCTCGCCCGCCCGCAGCGGGAAGCCGACGAAGCGGTCGCCGACGCGCAGCCTGCCGTTGCGCGGCCTGATCTGGAGATCGTCGCCGAGCAGTCCGCGCAGGTCGGCCAGCAGGTTCGGCGGCGTGGCGGGGTGCAGGCGATGGCTGCCGTGGTCCACTCTGATCCCGGCGACCTCGAAGCTCGACGACAGACCGCCCACCTGAGCGGAGCGCTCCAGCACGGTGACCCGCACGCCGCGCAGGGCCGCGCGCCAGGCGGCGGCCAGGCCGGCCGGGCCGGCTCCGAGAATCACGAGTTCCATGGCGCGGTCACCCTACCGGGTGAAGTTATGAAAAATATCTTCTCAATACTCTTCTAGAGGAAGGAAAATGTTGAGACGCTGACTCCGGTACGACCCCCCAGTCAAGGAGTCTTCGATGCGCAGAGCGTTGGCGGTCGCGTGCTTTTTACCGCTACTGATCCCCGCAGGGGTCGCGCAGGCAGAAGCGCCGGAGGACCGGCAGCAGGCGTTCGCGGCGGCGGCCGAGGCCTACCAGGTGCCGGAGAGCGTGCTGCTCGGCGTGTCCTACCTGCAGTCCCGCTGGGACGCCCACGCGGGCCAGCCGAGCAACAACGCGGGGTTCGGCCCCATGCACCTGACGGACGCGGCGGCCTTCACCGGCGCCAACCACCACGGTGAGGGAGAGGAGGACGCGCGCGGCGACGACAGCCGCCCGCTGGCCCTGCCCGCCGAGCCGCCCGCGGCCCCGGCCGACATCCCCGCCTCGCTGAAGACCATGGAGAAGGCGGCCGAGCTCACCGGCGAGTCGCACGAGACGCTCAGGACCGACCCCGCGGCCAACATCCGCGGCGGCGCGGCCCTGCTCGCCGACTACCAGAAGCAGCTCGGGGCGCCGCTCAGCGACGACCCCGCGCAGTGGTACGGCGCGGTGGCCCGCTACTCGGGCGCCACCGAGCGCGAGGCGGCCAAGTTCTTCGCCGACGAGGTCTACTCGGTGATCGCCTCGGGCATGACGCGGAAGACCGACGACGGGCAACAGGTCGCCCTCAAGCCCGTGCCAGGACTGGGCAAGATCGTGGAGTGGCTCGACAAGCTCGGGCTCTCCCTGCCCCGCCGCGACGGCGTCGAGTGCCCGAACTCGATCTCCTGCGAGTGGATCCCGGCGGCGTACGCGCAGCTGCCCGACGACGACTACGGGCACTACGACCTGGCCGACCGGCCGCAGAGCCAGAAGGTCGACTACATCATCATCCACGACATGGAGGGCTACTGGGCGCCCTCCGTCAGGATGAACCAGGACCCCACGTGGCCCGGTAGCTGGCACTACTCGGTCAGGTCGAGCGACGGTCACATCGCCCAGCAGATCAAGACCAAGGACGTCGGCTGGCAGGCGGGCAACTGGTACATCAACGCCAAGTCCATCGGCATCGAGCACGAAGGGTTCCTCGCCGAGGGAAGCACCTGGTACACCGAGGCGATGTACCGCACGTCCGCCAAGCTCGTGCGCTACCTGGCCATGCGCCACGGCGTGCCGCTCGACCGCGCGCACATCCTCGGCCACGACAACGTGCCCGGCACGCTGCCGACCACGGTGCGGGGCATGCACGAGGACCCCGGACCGTTCTGGGACTGGGCGCACTACTTCGAGCTCATGGGCGCCCCGCTGCACCAGTTCGGCGGGCCGAAGGCCGGCTCGATCATGATCAAGCCCGACTTCGCGACCAACAAGCCGTACTTCTACGGGTGCGACCGCAAGAACCCGTCGGCGGCGTGCCCGCCGCTGCCCGCCTCCACGGTGTGGCTGCGCACCGAGCCGCGCGCCGACGCGCCGCTGGTCAAGGACATCGGCAAGCACCCCACCGGTGACTCGCTCTACAGCGTCTACGACCACAGCGCCCGCGCCACGACCGGCCAGCGCTACGCCGTGGCCGACCGGCAGGGCGACTGGACGGCCATCTGGTACCTCGGGCAGAAGGCGTGGTTCCACAACCCCGCCGACAACCCGACCGCGGTGCCGTCCATGGGGTTCGTCGTGACCCCCCGCCCGGGGCTGGCCACCGTCCCCGTGTACGGCAGGGCCTACCCCGAGAAGGAGGCCTACCCGGCGGGGATCCCGTACCAGGCGGTGACGCCGCTGCAGTACACGTTCTCGGCGGGAGAGAAGTACACGCTCGCCGGCCCCGCGGCCACCGAGTACTACCGGGCGGTGACCTTCGACCCGGCGCCGCACACGGTGGTGCGCGGCAAGACGCGGTACCTGCAGGTCCAGTTCGGGCACCGGGTGATGTTCGTCAAGGCCGACGACGTCACGGTGTCGTTCCAGTAGGTCCCTCGCATCGGGACCCCGCCCGCCCGGGTGGGGTCCCGATCGCTGTGTCAGCGCTTGCGGGTGAAGTCGGCGACCGCGCGCCTGGTGCTCTGCAGCGCCTCCTGTGAGGTGTCGAACGTCCGCTGCGCCACCCCCACGAACACGCAGTCGACGACGAGCAGCTGGCTGATCCTGCTGGCGAGCGCGCCGGGGCGGAACTCGGTCTCCCGGCCCGCCGAGATCAGCACGTGCTCGGCCAGCTCGGCCAGCGACGAGCGCGGATTGTTGGTGATGGCGACCGTCGTGGCCCCCGCCTCCCCCGCCAGCCGCAACGGCTCCAGCACGTCGGGGGTCTCGCCGGAGGTGCTGATGCCGATCGCGACGTCGCCCTCCTTGAGCAGGACGGCGCTGGTCAGGGCCAGGTGGGCGTCCTGGAAGGCGTGGCTGGACAGGCCGATGCGCATGAGCTTCTGCGCCATGTCCTCGGCGACCAGGCCGGAGGCGCCCACGCCGTAGGAGTCGATCCTGCGGGCGCCCACGATGGCGTCGACGACCAGGCCGAGCCGTTCGGAGGTGAGCTGGGCGACGGTGTCGTTGATCGCCTCGGACTCCGCGCGGGACACCTTCAGGATGACCTCCGACAGCGGGTCGTCCGGGGCCAGGTCGCCCGGGACCAGCCGGTCAGGCTGCGCGGCGGCGGCCGCCAGGGCCAGCCTGAGCTGCGGGTAGCCGGCGAACCCGAGGAGCCTCGCCGTGCGGACGATCGTCGCCTCGCTGGTGCCCGAGGCGGCCGAGAGCTCGGTGATGGTGCTACGGGCGACGGTGGCGGGGTCCTCGAGGATGAGCCTGGCCACGGTCTGGGCGGCGGGAGTCAGCGACGGGAGGACGCCGCGGACGGTGGCCACGAGCGTGTCGGCCCTGAGAGCGTTCCGGGTGTCTTCCACATACCGATTATGGGGCCTGGACGGGCGCACCGATCGCTGTCGGACGTCCTTCCCACAAACCGTCAAAGCGGGATTCGACCTGGGGGGAACCAGAACCCGAGCGGCAAGGGCCACGCTGCCCGGCCTCGACCATCCGGCACCTGATGAAGATCGAGATGCTCCGTCGACCAGGAGTGACGC